>NZ_LT607803.1:7048342-7733565 GCF_900090195.1 Variovorax sp. HW608
CGGCGGCAACAAAAAAGCCCGCGCTTGCGGAGAAGCGCGGGCTTGTGGGTCGGGTGCGGGTCGCGTCAGCGGCTCGGCTTGAAGCCCCGCTTCTGCGCATCGCGCGGCACGAAGCCCTTGCCGGCGCCGGCATGGCCACGCGGCGCGAAGCCGTCGCGGCGGGGCGCGCCCGCGGCGCTGCCATTGCCATGGCTGCGCGGCGCGCTTTCGCCCCAACCCGCCTTGCGGCCGTAGCCGTCGTTGGCGCGTGCGCCGCCGAAGCCGGCGTTCGGGCCGCGCGCATTGCGGTCGTTGAAGCCGCTCGCATTGGCATAGCCATTGCCGCCGCGATGGCCGCCGCCGCCGAACTTGCGGTCACGCGAGTGGCCGTCGCCGCGGCCGCGACCACCGAAGTCGCCCTGCGGGCGCGGCGGACGCTGCTGCGGCTCGAGCCCCGGAATCACTTCCGACTTGAACTGCTGGCGGCTGTACTGCTCGATGTCGAAGATCCGGCGGCGATCGCGGAATTCGGCGAAGGTCACGGCCAGGCCGTCGCGCCCTGCCCGGCCGGTGCGGCCGATGCGGTGGGTGTAGTCCTCGGCCTTCATCGGCAGGCCGAAGTTGAAGACGTGCGTGATGGTCGGCACGTCGATGCCGCGCGCCGCCACGTCGGTGGCAACGAGGATCTGCACCTGGCCGTTGCGCAGCGCCATCAGGCGCCGGTTGCGCAGGCCCTGGCTCAGGGCGCCGTGCAGCGCGACGGCGCTGAAGCCGTCCTGCTGCAGGTCGTTGGCCAGGCCGTCGCACTCGATCTGGGTGCTGGCAAAAACGATCGCCTGGTTGATGCTGGTGTCGCGCAGCCAGTGGTCCAGCAGCTTGCGCTTGTGCTGGGTATTGTCGGCCCAGAACAGCACCTGCTTGATGTTGGCGTGCTTTTCCTGCGGACTGTCGATGGTGACGCGCTGCGGCTCGCGCATCACGCGCGCGGCGAGTTGCTGGATGCGCGGCGCGAAGGTCGCGCTGAACATCATCGTCTGCTGGCGCTCGATGGTGAGCTGGTTGAGTTCGGCCAGGTCGTCGGCGAAGCCGAGGTCGAGCATGCGGTCCGCCTCGTCGACGACGAGGAACTTGACCTGCTCGAGCTTGATCTGCATCGAGCGCTGGAGATCGAGCAGGCGGCCGGGCGTCGCGACCACGAGGTCGGCGTTCTGCAGGCGCTGGATCTGCAACTGGTAAGGCATGCCGCCGACGACGTTGGCGATGCGCAGGCCGCGGCAGTGGCGGACCAGGTCGATCGCATCGTGCGCCACCTGCTGCGCGAGTTCGCGCGTCGGGCACAGCACCAGCGCGCCGGGCGTGGCGGGCTTGAAGTTGCGGCTGTTGGTGGGGTCCTTGCGCTTGGGCTTCTTCGGCGGCGCTTCGCCGCGTGCAGCCGCTTCGGCGGCGAGGCGCTGGAATTCGGCCTTGGCGGCCGCTTCGGCTTCGGCCTGGCGCTGCAGCAGCGTGTGCAGCACGGGCAGCAGGAAGGCCGCGGTCTTGCCGCTGCCGGTCTGGCTCGACACCATCAGGTCGACGAAGCGGGTCGTGCCTTCGCCGCTGCCGCTCAAGCCCATGGCGCGCGGGATGGCCTGTTCCTGCACGGCGGTCGGGCGGGTGAAGCCCAGGTCCTCGACCGCGGCGATGAGCTGGGGCGCGAGGCCCAGCTTGATGAAGCCGTTGGGCTCCTTCGGCTCGTCCGCCGGGAGGGCGTCGAGCGCTTCGAACTCGGAAGCGGCGAAAGTGGATGCGGATTCGCCGGAAACGGCAAAGGCGTCGGATTGCGCAGGCGCGAAGTCGCGCTGCGCTTCAAAAGCGTCGGTCATCGAAAAGTCTCTTACGCCAGCGCTGCCGTGGGCAGCGCTGCGTCGGGTGGTCAAAAAAACATCAACCATCCAACGACTTCAACCTCGACGTTCATCGAGGTTGCGGCCTTTTGTGCTGAAACTCATGCTGAGATTCAGCGGGCGCGATGTGCAAGATAGGGAGATGCGGGAAGGATTCGCTAAATCGGTTTGCTGCCGAATTAGCGAAGCCTGCAATTATCGCACGGCCTCGGGTTTTTCCCTAATCCTTGATGCGAAGGAAGGTCTCGCGGTAGTGCTCGAGTTCGTCGATCGACTCGTGGACGTCGGCCAGCGCAGTGTGCGCCTGCTGCTTCTTGAAGGCGTTGAAGGCCGCGGGCTTCCAGCGCTTGGCCAGCTCCTTGAGCGTGCTGACGTCGAGATTGCGGTAGTGGAAGTACGCCTCGAGCTTGGGCATGTACTTCACGAGGAAGCGCCGGTCCTGGCCGATGGTGTTGCCGCACATGGGCGAGCCGCTCTTCGGGATGTAGCGCGCGATGAATTCGAGCAGTTGCCGCTCGGCCTCGGCCTCGTCGATGGTCGAGGCCTTGACCTTGTCGATCAGGCCGCTGCGGCCGTGCGTGCCCTTGTTCCATGCGTCCATGGCGTCGAGGACCGCATCGCTCTGGTGGATGACGAGCACGGGCCCTTCGACGCGGGGGGTGAGGTCGGGTCCGGTGACGACCACGGCGATTTCGAGCAGGCGTTCTTTTTCAGGGTCGAGGCCGCTCATTTCGCAGTCCAGCCAGACAAGGTTCTGGTCGCTCCTGCCGAGCGTGACCGCCACTGCGGTCGTTTCGATGGATTCGGGCATCCGGCGATTGTCGTCGATGGCCCTGTCGCCGGGCGGGCTGCCCACCGGGCGAAGGCCGCGGGCTAAACTCAGCCGCCATGCCGACTTTCTTGCCTGCATCCCTCGCCCTCACCCTCGCATTCGCCCTCGCGCTGGTCGCCGGGCTGGTGGTGAAGTTCTGGCTCGCGACACGACAGGTGCGGCACGTGGCCCGGCACCGCCATGCGGTACCTGCGGCCTTCGAGCAGGCGATCACGCTCGACGCCCATCAGAAGGCGGCGGACTACACGATTGCCAAGACGCGGCTCGGCGTGATCGAGATGGCCTGGGCCGCCGCGGTCCTGCTCGGCTGGACGCTGCTGGGCGGACTGGACCTCCTCAACAGGCTGTTGCTGGGGGCCTTGGGCGGTGGGATGTGGCAACAGCTCGCCCTGTTCGCTGTGTTCGCGCTGATCGGCGGCCTCCTCGAACTGCCGTTCACGTTGTGGCAGACCTTCGTGCTCGAGGAGCGCTTCGGCTTCAACAAGATGACCTGGCGCCTGTGGGTCAAGGACACCGTCAAGGGCGTCCTGCTGGGCGCCGTGATCGGCATCCCGCTCGCGGCGCTGATCCTCTGGCTCATGCATGCCGCCGGCAGCCTCTGGTGGCTCTGGACCTGGGGGGTCTGGATGGCCTTCAACCTCCTCATGATGCTGGTCTATCCGACCTTCATCGCGCCGATCTTCAACAAGTTCAAGCCGCTGGACGACGCCGCCCTCAAGACCCGCGTCGATGCGCTCATGCAGCGCTGCGGCTTCTCGGCAAAGGGCCTCTTCGTGATGGACGGCAGCACGCGCAGCGCGCACGCCAACGCCTACTTCACCGGCTTCGGCGCCAGCAAGCGCGTGGTGTTCTACGACACGCTGCTGCGCCAGCTCGAGGCGCGCGAGGTCGAGGCGGTACTGGCCCACGAACTGGGCCACTTCAGGCACCGGCACGTGGCCAAGCGCATGGCCGCCATGTTCGCGCTGAGCCTGGCCGGCTTCGCGCTGCTGGGCTGGCTGTCCGGCCATACCTGGTTCTACACGGGGCTGGGCGTGCAGCCGAATCTTTCGGCGCCCAACGATGCGCTGGCGATCCTGCTGTTCATGCTGGCGGTGCCGGTGTTCGGCTTCTTCGTCGCGCCCCTGCCGGTGCTGATTTCGCGCAAGCACGAGTTCGAGGCAGACGCCTACGCCGTCGCGCAGACCAGCGGCAAGGACCTGTCCGCGGCGCTGCTCAAGCTCTACAAGGACAACGCATCGACGCTCACGCCCGATCCGGTGTTCGTCAAGTTCTACTACTCGCATCCGCCTGCGTCCGAGCGCCTCGCGCGCATGGCCGCGGCCTGACCGGGAGCCGAAGCCATGAGCAGCATGCTGAAGATCAAAGACTGGAAGTCCCACCCGCGCCGCGCCATGAGCGCGACGGAGATCGTCGCCAGCCTCGCGCGGCTCGAAGGCTGGCAGCTCGCGGGCGACGGCTCCGATGTCGCGATCGAGAAGACCTTCAAGTTCGCGAACTACTTCGAGACCATCGCCTTCGTGAACGCGCTGGCGTTGATCGCGCACCGGCAGGACCACCATCCGGACCTCTCGGTGCACTACAACCGCTGCGTGGTGCGCTTCAATACGCACGACGTGTCCGGCATCTCGGCGACCGACTTCGAGTGCGCGGCGCAGGTCGATGCCCTGCTGGCGGCTTGAACCGATGGATCGCGCCCTTGGCTAAGCAGCGTGGCGGCGACGCTCATGAGGCCGCGCTGCGTAACGGACTCGTCGTCGCGAGTCACGGCCGCCACTGCATCGTCGAGACGCCGGAGGGCGAACGACTGATCTGCCACCCGCGCGGCAAGAAGAGCCAGGCGGTCGTCGGCGACCGCGTGCAATGGCAGGCGAGCCAGGACGAAGGCACGATCGAAAAGGTCCTGCAGCGCAGCAACCTCTTCTACCGACAGGACGAGATCCGCACCAAGTCATTCGCGGCGAATCTCGATCAGGTGCTGATACTCATCGCGGCCGAGCCCGAGTTCTCCGAGAGCCAGCTCGCGCGCGCGCTGATCGCGGCGGAGGCGGCGCACATCACGCCCGTGATCGCGCTCAACAAGCGCGACCTGGCGACCGCTTTCGCGCGGGCGTGGGAGCGGCTTTCGCCCTATCGGCGGATGAACTACCAAGTGCTGCCGCTCGCGCTCAAGGCAGCAGATGGCTCGGACCGGGACGCGCTGACCGGGTTGCTCACCGGCAAGACCACGCTGGTGCTCGGCCCTTCCGGCGCCGGCAAGAGCACGCTCATCAACCTGCTGGTGCCGGGCGCCTCGGCGCAGACCGGCGAGATCTCGCAGGCGCTCAACTCCGGCAAGCACACGACTACGACCACCAGCTGGTACTGGATGGACAAGGCGAGCGGCACCGCGCTGATCGACTCGCCGGGCTTCCAGGAATTCGGCTTGCATCACATCGAGGCGATGCAGCTCGCGCGCCTGATGCCGGATATCGCCGCGCACGCGACCGAATGCAGGTTCTACAACTGCACTCACCTCCACGAGCCCGGCTGCGGCGTGATCGCGCAGGTGGAGACTGGCGCGATCAGCCCTTCGCGCTACCGCATCTACGGCGAGCTGTTCGACGAGCTCAGCCAGCCACGCTACTAGCGCGTTCGCTCAAGCACCGAGGATGTCCGACAGCGCGGCCACAAGCGCCGCACATTGATCGCGCGTGCCGACCGTGATGCGCAGGTACTGCGCAATGCGCGGCTGCCGGAAATGCCTCACGAGAATGGCGCGCTCGCGCAGCGCCGCAGCCAGTTCGCCGGCATCGCGATCCGGATGGCGGACGAACAGGAAGTTCGCCTGCGACGGCAGCACCTCGAAGCCGAGGTCTTCGAGTTGCAGCACGAGGCCCTCGCGGGTGTCGATGACGTCGTTGCGCGTACGGGCGAACCAGCGCTCGTCCTGGATCGCCGCCACCGCGCCGGCGACCGCGAGCCGATCCAGCGGGTAGGAATTGAAGCTGTTCTTCACACGCTGCAGCGCATCGATGAGATGCGCCTGCCCGCAGGCGAAGCCCACCCGCAGGGCGGCCAGCGAGCGCGACTTCGAGAGGGTCTGCACGACCAGCAGGTTCGGATGGCAGGCGATCAGCGGGATCGCGCTCTCGCCGCCGAAGTCGACGTAGGCTTCATCCACGAGGACCACGCGGTCCGGGCAAGCCTTCAGCAACGCCTCGATGCGCGCCAGCGGCAACCCGATGCCGGTCGGCGCATTCGGGTTGGCGATGACGATGCCGGCGCATCCTTCGGACGCCCGCCTCGCGAGCGCGTGGTCGTCGATGCGAAGGCCCTCGTCGACCGGCTGCAGCTCGCACGCGATGCCGTAGAGCTGCGCATAGACGCGGTAGAAGCTGTAGGTGACGTCCGGAATCAAGAGCGGCTCGGCCTGCTGGAAGAAGGCGAAGAAGGCGTGTGCGAGCACTTCGTCCGAACCATTGCCAACGAAGACCTGCGCGGCTTCGAGGCCATGGCGCGCGGCTATGGCTTCGCGCAGCACCAGGGATTCGGGGTCGGGGTAGAGCTCGAGCCTGCTTTCGGCCGCGCGCTGGATGGCCTCGATGGCCTCCGGCGACGGCGGATACGGGCTCTCGTTGGTGTTGAGCTTGATCAGGTTCGCAATACGCGGCTGCTCGCCCGGCACGTAGGGTTCGAGCGCCGCGATGCGCGGGCTCCAGAAGGTCGGAATGTTCTTCGGCAAGGTGCGCTCCGCGCGAATCAGCCCAGGAGCCGCGCGAGCGTCAGGAGCGCCAGCAGCACCATCCACATGACGACGGACCGCCACACCAGGCCCACCACGCTGCGCAGATGCGCCGGTTCGGGTTCGCGCCCCGGCGTGCTGCCGCTGTCGGGTTCCTGTCCGTCCCCGAATGATTCGCCGGCTTGCGCGCGCGACAGCGGATCGGCCGCCGGAACCGCGCGCAAGGTGCCGCCGCCCAGCCGGACATTCACCGCACCGGAAGTCGCTGCGAGGATCACGCCATCGTTCGGGTTCGGGAAGCGCCGCGCATCGTTGCGCCAGCAGTCGATCGCCTCTTCGAAGCTGCCGACCACCGCGAAACCCAGCGCCGTGATGCGGGCCGGCAGCCAGTCGATCAACGCCCAGGCGCGTTCGGCGGCCTGCTGCACCCAGACGCTCGACGGCTGCGTCGATGCGCCGCTCTTGTGCACCCAGTAGCGGTTGACGAATTCGCTCATCCGGTAGAACACCGCGCCGGCCGGGCCGAGGCCGACGGCCGCGAGGATGGAAAACCACGCCAGCACGCCGAAGACATGGCGATGCGCGGCGATCACCGAGTGCTCGATCACATGCCGCACGATCTCGCTGCGCGGGAGATTGACGGCATCGACATGCTGCCAGTGCGCGAGCAGCGAACGGGCGAGCGGCTCATCGCCTTCGTCCAGGGCATCGCGGATGCCCGTGAAGTGATGGCTGAACTGGCGAAAGCCGAGCGTGACGTACAGGATCGCGATGTTCCAGAGCACCGCAAAGGGCATGCCCAGCGTCAGGATGAGAAGCCAATGGACCGCCAGTGCCAGCACCGTCGGCACGAACACCGCGAGCGACCAGGCCACCCAGCCGTGGTGCGGCTTGCCGGCGTCGAAGTTGCGGCTGGTCCAGCGCGTCCAGGCGAGCACCCCGGCATAGACGGGGTTGCGCAAGGCCAGCGGGCGCACCTGCTCGATCAGCAATGCGCACAGGATCGCAAAGAAGCTCATTGGTCGATGATAACGAGAGCCCCCTTCCCGACCGCCCCGTCAGGCCGAAAGGAACCGGTAGAGGTTGCGCAGCATGCCGGCGGTGGCGCCCCAGACGAAGCGCTCGCTGGCGCCGTCCTGGTAGGGCATCGACAGCCATTCGCGCGAGCGCTGGTCGTCGTCCGTCATGGTGTGGCGGCGGTGGTTGGCCGGGTCCATCAGGAAGGCGAGCGGCACCTCGAAGGCTTCGGCGACCTCGTGCGGATTGATCGCCAGCTCGAAGTCGGGGCGGACCAGCGCCACCACCGGCGTCACGATGAACGAGGTAATGGTCGTGTAGGTCGGCAGCGTGCCGAGCACCTCGATGTATTCCGCCGAGAGACCGACTTCCTCCCAGGCTTCGCGCAGCGCGGCCGCGGAGATGTTGGCGTCTTCCGGATCGACGCGACCGCCGGGGAATGCCACCTGCCCCGAGTGATGCGTCAGGTGCGCGGTGCGCTCGGTCAGGAGAACGGTGGGCTGCTCGCGCGTGACGATCGGCACCAGGACGGCAGCCTGTGCCGGCGGACGGTCGGTCATCCTCGGTTCGCGACGCAGCTCCGGCGTCCACACCGGCGGCGTGGCGAAGCGGGCGCGCAATGCGCGCACGGCCAGTTGATCGGGCTGCACGGCCGGCAGGGCGGTATCGACGGATGTCACCGGCACCTCGCGCGGATCGAATGACCGCAGCGGTGCAGGCGGCACGACATTGATCGCTTCGATGGAGGATTCGCTCATGGCCGGTGGTTGATGGGTCAAGTGGATGGACGTTTCAGGTACAACGAAAAAACGGCGCCGGCGAGGGACACGGCACCACGACAAAGATCACGATGGCCCCCGAATGGGGGCCCCAAAGCAAAAAGCCGCCTCGGATGGCGGCTTTTTGCATGGCAAGGAGAGGCCTCTTATTGAGCGGCCGCTTGGGACTTGCCCGGCAGCTTTTCCTTGATGCGAGCCGAACGGCCGCTGCGATCGCGCAGGTAGTACAGCTTGGCACGGCGGACGTCGCCGCGGCGCTTGACTTCGATGCCGGCGATCAGCGGGCTGTAGGTCTGGAACGTACGTTCCACGCCTTCGCCGCTGGAGATCTTGCGCACGGTGAAGCCGCTGTTGAGGCCGCGGTTGCGCTTGGCGATCACGACGCCTTCGTAGGCCTGCACGCGCTTGCGGTTGCCTTCGACGACGTTCACGCTGACGATGACCGTGTCGCCAGGCGCGAACGCGGGGATGTTCTTGCCGAGGCGGGCGATTTCTTCCTGCTCGAGGGTCTGGATGAGATTCATGATTTCCTGATGTCGATCGTGCCCACGCTACACAAAAGGCGTCCTTTGAAGCATCCGGGGATGCCGACGCGGCCGGGTAGAGGATCGAAGAACCGGCAATTATAGCCTTTTCTTGAGGGCTTTCTCATCGGCCGCGCTGAGGCGCCCCGCCCGCCGCGCGGCTTCGATGAGATCGGGCCGCCTTCGAAGCGTGATGGCGAGGCGCTGGTCCCGGCGCCAGCGCTCGATCTGGACATGATGGCCCGACATCAGCACGGCCGGCACGCCCTCCCCGTTCCATTGCTCCGGCCGGGTGTAGTGAGGGCAGTCGAGCAGCCCGTCGAGCGCGGGATTGAAGCTGTCCTGCACATGGCTCGCTTCGTCGCCGAGCACCCCGGGCTGCAGCCGCGCAATCGCGTCGAGGAAAGCCATGGCGGCGATCTCGCCGCCGGACAGCACGAAGTCGCCCAGGCTGATCTGGTGCGTGACCCTGGCGTCGATGAAGCGCTGGTCGATGCCCTCGTAGCGGCCGCACACGAGGACCGCGCCGTCGCCGGCGGACCACTGTTCGACCGCTTCGTGGCGCAGCGTTTCTCCGATGGGCGAAAAAAGCACCACCGGCGCCGCGGAGCCCCGCGCCGCCAGCGCGGCGTCGAGGCACGCCGCGAGCGGCTGCGCCATCATGACCATCCCGGGACCGCCGCCGAACGGCCGATCGTCGATCCGCCGGTAGTTCCCTTCCGCATGGTCGCGCGGATTCCAAAACACCACGTCGACCTGCTTCGACTCGAAAGCGCGACGCGTCACGCCGCTCGTGAGAAGCGGAGCGAACAGTTCGGGAAACAGGGTGATGACGTCGAAGCGCATGACGGCGCCGGGCCCGTAGCTGCGGTCAGTAGTCGGGCTGCCAGTCGACCGTGATCACGCGGCCGGCCAGGTCGACCTTGTCGATGAAGGCCGAAACGAACGGCACCATGCGCTCGACCGGCTTGCCGTCTTCCTCTGCATCCAGGACCAGCGTGGTCTGGGGACCGGACGCGAGCAGTTCGCGGACCGTGCCCAGCGCAACGCCTTCGCGGTTCACGACGGCCAGGCCGATCAGGTCGACCCAGTAGTACTCGTCGTCGCCGGCGGTGGGGAAGCTCGATCGGGGGATGAAGACCCGCGCGCCCCGCAGGGCCTCGGCCGCATTGCGGTCAGGCACCTCTTCGGACGAGGCGACGATGCAGTCGGAATGTTCCTTGGCTTCGCGGATCGGAAGCCGGAACGCGCGGCCCGCGGGAGAGCCCGGAGGCTGCAGGAACCAGCGCTTGGAAGAAAAAAGCGCCTCGGGTTCGGCGCTGTGGGGCAGGACCTTGAACCAGCCCTTGATGCCCCAGGCGTCGGCGATGCGTGCCACTTCGATCGCATCCGCCGGCAATTCGGCGGTTTCGAGCGTGGGCAGCATCACCTGGCAGCGGCTCAGGCAGCCGCCTTGGGGGCGGCTGCAGCCGCTTGCTTGATCAGGCGCAGGACGGTGAGCGAGGGTTGCGCGCCGACGCCCTTCCAGTAGGCCAGGCGATCCTGCGCGATGCGGATGCTTTCCTCGTTGTCCTTGGCGGTGGGGTTGTAGAAGCCCAGACGCTCGATGAAACGGCCATCGCGACGCTCGCGCTTGTCCGAGACGACGATGTTGAAGAACGGACGGCCCTTGGAGCCGCCGCGGGAGAGTCGAATCACGACCATGATTTATCCTTCGGGTGGTGCGGCAAACCCAAACCCCCAAAACCCCATCTCAAAAGGTCAAAAAGGTCAAAAAGGTCTAAGGGCTCGCCCACGGAGTTCTTTCAGCGTCGAGACACGCGACATGGCCACCCGGCCAGCGACACGCTGAAAAGCCTGCGATTATAGCCCGTACCCGCTTTTTTCTACACCTGGCAGCGCCAGGACGCGCCAAATGACCCACATCCGACCCAGCCGCGACCAAGACGTCGAGGCCATCACCGCCATCTACGCCCATCACGTGCTGCACGGGACCGGCACCTTCGAGACCGAGCCGCCCAGCGCCACGGACATGGCGGCACGGCGCGCCGACGTGCTCTCCAAGAAGCTGCCGTACCTCGTCGCGGAGTGCGACGGCGAGCTCCTCGGCTTCGCCTACTGCAACTGGTTCAAGCCGCGCCCGGCCTATCGCTTCTCCGCCGAGGACTCGATCTACCTCGCCAACAGCGCGCGTGGCCAGGGGCTCGGCTCGAAGCTGCTCGACGCCCTGTCCCAGGCCGCGGAAGCGGTCGGCGTGCGCAAGCTCATCGCCGTCATCGGCGATTCCGCCAACGCCGGCTCGATCGGCGTGCACCGCGCACAGGGCTTCACCCACGTCGGCGTGCTCAAGGACTGCGGCTGGAAGTTCGGCGAGTGGCGCGACGTCGTCCTGATGGAGAAGGTCCTGGGCCAAGGCAGCTCGACCAAACCGGAATGAAGAACAAGACCGTGGCCGCGTGGCTGGCCTTCCTCGGCGGCCCCTTCGGGCTGCATTGCTTCTACCTTCGCGGCCTTTCGAGCCCTCTCGGATGGCTGCTCCCGATCCTGACGGCGCTCGGGCTCTACGGCATCGGGCGCGCCCGGATGTACGGACTGGACGACCCCTGGAGCTGGGTCTTGATCCCGTTCCTGGGATTCACCATCTCGGGTTGCGCGCTGACGGCCATCGTCTATGGCCTCATGACGCCCGAGAAATGGAACGCCCGCTACAACGCGGGCATCGCCTCGGCCGCCGAGTCCACGGCCGGACGCACCAACTGGCTCACCATCGGCGCCCTCGTGCTTGCGCTCTCCTTCGGAACCATCGTGCTGATGGCGAGCCTCGCGTTCAGCTTCCAGCGCTATTTCGAACACGAGGTCGAAGAGGGCCGCAAGATCTCGCAGTAAGGCGCGGCGGGCGTAGCGCTAGTAAGAGCCAGGCGGCGGTGTCAGGCTGCGCTTGAAGCGACGCGCCTTGGACGACATGCCGACGATCCGTGCGCGTGCGGCGCCGATGAGCCCGCCGACAGCGGCCTTGGAGGCATCCGCAAGCGCCGACTCCCCCGGGTAGGAGGGCGACAGCCCGCATTTGCGCAGCAGCCGGCTCGTCTGGTGGATGCGGGCCAGCCTGCGCGTGACCGAGGTGTAGAAGGTCACGCCGATCGAGATCGACAAGCGATTGCCAGGACCGACCCAGTCGGTCACGGAGCGCGTCATGTGCGGCGAGGTGCTCGGAAAATAGACCGCATCACCGGGCCCCGCGTTGAATTCGAGCGCGCGGGGCATGAATTCTTCCTTGAAGCGCACCTTCCGGAGGGACTGCGTGACGATGAAGTCTTCCACCCCATCGGCCGGCACGATGGAGCGGTCCCGATGGTCCCAGACGTCCAGGGTCTTTCGCCCGTGCAGTTGCAGCCAGAAGTTGTTCTCGCGATCGATGTGGAAAGGCGTCACCGAGGGCGGCGCGGAGAAGAACACGAAACCGTTGACCAGGAAAATGTCCGGCTGCTCGCGCTCGACCAAGGCGCGCATGGAGCCCACGATCAAATGGAGCAGGTCGTTGTAGCGCGGGATGACTTCGATGTTGTAGAGGGCGACTGACGAGCCCGGCTCCTCCATGCGCTGGAAGAACTCCTCGAGGCTGCGGCCGTCCGGGTGCCGGCTGTCGTGCGCGATGGCGGAAGCCACCGTCATGCCTTGCCTCATGAATCGGCATTGCTCCCGGGGAGCCAGCTCTATGGCGAGCTTCACCAGCTCCGGCACCTGGAAAAGCGGGTGCTCGTGAAGGTTGTGATGCAGCGCCGCGACCCTGTAGGTTGAAAAGCGCTCGGGATCGTCAGCCCACACCCGGTAGGTGGTAGCTGTAGGCCTGACCGCGTTGTCTCCGCTCGCATACATCGCACACCTCCTCCATGGGCGGGGTCTGCCGAAAGAGGGATCCAGGCAGGCCTTCCAGCATGGAAATGCAATACTTTTGCATTAAGTGTGAGATTTTACTCCTGACTTGCAGCTGACCGGCGCGCCAGTCATACGAAAGAAGCAACTGGAGCGCCGGCAGCCTCTCAGAGGACCTGCATACCGACCCAGTACGCGATCGCGGCCACGAAGGCCGAGGCGGGGATCGTCAGGATCCAGGCCCAGACGATGTTGCCGGCGACGCCCCAGCGCACCGCGCTGGCGCGCTGCGTCGAACCCACGCCGACGATGGCGCCGGTGATCGTGTGCGTGGTCGAAACCGGAATGCCGAGCGCCGTCGCCAGGAACAGCGTCAGCGCGCCGCCGGTCTCGGCGCAGAAGCCGCCCACGGGCTTGAGCTTGGTGATCCTCTGGCCCATCGTCTTCACGATGCGCCATCCGCCGAACATCGTGCCGAGCGAAATGGCCGTGTAGCAGACCACGATCGTCCACGTCGGCGGGACGGGCGCGTCGGCCGCCGCGTAGCCGGTGGCGATCAGCAGCATCCAGATGATGCCGATGGTCTTCTGCGCATCGTTGCCGCCATGGCCCAGGCTGTACGCACCTGCGGAGACCAGCTGCAGCCGCCGGAACCAGCTGTCGATGCGCGATGGCGTGGAATGCCTGAACAACCATGCGACCACGACCATCATGAGCGAACCCAGCATGAATCCCAGCAAGGGCGAGACGAAGATGAACGCGACCGTCTTCCAGATGCCCCCGGCGATCAGCGCGCCGGCGCCCGCCTTGGCGATCACCGCGCCCACGATGCCGCCGATGAGCGCGTGCGAGGAGCTGCTCGGGATGCCGTAATACCAGGTGACGAGGTTCCAGGTGATGGCACCCACCAGCGCGCCGAACACCACGTGGACGTCGACGACTTCCGGCTGCGCGATCCCCTTGCCGATCGTCGCCGCCACGCTCAGATGGAACACGAAGATCGCGACCAGGTTGAAGAAGGCCGCGAAGATCACCGCCTGACCGGGCCTGAGAACGCCGGTCGACACCACCGTGGCGATCGAGTTCGCCGCGTCGTGGAAGCCGTTCATGAAGTCGAACAGGATGGCCAGCACGACCAGCACCACGACCACCCAGAGGGCGACTTGAACCGATGCCATTCGAAACCCGCGGTCAGGAATTCTCGAGGACGATGCCCTCGATCACGTTGGCGACGTCCTCGCACTTGTCGGTGATCGTCTCGAGCAGCTCGTAGATCGCCTTGAGCTTGATGACCTCGCGAACATCGGGCTCCTCGCGGAAGAGCTTGCTCATCGCGCTGCGCATCACGCGGTCGGCGTCCGACTCGAGCCGGTCGATCTCCTCGCAGGTCTTGAGGGTCGCCTCCGCCTTCACGGGGTCCGTGATCTTGCCGAGGAACTCGACCGCGTCCTTCACGCGCTCGCAGCACTTCACGCTGAGCGTGGTCAGGCGCGTGATTTCCTCGGTCATGTGACGCACGTCGTAGAGCGCCATGGTTTCGGCCGAGTCCTGGATCAGGTCGGCCACGTCGTCCATGGTGTTGATCAGCTTGTGGATCTGCTCGCGGTCGATCGGCGTGATGAAGGTCTTGTGGATCAGGCGGTTGACGTCGTGCGTGACCCGGTCCGCGGCACGCTCGGCGTTGTCGACGTCGCGGTTGTACTGCTCGCGCAGGTGCAGGTCGTTGTAGTTCGCCACCAGGTGTTCGAACGCGCGCGCGGCTTCGACGATGCGGTCGGCATGCTGGTTGAACATCTCGAAAAAATTTCCCTCCCGGGGCAACAGCTTGCCGAACATGGCGCTCTCCTGAGTTCGCGGCGTTCACATCTCATTCTTTTGTGACGCCTTCGTGAAAAAACCGCGCAAGTGTAATGGGCAGGCCCGGAGGCCGCTCTCAGAGCCGTTCGATCCGCTGGTCGGTCACTTGCCGCAACTGCGCCGGCGTGACGCGGTCCGGGGCGATCTCGGCCAATGGAAGCAGGACGAAGGCGCGCTCTGCAATGCGGGGATGCGGGAGTGTCAAAGCTTCCGTTGCCATCGCGACGTCACCGTGACACAGCAGGTCGAGGTCGAGGGTGCGCGGCGCATTCCGGTAGGGCCTCTCGCGGCCCGCACCGAGCTCCAGGCGCTGCAGCTCGCGCAGCAGCGGCTCCGGTTCCAGCCCCGTTTCGAGTTCGACCACGGCGTTGATGAAGTCCGGCCCGGTGGCGTCGACAGGCGCGCTGCGGTAGAGCGACGAGCGCGCGACGACCCGCGTTGCGGGCAGGGTGTCGAGATCCGTCATCGCGCGCAGCACGGCGGCGCGCGCATCACCGAGGTTCGCGCCGATCGCGACGTAGGCGCGGACGGTCATTCCGCCGCCGCGCTGCCCGCGGCATCGCCGCCGGCACCGCGCGGCTTGCGCCGGCGGCGGCGCTTGCGAGCCGGCGCCAAAGCGACTTCGCCGTCGGGCGGCAAGGCGGCGCTCGCCTCCGCAGCGGGCGAGGCCACCGGACGGGGCGCGGCCGTGCCGCCGGATCGCGGCACCCGCTGGCGGACCTTCTTGTGCTGCTCGTCGCGGACCTGGTCCAACAGGTCCTGCCGGCGCACGTCGTCGGCGGTGCTGAATTCCTGCCACCACTCGGCGATCGCCTCGCCGATTTCGCCCACATCGGCGCGCAGGCGCATGAAATCGAAGGCGGCGCGGAAGCGGGCCTGCTCGACCAGGCTGTACGGCGTGGCGCCACTGCGCTTGTCGAAGCGCGGCTGCATCATCCAGATCTCGCGCATGTCGGCCCCGAGCTTGCCGCGGCCGGACACGTCGCCGATGCGGGCATTGAACACATCGTCGATCGCATCCTGCAGCGCCGGGAACGGCGCCATCGGTCGTTCGTTGCCGCGCTGCTGCATGCGCTGCGCCCAGCCGTCGCGGACGTCGGCCCACAGCACGCACGCCAGCAGGAAGCTCGGCGCCACGGCCTTGCCCTCGCCCACCCGGCGATCGGTGTCCTGCAGCGCGGCCCGGACGAAAGGCTGATCGGCGCGCTCGACCACGACGTCGAGCAGGGGATAGATCCCGGTCGACATGCCGAGCGCACGCAGCTGCTCGACGGTCGCGACCGCATGGCCGGTCTGAAGCAGCTTGAGCATCTCGTCGAACAGCCGGCTTTGCGGCACATCGGCGAGCAGCTTGCTCGACGCCAGCAGCGGCGCGGCCGTCTTGGGCTCCAGCTTGAAGCCGAGCGCGGCCAGCTTGGCCGAGAAGCGGATGGCGCGAATGATGCGGACCGGGTCCTCGCGATAGCGCGTCGCCGGGTCGCCGATCATGCGCAGGGTGAGCTTCTTGGCGTCCCGGATGCCGTTGTGATAGTCGACCACGATCTGGCTGGCCGGGTCGTAGTACATCGCGTTCACCGTGAAGTCGCGCCGCGCGGCATCTTCTTCCTGGGGGCCCCAGACGTTGTCGCGCAGCACGCGGCCGCTCGCGTCCACCGCGTGCTTCATGCCGGCGAGTTCGCCCTTGCTGGTGCGTTCGTTGCCCAGGACCTGTTCAGCACCGTTGCTGTCCATGTAGGCGCGGAAGGTCGAGACCTCGATCACTTCATGCTCGCGTCCCCGGCCGTACACCACGTGCACGATGCGGAAGCGCCGGCCGATGATGAAGGCACGCCGGAACAGGCCCTTGACCTGCTCCGGCGTCGCGTTGGTCGCGACGTCGAAATCCTTGGGGCGAAGGCCGAGCAGCAGGTCGCGCACCGCGCCGCCCACCACGTAGGCCTCGAAACCGGCGTCCTGGAGGGTGGTCACGACATTGCGGGCGCGCTCGTCCACCAGGGCTGGATTGATGCCGTGCACCGTTGCCGGCACTTCCTGGCGCTTGCCGAAACGGGTCTTGCCGCGCGTCGCGGCAGCGCCGGACTTGCCAAGGAGCTTGTCGATGAATTGCTTGATCATGGGATGGAGGGATTCGGCGCCGGGCGCCTCATTCATTTTCGAGCATCGACCGGATCAGGGGGATCGTGATCGCGCGCTGGGTCTGCAGGGCATAGCCATCGAGCTGCGTGAGCAATTCCATGAGGCTTGCGAGGTCACGGCTGAATCGATGCAGCATGTAGTCGAGCACCTCGTCCGACAGCATCACGCCACGGCTGTCGGCCGCCTGGCGCAGCACCGCGCGGCGCTCGGCCTCGCTCAGCACCTGCAGGTGAAAGACATGGCCCCAGCCGAGGCGGGTGCGCAGGTCCTCGCGCAGCGGCAGGTCGGCCGGGGGCATCGCGCCGGCCGCGACGACACCGCGCTGCAGGCTCTGCGCATTGACGAACCAGTTGAACGCCGCGTGCTGCTGGACCGCCGTGTAGAGGTGGACGTCATCGAGCAGGATCGCGCCCCAGCGCTCGTCGAACTCGGGCGGATCGGCGATCCCCGGATGCAGCCAGCCGGCGCTCGCCCCCTGGTCCTTCAGCGCCGCCCGCACCCCTTCGAGCAGATGCGTCTTGCCGCTGCCGCCCTCGCCCCAGAGGTAGGTCGGCACCGGCGAATGGACCGTGGGCGCCCGCCCGTCGCCGACCCACAGCGTCAGGTGCCGCAGCGCCGGCTCGTTCGGCCCGGCGAAGAAGCCCGCCAAGGTCGGACCGCTCGCGAGGCCGATGTCGAGCGCGAGCTGCTTCATGCCCGGCCCGCCCGGGGCGGCTGAGGTGACGCGGATGACGCGAAATAAAGGTTCATAGGACAGTGCAGAACGCCGCGCGGCTGCCGGAAGGCGCGAGCCCCTTTCGAGGAGGGGGTGGCGCAAGTTCACGGCGTGACCCGCCTGGAGGCAGTCGATGGGTCGGTGAGCGCCCTTAAAATCGTGTGGAATTCTATCGGCCCGACCGTCCTGGTTGCCGGCATCATTGTCCTCTTCCCCTCCGCCCCCCTCTTCTCCAGCCCCGGTCAGCCCATGAACTCCAATTCCACCACCCCGCTCAGCTACAAGGACGCAGGCGTCGACATCGATGCCGGCGATGCGCTGGTCGATCGCATCAAGCCGCTCGCCAGGAAGACGATGCGCGAAGGCGTGCTGGCCGGCATCGGCGGATTCGGCGCGCTCTTCGAGGTGCCCAAGCGCTACAAGGAGCCGGTGCTGGTGAGCGGCACCGACGGCGTCGGCACCAAGCTCAAGCTCGCCTTCGAATGGAACATGCACGACACCGTCGGCATCGACCTCGTCGCGATGAGCGTGAACGACGTCCTCGTCCAGGGCGCCGAGCCCCTGTTCTTCCTCGACTACTTCGCCTGCGGCAAGCTCGACGTCGATACGGCCGCAGCAGTCGTCGGCGGCATTGCACGCGGCTGCGAGTTGAGCGGCTGCGCCCTGATCGGCGGTGAAACCGCCGAGATGCCCGGCATGTACCCGGCCGGCGAATACGACCTTGCGGGCTTCGCGGTCGGTGCCGTCGAGAAATCGAAGATCCTGACCGGCCAGGACGTGAAGCCGGGCGACGTGGTCCTCGGCCTCGCCTCCGCCGGCGTGCATTCGAACGGCTTCAGCCTGGTGCGCAAGGTGATCGACCGTGCGGGCGCCGCGCTTCCGGCCATGCTCGACGGCAAGCCCTTCCGCGAGGCCGTGATGGCCCCGACGCGCCTGTACGTGAAGCCGGTGCTGGCGGCGCTCGAGACGCACCCGATCAAGGCGCTGGCCCACATCACCGGCGGCGGCCTGCTGGAGAACATCCCGCGCGTGCTGCCCGATGGCACGGCCGCCCATCTGCGCAAGGGCAGCTGGCCGCAGAGCGAGCTGTTCGGCTGGCTCCAGAAAGTCGCCGGCATCGACGACATCGAGATGAACCGCACCTTCAACAACGGCATCGGGATGGTGGTCGTGATCGACGCCGCCCAAGCGGCCGCCTGCGCCGATACGCTGCGTGCCGCCGGAGAGACTGTGTATGAAATCGGCGCCATCGCCGAGCGCGGCGCCGGCGCCGCCGTCGTCGTCGCCTGAGCAGCCGGCCCGCGTGAGCGCGCCCGTCGCCGCCGCGCCACGGTCCGTGGTCGCGGCCAGCTACCTGCTCATCGCCGGCACCTTGCTGCTCGTCATGTGGCAGGGGCTGCTGCCCGGCCTGCTCTGCGTCTGCATCGGTTTTCTCGGCACGCGCTGGATCGCCCGCGTGCTGGACGGGTCGCTTCGCGGTTCCGGCAAGCTCAGCGCCAATGACCCGGCCTGGGCCAGGACCCGGCCCTTCGCCCGCGTGGTGGCGGCCGCGGTGGTCATGCTGGCGCCGATCGGCCTCCTGACGCTGGGCTTTGCCGAGGCGCGAGACTTCGTGCTCGATGCGCCTGACCAGTACAAGGAACTGCTCGACTTCGTGGCCCGCACCGTGCTGGAGCTGCGCCTCAAGCTGCCGCCCGACATCGCAGCCTACCTGCCGGAAGGCGCCGCCGAAGTGCAGCGCACCGTCGCCAGCTATCTGCGCACCCAGGCGGGATCGCTGGCGCTGACCGGCCGGGCGTGGCTCGGCGGCCTGCTCTTCGCCTATGTCGGCCTGATCGTCGGCGCGCTTGCCGCGGTGGCCAACGAGGCGCCTTCGCGCCGGCCGCTGGCCCGGCAGCTGCGTGAACGCATCCTGCTTTTCGGCGAGGCCTTCGGACAGATCGTCGCCGCCCAGTTCTGGATCGCGGCCTTCAACACCCTGCTGACCGCCATCTTCCTGTTGTTCCTGCTTCCGATGTGGCAGATGGAACTGCCCTACACGCCGGCGCTGATCACGCTGACCTTCGTGGCCGGGCTCGTGCCGATCGTCGGCAACCTGGTCTGCAACACCGTCATCACGCTGGTGGGCCTGTCGGTCTCGCCGTTCGTCGCCTTGGCGTGCCTGGCGTTCCTGGTCCTGATCCACAAGGCCGAATACCTGATCAACGCCAAGGTGGTCGGCAGCCGCACCCAGATGGCCGTGTGGGAACTGCTCACGGTCATGTTCGTGGCCGAGGCGGTGTGGGGCCCGGCCGGGCTGGTGGCGGCGCCGCTCTTCTACGCCTACCTCAAGAAAGAGCTCAAGGCGGCCGAGCTGGTCTGAGGCGCTCGATGTCCTGAATTGATCGATTCAGGTCCTCGCGGGTGCGGACGAATGGCCTCCAGCCAATCGAAAATCAGGTGCATCATCCACCTGATTGCCGGAGTTTCCGCCCCATGAAAACCTGTCTCATTGTGATCGATGTCCAGGAGTCGTTCCGTCATCGCCCGTTCTTCACCGAGCGCGATCTCGCGCCGTACCTGTCGGCCCAGAATGCCCTGATCGCCGGTTTCGCGAAGGCCGGCGCGCCGATCGTCCGGGTCTTTCACAGCGACGGCCCCAAGACGGCGGAAAACCCGTTCGCGATCGAATCGGGCCATGTCCGCCCGCTCGAGGGCCTCGCGGACTTCGGGGCCGCGGCCACCTTCACGAAGAGCCGCCACAGCGCGCTCGTCGGCACCGGGCTCGATGTCTGGCTCACGCGCAATCACATCGACCGCATCGTCATCAGCGGCATCCGCACCGAGCAGTGCTGCGAGACCACCGCGCGCCATGCGTCGGACCTGGGCTGGGAGGTGGACTACGTGACCGACGCCACGCTGACCTTCGACATGGTCCAGCCGGACGGCCAGCGCCTTTCGGCGGCCGACGTCAAGGTGCGCACCGCGACGGTGCTGCAGGGCCGCTTCGCGACGCTCTGTTCCGTCGACGAGGCGCTCGCCCGTGAGGGCGAGAAGATCGCGGCATGAACGCGCCCCAGCGCCTGGACGACACGCCGACCCGCGTCGTCTTCGCGCTGCTGCCGCACAGCCTCGTGCTCGACTGGGCGGGGCCGGCGGAGGCGCTTCGCATCGCCAACCAGTTGCTGGTCGCGAGCGGCCGGCCGCCGCGATTCGAGCTCGTGTTCGCGAGCCCCGAACCGAGCTCGGTCAGCTCGGTCGGCGTCACGCTCTCGGGCCTGCAGCCACTGCCCTGCGACTGGACGTCGCCGTCCTGGGTCGTGCTGGTCGGCATGCCGGGCCGGACCATTTCCGTCGACAACCCGCCCGCACAGGCGCTGCTGCATTGGCTGCGCGGGCCGCGCCTCGAACAGGGCCGGCTCGAACTCGTGACCATCTGCGCCGGCACCCTGCTCGCGGCCCACGCCGGTCTCCTCGCGGGACACCGCGCCACCACGCACCACCATCATCTCGACGAGTTGCGGGAGATCGAAGCGCGGTGCGACGTGGTCTCGAACCGCGTGTTCGTCCTCGATCCGCCGCTCTTCAGCAGCGCCGGCGTGACGACCGGCATCGACCTGCTGCTGCACCGGATCGCAAAGACCTGCGGCGAATCGCTTGCCGCGCGCGTGGCGCAGACGATGGTGGTGGCGATGCGGCGCGGGCCGCAGGACCCCGAACTGTCGCCCTTCCTCGCCTACCGCAACCACCTGCATCCCGCGCTGCACAAGGTGCAGGACGCCGTCAGCGAAAAGCCGCAGGCCGACTGGACCGTGCCCCGGATGGCCGACGTCGCGCACACCTCGCCGCGCCACCTGACGCGCCTCTTCGTCGAGCATGCCGGCGTCGCGCCGCTCGCCTACCTGCGCCGCCTTCGGCTTGCAACGGCGCAGGCCGCGCTGCAATCGGGCGCGAACGTCACGCGCGCGGCGGAAATCTCGGGCTTCGGGTCCGACACGCAATTGCGCCGCGCCTGGCGGCAGTTCGGCTTGGGCGGGTCGCCATCGACCGCCAGCGCCATCCGCTAGAGGCTAGAGATATCCGCAGAAGCGCAGCACGTGCCCGTCGGGCTCGCGAATCGCGAATTCGCGCAGGCCCCAGGGTTGGGAAGTCGGTGGCTCGATCACGTTGACGCCGCGCTTCACGTAGGCGGCGTGCAGTCCATCCACATCGCGCCCGACATGGATCACGATCTCGCCGCGCCACGGTTGGGCGTCCCGCCGCCCGCATTGCCACAGGCGGATGTAGACCGGATCGCCGTAGCTGCGATCGCCCTTCTTCACCCGCGCATAGCTCGGCGGCTCGCCGGCGATGAAGTCGATCTCGAAGCCGAGCACATCGCGGAAATAGCGCGCCGCGCGTGCGGCATCCGTCACCGGAAGCACCGGCTGGATGCCATGGAACTCGTGCAGCGTGCCGAGGTCGACCGCCGGGGCCGCGGTGGCGTCCCGATCCGGGTCGGGTGCCGGCGGCGAGGCCATCAGCTCTCCGCGCGGCGCAGAGCGGCAACGCGCTCCGCGATGGTGTCGATGTCCAGCGCTTCCTCGGCGTGCGCGAGGTAGGTCTCCAGATCGCGGACCGCGAGCGTCGAATTGCCCTGCTCGGCATGCGCCAGGCCGCGATCCCGGTACTCGCCCCACGCTTCGGGAAAGAGGGCGACCAGGCGGTCCTGCACCGCGATCGCGCGTTGCCAGTCCTCCTGCGCGTGATGGATCTCCTTCAGGTTGCGCAGCATGCGCCCGATGATCTCGCGCGGCGTGGCCGGCTGCAGATACAGGCCGAGCGGCACGTCGAAGTCGCCCACGAGGCCGTTGCTGCGCTTGTAGGGTTCGAGCCGCTCGCTGAGCTCCTCGCGCGACAGCGACTTGCCGGTGAAGGGGTCGATGACCACCTGCCCCTTGGGCAGCGTGACCTTGAGCATGAAATGCCCCGGGAAACCCACGCCACGCGCCTGCAGGCCGAGGCCGTGCGCCAGTTCCATCCACAGCACGGCGAGCGAGATCGGAATGCCGCGACGCGTGCGCAACACGGCGTTCAGGTAGCTGTTGTCCGGGTCGTAGTAGTCGTTGACGTTGCCGCCGAAGCTCAGGTCGTGGAAGAAGAACTGGTTGAGCGCCCGCAGGCGTTGCAGCGGCGCCGCATCGGCGGGCAGGCGGCGCTTGAGGCGCGCGAGCAACTGGTCGACGTCGCCGAGCACCTGCTGGACATCGAGTTCAGGGTATTCGTCCTGCGCGATGCTCGCCGCCGCCTCGAGCAATGGAAACTCCTCGTCGCTCTTGACGAGCGAATCGAAATACTCGAGAGCGGTGGGCGCCTGAAAGCTGAACGTCATGTGGCTTTGTAGAGGAGCGAAGGGGGAGCGTCAAGGCTGACGGCACCGAAGCGGGCGATCAGTGACGCACGAAACGGCGCAGCTTCACGCCGACCACGGCCAGCACCGCGAAATAGAGCAGCGCGGCCCCCGCAATCAGTGCCGCGAGCAGGCCGATGCGAACGAGGCGCGCCTCGCGCAGGGCGATCCAGTCGAAATGCCGCGCGCCCCACAGCAAGAGCACCGCCAGCACCAGCGTGCCGATCGCCACCTGCAGCAGGAACTTGCCCCACCCCGGTTCGGGCTTGTAACTGCCGCGCCGGATCAGCCCGACCAGCAGCCAGGCGGCGTTGACCATCGCGCCGATGCCGATCGTGAGCGTGAGCGCGGCGTGCTGCAGCCACGGCACCAGGAGGAAGTTGAGCGCCTGCGTGAGCACCAGGACACCGACCGCGATCAGCATGGGCGTGCGCATGTCGTGCTTGGCGTAGTAGCCGGGCGCGAGCACCTTGATCGCCACGAGGCCGACCAGCCCCACGCCGTAGCCCATGAGCGCCGCGGTGGTGCGCCGCACGTCCGCCTCGCCGAACGCACCGTTGTGGAACAGCACCGCCACCAGCGGCTGCGAAAAGACCAGCAGCGCCAACGCGCAGGGCACGGACAGCAGCACCACGAGGCGCAGGCCCCAGTCCAGCATCGACGAATAGCGCGCGTCGTCCTTCGCCGCGCGCGCGCTGGCCAGTTGCGGCATCAGCACCACGCCCAGCGCCACGCCGAGCAGCGCGGTCGGGAATTCCATCAGGCGGTCGGCGTTGGTGATCCAGGTCACGCTGCCGGTGGCGAGGTGCGATGCGATCTGCGTGTTGATGAGCAGCGAGATCTGCGCCACGCTGACGCCGATCAACGCGGGAAGCATCAGGCCGACGATCTTGCGCGTCGTCGGGTCGGCCCATGCCGCGCGGATCGCGGCGGCGCTCACGCCGATCCTCGGCAGCATGCCGAGGCCGCGCAGGGCCGGGATCTGGATAGCGAGCTGGAGCATTCCGCCCACCATCACGCCCACGCACTGCGCATAGATCGGTTCGATCCCCATTCGGCGAAACCACGGCGCGCCGAGCACGATCGAGAGGATCAGCGCCACGTTGAGCAGAACCGGCGAAGCGGCCGGCACGGCGAACTTGCGCCAGGTGTTGAGCACGCCGCCGGCCAGCGCCACCAGGGACATGAAACCGATGTAAGGGAACATCCAGCGCGTCATGACGACGGCGGCATCGAAGCCGGCCGGCTTCAGCCCGCTCGCCATCGCCCAGACCATGACCGGCGCGCCGATCACGCCGAGCGCGCAAATGAACACCAGGGTCCAGGTCAGGAGCGTCGAGACGTGGTCGACCAGCTTTTTGGCTCCCTGGTCCCCCTCTTCCGTCTTGGTCGCCGCCAGCACCGGCACGAAGGCCTGGCTGAAGGCCCCCTCCCCGAAGACCCGGCGGAACAGATTCGGGATGCGAAATGCGACGTAGAAGGCGTCGGTCATCGCGCTGACGCCGAAGACCGAGGTCATGAGGACGTCGCGGACGAGGCCCGTCACCCGGGAAGCGAGCGTCAGGATCGAGACGGTGGAGGCGGATTTGAAGAGGGACACGGCCCGCAGAAATTTAGAACACCCCCATGCGCCTTCGGCGCTCCCCCTCAAGGGGGCGCACCCAGCGGCCCGGCAAAGCCGGTTCCGCGGGTGCCCTGGCCTGGGATGGCGTTAGTTTTATTGGTAGTGCCCTATAATAGAAGGCTTTGCTGCAACATCCACAGACACTCAAGGAATATCACCGTGGCATCTACCAAGCCCAAGAAGAAGAACCCGCGCCTCGCGTCGGGCCGCAAGCGCGCCCGCCAGGACGTCAAGCTCAACGCTGCGAACACCTCGCTGCGCTCCAAATACCGCACCGCCGTGAAGAACGTCGAGAAGGCCGTCCTGGCCGGCGACAAGACCAAGGCGGCTGAAAACTTCGCGAAGGCCCAAAGCGTCCTCGACACCGTCGCCGACAAGGGCATCTTCCACAAGAACAAGGCGGCTCGCGACAAGAGCCGCCTGGCAGCCAAGGTCAAGTCCCTGGCCCTCGCCGCCTGACACTTTCAGGCAAACAGCCCGGACCGGTTCGCTGGTCCGCCGTTTGATCCGGGTGCGCTGCAGCAAAGAAGAAAAACCGCCTTCGGGCGGTTTTTTCATGGGCGCTCCGTTTGCAGGGGCTCCGGGGAGGGTCGCCCTCCGGTTACTTTTCCGTCACGACCGCAGGCTTGGCAGGCGCCCTGGCCGGGGCTTCCGGCGCATCCGGAACCAGGCAGGCTTCCGCCACCTGCAGGTTGTTGTCCTTGGCGAAGTTGACGCAGAAATCCCAGGCCATCGGCTCCAGGTCGCGCAGCTGCCGGTTGACGACCACGCACTTGACGCCGTTGATGACCGTCGGGATGCACCACGGCGAATAACTCAGATGGCTGCCCGGCTGCGGTCCGCCCGGGCGAAACGAACACATCACGCCGGCCAGCCGTTCGGCCCAGTCGCTCGGGCGAAAGGTCCGGCCATCGTGGGTGATGCCCTGAATGAAGATTTCTTTGGCGTTGGGAGAGACCATCGGTCGGTTGGCGGGATGAATGCACGGGCTCGTGCTGCGCCGCACAACCGATTCTATCCGGGGGTCCCGCGCGCGACATACGCAGGGGCATTGGTGTGATGCGCAATCCTCAATGAAGGCTTCAAAACGGACGCCTAGAATCCGCGTTCCCTTTTCGGAGATACGCATGAGCGCCACCGCCGCCCCCTCTTCGCCCCACGTCATGAACACCTACGGCCGCCTGCCGATCGCGCTGTCGCACGGCCAGGGCTGCCGAGTCTGGGACACCGAAGGCCGTGCGTACCTCGACGGCCTGGGCGGCATCGCCGTCAACACGCTGGGCCACAACCACCCGGAACTGGTGCCGGCGCTGCAGGACCAGATTTCCAAGCTGATCCACAGCTCCAACTACTACCACGTCACTGGCCAGGAGAAGCTCGCGGCCAAGCTGACCGAGCTGGCCGGCATGACCAACGTCTTCTTCTGTTCCACCGGCCTGGAAGCCAACGAGGCGGCGCTCAAGCTGGCGCGCAAGTTCGGCCATGAAAAGGGCATCGACCGGCCCGAGATCGTGGTCTACGAGGCGGCCTTCCACGGCCGCAGCATCGCCACGCTGTCGGCCACCGGCAACCCGAAGATCCAGAAGGGCTTCGAGCCGCTGGTCGAAGGCTTCATCCGGGTGCCGCTCAACGACTTCGACGCGCTCAAGAAGGCCACCGAAGGCAATCCGAACGTGGTCGCCGTGATGTTCGAGACCATCCAGGGCGAAGGTGGCATCCATCCGATGCGCTGGGAATACCTGCGCCAGGTGCGCCAGCTCTGCGACGAGCGCGACTGGCTCATGGTGATCGACGAGGTGCAGTGCGGCATGGGCCGCACCGGCAAGTGGTTCGCGCACCAGTGGGCCGGCATCACGCCGGACGTGATGCCGCTGGCCAAGGGCCTCGGCTCGGGCGTGCCGGTCGGCGCGGTGGTCGCGGGTCCGCGCGCCGCAACCATCTTCGGGCCGGGCAACCACGGCACGACCTTCGGCGGCAACCCGCTCGCCATGCGCGCCGGCATCGAGACGATCCGGATCATGGAAGAGCAGAATCTGCTCGACAACGCCGCGAAGGTCGGCGCCCACCTGAAGGCCGCGCTGGAGCGCGAGCTCGGCGGCGTGGCCGGCGTGAAGGAAGTCCGGGGCCAGGGCCTGATGCTCGGCATCGAGCTCGAACGCACCTGCGGCGAGATCCTCAATCGCGCCTGCGAAGCCGGCCTGCTCTTGAGCGTGACCGCCGACAGCGTGATCCGACTCGTGCCACCATTGATCCTGAGCATCGCCGAAGCGGATGAGATCGTGGCGATCCTCGCCCCGATCGTGAAAGCCTTCCTCGCGGAACCTCAACCATGAGCCAGACGCCCGCCCTCAAGCATTACCTGCAGTTTTCGGATCTCACCGCGGACGACTACGCGTACCTGCTCGCGCGCGCCGCGCTGATCAAGAAGAAATTCAAGGCCTACGAAAAGCATCAGCCGCTGGTCGACCGGACGCTGGCGATGATCTTCGAGAAGGCCTCGACCCGCACGCGGGTGAGCTTCGAGGCGGGCATGTACCAGCTCGGGGGCAGCGTGGTGCACCTCACCACCGGCGACAGCCAGCTCGGGCGTGCCGAGCCGATCGAGGACAGCGCCAAGGTCATCAGCCGCATGGTGGACCTCGTGATGATCCGGACCTTCGAGCAGACCAAGATCGAGGCCTTTGCCGCGCACTCGCGCGTGCCGGTGATCAACGGGCTGACCAACGAGTTCCACCCCTGCCAGATCCTCGCCGACATCTTCACCTACCTGGAGCACCGCGGCACGAATTCGGAAGGAATGCCGGACCTGGCATTCCTGGCCGGCAAGACGGTGGCCTGGGTCGGCGACGGCAACAACATGGCCAACACCTGGCTGCAGGCGAGCGAGATCCTCGGCTTCACGGTGCACGTGAGCACGCCGAGCGGCTACGAGGTCGACCAGTCGATCGCCGGCATCCGCTCCAGCGACAGCTACAAGGTGTTCAAGGACCCGATGGAAGCCTGCCGCGGCGCCGACCTGGTCACCACCGACGTCTGGACCAGCATGGGCTACGAGGCCGAGAACGAGGCCCGCCGCGCCGCCTTCGCCGAGTGGTGCGTCGACACCGACATGATGCGCGTCGCGCAGCCGGACGCCCTCTTCATGCACTGCCTGCCGGCGCACCGCGGCGAGGAGGTCGAGGCCGAGGTCATCGATGGCCCGCAATCGGTGGTCTGGGACGAGGCCGAGAACCGGATGCACGTGCAGAAGGCGCTCATGGAGTACCTCCTGCTCGGCCGGCTGGCCCTCGGGGGCTGATCCCTCCTCGAACGGCGATATTTGGAAACTCCCGCTCATGGCGTTAACGTCGCGCCATGAGCGCGAGACTTTGGGACATCTCCCCGCCGGTGCACGAGGGCGCGCCGGTCTTTCCCGGCGACACGCCCTACCGGCAGCGCTGGGTCGCGACCATCGGGCCCGATTGCCCCGTGAACGTCAGCGAGATCACCTTGTCGCCGCACATCGGCGCGCACGCCGATGCGCCGGCGCACTACGACCCTGGGGGCGCAACCATCGGCCGGGTCGATCTCACGCCTTACCTGGGTCCGTGCCGCGTGATTCACGCGATCGGCTGCGGCCCGCCGATCGAATGGGCGCACGTCGCACATGCCATCGAGGCGCTTGCGCCGCGTGTTCTGGTGCGCACTTACGAATGCGCACCTGTGGATCGATGGGACGCCCAGCTCGCCGCCTTTGCCCCCGACACCATCGAACGCCTCGCGCGCCTCGGCGTGACCCTGATCGGCATCGACACCGCGAGCATCGATCCGGCCGACAGCAAGACGCTCGACAGCCATCAGGCCATTCGCCGCCTCGGACTGCGCGTGCTCGAGAACCTCGTGCTCGATGACGTGCCCGAAGGCGACTACGAGCTCATCGCGCTGCCGCTCAAGCTCGTGGATGCGGATGCGTCGCCGGTGCGGGCGGTGCTGCGCGAACTGGCGCGACCGGGAACGGGGGCGTAAGCTGTTCGCGAGAACGCCCGAGATCGAGGGTATGAAACGGAGGTGACTGATGTTCAGTGACGACGAACTCGCCCAACTGCGCACGCACGGTGTCGTGCTCTTCGCCAAGCGCGTGATCTTCGGCGCGCAGCCGCCGATGTCCGCCGAGCAGATCGCTGCGGTGCAGGCGGTGTGCGCGGGACCGATTCCACCGGATCTTCTTTCGCTCTGGCGCGTCACGGCGGGCGGGCGGCTGGACTACGACCTGCACCTCCACATGAACGGCAACGAGGAGTCGTTCAGCTGGAACGAGCTGTTCTGGAACGGCAGCGACACCTACCACGACCTGCATGGGTGGATCGAGCATGAGCTCCAGGGCGCGAGGGACGCGGCCGCCGAGAGCGAAGAGGCCTGGGACGGCAAGCTCACGCTGCTGCCCTTCGGCGGCTTCGAGTATTGCGATCGCATCTACGCGGTGGTCGAGGCCGGCGCCGACTACGGCCACGTGCTCGCGTGGAAGCAGGGCCTGCCCCAGGCCTGGGCGCACGAGATGCACGAGGACGGCATGACGACCGTCGCACACGACCTCTATGCCGCCTTCGACGCACTGCGCCTCGACGAAGACCCGCTCAAGCCCGCGGGCGAATACTTCACCGGCCAGTCGCTGCTCGAATACCTCGACGACCGTCACCAGGAAGACGGACTGCCGATCGAGCTGATGGACAAGGTGATCGCCTTCTACCGGCAGGCGATGGTGGACTGGCACACGCCGCTCGCCGACGGCACGCTGGGCGAGAGCGGGCCGCTGTCGCGCATCGCGCTGCGCCACGCGGTCGCCACCGACGATGCGGAACTCGTCGCGAAGCTGCACGCCGCGGGCGTTTCGCTCGACGGCCCCTTGAGCGGCAGCGCGATCGCGACCGATCTCGCGATCGGCCATGGCGCACACGCCGCCGCGGCCGCGCTGGTGCGTGCCGGTGCGCCGGTGGCCCCCGATGCGCTGGACGCCATCGACAGCGCGATCTCCCCCGAGCTCGCCGACCTGCTGCTCACGCACGGCGCGCAGGCGAGCCCCACCGCCATCGCCGAATGCGTGGCCTGCGGCGCACCCGCCGCGGCGCGGGTCATCGCCAGCGCCTATGCCGAGGCGCACGACGACCTCGCCGCCGCCTACGCCACTGCGCGGGACGAGATGCTCGCCGACCTCGAATCCTCGCTGGTCGAAGTTCGCGAGGGCCGCCTGACGCACTACCTGGGACTGGCCGGCCTGACCCGGCGCGCGGATCACCTGCGCAGCTTCAGCCTCTGATTCAGGCGTCGTAGAGCCAGGGCACGTCGAGCAGCTTGGCGCCAAGCACGCGCAGCGCCGCATCGCGGCCCAGGCGCACGAGGCCGGTCGCATGGAAGATCTCGCCATTGCGCCGTGCGCGCGCCTGCACGTTGGCGTTGCGTTCCCAGCGCTCGTCCGCATAGCGCGCGAAGGCCGCGGGCACCTGTGCGGCGGAACCGCCATCGAGCGCATCGGCCAGCGCGACTGCATCCTCGATCGCCATGCCCGCACCCTGCGCGAGGTACGGCAGCATGGGGTGCGCCGCGTCGCCGGCGAGCGCGATGCGCTCGCCCGCCATCTGGTGCGGGCCCGTGAGCGGCGGCCGGTCGTTGAGCGTCCACGCCCGCCACGATGGCACGGCTTCGAGCAAGGCCTGCAGTTCGCCGCAGGTGCGGCCGGTGGCCTGCTGCAACGCGGCAAGGCTGGTCCGGCGGTCCCAGTCGCGCGCATCGCCTTCGGGCGCGGCCTCGGCCAGCACCACCACGTTGAGCGCGTCGCCGCGGCGCACCGGATAGGACACCGCATGCAGCCGCGGACCGAGCCAGACGTCGACGCGCGTGCTGCGCAGCGCCGCCGGCAGGGCCGACTGATCGACTGTCGCGCGCCATGCGGTGTGCCCGGTGGCACGGGGCGGCGACGCATCCTCGATGACGCTGGGACGCACCGTGCTCCAGAGGCCGTCGGCGCCGATCAGGGCGTCGGCTTCCCAGACGCGCGAGTCGGCGCTCGCCACGCAGACGGATTCGCCACGCGCGGTGACCTGCGTCACCCGCGCGCCGGTGGTCAGCGTGACCGCGCCGCTGCCGCGAACCGCCGCAAGCAGCAATGCGTGAAGATCGGCGCGGTGAACGCAAAGGTAGGGCGCGGCATAGCTGTGCAGCATCGCGTTGCCGAGCGGCAGGCGCGCGATCTCGTTGCCTGCGGTCGCGCTGCGGACCACCAGGGCTTCCGGACGCGCGGCGACGCGCATGAGGCCTTCGGAAACACCGAGCGCCTGCAATCGCCGGGTGACGTTCGGCCCCAGCTGGATGCCGGCGCCGACTTCGCCGAAAGCCACCGCCTGCTCCAGCAGGTCGATGCGGTGGCGCCGGCGCGCGAGCGCCAGCGCGCTCGCGAGGCCCGCGATGCCTCCTCCCGCGATCAGGACATGTGCCGCCATCGACCCGCGCACTCAGTGGGAGTGCGGCACGGATGTCTTGCCGGCTTCGGCCGCCCGGGCGGCGGGGGTCGAACAACTGCCGCAGCTGTCGCACGAGCCGCAGCCCGAGGTCTTGCCCAGCGATTCGGCGAGCCGGCCGGCCCGTTCCTCATCGACCAGCCCGGCGCGTTGCGAGCCGGCGGCCACCCTGGCGGCCATGGCCCGGCGCCAGTTGCCGGGCATCCAGCGCCAGACCGCATAGACCGCGGCCAGCGCGACGATCAGCGCGACGACGATTTGTTGTGCCATCTCATCCTCCTGTGAGAGCCAGGGCCACCCGGTAGGTGATCCAGCACGCCATGTAGGCGAGTCCGAACAGGTAGCCGGCCATGATCAGCACGTAGCGCCACGAGCCGGTCTCGCGCTTGACCGTGGCGAGCGTCGAGATGCACTGCGGCGCGAAGACGTACCACACCAGCAGCGAGAGTGCCGTCGGCAGCGACCAGCTCCCCGCGAGCAGGGGCGCCAGCTGGCCCGCGACGTCGTCACCGGTGGCCGAAAGCGCATAGACGGTGCCGAGCGCGCCCACCGCCACCTCGCGCGCGGCCATGCCGGGCACGAGCGCGATCGAGATCTGCCAGTTGAACCCGATGGGCGCGAAGATGTGTTCGAGCCCGCGGCCGATGATGCCGGCCAGGCTGTACTGGATCGCCGGTCCGGTCGCGCCTTCCGGCGGCGAAGGGAAGGTCGAGAGGAACCACAACAGGATCGTGAGCGTGAGAATGATCGTGCCCACGCGCTGCAGGAAGATCCAGGCGCGCTCGTAGAGCCCCAGCGCGAGATTGCGCGGATTGGGCCAGCGGTAGGCCGGCAGCTCCATCATCAAGGGCGAATGCGCCTTGCTGTCGCGGAAGCGCTTCATGACCCATGCCACCGCCATCGCCGAGACGATGCCGAAGACGTACAGCGCGAACAGCACCACCCCCTGGAGATTGAACACGCCGCCCACGGTGCGCGACGGAATGAAGGCAGCGATCAGCAGCGCATAGACCGGCAGGCGCGCCGAGCAGGTCATGAGCGGCGCGATCATGATCGTGGTGATCCGGTCGCGCCAGTTGGTGATGGTGCGCGTCGCCATCACACCGGGGATGGCGCAGGCGAAGCTCGACAGCAGCGGAATGAAGGAACGGCCCGACAACCCCACCGTGCCCATGACGCGGTCGAGCAGGAAGGCCGCGCGCGGCAGGTAGCCCGAATCCTCCAGCGCCAGGATGAACAGGAACAGGATCAGGATCTGCGGCAGGAACACGATCACGCCGCCGGCCCCTGCGACGATGCCGTCGACCAGCAGGCTTTGCAGCATGCCTTCGGGCACCACGTGCTTCACGAGTTCGCCGAAGGCGGCGGTCGCGTCCTTGATGGCGTCCATCGGCACTTCGGCCCAGCTGAAGACGGCCTGGAACATCAGGAACATCGTGATCGCCAGCACCAGCATGCCCCACAGCGGATGCATCACGACGCGGTCGATGCGGTCGCTGGTCGCCAGGCTGCCGACGGGTTCCTTCACGGTCGCGGCCAGGATGCGGCGCACCTCGCGCTGGGTGTCGAGCACCTCGTCGAAGCCCGGCGAATGCCAGGCGCGCGGCGCGGCGGCGGCAACGGGGAGATCCAGGGTTTCGACCAAGGCGCGCGCGCCGTCGCTCTGGACGCCGACGGTCTCGATCACCGGCACGCCGAGCTCGCGCGACAGCGCCGCGGTGTCGACCTGGATGCCCTGCTTGCGCGCCATGTCGGTCATGTTCAGCGCCACCACCATCGGCAGTCCGAGGCGCTTGGCGTCGAGCACGAGCCGCAGATTGAGGCGCAGGTTGGTGGCATCGGTGACGCACACCAGCAGATCGGGCGGCGCCTCGCTGCTCTTGCCGGTGACCACGTCGCGCGTGACCGCCTCGTCGGCCGACAGCGCATTGAGGCTGTAGGCGCCGGGCAGGTCGAGCACGAAGACGCGCCGGCCCGATGCGGTGCGCAAGGTGCCTTCCTTGCGCTCGACGGTCACGCCCGCGTAGTTCGCGACCTTCTGGCGGCTGCCGGTCAAGAGGTTGAACAGCGCGGTCTTGCCGCAGTTGGGATTGCCGAGCAGCGCGATGCGCTCCGGCGGACTCGACGACGACGCGGCGCCGGGCTTGAAGCTGAGCGTTGCCTCAACCATGGCCGGCCGCTCCCGGGGTGACGCGGATCAGCGCTGCCTCATGACGGCGCAGTGCGAAGGTCGTATGGCCCAGCCGCACCGCCAGCGGCTCGCGCCCCGGCACGCCGTTGGCGACGATGCAGACCGCCTCGCCGGGGACGAATCCGATCTCGGTCAGCCTGAGGGCCAGGTCGCGGTCCTCGGGCGAATCCGGCCGCGCGACGTCGAGCACCGTCGCCCACTGACGGTTGGGGAGTTGATGGAGGCTGATGGCGGCCAGGGCCGTGCCGGTCGAATTCGTCACCTGCGGAATCCAGGAGTCTTCAAAAATGAGAATTATTCTCGAAAACGGCGCGCTTGGAGCGCGGCGCTGAAGAATCCTTGCGGCAGAACAGTGAAACGGCGGCACAGGGGCCGCCGTTTGCCAGCGAGTCAGGCGCGAGTCAGGCTTCAGCCAGCAACTGCCGCAGCACGAACGGCAGGATGCCCCCGTGCTTGTAGTAGTCGACCTCGATCGGCGTGTCGATGCGCAACCGCACCGCCACTTCCTGCTGGCCGCCGTCGGCGCGGTGCACGACCAGCTTGACGTCCATCTGCGGCTTGAGTTCGCCGCCGATCACGACGTCGATCTTCTCGTCGCCGGCAAGGCCCAGGCTTTCCCACGAATCCGCGCCGCGGAACTGCAGTGGCAGCACGCCCATGCCGACGAGGTTCGCGCGGTGGATGCGCTCGAAGCTGCGCGCCACCACGGCCTTGATGCCGAGCAGCTGGGTGCCCTTGGCGGCCCAGTCGCGCGATGAGCCGGTGCCGTATTCCTCGCCGCCGAAGACGATGGTCGGCACGTCCTGTCCGATGTACTTCATCGCGGCGTCGTAGATCGGCATCTTCTCGCCGCCCGGCTGGAACAGCGTCACGCCGCCCTCCTCGCGCGAACCGTCCGGTGCGGCCGGGATCATGAGGTTCTTGATGCGCACGTTGGCAAAGGTGCCGCGCATCATCACTTCATGGTTGCCGCGGCGCGAACCGTAGCTGTTGAAGTCGGCCTTCGAGACGCCGTTCGCCTTGAGCCAGATGCCCGCGGGCGAGCTCTCCTTGATGGAGCCGGCCGGCGAGATGTGGTCGGTGGTGATCGAGTCGCCGAACAGCGCCATGATCCGCGCGCCGGTGAAGCCCGCGTCGGCCGCCTGCGGCTCCATCTTGAAGCCCTCGAAGAACGGCGGCTCGGCGATGTAGGTGGACTCGGGCCAGTCGTACACCTGCCCCGTCGTGCCCTTGATGCTGCTCCAGAGCTTGCCGGGGTTGTCCTTGATCTGGTCGTAGTTCTTGCGGAAGGCCTTCGCGTTCATCGCGTAGCGCAGGTTCTCGTCGATCTCCCTGGCGCTCGGCCAGATGTCGCCGAGGTAGACGTCCTGCCCCTTCCTGCCCTTGCCCACCGGCTGCGTCATGAGGTCGACCATCACGTTGCCGGCGATCGCGTAGGCCACGACCAGCGGCGGCGAGGCCAGGAAGTTGGCCTTCAGATTCGGATGGATCCGGGCCTCGAAATTGCGGTTGCCGGACAGCACCGCCGCGCCGACGAGGTTGTTCTTCGTGATCGCCTCGTTGATCTCGGGCGCGAGATCGCCCGCGTTGCCGATGCAGGTGGTGCAACCGTAGCCCGCGAGGTAGAAGCCGAGCTTCTCCAGATATGGCAGCAGGCCCGCCTTCTCGAGGTACTCGGTCACGATGCGCGAGCCGGGCGCGAGCGAGGTCTTCACGTGCGGCTTGACCGTCAGCCCCGCTTCCACCGCCTTCTTGGCCAAGAGGCCGGCCGCGAGCAGCACGCTCGGGTTCGAGGTGTTGGTGCAGGAGGTGATCGCGGCGATCAGCACGTCGCCGTTGCCGATCGTGACCTTGCCCGACGGCGACTTGGGCGCGGTCTCGCCCACATGGGCGGCTTCGCGGGTCGAGCGGTTGGCGACCATCTCGACCGCGGTCCGCGGCGCGCCGGGCGCCGGGGCGGCGGCATCCTGCTCCGCCGCCGCGCCTCCATCATCGGGCAGCGGATGACGCGTCTTCAGCGTGCCGGCCGGCAGGTTGAAGCCATTCGCTTCGATCGGCTTGCTGTAGAGCTCCGCAAACCTGGTCGAAAGGTCCCCGAGGTCGATGCGGTCCTGCGGGCGCTTCGGGCCCGCCAGGCTCGGTGTCACGCTGCCGAGATCGAGCCGGACGACCTTGGTGTAGTTGAGTTCGCCGGGCGCCGGCATGCCGAAGAGGCCCTGCGCCTTGTAGTAGGCCTCGAAACGCTCGACTTCCGCATCGGTGCGGCCGGTGCCCTTGAAATAGGCGAGCGTCATCTCGTCGACCGGGAAGAAGCCCATGGTCGCGCCGTACTCGGGCGCCATGTTGCCGATCGTGGCGCGATCGGGCACCGCGATCGATGCCGCGCCGGGTCCGAAGAACTCGACGAACTTGCCGACCACCTTCTCGCTGCGCAGGATCGAAGTGACGTACAGCACCAGATCGGTGGCGGTCACGCCTTCGCGCAGCTTGCCGGTGAGCTCGAAGCCCACCACGTCGGGCGTGAGGAAATACACCGGCTGCCCCAGCATCGCGGCCTCGGCCTCGATGCCGCCGACGCCCCAGCCGACCACGCCGATGCCGTTGATCATGGTGGTGTGGCTGTCGGTGCCGACCAGCGAATCGGGGTAGTAGACCGGCGCGTCACCCTTATCGTTCGCGCTCTTGTAGACGCCGCGCGCGAAGTACTCGAGGTTGACCTGGTGCACGATGCCGAAGCCCGGCGGCACGACGCCGAAGGTGTCGAAAGCCTGCATGCCCCACTTCATGAACTGGTAGCGCTCGTTGTTGCGCTGGAACTCGAGCTTCATGTTGAGGTCGAGCGCCTTCGGCGTGCCGTAGTGATCCACCATCACCGAGTGGTCGACCACCAGGTCCACCGGCACCAGCGGCTCGATGGTCTTGGGCGATTTGCCGAGCGCCGCCGTGACGCTGCGCATCGCGGCCAGGTCCGCCAGGAGCGGCACGCCGGTGAAGTCCTGCAGCACCACGCGCGTCACGACGAAGGGGATCTCCTCGGTGCGTTCGGCATTGGGCGCCCAGTTTGCGAGCTGCTCGACATGCTCGGCCGTGACCTTCTGCCCATCGCAGTTGCGCAGCACCGATTCGAGCACGATGCGGATCGAGACCGGCAGCTTGTCGACGTTCGGGAATTTCTTCGCGAGTTCCTTGAGCGACCAGTATTTCCCGGACTTGCCCGATGCGGTCTTGAAGGTTTTCAGCATGGGGGCAAAGGCGTGTGCCGGTTCTTTGGCCATTGGAAAACTCCTGTGATTCGTGGAAGCTCCGCAAAGATAGCAGGCTTCGGGGACGTCGGCAGCAGTCCGGCGCCGCGGGCACCCCATGACCTCCGAGGTCATGGCTTTCGCGCGCGCGACCACTACGATGGCGCGCATGAGCCTTCGCAGCACCCCGCCGACCGCGGCCGATCCGTTCGGCACTCACCTCCGGCACTGGCGCCAGCATCGCCGGCTGAGCCAGCTCGATCTGGCGCACGAGGCGCAGGTCTCGACGCGCCATCTGAGCTACGTCGAGACCGGCCGCGCCGAACCCAGCCGCGAGATGGTGCTGCGGCTGGCCGAGCGGCTGGAGGTGCCGCTGCGCGAGCGCAATGCCCTGCTGGTCGCGGCCGGCTACGCGCCCATGTACCGGCAGCGCTCGCTCGACGACCCGGCGCTCGCCTCGGCGCGGCGTGCGGTCGAGCTGGTGCTCAAGGGCCACGAACCCTTCCCGGCGCTCGCGGTCGACCGCCACTGGAACCTCGTCGCACACAACGCGCTCGTGCCGCTGCTGATGGCCGGCGCAGCGCCGGAACTGGTCAAGCCGCCGATCAACGTGCTCCGGCTCAGCCTGCATCCGGGCGGATTGGCGCCGAGGATCGCGAATCTGCAGCAATGGCGGGCGCATCTGCTGGAGCGGCTCCAGCAGCAGATCGCCGCGACGGGCGATGCGGCCCTTTCAGCGCTGCACGATGAGCTGGCTGCCTATCCGATGCCCAAGGTCGGACACGACGCGCCCGCGGCCGGCGCAGAACTCGCGAACGTGGTCGTGCCTTTCCAGCTCGTGACACCGAGCGGCATCCTGAGCTTCATCAGCACGACCACGATCTTCGGCACGCCGGTGGATGTGACCTTGCAGGAGCTTGCGGTGGAGTCGTTCTTCCCGGCGGACGCACAGACGGCGAAGGCGCTGGCGGCACTGGCCGCGCAAGCCGCCGCCTGAAGCGCTGCGGCACAAAAAACCCCGCCGAAGCGGGGTTCCTCGAAAGGCACGCAACGGATCGATCAGGCTGCGACGCCGGCCGCCACTTCCTTGTATTCGTCGAGGCGGTCGAAGTTCAGGTACTGGTAGATCTGGCCGCTCGCGGCATCCAGCACACCGGCGCTCGCCATGTACTCTTCCTTCGTCGGGATGCGGCCGAGGCGCGAGCAGATCGCGGCCAGCTCGGCGCTGCCGAGGTACACGTTGGTGTTCTTGCCCAGGCGGTTCGGGAAGTTCCGCGTGCTGGTCGACATCACCGTCGCGCCCTCGCGCACCTGCGCCTGGTTGCCCATGCACAGCGAGCAGCCGGGCATCTCGGTGCGCGCACCGGCGTTGCCGAACACGCCGTAGTGGCCTTCCTCGGTGAGCTGGTGGGCGTCCATCTTGGTCGGCGGCGCGATCCAGAGCTTGACCGGGATGTCGCGCTTGCCTTCGAGCAGCTTGGAAGCCGCGCGGAAGTGGCCGATGTTGGTCATGCACGAACCGATGAACACTTCGTCGATCTGCGCGCCGGCGACGTCGGACAGCGTCTTCACGTCGTCCGGATCGTTCGGGCAGGCCACGATCGGCTCGTGGATGTCGGCCAGGTCGATCTCGATCACGGCCGCGTATTCGGCGTCGGCGTCGCCCTTCAGGAGCTGCGGGTTCTTGAGCCAGGCTTCCTGCGCGGCGATGCGGCGGCCCAGCGTGCGCGCGTCGGCATAGCCCTCGGCGATCATCCACTTCATCAGCGTGATGTTGCTGTTGATGTATTCGATGATCGGTTCCTTGTTCAGGTGAACCGTGCAGCCGGCGGCGGAGCGCTCGGCCGAAGCGTCGCTGAGCTCGAAGGCCTGTTCGACCTTCAGGTCCGGCAGGCCCTCGATCTCGAGGATGCGGCCCGAGAAGATGTTCTTCTTGCCCTTCTTCTCGACCGTCAGCAGGCCTTGCTTGATCGCGTACAGCGGGATCGCGTTGACGAGGTCGCGCAGGGTCACGCCCGGCTGCATCTTGCCCTTGAAGCGCACCAGCACCGATTCGGGCATGTCCAGCGGCATCACGCCGGTCGCGGCCGCGAAAGCCACCAGGCCCGAGCCGGCCGGGAAGCTGATGCCGATCGGGAAACGCGTGTGGCTGTCGCCGCCGGTGCCCACGGTGTCGGGCGTCAGCAGGCGGTTGAGCCAGCTGTGGATCACGCCGTCGCCCGGACGCAGCGACACGCCGCCGCGGGTCGAGATGAAGTCCGGCAGCTCGTGGTGCATCTTCACGTCGACCTTCTTCGGGTAGGCCGCGGTGTGGCAGAACGACTGCATCACCAGGTCGGCGCTGAAGCCGAGGCAGGCGAGGTCCTTGAGTTCGTCGCGGGTCATCGGGCCAGTGGTGTCCTGGCTGCCGACCGAGGTCATCTTGGGCTCGCAGTAGGTGCCGGGGCGCACGCCTTGGCCTTCGGGCAGACCGCAGGCGCGGCCGACCATCTTCTGCGCCAGCGAGAAGCCCTTCCTGGTGTCGACCGGGCTCACCGGCAGGCGGAACAGCGTCGAGACCGGCAGGCCCAGCGCTTCACGTGCCTTGGCCGTCAGGCCGCGGCCGATGATCAGAGGAATGCGGCCGCCGGCGCGCACTTCGTCGAACAGCACGTCGCTCTTGACCTTGAATTCGGCGATGACCTTGCCGTCCTTGAGCGCCTTGCCTTCGTAGGGACGCAGCTCGACCACGTCGCCCATTTCCATCTGGCTCACGTCGAGCTCGATCGGCAGCGCGCCCGCGTCTTCCATCGTGTTGTAGAAGATCGGCGCGATCTTGTTGCCGAGGCACACGCCGCCGAAGCGCTTGTTGGGGATGAAGGGGATGTCCTCGCCGGTGAACCACAGCACCGAATTGGTGGCCGACTTGCGGCTGGAGCCGGTGCCGACCACGTCGCCGACGTAGGCCACCTGGTGGCCCTTGGCCTTCAGCGATTCGATGAACTTGACCGGGCCGCGCTTGCCGTCTTCCTCGGGCTGGAACGGTGCGCCGTCGCGCTTGTTCTTGAGCATCGCGAGCGCGTGCATCGGGATGTCGGGACGGGTCGTCGCATCGGGTGCGGGCGACAGGTCGTCGGTGTTGGTTTCGCCGGGCACCTTGAACACCGTGATGGTGAGGCTCTTGGGCACTTCGGGACGGCTGGTGAACCACTCGGCGTCGGCCCAGCTTTGCAGCACGGCCTTGGCGTTGGCGTTGCCCTTGTCGGCCTTTTCCTTGACGTCGTGGAACTGGTCGAACATCAGGAGCGTCTTCTTCAGGCCGTCCGCGGCGGCAGCACCGACTTCGGCGTCATCGAGCAGGTCGACCAGCGGTCCGATGTTGTAGCCGCCGAGCATGGTGCCGAGCAGTTGGGTGGCACGTGCGCGCGACAGCAGTGCGCTCTTCTCGGTGCCATGCGCCACGGCGGCCAGGTAGCTCGCCTTCACCTTGGCCGCGTCGTCCACGCCGGCGGGAACGCGATGCGTCAGCAGATCGAGCAGCTGCTCGGCGTTGGCCGGGGCCGGGGCCTTCATGAGCTCGATCAATTCGGCGGTCTGCTTCGCGGTCAGCGGCAGGGGCGGGATACCGAGCGCGGCGCGCTCGGCAACGTGGTCAGCGTAGGCTTGCAACATCTTCTTTTCTCCGGGAACACAAATTGGCGGCGGCTCCCGCAATGAAGCAAGAGCCGCGCCTCGGGGGGACTTACTGCTTGGGCGTATCGGCGCCTTCGAACAGGCTCTTGGGCGGGTTCTTCTTCATATCCTCGGCGACTTCGACCTGCTTGGCCGCCTGGCATTCGTCGGCCAGGCGCAGGCCCTGCTTCTGGCTCATCAGCATCGACTTGTTGCCGAGCTGCAGCCACATCGCGCCGGCGCTCGGGTCTTCGAGGCGGATCGCGCCAGTGCGGCTTTCCACCGGATGCAGGCGATAGTGCTTGCCCGCGTGCACCAAGGTGAAGAAGCCCGGCTTCTTCTCGTCGGCCTTGATCTCCACGCTGGCGCCGAGTTCGCACTTGATCACGCCGGTGTAGACGCGCTCGGCGACCTTGATGTCGGCATCGGACAGCGTGGGGTCGACTTCCTCGCTGATGGGCTTCTTTTCTTCCAGCTTCTTGACGACGCCCTTGGGCACCACCTTGTGGAGGACCTTGGTGCGCGGCTTGGGCGCATCCGTCTGGGCCGTTGCAGCCAGCGGCAGCGCGACGACGGCAGCGGCGATCAGCGCAATAGTCTTCATGGTGTGATTCTTTCGAGAGTGATGTGTTTCAGGATGAGGGAGTCGCAAACCAGGCCGACGCCTCGGGGGGCAAGGCGCGGCCGGTGGCATGCGCCCGTTCCAGGACCTGCCAGAAATGGCGGTAACTGGCGCGGTCATGCAATGTGCCATCGATACTGACCGGCGCCCACGCGGCAGCAGCCGCGGCAGCAATTATTTTTGTTGCGATTTGAATCTGGCCCTCTTCGGGCGCGAAGGCTTCGAGAATCGGTCGGATCTGGCTCGGATGAATGCTCCACATCCGCGTGTAGCCGAATTCGTTCGCGGCCTTCCTCGCGGCGGCGCGCATGGCGTCGACGTCGCTGAATTCGGTGACCACGCAATGCGACGGCACCTTGCCGTGCGCATGGGCCGCGGAGGCGATCTCCAGCTTCGCGCGCACCACCAGCGGGTGCGTGAACTGCCCCTTCGCGCCCATGCCGTCGGCCGGGATCGCGCCGCCGTGCGCCGAGACGAAGTCCATCAGGCCGAAGCTCAGGGACTGCACGCGCGGATGCGCCGCGATCTCGAACGCTTGGTGAACCGCGAGCGGCGATTCGATCAGCACGTGCAGCGGCAGTGCTTCGGCACCGGCCGCCTCGAGGGCCTCGACGGCCACACCCACGTCCAGGGCGGATTCCACCTTGGGAACCATCAGATGGCTCAGGCGATGGCCGGCACGGCCCGCGATCGTGATCACGTCGCCGGCGAACGACGGATGGTCGACCGGATGCACCCGCACGCCGACCCGCATGTCGGGCGCGGCAGCCAGTGCGAGCTCGGTGACCAGCGCCGCATGCTCGGCCTCGCCGCCGACGGGCGCACCGTCTTCGCAATCGAGCGTGACGTCGAACACGCAGGCGCCGAACTCGTCGGCCATCTCGGCCTGCAGCGCGAGGCTCTTGCGCATGCGCGCTTCGACGCCGCTGTAGTGGTCGCAGACAGGCAGCACCACGGCGCCCGCCTGGGCGCCCAGCAGCACCGTGCGCGGATGGACTGTGGAAGAAGATCCCGCGCTCATCGTGTGCTCCTCATGCCTTACGCCGTGCCACGATGAACATGCGCGGAAAAGCCAGCAAGCGGCGGCCGTCGGCGCGAGGCGGATAGGCGGCGTCGATGCGGCGCTCGTACTCGGCGAGATAGCTGGACTGCAGTTCCGGCGTCAGGCGGTCGACGAAGGGCTTCAGGCCCGTGCCGCGAACCCATTCGACGATCGCTGCGGCGGATGCCATGGGGTGCTGGTAGGCGGTGCGCCAGACATCGACCTGGGCGGCATCGGCCGCGAGCAGGTCGTAGTAGCCCTCGATGCCCAGCAGCTCGGTGCGCATCCGGTCGGCATCGCCGATGGCGTTGGCCCACGGCGCCTCGGACGCGAGCTCGCGCATGATGCGGTGGGTGGGCTCCTGCCGGTTGTCCGGCATCTGGATCGCCAGCACGCCACCAGGCGCCAGGGCCGCGAAGAGCCGCGGGATCAGTGCCTTGTGGTCGGGCACCCACTGGAGAGCGGCATTGGCGTAGATGAGGTCCGGCGGCGTCTCGGGCCGCCAGACGGAAATGTCGCTGAACTCGAAGCGGGCCTGGGGCAGGCGCTCGCGCGCACTGACCAGCATCGCTTCGGAGTTGTCGGTCCCGACGACCTGCGCGCCGGGGAACCGATGAGCCAGCAGCTCGGTGGAATTGCCCGGCCCGCAACCGAGATCGAAGACGCGGGCAGCCTCCTTGAGAGGCACGCGCGCCAGCAATTCCTGCGCGGGACGGGTGCGCTCGTCCTCGTAGCGACGGTAGAGCGCGGGATTCCAGTCGAGCATGTCTGGCGGTGCGGGCTCAGAGCAGGTGGGCGACGCCGGCTTGCTCGTCCTGAAGTTCCTTGAGCGTCTTGTTGATGCGCTCCTGGCTGAAGGCGTCGATCTCGAGGCCTTCGACGAGCTTGTACTCGCCGTTCTCGGTGGTGACCGGGAAACCGAAGATCACGTCCTTCGGAATGCCGTACTGGCCGTCCGACGGGATGCCCATCGTGACCCACTTGCCGTTCGAGCCGAGGGCCCAGTCGCGCATGTGGTCGATGGCGGCGTTGGCGGCCGAAGCGGCCGACGACAGGCCGCGTGCATCGATGATCGCGGCGCCGCGCTTGCCGACGGTCGGCAGGAACACGTCGGCGTTCCAGACCTGGTCGTTGATCAGGTCCTTGACGCTCTTGCCGCCGACAGTGGCGAAGCGGTAGTCGGCGTACATCGTGGGCGAGTGGTTGCCCCAGACGGTGAGCTTCTCGATGTCGCCCACGGCGGTGCCGGTCTTGGCGGCGATCTGGCTGGCGGCGCGGTTGTGGTCGAGGCGCAGCATGGCGGTGAAGTTCTTGCGTGGCAGGCTCGGCGCGCTCTTCATCGCGATGTAGGCGTTGGTGTTGGCAGGGTTGCCGACCACCAGCACCTTGACGTTGCGGCTCGCGACCTTGTCGAGCGCCTTGCCCTGGGCGGTGAAGATCTGGGCGTTGGCGGCCAGCAGGTCGGCACGCTCCATGCCGGGGCCGCGCGGGCGGGCACCGACGAGCAGCGCGTAGTCGGCGTCCTTGAAAGCCACCAGCGGGTCACCGGTCGGGATCACGCCGGCCAGCAGCGGGAACGCGCAGTCTTCGAGCTCCATGATCACGCCCTTGAGCGCCTTTTGCGCCTTCTCGTCGGGGATCTCGAGCAGTTGCAGGATGACCGGCTGGTCTTTGCCGAGCATTTCGCCGGAGGCGATTCGGAACAGCAGGGCGTAACCGATTTGGCCAGCGGCACCGGTGACGGCAACGCGAACGGGCTTTTTGCTCATGGGAAAACTCCAGGAAAAGATGAAAACGGTGCAAGGCCGCCAGGTGCGGCCGCGAGGGTCGGCGGGAGCGCGTCGCTGCGACTTCAGGCCGTCTGCGATTCTATGCCGATTTGGTTTTTTGATGGCGCATGTCTTATGTCTTATATAAGATGTCGACCCGCAGGCGCCCGAATGGAGCGCCGAACGAACCCATGAGCACCACCCCCACGCCCGCCGCAGAGCTGCCGACGCCATCGTTCAGCCCGCTCTATCAGCAGATCAAGTCGCTGATCCTGCAGAGCCTGCATGCCGGCGAATGGAAGCCGGGCGAGCCGATCCCGAGCGAGATCGACCTCGCGGCGCGCTTTCGCGTGAGCCAGGGAACGGTACGCAAGGCGATCGACGAACTCGCCGCCGAGAACCTCGTGGTGCGGCGCCAGGGCAAGGGCACCTTCGTCGCGACGCACGCGGAACAGCACGTCCAGTACCGCTTCCTCAAACTGGTGCCGGACACCGGCGACATCGACAGCGAAGGCCCCGCCGAGCGCCAGATCGTGGACTGCCGCCGCCTGCGCGCAACGGCAGACGTCTCGCGCGCATTGGCGCTGCGCACCGGCGACGCCGTGCTGCAGGTGCGGCGCGTGCTCTCCTATCGCGGCACGCCGACCATCCTCGAGGATCTCTGGCTGCCGGGCGCGCCGTTCAAGGGCCTGACCGCCGAGCGCCTCGCCGAGTGGCACGGCCCGATGTACGAGATGTTCGAAACCGAATTCGGCGTGCGCATGGTGCGCGCCGAGGAAAAGATCCGCGCCGTCCTGCCCGACGAAGCGCAGGCCGCCCTGCTCGGCGTCACCACCGCAACCCCGCTCCTGAGCGTCGAGCGCGTGGCCCACACCTACCACGACACCCCGATGGAGCTGCGCCGCGGCCTCTATCGCACAGACACCCACCACTACCGCAATGAACTCGGGTGAATCAAGCTCGCCCCCCAAGCCTGGGGGCGAGCAACAGGTTGCTGCGTTGCAATAGAATTTTGAGTTGTTTGCATTTCTGCTACAGATCAAGCCGCCCATCTAAAAAATATCGAAAGCCCACATGACAGAGCTGGCCACACCCTCCCGACCGCCGCGACGCGAGTTCCGCAACATCAACGCAATCACCGATCTGACCACCTACCGGCTTCCTCCGGCGGGCATCGTGTCGATCCTCCACCGCGTGAGCGGTGTGCTGATGTTCCTGCTGCTGCCGTTCATCATCTGGATGTTCGACACCTCGGTCTCCTCCGAAATCTCGTTTGCCCGTTTCAAGGCCGCCTTCAACAGCGGCCTTGGTTTCGTTCCGGGATGGTTCATCAAGCTCGTGGCCCTCGCATTGATCTGGGCCTACCTGCATCACATCACGGCCGGCCTGCGCCATCTGTGGATGGACGTGAGCCACGCCGCGGTGAGCAAGGAGTTCGGCAAGAGCTCGGCGATCGCAACCCTCGCCATCAGCATCCTGCTGACCGTGATCCTCGGCGCCAAGCTGTTCGGCCTGTACTGATTAGGAGCAATCGATGTCTGTGAACTACGGCTCCAAGCGTACCGTCGTCGGCGCGCACTATGGTCTTCGCGACTGGCTCAGCCAGCGCATCACGGGCGCGCTCATGGCGCTCTTCACCGTGATCCTGCTGGTGCAGGTCATCTTCACGCGCGGCCCGATCGGCTATGACCTCTGGGCCGGCATCTTCGCCGCGCAATGGATGAAGGTGCTGACCTTCGTCGTCATCGCCTCGCTGCTCTACCACGTCTGGGTCGGCATGCGCGACGTGTGGATGGACTACGTCCAGCCCGTCGCCATCCGCCTCGTACTGCAGGTTTTCACGATCGTCTGGCTTGTGGCATGCGCGGGTTGGGCCATTCAAGTGCTCTGGAGGCTGTGATGCCCCCACGCTTTTCGTTTCACGTAATCGCTGCCCCCCGGGGGGGCGAGGCCTCCCTTGGGGCGGCCCGGCAGGAGTCCTGACCCAATGACCTACACCAAAGAACAAATCACCAAGCGCAAGTTCGACGTCGTCATCATCGGCGCCGGCGGCTCCGGCATGCGCGCATCGCTGCAACTCTCGCGCGCCGGCCTCAACGTGGCCGTGCTGTCGAAGGTGTTCCCGACCCGTTCGCACACGGTCGCTGCGCAAGGCGGCGTCGGTGCATCGCTCGGCAACATGAGCGAGGACAACTGGCACTACCACTTCTACGACACCGTCAAGGGCTCCGACTGGCTCGGCGACCAGGACGCGATCGAATTCATGTGCCGCGAAGCGCCGAAGGTCGTCTACGAACTCGAGCACTTCGGCATGCCCTTCGACCGCAATCCGGACGGCACCATCTACCAGCGCCCCTTCGGCGGCCACACCGCCAACTACGGCGAGAAGCCCGTGCAACGCGCCTGCGCCGCGGCCGACCGCACCGGCCACGCGATGCTGCACACGCTCTACCAGAAGAACGTCGAGGCGCGCACCCAGTTCTTCGTCGAGTGGATGGCGCTCGACCTGATCCGCGACGCCGACGGCGACGTGGTCGGCGTGACCGCCCTCGAAATGGAAACCGGCGACCTGCACATCCTGCAGGCCAAGACCGTGCTGCTGGCCACCGGCGGCGCGGGCCGCATCTTCGCGGCGTCGACCAACGCCTTCATCAACACCGGTGACGGCCTCGGCATGGCCGCCCGCGCCGGCATCCCGCTGCAGGACATGGAGTTCTGGCAGTTCCACCCGACCGGCGTGGCCGGTGCCGGCGTGCTCTTGACCGAAGGCTGCCGCGGCGAAGGCGCGATCCTCCTGAACAGCAACGGCGAACGCTTCATGGAGCGCTACGCACCGACCTTGAAGGACCTCGCACCGCGCGACTTCGTCTCGCGCTCGATGGACCAGGAGATCAAGGAAGGCCGCGGCTGTGGTCCGAACAAGGACTACGTGCTGCTCAAGCTCGACCACCTGGGCGCCGACACCATCCACAAGCGCCTGCCCTCGGTGTACGAGATCGGCGTCAACTTCGCGAACGTCGACATCACGAAGGAACCGATCCCGGTCGTGCCGACCATCCACTACCAGATGGGCGGCATCCCCACCAACATCAACGGCCAGGTCGTCGTGCAGCAGGGCGACGAGCACAACGCGGTCGTGAACGGCCTCTACGCGGTCGGCGAATGCTCCTGCGTGAGCGTGCACGGCGCCAACCGCCTGGGCACCAACTCGCTGCTCGACCTGCTGGTGTTCGGCCGCGCGGCCGGCAACCACATCGTCGCCTTCAACGACAAGCAGAAGGAGCACAAGCCGCTGCCGGCCGATGCCGCCGACCGCACGCTGGAGCGCCTCAATGCGCTCGAGAAGTCGACCGGTGGCGAATACGCGCAGGACGTGGCCAACGAGATCCGCTCGGTGATGCAGGCGCACGCCGCCGTGTTCCGCAAGCAGGCCACGATGGACGAAGGCGTGCGCAAGATCGCCGCCGTGCGCGAGCGCGTCGCCAACGTCACGCTCAAGGACAAGTCGCGCGTGTTCAACACCGCGCGCATCGAAGCGCTGGAAGTCGACAACCTGATCGAAGTCGCGCAGGCCACGATGGTCTCGGCCGCGGCGCGCAAGGAATGCCGCGGCGCCCACACGGTCGAGGACTACGAGCGTCCGGCGGACGACCCGGTCGCGCCGCTCGGCCGCGACGACGCCAACTGGATGAAGCACACCCTCTGGTACAGCGAAGGCAACCGCCTCTCGTACAAGCCCGTCCGCCTGAAGCCGCTGACGGTCGACACCGTGCCGCCCAAGGTCCGCACGTTCTAGGCCCCCAGGGCCGGGCTTGCCCGGCCCGCCCCCCGAGGGGGGCAAGTAAAGTGGCAAAGCCACATTCGCTTGAGAGCACACAACAAGGTTTTTCACGATGAAGCGCACTTTCCAGATCTACCGCTACGACCCCGACAAGGACGCCAAGCCGTACATGCAGACCGTCGAGGTCGAGCTCGACGGCCACGAGCGCATGCTGCTCGACGCCCTGATCAAGCTCAAGGCGCAGGATCCCTCGATCTCGTTCCGCCGCTCCTGCCGCGAAGGCGTCTGCGGCTCGGACGCGATGAACATCAACGGCAAGAACGGCTTGGCGTGCCTGACGAACATGCGCACGCTCAAGGGCACGATCGTGCTCAAGCCGCTGCCGGGCCTGCCGGTGGTGCGCGACCTGATCGTGGACATGACGCAGTTCTTCAAGCAGTACCACTCGATCAAGCCGTATCTCCAGAACGACACGATCCCGCCGGAGAAGGAGCGCCTGCAGTCGCCGGAAGAGCGTGAAGAGCTCAACGGCCTGTACGAGTGCATCCTGTGCGCGAGCTGCTCGACGAGTTGCCCGAGTTTCTGGTGGAATCCCGACAAGTTCGTCGGCCCGGCCGGCCTGCTGCAGGCCTACCGCTTCATCGCCGACAGCCGCGACGACGCCACCGGCGAGCGCCTGGACAACCTCGAAGACCCGTACCGCCTGTTCCGCTGCCACACGATCATGAACTGCGTGGACGTGTGCCCGAAGGGCCTGAACCCGACCAAGGCGATCGGCAAGATCAAGGAATTGATGGTGCGGCGCGCCATCTAAGCGGTCTTGGAGCCCCCATGCAAGCCACCGACGACCTCGACCAGCCGATCGGCGCCCGCGCGCTGAGCAAGCTGAAATGGCGCTGTCGTCGGGGCCTGCTCGAAAACGACCTGTTCATTGCACGTTTTTTCGAACGGCACGAAGAAAACCTGACCGTGAGGCAGGCACAGGCACTGGAGACATTGATGGACCTGTCGGACAACGATCTGCTCGACCTTCTGCTTGCGCGAAAGGAGCCCGAGCCCGCATGGGCCGGGGCCGGGGTGATCGAACTGCTGCAGCTGATGCGCACCGATGGTGCGCGATCCCTATCTTCCTGAAATCCATTGAAAGACCCCGAAATGAAAGCATCCGAGACCAAGGCCACTCTGTCCTTCAGCAACGGCGGACAAAACGTCGAACTACCGATCTACAAGGGCACCATGGGCCCGGACGTGATCGACATCCGCAAGCTCTACGCCCAGACCGGCATGTTCACCTACGACCCGGGCTTCATGTCCACCGCGTCGTGCGAATCGGCCATCACCTACATCGATGGCGACAAGGGTGAGCTGCTGTACCGCGGCTATCCGATCGAACAGCTCGCGACGAACTGCGACTTCCTCGAAACCTGCCACCTGCTGCTCTACGGAGATCTGCCGAACGCCGAGCAGAAGACGACCTTCACGAAGCTCGTGACCAACCACACGATGGTCAACGAGCAGATGCAGTTCTTCCTGCGCGGCTTCCGTCGTGACGCCCACCCGATGGCCATCATGACCGGCCTGGTCGGCGCGATGTCGGCCTTCTATCACGACAGCACCGACATCACGAATCCGAAGCACCGCGAAATCGCCGCGATCCGCCTGATCGCGAAGATGCCGACGCTGGTCGCCATGGCCTACAAGTACACGGTGGGCCAGCCCTACATGTACCCGAAGAACGATCTCAGCTACGCAGGCAACTTCCTGCACATGATGTTCGCGACGCCTTGCGAGGAGTACAAGGTGAGCCCGGTGCTCGAGCGCGCGCTCGACCGCATCTTCATCCTGCACGCCGACCACGAGCAGAACGCTTCGACCTCGACCGTGCGCCTGTGCGGCTCGTCGGGCACCAATCCGTTCGCGGCGATCGCGGCCGGTGTCGCCTGCCTCTGGGGCCCGGCCCACGGCGGCGCCAACGAAGCGGCGCTCAACATGCTCTACGACATCCAGAAGGCCGGTGGCGTCGAGAAGATCGGCGAGTTCATCAAGCAGGTCAAGGACAAGAACTCGAGCGTCAAGCTGATGGGTTTCGGCCACCGCGTCTACAAGAACTACGACCCGCGCGCCAAGCTCATGCAGGAAACCTGCCGCGAGGTGCTCGGCGAACTGGGCCTCGAGAACGACCCGCTGTTCAAGCTCGCCATGGCGCTCGAGAAGATCGCGCTGGAAGACGAGTACTTCGTCTCGCGCAAGCTCTACCCGAACGTCGACTTCTACTCGGGCATCGTCCAGCGCGCCATCGGCATCCCGGTGCCGCTCTTCACGGCCATCTTCGCGCTGGCCCGCACGGTCGGCTGGATCGCCCAGCTGAACGAAATGATCGGCGACCCCGACTACAAGATCGGCCGTCCGCGCCAGCTGTTCGAAGGCTCGTCCAAGCGCGACGTCAAGCCCATCGCGCAGCGCTGATTTCCGCTTTGCGCTCATCCGGGAAAGCTGCCTTCGGGCAGCTTTCTTGCGTTTTGGCTTACAGGCGACTCCCCACGGGACCGGTAACTTGTGATGCAGAGGGTTACTCCTCTCGTTTATTCGACCACCGAACCCAGGAGTCCGTCATGAAGAAACTCGCCGCACTGCTCGCTGTGATCTTCGCTTTCACCGTTCCGCTGGCCGGCTGCAACACCATGAAGGGTGCAGGCCAGGACATCCAGAAGGGCGGACAGAAGATGGAAGACGCTGCGACGAAGAAGCAGTGATAGCGGCCCGGGCGCCATCGCGCCAAGGCAGCAACGCCATCGTGGATCACGATGGCTGAAGGGGTAAAACAGGGGAAAATAGGGCATTCCATCTCTGAACGAGATGCCAAGCCCCATGACCACCTCCGAACGCAGTTTTGCCCGCCGCATCGACCTGACGTCGCTGCAGTTGTTCGTGGCTGTCTGCGAACTCGGCAGCATCGGGCGGGCCGCCGAGCGTGAATTCATCGCGGCGTCGGCGATCAGCAAGCGTCTGTCGGACCTGGAAGCGACACTCGGCACGCCACTGCTCTACCGACACGCGAGAGGGGTCGACCTGACCCCGGCGGGCGAAAGCCTGTTGCACCACGCGCGCTCGGTGCTTTACAGCCTTGAAAAGATGCAGGGCGAGCTCAGCGAGTACGCCGACGGTGTCCGCGGCCATGTCCGCGTCCACGCCAACATTTCGGCGATCGTGCAATTCCTGCCTGAAGACCTCGGCGCCTTCACCCGCGAGCACGACGCGATCAAGATCGACCTCGAAGAGCATCTGAGCAGCGAGATCGTGCGCGCCGTGCACGAAGGCGCGGCCGACCTCGGAGTCTGCCACGTGCCGGAAGGCACCACAGAACTCCAGAGCCTGCCCTATCGCCACGACGCGCTGGTCCTGATCGTGCCGGCGCGCCATGCGCTCGCGAAGCGCCAGGCCATCGACTTCGCCGAGTCGCTCGAATTCGACCACGTGGGCCTGCACACCAACAGTTCGATCTACGTGGCCATGCACCAGGCTGCGCTGGCCGAGAACCGCTCGATCAAGCTGCGCATCCACGTGACCGGTCTCGATGCAATGTGCCGCATGATCGACAACGGCCTGGGCATCGGCGTGATGCCGCTGCGCGCCTTCGAACTCATGCAGGGCGGCATCGGCCGCGGGCTCCGGTGCATCGCGCTCAACGATGCCTGGGCCAGGCGCGAGATCCGCCTCGTGGCGCGCGATTTCTCCTCGCTTCCGGTCGCCGCCCGGCTGCTGGTGAAGCACCTCCACACCCCTTCCGCGACCGCCGAACCGCTCGCCGCGTAAGCCCGACAAGATTTCCCCACGAAAGAAACCACCATGGCACGCACGCTCTACGACAAGCTCTGGGACGAACACGTCGTCCACACCGAGGAGGACGGCACCGCGATCCTCTACATCGACCGGCACCTCGTCCACGAAGTGACCAGTCCGCAGGCCTTCGAGGGGCTGCGCGAAGCGGGCCGCAAACTGTGGCGCATCAGCTCGGTGGTGGCCACGGCCGACCACAATACGCCGACCACCCACTGGGAGCGCGGCTACGACGGCATCGAAGATCCGATCAGCAAGGAGCAGATCACCACGCTGGACGCCAACATCAAGGAATTCGGCGCCGCGGCGTTCTTCCCGTTCCTGAGCAAGCGCCAGGGCATCGTGCACGTCATCGGCCCCGAGTCCGGCGCCACGCTGCCCGGCATGACGGTGGTGTGCGGCGACTCGCACACTTCCACGCACGGCGCCTTCGGCGCGCTCGCGCACGGCATCGGCACCAGCGAGGTCGAGCATGTGATGGCCACCCAGACGCTGCTCGCCAAGAAGGCCAAGAACCTGCTCGTGAAGGTCGAGGGCAAGCTGCCGCTCGGCTGCACCGCCAAGGACATCGTGCTTGCGATCATCGGCAGGATCGGCACCGCCGGCGGCACCGGCTACACGATCGAATTCGCGGGCTCCGCGATCCGCGACCTCAGCATGGAAGGCCGCATGACCGTCTGCAACATGGCGATCGAAGCCGGCGCGCGCGCCGGGCTCGTCGCGGTCGACGAGAAGACGCTCGCCTACGTCAAGGGCCGCCCGCTGTCGCCGACCGGCGTCGAATGGGACCAGGCGGTCGAATACTGGAAGACGCTGCATTCCGATCCGGGCGCGCACTTCGATGCCGTGGTCGAGCTCGACGCATCGCAGATCCGCCCGCAGGTCACCTGGGGCACGTCGCCCGAGATGGTCGTTCCGATCGATGGCCGCGTGCCCGATCCGGACAAGGAAAAGGACGCCAACAAGCGTGACGCGATCGAACGCGCGCTCACCTACATGGGCCTCGAGCCGAACAAGCCGATGAACGACATCTTCATCGACAAGGTGTTCATCGGCTCGTGCACCAACAGCCGCATCGAGGACATGCGCGAAGCTGCCGCGATGGTCAAGAAGCTCGGCCAGAAGGTCGCGAAGAACGTCAAGCTCGCGATGGTCGTGCCCGGCTCCGGCGTCGTGAAGGAACAGGCCGAGCGCGAAGGCCTCGATGCGATCTTCAAGGCCGCGGGCTTCGAATGGCGCGAGCCCGGCTGCTCGATGTGCCTCGCTATGAACGCGGACCGGCTGGAGCCCGGCGAGCGCTGCGCGTCCACCAGCAACCGCAACTTCGAGGGACGCCAGGGCGCCGGTGGCCGCACCCACCTCGTGAGCCCCGCGATGGCCGCCGCTGCGGCGATCAATGGCCACTTCGTCGACGTCCGCCAATTCGCCTGAACCAGGAGCCACACACCATGCAGAAATTCACCGTGCACAAGGGCCTCGTGGCGCCGATGGACCGCGAGAACGTCGATACCGACGCGATCATCCCCAAGCAGTTCCTGAAGTCGATTCGCAAGACCGGTTTCGGTCCGAATCTGTTCGACGAGTGGCGCTACCTCGACCGAGGCGAGCCCGGGCAAGACCCGAAGTCGCGCAAGCCCAACCCGGACTTCGTGCTGAACCAGCCGCGCTATGCGGACGCATCCGTTCTCATTGCCCGCAAGAATTTCGGCTGCGGCTCGTCGCGCGAGCATGCGCCGTGGGCGCTCGACCAATACGGCTTCCGCGCGATCATCGCGCCGAGCTTCGCGGACATCTTCTTCAACAACTGCTTCAAGAACGGCCTGCTGCCGATCGTGCTTGCCGAATCGAAGGTCGCGCAGCTGTTCGACGAGACCTTCGCCTTCCCGGGCTACAGCCTGACGATCGATCTCGATCGGCAGGTCATCGTCAAACCGGACGGAAGCGAAATCGCCTTCGACATCCAGCCGTTCCGCAAGTTCTGCCTGCTCAATGGCCTGGACGACATCGGCCTGACCTTGCGCCACAAGGACAAGATCCAGGCCTTCGAAGCCGAGCGGCTGGCGAAGAAGCCCTGGCTCGCACACCAGCTCGTCGGCTGATCGTTCCTTCCTTCAACCTGAAAAAAGACACTCATGAAGATCGCAGTACTGCCCGGTGACGGCATCGGCACGGAAATCGTCGCCGAGGCCTTGCGCGTCCTCGAAGCGCTCGACCTCTCTTTCGAAACCGAGACCGCGCTGGTCGGCGGCGCGGCCTACGAGGCCCACGGCCATCCGCTGCCCGAATCGACGCTCAGGCTCGCCAAGGAAGCGGATGCCGTGCTCTTCGGCGCCGTCGGCGACTGGAAATACGACAAGCTCGAACGCTCGCTGCGCCCCGAGCAGGCCATCCTCGGCCTGCGCAAGAACCTGGGCCTGTTCGCCAACTTCCGCCCGGCGATCTGCTACGAGCAGCTCGTCGACGCATCGAGCCTGAAGCCCGAGCTGATCGCGGGCCTGGACATCCTCATCATCCGCGAGCTGACCGGCGACATCTACTTCGGCCAGCCGCGCGGTCGCCGCACCGCGGTCGACGGCCACTTCCCCGGTGCCGAGGAGGCCTTCGACACCATGCGCTACTCGCGCCCGGAGGTCGAGCGCATCGCTCACGTCGCCTTCCAGGCCGCACGCAAGCGCAGCAAGCGCGTGACCAGCGTCGACAAGGCCAACGTGCTCGAGACCTTCCAGTTCTGGAAGGACATCGTGACCGAGGTCGGCAAGGAATACCCCGACGTGGAACTCGACCATATGTACGTCGACAACGCAGCGATGCAACTGGTCAAGGCGCCGAAGAAGTTCGACGTGGTGGTCACCGGCAACATGTTCGGCGACATCCTCTCCGACGAGGCGGCCATGCTCACCGGATCGATCGGCATGCTGCCCTCGGCCTCGCTCAATTCGAGCAACCAGGGCCTCTACGAGCCCAGCCACGGCAGCGCGCCGGACATCGCGGGCAAGGGGATTGCCAACCCTTTGGCTACAATCCTGTCTGCTGCCATGATGCTTCGTTTCTCCCTGAACCAGCCCGAAGCCGCCGACCGGATCGAGTCGGCGGTCAAGCACGTGCTCGCTCAGGGTCTGCGCACGGCAGATATCTGGTCCGCTGGTACCACCAAGGTCGGAACCCGCGAGATGGGCGATGCCGTGGTGGCTGCCATCACCAAAAAGACGATTACCGGCTAACCGCAGCCCGATTCGTCACGCGCCCTCCCCGGCTCTGACGAGCCGGGCGCAAAAGAGAGAGCGACTTACGCAAAATGGTCAGAGCAAGACGTACGCCCCAACGGCACACACCTTGCGCATCCTTGATTGCGTAAGTCCAGAAAAGACTGATTTCTTTTTTCACAAGGGCAAACTGAAATGGCGAACGCAAATCAACCTCTGGTCGGCCTCGTAGGCTGGCGCGGCATGGTCGGCTCGGTCCTCATGGACCGCATGCAGGCCGAAGGCGACTTCGGACTGATCGAGCCGGTCTTCTTCTCGACCTCCAATGCGGGCGGCAAGGCCCCCGCGATGGCCAAGAACGAGACCACGCTCAAGGACGCGCACGACATCGACGCACTGAAGAAGTGCGACATCGTCGTCACGGCCCAGGGCGGCGACTACACCACGGAGGTGTTCCCCAAGCTTCGCGCGGCCGGCTGGAAGGGCCACTGGATCGACGCGGCATCCACGCTGCGCATGCAGGACGATGCGATCATCGTGCTCGACCCGGTCAACCTCCCCGTGATCCAGAACGCCCTCGCCAAGGGCGGCAAGAACTGGATCGGCGGCAACTGCACCGTGAGCTGCATGCTGATGGGCGTCGGCGCGCTGTACAAGGCCGGCCTGGTCGAGTGGATGACCAGCATGACCTACCAGGCGGCATCGGGCGGTGGCGCCCAGCACATGCGCGAACTGCTGACCCAGTTCGGCACGCTGAACGCCGAGGTGCGGGCCCTGCTCGACGACCCGAAGTCCGCCATCCTCGAGATCGACCGCAAGGTCCTGGCCAAGCAGCAATCGCTGACGGCCCTCGAGACCGCGAATTTCGGCGTTCCGCTGGGCGGCAGCCTGATCCCCTGGATCGACAAGGACCTGGGCGACGGCATGAGCCGGGAAGAGTGGAAGGGCGGCGCCGAGACCAACAAGATCCTCGGCCAGGGCGCGGGGTTCGGAACCGCCGCCACGCCGGTCGACGGCTTCTGCGTGCGCGTCGGCGCGATGCGCTGCCACAGCCAGGCGCTGACCTTCAAGCTCAAGAAGGAGGTTCCGCTTGCCGATATCGAGGCATTGATCGCGGCGGACAACGAGTGGGCCAAGGTCGTGCCGAACACCCGCGAAGCCACGGTCAAGGACCTCACGCCCGTCGCGGTGACCGGCACGATGTCGATCCCGGTCGGCCGCATCCGCAAGCTGGCCATGGGCCCCGAGTACGTCGGCGCCTTCACGATCGGCGATCAGCTGCTGTGGGGTGCGGCCGAGCCGCTGCGCCGCATGCTGCGCATCCTGCTCGAGGTCTGAAGCCTTGCACGCGCGTCCTTCGGGACGCGCGCCGTTGTTGTACCGCAACGGCACATGCATGACGAAGTTTGCACGCACTGGGTAGATAAGGCCTGTCGCCTTGTCAGTCCAGGGTGATGGTGTTAACGTCCTCTTACATATCTGGGCCGCGCTGCCCCCTCCAGCATGACACGACCATCATCGCCCGCGGCCCGTCTCTCGGCCACCAGCCCTGCTCCCGCATCCATGGGTCGGGGTCAGCTATCCGTCCTCAGTGCGGCTGTCGCCGTGGCTCTCGGCGCCTTCAGCGCCGACGCCAGCGCGCTGGCGCTCGGACGGCTCAATGTCCAGTCGGCACTCGGCGAGCCTTTGCGCGCCGAAATCGAAGTGACCGAGATCACTCCCGCCGAAGCGGATGGACTGAAGGTCACCATCGCCTCGGTCGACGCTTTCAAGGCGGCGGGCGTGCCCTACAACCCGGCGCTGGCCGACGTCCGCGTGGGTGTTCAGCGGCGGGCCGACGGACGCTACGTGGTGCGGCTCTCGAGCAATCGCCTGGTGAGCGAGCCCTTCATCGACCTGCTCCTCGAAGCCAACTGGAGTTCGGGCCGCGTCGTTCGCGACTACACGGTGCTGCTCGACCCGCCGACCACCCGGCAGGCGGCCGCTCCGGTCGCGCCGACCGCACCTCAGATCACTGCCGCTGCGCCACGCGCCTCCGCGCCGGTGGTGGCCGAGGCACCCCAGGCACGCCGCCAGCGTGCCGCAGCCGCGCCGGCCGCCCCGGCCGCGTCGGGTGAATCGAACAACGTCCGTACCGGCACGGGTGCGGCAAGCGGCGACCAGCAGGTCACTGTGAAGCCCGGCGATACGGCGGGCAAGATCGCATCGGCGTACAAGCCGGCCGACGTGTCGCTCGACCAGATGCTGGTGGCGCTGCTGCGCGCCAATCCGAATGCCTTTGTCGGCGGCAACGTCAACCGGATGAAGGCCGGCGCCGTGCTCGACGTTCCGGGCTCGTCGCAAGCCGAGGCCGTTCCGGCAGCCGAAGCGAAGCGCACGGTCACCGCCCAGAGCCAGGATTTCAGCCAGTATCGCCGCCGCCTGGCCGAGAACGCCCCCGCAACCCCGGTGGCCGACGCGGGCCGCCAGGCCTCCGGCAAGGTGCAGACCAATGTCGAGGATCGCAACGCTGCGAACCAGCCGACCGACAAACTCAAGATCTCCCAGGGCATCGCGGCCGGCCGTCCGAGCGACGAGCAACTCGCGCAGGCCGCCGAGACCAAGGCACGCCAGGATCGCGAGAAGGAGCTGACCAAGAACCTCCAGGAGCTCAACCAGCTCAAGGCCGCCGCAGGTCCGGCTGCCGCGGCTGCGAACCCGGCTCCGGCGGCTCCGGCACCCGCCGCGCCTGCACCGGCAACGGCCGCGCCGGCGGCAACTGCAGCTCCCGGATCGGCGCAAGCTCCGGCGGCGGCGCCGGCAGCGCCGAGCGCGCCCGCCGTCGTGACTGCGGCCGCTTCGCCCGCGCCTGCGGCAGCGTCCGATACGACCGCTGCGGCCCCCAGCCCCTCGCCCGCACCCGCGCCCGTCGCTGCGCCCGCACCCGCGCCTGCCGCAAAGCCCGCGGCCAAGGCCGCGGCACCCGCGCCTGCTCCGCAGGAGCCGAGCTTCTTCTCGGAGCTAATGGAAAACCCGCTGATGGTCGCAGCCGCCGCGCTGGTCGCCGTGCTGATCAGCTTCCTGCTGTACCGCGTGCTCGGCCGCAGGCGCCGCGAAGCCGGCGACAGCGTCTTCATCGAAAGCCGCATCCCCAAGGACTCCTTCTTCGGCGCCAGCGGCGGTGAATCGGTGGACACCAAGAATCGCGGCAATTCCGTGGTGTCGTCGCTCTCCTATTCGCCGAGCCAGCTCGATGCCGGCGACGTCGATCCGGTGGCCGAAGCCGACGTCTACCTGGCTTACGGCCGCGACCTGCAAGCCGAGGAAATCCTGCGCGAAGCACTCCGCGTCAATCCGGAGCGCACCGCGATCCACCTCAAGCTGCTCGAAATCCACGCCAAGCGCCGCGATCTGCGCGCCTACGAGTCACTGGCTTCCGAGGTCCACAAGCTGACCGGCGGCACGGGCACCGAATGGAACCGGGTCGTCGAACTCGGCAAGGACATCGATCCGGGCAATCCGCTGTACGAAGCCGACGGCAAGGGTGTCTCGCCGGCGGAGGCCGCGGCATTCGCAGGCACGCTGGCGGCCGCTACGGCAGCGGGGTCGGCCCCGGCCCCGGCCCCGGCGCCGAGCCCGGTTGCGCAGGCCCAGGCAGAAGCACCGCCTCCTGCCTTCGTGCCGTCCGTCGCACCGCTGGACTTCGATCTCGATCTCGCCAGCCCACCTGCCACGCCCGCAACGGCACCCGCACCCGTCAGCGTTACCCCGCCGACCGCGGCCGCCCCGATTCAGATGCCCGTTCGCGACATTCCGCGTCCGATCACGGTTCCCGGCGGCCTGAACGGCGGCGCTGCATCGGCCCGTGCGTCCAAGATCGACATCGGAAACGACTTCGACACCGCCCCCGGCGCGCTCGAACCGGCGAACAACTCGCCGGTTCGCGACGAGGAACGCACGCAACCCGCGCCGCTGCGCCCGGGCCTGCCGACGGATTCGGGTTTCATCGAGTTCGACATGAGCTCGCTGGCCGGTCTGTCGAACCGCACCCCCGCCGACACCGAGCGCGGACGCCTCGAGACCGTGGATGAAGGCGGCGACGACCCGCACGTCATCAAGCTGTCCCTGGCCCGCGAACTCAAGGCGCTGGGCGACGTCGAAGGCGCCCGCTCGCTGGTCGAAGAAGTTGCCGCCGAGAGCTCCGGCGACGTGAAGGCCGAAGCAAAGCAGATGCTCGGCCAACTGCGCTGAGCAGTCGTCGGGCTGCCATGCTGTCGTGAGGCTGGCCCTCGGCATCCGCTACAACGGTCAGGCTTACGACGGCTGGCAAAGCCAGCCCTCCGGCCGGACCGTCCAGGACAAGCTCGAAGCGGCCCTGTCGCAGTTCGCGAACCAGCCGGTTTCCACGCTCTGCGCCGGCCGCACCGATGCCGGCGTCCATGCGCTGATGCAGGTGGTGCATTTCGACACCACCGCGGTCCGGGCCCCCTTCTCGTGGGTGCGCGGCACCAACAGCCTCCTTCCCGACGACATCGCGGTGCAATGGGCGCATCCGGTGCCCGCTCAGTTCCATTGCCGCGCCAGCGCGCTCACCCGCCGCTACGTCTACGTTCTTTCGCAGTCACCGGTCCGGCCAAGCCTCGAAGCAGGCCGGGTCGGCTGGTCGATGCACGTGCTCGACGGCGACGCCATGCGCGCTGCCGCGGCCATGCTGCTCGGCCGGCATGACTTCAGCTCCTTCCGTGCCTCGGCCTGCCAGGCACTTTCGCCGGTCAAGGAGATGCGGCGCATCGCGATCAGCCGCCACGGCGATGCCGACCGTTGCCGCTGGCACGTCGAATTCGAAGCGGATGCCTTCCTGCACCACATGATCCGCAACATCATGGGTTGCCTCGTCCGCATCGGGCAAGGCAAGGAACGGCCGGAATGGATGCGCGAAGTCCTCGAAGCGCGCAGCCGGCTGGCGGCCGCGCCGACCTTTTCGCCGAACGGCCTGTACTTCCTGGGGCCGTTGTATGCTGCCGGGTGGGGTCTACCGCCCGAGGCCACCATCGAAGGCGGGGGCGCTGCGTATGATGGCCCGCCATGAATGCCACCGCACCGCTCGCCGCAGCCCGCACCCGGATCAAGATCTGCGGGCTCACGCGTGAACAGGACGTAGATTGCGCGGTCGAAGCCGGCGCCGATGCGATCGGCTTCGTTCTGTACCCGGCCAGCCCGCGCGCCGTCACGGTGGACCGCGCGGCCGAGCTCGCCTCGCGTCTTCCGCCCTTCGTCACGCCGGTGCTGCTGTTCGTCAACGAGGAGGCTGCCCGCAGCATGGCGGCGCTCTCTTCCGTCGCGGGGTCGATGGCCCAGTTCCACGGCGACGAATCGCCGCAGCAATGCTGGGCAGGCGCCGGCAACGGCACGTTCCGCTTCATGCGCGCAGCGCGGATTCCGCTCGGCGCAGCCGGCGCGGGCTTCGACCTCGTAAAATACGCTTCCGATTACTCTCGCGCCCAGGCCATCCTGCTCGACGCCCATGTCGAAGCCTATGGCGGTGGCGGCAAGGCATTCGATTGGTCACTCCTACCACCCGCCGTCGACGCTCACCTCGTCTTGAGTGGTGGGCTCACACCTGCAAACGTGGGCGATGGCATTCGCCAGCTCCGGACGCGATGCAAGTCGCTGTCCGTTGACGTGAGTTCGGGCGTCGAGGCCTCCAAGGGCATCAAGGACGCCGCCAGGATTCGCGACTTCGTGGCCGCTGTACGAGCGGCCGATGCCTCCTCCTAGTTTGCAGCCGGCAGCCCGCCTCGATCGACCGGGCGCCGGCCCACCGATCGAGACCATGAACACCTACCAGCAACCCGACGCCAGCGGCCATTTCGGCATCTATGGCGGCACCTTCGCCAGCGAGACGCTGACGCACGCGATCGCCGAACTGCGCGATGCCTACGCGAAGTACAAGAACGACCCGGAGTTCCTCGCCGAATTCCGTTACGAGCTCGCGCACTTCGTGGGCCGTCCTTCGCCGGTCTACCACGCCGCGCGCACCAGCCGCGAAATGGGCGGCGCGCAGATCTACCTCAAGCGCGAGGACCTCAACCACACCGGCGCCCACAAGGTGAACAACACCATCGGGCAGGCGATGCTTGCCAGGCGCATGGGCAAGCCCCGCGTGATCGCCGAAACCGGCGCCGGCCAGCACGGCGTGGCGACCGCCACCATCTGCGCGCGCTACGGCCTCGAATGCGTGGTCTACATGGGCAGCGAGGACGTCAAGCGCCAGAGCCCCAACGTGTACCGCATGAATCTGCTCGGGGCGACGGTGGTTCCGGTCGAATCGGGCAGCAAGACGCTCAAGGACGCGCTCAACGAGGCCATGCGCGACTGGGTCACGAACGTCGAGAACACCTTCTACATCATCGGCACGGTGGCGGGGCCGCATCCCTACCCGACCATGGTGCGCGACTTCCAGAGCGTGATCGGCAACGAGTGCATCGAGCAGATGCCCGCCATGCTCGCCGCACAGGGCATCACCGGTGAAGCCGGAGGCAGGCAACCCGACGTCGTCGTCGCCTGCGTGGGCGGCGGAAGCAATGCGATGGGCATCTTCTATCCGTACATCCCGTTCGCCGGCACGCGCCTCGTCGGCGTGGAAGCAGCGGGCGAGGGGCTCGACAGCGGCAAGCATTCGGCCTCGATCCTTCGCGGCAGCCCTGGCGTGCTGCACGGCAACCGCACCTACCTGCTCCAGAACGAAGACGGCCAGGTGACCGAAACGCACAGCATCAGCGCGGGCCTGGACTACCCCGGCGTCGGGCCCGAGCATGCCTACCTTGCCGACATCGGCCGCGCCGAGTACGTCGGCATCACCGATTCGGAAGCGCTCGAAGCCTTCCACTACCTGTGCCGCACCGAAGGCATCATTCCCGCGCTCGAATCCAGCCACGCGGTGGCCTATGCCATGAAGCTCGCCAAGACCATGCGACCGGACCAATCCATCCTCGTGAACCTCTCGGGCCGCGGCGACAAGGACATCGGCACGGTGGCCGACCTCGCAGGCGTCGACTTCTACGACCGGCCGTCGATGCGCGGCCTCCGCGTGAAGGGGGGAAAGGCATGAGCCGCATCGCCGCCACCTTCCAAGCGCTGCAGAAAGCCGGCCGCAAGGCGCTGATTCCCTACGTCACGGCCGGCTTCCCCTACGCCGACATCACGCCCGAGCTGATGCACGGCATGGTCGAAGCCGGCGCCGACGTGATCGAGCTCGGCGTGCCCTTCTCCGATCCGATGGCCGACGGCCCCGTGATCCAGCGCGCCGGCGAGGCGGCGCTGGCGCTGGGCATCGGCATGAAGCAGGTGCTGGCCATCGTCGCCGCATTCCGCCAGCAGGACCAGCGCACGCCGGTGGTCCTGATGGGCTATGCGAATCCCGTCGAACGCTACGACCTCGTGCACGGCGCAGGCAGCTTCGTCCGCGATGCGGCCGCAGCGGGCGTCGACGGCCTGCTCGTCGTCGACTACCCGCCGGAAGAATGCGAGGCCTTCGCGGCCGAACTCAAGTCCAAGGGCATCGACCTCATCTTCCTGCTGGCGCCGACCAGCACCAGCGAGCGCATGGCGCAGGTCGGGCGCATCGCCACCGGCTACGTCTACTACGTCTCGCTGAAGGGCGTGACCGGTGCCGGGCATCTCGACACCGAGGCGGTCGGCCGGATGATTCCGCGCATCCGCGAGCACATGCAGTTGCCGGTCGGCGTCGGCTTCGGCATCCGCGACGCGCAAACCGCCCAGGCGATCGGCGCCTCCGCGGACGCGGTCGTGATCGGCACCCGCATCATCCAGTTGATCGAAGATCAACCCCGCGACAAGGTCGTGCCCGCAGTGAGCGAGTTCCTTGCCGGAATCCGGCAGGCGCTCGACTCTCTGCCCGCTGCGACCGCCGCAAGCCCGGCTGGCCGATAATCGCCGCCACGACAAGGAGCCCCCATGAGCTGGCTTGAAAAACTTCTCCCCCCCAAGATCGCACCGACCGACCCGAGCGAGCGCCGCCAGATGCCCGAAGGCCTCTGGATCAAGTGCCCGAGCTGCGACACGGTGCTCTACAAGACCGATCTCGAGCACAACCAGAACGTCTGCCCGAGCTGCGGCCACCATCACCGCATCAGCGCACGTGCGCGCCTGGACGCTTTCCTCGACCCGGAAGGCCGCTACGAGATCGGGCAGGAAGTCCTCCCCGTCGATGCCCTCAAGTTCAAGGACAGCCGCAAGTATCCCGAGCGCCTGAAGGAAGCGCTCGAGAACACCGGCGAGACCGACGCGCTCGTGGTGATGGGCGGTTCGGTCCACAGCATCAACGTGGTGGTCGCCTGCTTCGAGTTCGACTTCATGGGCGGCAGCATGGGCAGCGTGGTCGGCGAGCGCTTCGTGCGCGGCGTCGAAACCGCGATCGAGCAGAAGGTGCCGTTCATCTGCTTCACCGCGACCGGCGGTGCCCGCATGCAGGAGGGCCTGCTGTCGCTGATGCAGATGGCGAAGACCAACGCGGCGCTCACGCATCTCGCGAAGAAGGGCCTGCCCTACATCAGCGTGCTGACCGATCCGACCATGGGCGGTGTGAGCGCGGGCTTCGCGTTCGTGGGCGACGTGGTGATCGCCGAGCCCAAGGCGCTCATCGGTTTCGCGGGTCCGCGCGTGATCGAATCGACGGTGCGCGTGACCTTGCCCGAGGGCTTCCAGCGCGCCGAGTTCCTGCAGACCAAGGGCGCGGTCGATTTCATCTGCGATCGACGCGAGCTGCGCAAGACCATCGCGAACACGCTCGCGATGTTGCTGCGTCAACCTGCCGACGCGGTGCTCTGATTCACCACTTGGGCGCCTTCAGCGCCCCAGGGTGAAGACCGAGCCCATCACGTTGCCGAGGATGATGGCGCCGACCTGAAGCAGCACGATCGCGACGAGCGCCGACAGGTCGACGCCGCCCACCGGCGGAATGACGCGGCGCAGCGGACGCACCAGTGGCTCCGCCAGGCGCGCGATCAGGTCGTGCAGCATCGATGATGCGCTCGGCACCCAGGAAAGAATCGCATAGACGATCAAGAGCGCCGTGAGCCCCGACACCGCGAGCTGGAGCAGCCCGATCAGCGAGATGAGCGGAAGGATCGTCCAGCGGCCGAGCCCGCCCAGGAGCAGCGCCAGGAGGACGAACTTGGCCAGCACGAGCAGCCATGCCGCCACGCCGCTCGCCAGGTCCCAGCGTTTGACCGAAGGCACGATCCGGCGCAAGGGCAGCACGATCCAGTCGCTGACCGCGAACACGAAGCGCCCGAGCGGATTGCCGAACGGCACCCGGTGGTACTGCATGTAGAGGCGCAACAGGCAGGCGCCGCCCAGAAGGCCGACGATCACGTCGAGCAGGAACGATGGGATCTGATAGAACATGGGCGCGAGGTCGTGAGCGGAATGCGATGATAGCCACGCCAAGGTTCACGATGACGATGCAAACCCCTCTCCGACAGATCCCCTTGTTTCCGCTCGGCACGGTGCTGTTTCCCGGCGGCTTCCTGCCGCTGCGGATATTCGAGGTGCGCTATCTCGACATGATCGGCAAGTGCCACAGGACCGGCGAGCCCTTCGGCGTCGTCTGCCTCACACAGGGTTCGGAGGTGCGCAAGGCGGGCGCTGACGCCGAAGCCTTCGCGACCATCGGCACGCTGGCGGTCATTCGCGAGCTCGAATCGCCCCAGGCCGGACTGATGCAGATCGAATGCACCGGCACGCAGCGCTTCCGGATTCATTCGAGCGAGTTGCAGAAGCACGGCCTGTGGACGGCCGAAGTCCAGGCCATCGCCGACGATGTGCGCCTCGAAATCCCCACGGACTTGCGGCATGTATCCGAGGCATTGCGTCGCGTGGTCGACACGCTGGAGGAGCGTCGCCGCCAGCAGGGTACGCCGGGCCTGCGCCTGCCCATGCTCGAACCCTATGAGTTCGAGGATTGCGGCTGGGTGGCCAACCGCTGGTGCGAACTGCTGCCGGCGCAGCCCGAACTCAAGCAGCGCCTGATGGAGCTCGACAGCCCGCTCATGCGTCTCGAGCTCGTCGGCGATCTGCTGGCGCGCACCGGGATCGCCAATTAGATGCTATGAAGGGCTGCCCCAGGCGAGTCCCATTGAGCTAGAACGGGAACTCCCAGGCAGCAAACCAAAGGAGCACGGCCATGTCTGCACCCGAGACAGTCCTTCAAGGCAAGGATAGGACGAATGCGCACGATCTGTACATGAGTTTGGAGCTGAGTGACAAGCGTTGGAACCTGACCTTCGGCGACGGCATCCGTGGCCCCAGCCGGTGCACTGTGGCCGCTGGCGATTGCACGGCCGTGCTCGAACGTATTGGCAAGGCCCGAGTGCGCTTTGGGATACCAGCCGAGGCGGCGGTTCACGCGTGCTACGAAGCAGGTCGGGATGGCTGGTGGCTGCACCGCTGGCTGGTCGAGCAAGGCATCCACAACATCGTGGTCGACTCGGCCAGCATCGAGGTCAACCGGCACGCCAGACGTGCCAAGACCGATCGACTCGACGGCGACAAGCTGTTGGCGATGCTGCAGCGCTATCGCGCGGGCGAGGTGCGCGTATGGTCGGTGCTGCGCGAACCCACGCCACGGCAGGAAGACGCGCGCCGGTTGCACCGCGAGCTGCAGCGACTGTCGCACGAACACACCGCCCACACCAACCGCATCGGCTCGTTGCTGGTTTTGCACAACCTGCGAGTGCATTGCATCGGTGGGCGAAACTGGCAGGCGTGGTGGGACAGCCACTGCGCGCAGGTACCGCCGGCGCTGCGCGGCGAGATCGAGCGCGAGTGTGTGCGGCTGATGCTGGTCAAACAGCAGATGCGCACGCTCGAGGCGACGCAGCGCAAGGAAGTGGAAGACCGCGTGCAGCCACAGGTGTCGCAACTGGCCAAGCTGCGCTCGATCGGAGTCGCTAGCGCCTGGTTGCTGGTCAAGGAGTTGTTCGGCTGGCGACGCTTTGCGAATCGGCGCGAATTGGCAGGCTGTCTGGGGCTTGCACCCACGCCCTATGCCAGCGGCAACAGCCAGATCGAGCAAGGCATCAACAAGGCCGGCAACAAACGAGCGCGCACCTTGCTGGTGGAGCTGGCGTGGAGCTGGTTGCGCTATCAGCCCGACAGTGCCTTGAGCCAGTGGTTCATGCGTCGCTTCGGTGCAGGCGCCAAGCGTATGCGACGCATCGGCATCGTGGCGCTGGCGCGCCGCCTGGCGGTAGCGTTGTGGCGCTACCTCGAGCATGGCGAGATCCCAGCGGGCGCCACGCTCAAGGGCGTCGCGTAGAAGCCACCCTGGCCCAGACGAAGGCATCTTCATGATCACAGGTCGACGCGCCCGAAACAGGCCAGGGTCACCGCACAGGGACCGTCCTACTAGATGGGGCGCGCCGGTAACAGGGGTAAGCCCAAGCGCGATGCGTGCATGTTGCATGTGGTGCCGGATGCGCATACCCGGCACGGATAGAAGGTTGTCCGAGCCTTGGCTCGAACGCTTGTCACGCCCCAACCTCGCATCACGAGGCACTCCTTCCGAACGGCCATCGCACTCTTGCCCGCACCTACCGCAATCAACGCCACTGTCGATATCTGGATGTGAAACCCCTTGACAATTCAGTCCTCATAGAAGGGCCTGTTCACGCTATTTCCGGGGATCGCGGAAATAGCGTGAACAGGCTCTAACGCGCTACGGATTCGATAGCGGCAGATCAAGCGCTGGCGGGCTGGACGGACGGGTCTCTCAAGAGGCCCGGGCGGTTAAAATGGCGGGTTGCGCTCGACACCGACAGCGCCACTACCCAGCCATGTCCGACCACCTGATCCCCTCCGTCCCCGCTCCTGCAACGGCGCCTGCCGCGTCGGCCGCCGCCATCGACGACAACCAGCTCATCGCCGAACGGCGCGAAAAACTGAAGGCGCTGCGCCAGGCGCAGGCCGAGGGCAAAGGGGTCGCATTCCCCAACGACTTCAAGCCCGCCGACCGCGCGGCGGCGCTGATCGCCGCGCGCGGCGAAACGGCGGCCGAGGTGCTCGACGCGACCCCGATCGCGGCCAGCGTCGCCGGCCGCATGATGCTCAAGCGGGTCATGGGCAAGGCCAGCTTCGCGACCGTGCAGGATGCCACCGGCCGCATCCAGCTCTACGTCACGCGCGACGCGATCGGCGAAGAGGCGTACGCCGAATTCAAGCGCTGGGACCTCGGCGACATCGTCGGCGCCGAAGGCACGCTGATGAAGACCAAGACCGGCGAGCTCTCCGTGAAGGTCACTTCGCTGCGCCTGCTGACCAAGAGCCTGCGTCCGCTGCCGGACAAGTTCCACGGCATGGCCGACCAGGAACAGAAGTACCGCCAGCGCTACGTGGACCTCATCACCGACCAGGCCGCACGCGAACGCTTCGCGGCCCGCAGCCGTGCCGTGAGCGCCCTGCGCGACTTCATGGTGGGCAACGGCTTCCTCGAAGTCGAAACGCCGATGCTGCACCCGATCCCGGGCGGCGCCAACGCGAAGCCCTTCAAGACGCACCACAACGCGCTGGACCAGGAGATGTTCCTGCGCATCGCGCCCGAGCTGTACCTCAAGCGTCTCATCGTCGGCGGCTTCGAGCGCGTGTTCGAGATCAACCGGAGCTACCGCAACGAAGGCATCTCGGTGCGGCACAACCCCGAGTTCACGATGATGGAGTTCTACGCGGCGTACTGGAACTACCGCGACCTGATGGACTTCACCGAGACGCTGATCCGCACGATCGCCGACAAGGCCGTGGGCACCCAGCAGCTCAGCTACCAGGGCAAGGCGGTCGATCTCCGCCAGCCCTTCGAGCGCCTCACGATCCGCGAAGCGATCCTCAAGCACACCGACGCGGGTCCGAACGTCGACGATTCGGCCTGGCTGATCAACGCGCTGCGCAAGCTGGGCCTCTCCGAAGAGAAGGACAAGCTCTCGCAGCGCAGCCTCGCCTCGCTGCAGGTGATGTATTTCGAAGAGACCGTCGAAGAGAAGCTCTGGCAGCCGACCTTCATCATGGAACACCCGACCGAGATCTCGCCGCTGGCGCGCGCCAACGACGAGCGCCCCGAGGTCACCGAACGCTTCGAGCTCTACATCACCGGCCGCGAATTCGGCAACGGCTTCAGCGAGCTCAACGACGCCGAAGACCAGGCCGCGCGCTTCAATGCGCAGGTGGCCGCCAAGGACAGCGGCGACGACGAAGCCATGTACTTCGACCAGGACTTCGTGCGTGCGCTCGAATACGGCATGCCGCCCACCGGTGGCTGCGGCATCGGCATCGACCGGCTCATGATGCTCCTGACCGATTCGCCGAGCATCCGCGACGTGATCCTCTTCCCAGCCCTCAGGCGCGAATCTTGAGCGCACGCGCGCCGGCGATCGGCATCGACTTCGGGACCTCGAATTCCGCCGTCGCCTTCGTGGCCGACGACGGGTTGGCACGGGCCCTGCCGCTCGAAGGCGCAGCGACCACCATTCCGACGGCGATCTTCTTCAATGCCGAAGACCGCAGCACCCACTTCGGTCGCGAGGCGATCTCGCTCTACCTGGCCGGCGTCGAGGGCCGGCTGATGCGCTCGCTCAAGAGCCTGCTCGGAAGCTCGTTGATGCAGGAGCAGACCGAGGTCTTCGGCGGGCGGATCGGCTTCGAGGACATCATCACCCTCTTCCTCACCGAGCTCGGCAGCCGTGCGCGCGCACAGCTCGGTGCCCGGCCGGGCCGTGTCGTGATCGGCCGTCCGGTCCACTTCGTCGACGATGACGAGGCGCGCGACCGGCAGGCCGAAGACACGCTGCGCCGCGCTGCCAGGAGCGCGGGCTTTGGCGAGGTCAGCTTCCAGTACGAACCTCTTGCCGCCGCGTTCGACTACGAGCGGCGCGTGGAGAAGGAGTCGCTGGTACTCATCGTCGACATCGGCGGCGGCACCTCGGACTTCACGGTGGTGCGCCTCGACCCGGAACGCATGTCGAACGGCGATCGCGCCGCGGAGGTCCTGGCCACGACCGGCGTGCACATCGGCGGCACGGACTACGACCAGCGGCTCAGCCTCGAATGCGCGATGCCCGAGTTCGGATTCCGCCATATCGGCCCAGAGGGGCGCGAGGTGCCGAGCCGGACCTTCTTCGACCTCTCGTCATGGCATCTGATCAACTGGCTGTACGCGCCCAAGGCGGTCCGCCAGGTGCAGGAGCTGCGCACCAGCTACGCCGACACCCGGCTGCACGATCGGCTGATGAATGTGCTCCTGAACCGCGAAGGGCACCGGGTTGCCAGCGAAGTCGAAGCCGCGAAGATCCGTGCCTCGACGACGAACGCCGACGTCTCCATCGACCTCTCGTGCGGCGAGCGCGATCTTGCCGTCGCCCTCACTGCCGAAGGCATGGCACGGCACCTCGGGCCCCTGCTCGCGCGCGTGATCGCCTGCGCCCAGGATTGCGTGCGCCTGGCCGCGCTCGGCAACGATGGGCTGGATGCGATCTACCTGACCGGCGGCTCGTCGGCGCTGCGCCCGTTCCAGCAGGCGCTCGCCTGCGCATTCCCCGGCGCGAAGATCATCGAGGGCGATTTCTTCGGCGGCGTGGCGGCCGGCCTCGCCTACACGGCGGCCGGCACGCGGGCGGCCCAGGCGGCATGAAGTACCTCGCCGCATACCCTGCGGCGCTGCGGGCCCAGGTCGAGCAGGTCATCGCGCAAGGCCGGCTCGCCAATCTGCTGCGCGGACGCTACGGCGACGCGCACGACATCCGCACGGATCGCGCGCTCTATGACTACGTGAGCGAACTCAAGGGCGAATTCCTGCGCAATGCCGAGCCGCTATCGAAGGTGGCCTTCGACAGCAAGCTCCACGTGATCCGCAACGCGCTCGGCACGCACACGACCGTCTCGCGTGTGCAGGGCAGCCGGTTGAAATCCAAGCACGAGATCCGTGTCGCGAGCCTGTTCAAGGAAGTCCCGCCCGAATGGCTGCGCATGATCGTCGTGCACGAACTGGCCCACATCAAGGTGCGGGGGCACGACAAGGCCTTCTACCAGCTCTGCACGCACATGGAGCCGGCCTATCACCAGTACGAGTTCGATCTGCGGCTGTACCTCACGCACCTCGACGGCGGCGGCGAGCGGCTCTGGTCCGCGGCCGCCGCGCCCGGGAGCCCGTAGTCAGGGCTTGGGCAGCATCTGGGCGGCGCGCCGGTACGCGGCGGATTGCATCAGCGCATCCCAGCCCAGGGCCGGCGTGGCGGGCAACAGGCTTGTGCGACGCGCTTCGCTCGTCGGGTTCGGCTTCCACCGGCCCTCGCGGGCCGCGGCGGCGAAGCCGCCCAGCAGCGCATCCAGCACCGCGCCGTCGCCGACGCTCTGGTTGCACAGCAGCGCCAGATCGCAGCCGGCGTCCAAGGCGGCCAGGGCCGCATCGACATAGCTGAGCGACTCGCCATCGATCTGCCGCGCCGCCTCCATGCTGAGGTCGTCGCTGAACACCGCGCCATCGAAGCCGAGCTTGCCGCGCAGGATCTCCTGCAGCCATTTCGCGGAGAAGCCCGCGGGCCGCGCATCGACCCTGGGATAGATCACGTGCGCCGGCATCACCGCCGCCAGAGAGCCGACGAGCCAGTCGTAGGGCCGCGCATCGTCCGCCAGGATCGCCTTGAGGCTGCGCCGGTCGACCGGGATCGCCACGTGCGAATCGGCCTTGACGAAGCCGTGTCCCGGAAAGTGCTTGCCGCAATTGGCCATGCCGGCCTGCAGCAGTCCATGCATCAGGCTGCGGGCGAGCAGCGCGACGACGCGCGGATCGCGATGAAAGCTGCGATCGCCGATCACGCTGCTTTCGCCGTAGTCGAGATCGAGCACGGGCGCAAAGCTGAAGTCGACCCCGCAGGCGCGCAGCTCGGCCGCCAGCACATGACCGCAGGCGACCGCAAGCTGCGTCGCCCGCAGCGCGTCCTTCATCCACAACTCGCCCAGCGTGCGCATCGACGGCAGCCGCGTGAACCCGTCGGTGCGGAATCGCTGCACGCGGCCGCCCTCGTGGTCGACGCAGATCAGGATGTCCGGACGGATCGCCTTGATCTCGGCATTGAGGGCGCACATCTGCGCGCGGCCCTGCCAGTTGCGGGCGAAATGGATCACGCCGCCCACCAGCGGGTCGGCGAGCCGTCGGCGGTCGGCCGCGTTCAGTTCGGTCCCCGCGACGTCGATGATCAGCGGGGCATGCATGGCAGTTTCAGTCATGTTTTGTCGCCGGGCGCCCCAAGACAAAATGCGCCCCCTCGGGGGGCAGCGAGGACACGGCGTGCCGAGCGTGGGGGTCTGTGATTCGTTCCACCACGACGAAGCTCGCCGCATAGTCGGTTTCATCTGTCACCGTGACGTGGGCCGAGAGGCCCTGCGCTTCGAACCAGTTCTTGAGCTCGCCGTGCAACACGATCACCGGCTTGCCGCTCTTCTGGTTGACGATCTCGCACAGGCGCCAGCTCATCGGCATCCGCATGCCGAGCCCGATGGCCTTGCTGAAGGCTTCCTTGGCGGAAAAGCGCGTGGCGAGATAGCGCAGGCCGCGCTTCGGCCAGCGCGCGCTGCGCGCCTGCCAGACCGCGAACTCGGCGTCGCCCAGGACCTTGCGCGCGAAGCGCTCGCCCTGGCGCTCCAGGGTCGCCGAGATGCGCCGGACATCGCAGATGTCGGTCCCGATGCCGTAGATCACCGCGGAGCCTGCTCGCCGGCTTCTTCGATGCGCCGCAGGTATTCGCGCGTGGCGGCGGCGTAGCCCAGCTCCAGTGCATCGGAGACGAAGGCGTGGCCGATCGACACCTCGCGCACGCCGGGCACCGCGCGCAGGAACGCGCTCAGGTTGTCGCGGCTCAGGTCGTGGCCGGCATTGACTTCCAGACCGGCTGCCTGCGCCGCGCGCGCCGCCTCGGCATAGAGCCGCAGCACCGCATCCGCGTTCGGCGTGTCGCGCGACGCCGCATAGCCCTCGGTGTAGAGCTCGACGCGGTCGGCACCGACCGCCTTGGCCGCCGCCATCATGTCGGGATTCGGGTCCATGAACAGGCTCACGCGCACGCCCAGGGCCTTGGCCTCCGCGATGACCGGGCGCAGGCGCTCGGCATCCTCCGGAAAGCTCCATCCGTGGTCGCTGGTCGACTGGGTCTCGCTGTCCGGCACGAAGGTCGCCTGGTGCGGACGCAGCTCGCGCACGAACTCCATCAGGTTGTGGAAGGGATTGCCTTCGATGTTGAACTCGACGGCAGGCCACGCCTTGCGCAGCAACTCCGACAGGTCGCGCACGTCCTGCGGACGGATGTGCCGCTGGTCGGGCCGCGGATGCACGGTGATGCCATGCGCGCCGGCATCGAGGCACGTCGACGCCGCGAACAACACGCTCGGAATGCCGAGCTTGCGCGTGTTGCGCACCAGCGCGACCTTGTTGAGATTGACCGACAGGGCGGTGGAATTGGAGGAGCTCATAGGGCTTGCAGGTCCCGCATCATCTGCCGCGTACGCAGCGTTGCAACGCCGCAATGGTAGTTGAGCAAGGTTCGCAATTGGGTGCGCAGGGCGCCATTGACCCCGGCGCACGCGCGGAGCGTGGCGACGAACGGCGCCTGATCGTCGAGCGCGGCCTGCAACGCCTGCCAGTCGGCGCCCTGCAACGAGGGCTCGCCTTCGAAGGCTTCGCGCAGGCCTGCTTCCGGCACGAGGGCGTAGCGGGTCGCGGCATCGAGCGGCGCGAGCGTGAGCGTCTGCGCGTCCAGCGCCGGCAGCAAGCCGACTTCGCGCAGCAGCAGCAGCTCGAAGGCGCGCAGCGCGGCGGACTGCGTCGCGGCCTGGGCCGCCGCGTGGTCGCCGGCAAGCACCTGCACCACGCCCGCGTAGGCATCGAAAAGCGCCTCGTGCGGGTCGTCGCGCGCCAGCAGGCGCAGCAGCAGTTCGTTGACGTAGTAGCCCGAGAGCAGCGCCTCGCCGGTCGGCATCACGTGGCCGCCCATCCATTCGGCGCTCTTGAGCGTGCGGATCTCCGCATCGCCGGAAAAGCCGAGTTGCAGCGGCTGCAGCGGCAGCAGCACCGGCCGGAAATTGGAACTCGGCCGCTTCGCCCCCTTGGCCACGAGCGCGATGCGGCCGTGGTGGCGGGCGAAGACCTCGAGGATCAGGCTGGACTCGCTCCAGTCGTAGTGGTGGAGCACATAGGCCGGCTCATTCGAGACACGCTTGACGGCCACTCACTCATACCCGAAGGAACGCACGCGGGCCTCGTCGTCGGCCCAGCCGGAACGCACCTTGACCCAGAGCTCGATGAAGACCTTGGCGTCCATGAGCTTCTCGAGCTCCTGACGCGTCTCGGTGCCGATGCGCTTGATGCGCTCGCCCTTGTCGCCGATGACCATCGCCTTGTGGCTGTCGCGCTCCACGACGATGGTCGCGGCGATCCTGACCAGGCGCTTCTGACCCTTGCGCGCCGGCGGCTCCTCGGTGAACTTGTCGATCACCACGGTCGAGGTGTAGGGCAGCTCGTCGCCGGTCAGGCGGAACAGTTTCTCGCGCACCATCTCGCTGGCCAGGAACTGCTCGCTGCGGTCGGTGAGCTCGTCCTCGCCATACCACCACGGCTGCTGCGGCAGGTACTTCTCGCAGATGCCGAAGAGGCGCTCGACGTCCTTCGGATTCTTGGCCGACATCGGCACGAACTCGGCAAAGGCGTGCTTTTGCTGCATGCCCTGCAGCCACGGTGCGATGTCGGCGCGGCGATGCACGTGGTCCAGCTTGTTGGCGATCAGCACCGTGGGGATGCCGGCGCCGAGCAGCTTGAGCACCCGTTCGTCCGCCGCGGTGAAGCTGCCGGCCTCGACCACGAACAGGATCAGATCGACGTCGGAAACCGCACCGACCACCGTCTTGTTGAGCGACCGGTTCAGCGCATTGGCGTGCAGCGTCTGGAAACCCGGCGTGTCGACGAACACGAACTGCGTCGCACCCAGCGTGCGCATGCCGGTGATGCGGTGCCGGGTGGTCTGCGCCTTGCGCGAGGTGATGCTGATCTTCTGGCCGACCAGTGCATTGAGCAGCGTCGACTTGCCCACATTGGGCTTGCCGACGATGGCCACCAGTCCGCAGCGCTGCGATTCGGGAGAAGAAGCGGTGGCGGGGTCGATGGGTTCGTTCATGGGGATGCCTTCGCGCCGCGCGCCTTGAGCCGGATCAACATCGCCGCCGCAGCGGCCTGTTCGGCGGCACGGCGCGAGCCGCCGATGCCGTGTTCGTGCAGCCCCAGATCGGGCGCTTCGCATTGGACTTCGAAGGTCTGCTTGTGCGCAGCGCCGAGCGTTCCGACCACGCGATAGACCGGCAACTTCATTTTGTGGCCCTGAAGCCATTCCTGCAATTCGGTCTTCGGGTCCTTGGCGGCCGCTTCCATGCGCGGATTGATTTCCACGGATTCGTAAAGGCGCTGAACCAGCGCCTGCGCGGCGCCGAAGCCGGCGTCGAGATAGACCGCGCCGATCACCGCCTCGAGCGCGTCGGCGAGGATCGACGGCCGGTTCTGGCCACCCGAGCGCGCCTCGCCTTCGCCCAGTCGCAGAAGCGGCGACAGCGCGAGCTTGAGCGCGAGCTGGTGCAGCGTGTCCTGCTTGACCAGATTGGCGCGGACCCGGGAAAGGTCGCCCTCCGCCATCGAGTTCAGCCGCGTGTACAAGAGGTGCGAGACGGCGAGGCTGAGCACCGAATCGCCCAGGAATTCGAGCCGCTCGTTGTGGTCGGCCGAGAAACTGCGATGCGTCAGCGCGCGCTGCAGGAGCCGAGGGTCGGCAAACGAATACCGGAGCCGCGTCTGGAGCGCGGCGAGGCCACCTTCGTTCACTGTGCGGCCAGCCTGGAAGTGGGAGCCATCAGCTCGAACGGCCGCGGTACTTCAGCAGGAGGTAGGCGGGCCCGAAGAGGTGGATCTCGCGGTCATAGGCGAAGGAGACGACGACCTTGTCGCCGTCCTTTCGCACCTCGAGGTCCTTGCCGGTGACGGAGGTGAAGTCGTCGATCGCCTGCGCGCGATCGAAGATGGCGCGGACTTCGGGCACGGTCGTGCCCTCCTTCGCCTTGTTGGCAGCCTTCGTGATGGCCTGGTACTCGATCAGGGTGGGGATCACCTGCGCCACCACCACGCCGACACAGGCCAGCACGATCGCCACGAACAGCAGCCCGATGAACGAAATCCCGCGCTGCTTCTGACTTGCCACTAAAGACTTCATGCCCTCTTCCCTATGTGAACACCGAATAATTATTGGAACGTGCCGATGCGCCGCCAGTCGCTGAAATTCATCCAGATCAGGAATGCCTTGCCGACGATGTTCCGGTCCGGGACGAATCCCCAATAGCGCGAATCCAGCGAATTGTCGCGGTTGTCGCCCATCATGAAGTAATACCCCGGAGGCACCTTGCACATCACGCCTTCAACACTGTAGCGGCAATTTTCCTGAAAAGGGAACGCCATGATTTCCGCTTCGGAGAGTCCGGCACGGCGGGCGTCGTCATTGAGGATGTCGTGCTGCGTGCCATTGAGGTTCTCGCCGTATTGCTTGAGGTAGCGCATCGTCTCCTCGTCGAAATAGTCCGGAATGGCGTCCTTGCTGACCGGCTGGCCGTTGATCGTCAGCTTCTTGTTGAGGTAGGCCACCTCGTCGCCCGGCACGCCGACCACCCGCTTGATGTAGTCCATGCTCGGCTTGGGCGGATAGCGGAACACCATGACGTCGCCACGCGCCGGCGGCCGGCCGTCGGTGATCTTGGTGTTGACGACCGGCAGGCGCAGGCCGTAGACGAACTTGTTGACCAGGATCAGGTCGCCGACGAGCAGCGTCGGCATCATCGAGCCGGAAGGGATCTTGAAGGGCTCGGCCAAGAACGAGCGCAACAGGAACACCACCAGGATCACCGGGAACAGCCCCGCGGTCCAGTCCAGCCACCAGGGCTGCATGAGCAGCCGTTCGCTCGCCTTGGCGTCGACGGTGTCGACCTGGGTGATGCCCTGGCGGGCGAGTTCCTCGCGCCGGTTCGTGAGCGAAGCCTCGAGCGAAGCCGCGGCACGCTGCCGCCTCGGAAGGAAATAGAAGCGTTCGGCCAGCCAGTAGATGCCGGTGACGACGGTGGCGAGGAACAGCAGGAGGGCAAAGTTGCCTTCGACCGCACCGAAATACCAGGCACCGATATAGCCGACGAAGGCCGCGAGAATCAACGAGGTGATAAATGCCATCTTTTAGTCTTCGACTTGCAGGATGGCGAGAAAGGCCTCTTGAGGGACCTCGACCGAGCCGATCTGCTTCATTCTTTTCTTGCCCGCCTTCTGCTTTTCGAGCAGCTTGCGCTTGCGGGTGATATCGCCGCCATAGCATTTGGCGAGCACGTTCTTGCGCAGCGCCTTGATTGTCTCACGCGCAATGATGTTGGCCCCGATGGCCGCCTGGATCGCGACGTCGAACATTTGCCGCGAAATGATCTCGCGCATCTTGCCCACGACCGCGCGCGCACGGTACTGGCTCTGGCTGCGGTGGACGATGATCGACAGCGCGTCGACCTTGTCGCCGTTGAGCAGGATGTCGACCTTGACGACATCCGACGCGCGGTATTCCTTGAACTCGTAGTCCATCGACGCATAGCCGCGGCTGACCGATTTCAGCTTGTCGAAGAAATCGAGCACGATCTCGCCGAGCGGCATCTCGTAGGTCAGCATGACCTGCCGGCCGTGGTAGGCCATGTTCATCTGGACGCCGCGCTTCTGGTTGGCGAGCGTCATCACGGCGCCCACGTACTCCTGCGGCATGTAGATGTGCACGGTGACGATCGGCTCGCGGATCTCCGCCATGCGGCCGACGTCGGGCATCTTGGACGGGTTCTCGACCATGATGACCTCGCCGTCGCTCTTCACGACCTGGTAGACCACGCTGGGCGCGGTCGTGATGAGGTCCTGGTCGAACTCGCGCTCCAGGCGCTCCTGAACGATCTCCATGTGCAGCAGCCCGAGGAAGCCGCAGCGGAATCCGAAGCCGAGCGCCTGCGACACCTCGGGCTCGTAGTGCAGCGAGGAATCGTTGAGCTTGAGCTTCTCGAGCGCATCGCGCAGCGAGTCGTACTCGCTCGCCTCGGTCGGGTAGAGGCCGGCGAACACCTGCGGCTGGATTTCCTTGAAGCCGGGCAGCGGCTCGGTCGCAGTGGCTGCCGCGCCGCCGGTTCCGGTCTTGATCTGAGTGACCGTATCGCCGACCTTCGCGGCCTGCAGTTCCTTGATGCCCGCGATGATGTAGCCCACTTCGCCGGCCTCGAGCGACTCGCGCGCCTCGTTCGCCGGCGTGAACACACCGAGGTTGTCGGCGTTGTAGCTGGCGCCCGAAGCCATCATCTTGATGCGGTCGCCCTTCGCGAGACGGCCATCCACCACACGCACGAGCATCACGACGCCCACGTAGGCATCGAACCAGCTGTCGATGATCATGGCGCGCAGAGGCCCGTCGGGATTGCCGCGCGGCGACGGCACCTTGGCGACGATCGCTTCGAGGATCTCGTCGATCCCCATGCCGGTCTTCGCCGAGCACGGAATGGCTTCGGACGCATCGATGCCGATCACGTCTTCGATCTCGGCCTTTGCGTTCTCGGGATCCGCCTGCGGCAGATCCATCTTGTTGAGCACGGGCACCACTTCGACCCCGAGGTCGAGCGCGGTGTAGCAGTTCGCCACGGTCTGCGCTTCCACACCCTGGCTCGCATCGACGACGAGCAGCGCGCCTTCGCATGCAGAAAGCGAGCGACTCACTTCATAAGAGAAGTCGACATGGCCCGGCGTGTCGATCAGATTGAGGTTGTAGACCTGTCCATCGCGCGCCTTGTAGTGCAGCGCCGCGGTCTGTGCCTTGATGGTTATCCCACGCTCTTTCTCGATGTCCATCGAGTCGAGCACTTGCGCTTCCATCTCGCGCTCGGCGAGACCACCGCAACGTTGGATCAAGCGATCCGCAAGCGTCGACTTGCCGTGATCGATGTGCGCAATGATCGAAAAATTTCTGATGTGATTCATCAACGGGAACGCTTAAGTACTTGAATTGGCTCGGGCACAGCGGGCAACGGACAAGAAAAAAGGGCGCGTCCACAAGAGACGCGCCCTGAACCAACAAGCAATGGCAACTGCAGTAGTTGGAACTTCATTGTAGGCAAAAAGGGGGGCGCGTACATTGGGGCCAAGGCCCCCGGACGGTCGTTGCAGGTCAGCAACAGCACACTTATAAACAACTTATCAACAGCGTCGGTGGAGCAATTCCTTAACAACTTGTGGGCGAACTGTGGACCGTCGGTGGACGGACCGCAGGCATCTCGCATCGTGAAGAACCCGCCTCCGCTTATGCGATGACCATGGGCTGCGGGCCCCCTATTCTACCGAAAACCATTATTAGCGGCCCCATAAGTCAGTAAACGCTAACAAATGAGAGGCTCCAACCGCCCCCAAATTTTTTTTCTGGCCGGTGCGGCCGTGGCGCGACAACGTCGAAAAAATGGCCCCAAACCCGACTGCGGGGTGGGGCCACTTGACGCCTTGGGTCTGATCAGCGTGCGGGGCGAACCAGCGCGTACTGCGCCCAGTCGCCTCGACGGAAAAGCAGGCTGATGGGCTTGCTCCGATCCGCCTTCGCCAGCGCCGCCTCGAAGTCCTTGACGCTCGAGACTTCCGTGTTGCTGATGGCCAGGATCACGTCGCCTTCGCGCAGGCCCGCGCGCGCGGCCGCGTCGGTGGCGGCATCGACCTTCACGCCGCCCTTGAGTTTCAGCTCTCGCCTCTGCGCATCAGGGAGATCGCTCAGCGCGAGGCCCATCGATTTTGCGGCTGCCGATGCCGGCGCCTTGCCCGATGACTCGTCACGATCCGAAGCACGCTTGGCCGGCTTGTCGGGCTCGATCTCCGCGATGGTCACGTTCAGGTCGCGCAGGCTGCCACGACGGAATACGGTCACCGAACTCTTGGTGCCCGGCTTGGTGTTCCCCACGATACGCGGCAGATCGCTGGGCCTCTCGATCGACTTGCCATCGAACTTGGTGATGATGTCGCCAGGCTCGATCCCGGCCTTCTCGCCCGGCGAACCGGCTTCGACGCCTCGAACCAGTGCTCCCTGCGCCTTGCCCAGGCCAATCGACTCGGCCACGTCCTTCGTGACCTGATCGATCTGTACGCCGATCCGTCCGCGCGACACGCGGCCGAACGCGCGCAACTGGTCGCTCACGCGGATCGCCTCATCGATCGGGATCGAGAACGAGATCCCCATGAAGCCGCCGGAGCGCGAATAGATCTGGCTGTTGATGCCCACCACCTCGCCGCGCATGTTGATCAGCGGGCCGCCGGAGTTGCCGGGGTTGATGGCAACGTCGGTCTGGATGAACGGCAGGTAGTCGCCGGTGTCGCGCTGCTTCGCGCTCACGATGCCGGCGGTGACGGTGTTCTCGAGGCCGAAGGGCGAGCCGATCGCCATCACCCATTCGCCGACGCGCAGCTTCGAGACATCACCGACCTTGACGGCAGGAAGACCGGTTGCGTCGATCTTCACCACGGCGACGTCGGTGCGCTTGTCGGCGCCGACGATCCTGGCCTTGAACTCACGCTTGTCCGGCAGCGTCACCAGAACCTCGGAAGCGCCGTCGACCACATGCGCATTGGTCATCACGAAGCCATCCGGGGAAAGGATGAACCCGGACCCGACACCGCGCGGACGCTCCTCCTCCTGAGGAGCCGGGCGGTTGGGACGACCCTGGCGCGGAATGCCCGGCATCGGCTGGCCGAAGAAGCGCCGGAAGAACTCCTGCATATCTTCATCCATCTCGGGATTGCCGCCGCCCTGGGCGACTTTCTCGACGGTGCGGATGTTCACCACGGACGGCCCGACCTGGTCGACCAGGTCGGTGAAATCGGGAAGGACACGCGCCTGCGCGAATGCCGGCGATGGCGGCAACAGCGCGGTGGTCGACACGACGGCCATCGCGCAAGCCAGCACGCATGAGCGGAGCTTGTTCCTCTCGAACTTGAGCATCATCAATTTCTTTCGTCTAAGAGCTTGGACAAAACGATACCCGCGCGCCGCGACTCAGCGCGCGCGGGCGAGGCTCTGGGCAAATGCGTCCAAAGTCTGCGGCGGCACTTCGCCCACGGCTGTCAGCCACCAATCCCCGTCCTTGTCGGTCAGCCGGCGCGTCAGCGTATAGGTGGCACCGAGTGCAAGAAGGACTTCCTTGGCCTGGCGCTGGGCATCGTAAGGCTCCAGGAAAAGCGACACGGAAGCGAGGCCATCCGAGAAGGTCCACTGCATCGTGTGTCCAGCCGACTCGCCGCCGGCCGGACGCCGATAGCAATTCACCGGCTTGAACCCGGCGACCGGCTTCCTGAGCGTCCAGCCCTCGCGCTCGGCGGTCGTGCGTTCGAGCTCCGACTTCTCGACGCGATAGCCCGAGGTGCTGGTCATCATCTGGTTCAAGGCGTGGACCTTGATCGGCACATCGAGCTGCAGTTCGGAGAAGGCGGATTGTTCGATGACCTTGTTGTCGCGGTCGAGCGTCTGCAGCTTCACGACCAGGCCGGAGCGCCGCTCGCTCCACACCCGATAGCCGAAGCGGAATTCGTCCCGAGGCTCCAGCAGAATCACATCGGCATCGAAGCCGGCAACGCGCCCCTTGCCCACGACCCGCACACCGTAGAAATCGGCGATGGACGAGTCCGGAGCACCGAGCAGGTTCGGAAACAGCTCGAGGTTCTCCCGCTTCTCGCTCTTGACCACCTTCGACTCGGGCAGGAAGGTGACGACGCGATCATTGCGCCGAAATGTCGAACGTGGTGGCCCCGAGAGCGCCTCGATGCGCTCCATCTGGAGATCGCCTTCGCAGACATGCCAGATGCGTGCGCTGGAGAGATCGCCGGTTTCCGCCGAAACGACAAAGGTGCCGGCGTAGCTGCGCTGCTTCGACGCAGCATGCATGCGCTGGAGCCATTCGACGACGCCCAGGGTCGGGGTTTCGCCATTGCCAGGACCCGCTTTTGCCAGTGGCGAGCTGATCCGGGTCTGAGCCGTGGCCACCTGCGCGACGCAAAGCGCGGCCGCGAGGATCACGTATCGACGCTCGGGGATTGGGATCGAAACAGTCATCGCAGGCAAGCGCTCAGCGCGAAGGCCTTTCGAAGGTGGCGTTGCGCAGGAATCCGGATGGAAGCTGCGAGGCGCCACTGACCTGCTGGTGGGCTTCGAGCAGCTGATCGAGTCGCGGATCACGCAGCATGACCTGCGGATTTCCGTTTCCGACCAGGACTCGCGCGGGGATGAGCGTCTGGCGCGGGGCAGGAGCGACATTGGCCGCCGCGACCACCGCAGCCGGCGCCGCCTGTTGCTGGGCCAGCTGCGCGCCGGCAGGACGGGAGCCCTCGATGCCGACCCAGTTCCAGCCGATGGCTGCGGCCGCTGCCAGCGATGCCGCCCCGGCCACGAGCTTCCAGCGGAAGACGGGCTCGTTGGCCGCCTCCGCGCGCGAACGATGGACCGGCTCCGCTTCGGGCAACGCCTCCAGGGCCTGCAGCGGCGGCTCCGCCGCCAGGCGATCCTGGAATCGCGAAAGGAAGGTCGTGGTGTCGCTGCACGGCGCGTGGACGCCCGAACGCAGGACATCGCCGACCAGGTGATAGGTCTGCCAGGTGTCCCGCAGCTCTTCGTCGAAGCCAATGCGGCCGACCATGCGGGCAAATTCTTCGCCTCGCAAATGGCCATCAGCAAGCGCGGACACCTGCTCACGAACTGTGTTTGTGTGCTTCATTTCATTCACCTGCTTACCATCGCTTGCCGGACTGGTTGTCCAGCAAGGGCTTGACCCTGGCAGAAATCGCCTCGCGGGCCCGGAAAATCCGCGACCGCACCGTGCCGATCGGACAGTTCATGACCTCGGCGATCTCTTCGTAACTCATCCCCTCGATTTCCCGCAGCGTCACCGCCTGCCGCAATTCGGCCGGCAACGCTTCCATGGCCGCCTCGACAGCCGCAGCTATCTCGTTGGCCGCCATCACGGACTCGGGGGTCTCGTCGCTGATTGGTTCGTTTCCGGGCCGGTAAGTTTCATCGTCCTCTTCGGAAGACGAACGCAGGGCACTCTCGGTGACGGTCGGATCCCGCTTCATGTCGACCAAGGCCTTCTTGGCGGTATTGACGGCGATCCGGTAGAGCCAAGTGTAGAACTGGGCCTCGCCCCGGAACTGATGCAGTGCCCGGTAGGCTCGGATGAAAGTCTCCTGGGCGATATCCTCGATCAGGTTCACGTCCCGCACCATGCGGCCGATCAACCTCTCGATCCGGCGCTGGTACTTGATGACGAGCAGCTCGAACGCCTTCTGGTCGCCCGCCACGGTCCGCTGGACCAGCTGGAAATCGACCTCGCCCGGCTTGGTCGCCTCGGCGGGCGCACCTGCCGGTCCGGCATCCGGTGGAACGGGAGGTGGCGAGACTGTCATGACGTGTGATGCGCGTTGGCCGAGACCGACTCCGGCGTTTTGACCGCCGCTTGCGTCGGAATGGCGCGCGAATATAGCGCACGGCGCAAGTCTCGCCACCGTTGGGGCATGGCGGTTCGGTCGACCCAGATCCACCGTGCAGCGCCGAGCGGCTCCTTGATTCGAACGAGCAGCAACCACTGCAAGTCCAGCATCACGGCCGCCTGGGCCGTCGGCACGCTGACGCCGCCCGACATGGACCAGCATTGACCATCGAAGACCAGATTCGCGGGGCATGATGAGCGAAGCACTCCTGTCCATGCGGCCACGCTCGCCACGATCGCACAGAGAAGCAGTACGCCGTCCCGCCAGTCGAGGCCGGCCGATTGAACGCAGGCCATCGTGACGGCGCAGACGCCAAGCGCCCACAGCGCGAGCAAAAGGCGCTCCGCATAGCGCGAGCGCCCCACCGGATAACTCACCGATGGGGCGCTATGCATGGGGATGGGCGAGGATCAAACGCGCTTGAACACCAGCGTTCCGTTGGTGCCGCCAAACCCGAAGTTGTTCTTGACCGCGACGTCGATCTTCAGATCGCGCGCCTCATTGGCGCAATAGTCGAGATCGCACTCCGGATCCTGATTGAAGATGTTGATCGTCGGCGGGCTCTTCTGATGATGCAGCGCCAGCACCGTGAACACCGACTCGATGCCACCCGCGCCGCCCAGCAGGTGGCCGGTCATGGATTTGGTCGAGTTGACGACCAGCCTCTTGGCGTGATCGCCGAAGGTCAGCTTGATCGCGTTGGTCTCGTTGATGTCACCGATCTGCGTCGACGTGCCGTGCGCGTTGAGATACTGCACCTGATCGGCATTGACGCCTGCGTTGGCCAGCGCCATCGTCATCGAGCGGCGGGGACCGTCAACGTCGGGCGCCGTCATGTGGTAGGCATCGCCGGTCAAGCCGAAGCCCGCGATTTCCGCGTAGATCCTGGCGCCACGAGCCTTGGCGTGTTCGTATTCTTCGAGCACCAGCACGCCGGCGCCCTCGCCCAGCACGAAGCCGTCGCGGTCCTTGTCCCACGGACGCGAGGCAGTCGCGGGATCGTCGTTGCGAGTACTCAGCGCGCGCGGCGCAGTAAAGCCGCCGATGCCGAGCGGCGAGATGGTCGACTCGGCACCGCCGGCGATCATCACGTCGGCGTCACCGTATTCGATCATGCGCGCCGACGTGCCGATCGCATGCAGGCCCGTGGTGCAGGCCGTCACGACCGCGATGTTCGGCCCCTTGAAGCCGTACTTGATCGAGACGTGGCCCGAGATCATGTTGATGATCGAAGCCGGCACGAAGAACGGCGACACGCGGCGCGGGCCACGGTTCACCAGTTCGCCATGGGTCTGCTCGATCATCGGAAGTCCGCCGATGCCGGACCCGATGTTGCAGCCAATGCGCACGGCTTGCTCGTAAGACAGCGCTTCGCCGGTCGGCAGTCCGCTGTCCTGCACCGCCTGGACGGCGGCGGCGAGCCCCAGATGAATGAAGCGGTCCATGTGACGCGCTTCCTTATCCGAGATGTACTGGGTGATGTCGAAACCCTTGACCTCACCCGCGAACTTGCAGGCGAAGGCGCTTGCATCGAACGCGGTGATGTTCGCGATACCCGACTCCCCGGCCAGCAAATTGGCCCAGGAGTCGGCAACCGTATTTCCGACAGGAGCGAGGCAACCGAGCCCGGTCACAACGACGCGGCGTTTGGTCATGCCGGCAAACCTTTCTGGAAGCACTGAGACCGCTGCACGGCGCTCGCAAGCATCAGGACTGCGGGCCGGGGGAACGGTATCTCAGCGTGGCCGATCAGGCCTTTTGATTCTTGGTGGCGTAGTCGACGGCGTTTTGCACCGTGGTGATCTTCTCGGCGTCTTCGTCCGGAATCTCGATGCCGAACTCGTCTTCGAGCGCCATCACGAGTTCGACCGTGTCGAGCGAGTCAGCACCGAGGTCGGCAACGAAAGCCTTTTCGTTGGTGACCTGGGACTCTTCAACGCCGAGCTGTTCGGCAATGATTTTCTTGACACGTGCTTCGATATCGCTCATTTGGTTCCCTCTGAGGGTTGTGTAAGTAACCGGTGGATTTTAGCCGGCCGGATTGTGGCATTTGCCGCTCGGCCGTAGGTGAAGGTATTGCGTCGGCGCGCTACATATGCATGCCGCCATTGACGTGCAGTTCCTGCCCCGTGACGTAGGCCGCCTGGGGCGAAGCAAGGAACGCAACGGCATGGGCGATGTCGGCAGGCTTGCCCAGATGGCCCAGCGGGATCTGGGCCAAGAGCGCCTGCTGCTGCGCTTCCGGCAGGCTGGCCGTCATGTCGGTCTCGATGAATCCGGGCGCCACGCAATTGACGGTGATGCTGCGGCTGCCGAGCTCGCGCGCCAACGCGCGTGTCATGCCGGCCACGCCGGCCTTTGCGGCCGCGTAGTTGGCCTGGCCCGCATTGCCCGAGGCGCCGACCACGCTGGTGATGTTGATGATGCGCCCGTAGCGCTGCTTCATCATGGGTCGGATCACCGCGCGCGACAGTCGGAAGACCGCCTTCAGGTTGGTGTCGAGAACGGCATCCCAGTCGGAATCCTTGAGGCGCATCGCCAGGGTGTCGCGCGTGATGCCCGCGTTGTTGACCAGCACATGGATGGCGCCATAGACCTTCACGATCTCATCGACCAGCGCTTCGACCGCGGTGCCGTCATTGACATCCAGCGCGCAGCCGCGACCACCGTACGCGCCCAGGGCCGCGGTGATCTTGGCAGCGCCTTCGTCGGTCGTGCCGGTTCCGATGACCTTGAGGCCGCTCTGGGCCAGTTCGAGCGCGATGGCGGCACCGATGCCGCGAGACGCGCCGGTCACCAAGGCGACCTGTCCTTCAAATTTGAGAGTGCTCATGAATTAACTCTGGTGGTCGACGCTCAAGCAGCGAGCTGTTGTCGGGTCTCGGCCAGCGTCGCCGGGTCGTAGACCGAGGCCGCAGCCAGTTCGGGGGCGATCCGCTTCGCCATGCCGGCCAGGACCTTGCCGGGTCCGCATTCGATCACGGCCTCGACGCCGCGCGACCTCAAGGCCTGCACGGTTTCGACCCAGCGCACAGGGCCCGCCGCCTGGCGCACGAGCGCGTCGCGGATCGACGCCGGATCCGTCACGACCGCCACGTCGATGTTGTTGACCACCGGAATCTGCGGCGCCAGGAAGGCCACCGAAGCAAGGCGCTCGCGCAGCGCTTGCGCCGCAGGCTTCATCAGGCTGGAATGGAAAGGCGCGGAAACCGGCAGCGGCAGCGCGCGCTTGGCGCCATTCGCCTTCAGGACCTCGCAGGCCTTCTCGACGGCCGCCTTGCTGCCGGCGATCACCGTCTGCATCGGGTCGTTGAAATTGACAGCCTCGACGACTTCGGCGCTGCCCGGGCCGAAGCTGGCCGCTGCCTCGGCGCAGCCGGCTTTCACCTTTTCCGCATCCATGCCCAGGATGGCCGCCATGGCGCCCGCGCCCACGGGAACTGCCTGCTGCATGGCCTCTGCGCGGAAGCGCACCAACGGGGCGGCCTGGGCCAAGGTCAGCACGCCGGAAGCGACCAGCGCGGAATACTCGCCCAGCGAATGCCCGGCCACGACGGACGGGCGATCCCCGCCTTCAGCCAACCACGCGCGCCACGCAGCGACACCGGCGACGAGCATCACGGGCTGGGTATTGGTGGTCAGCGAGAGGACTTCCTTCGGTCCCTCGTGGATCAGGCGGGCAACGTCCTCGCCCAGCGCATCCGACGCCTCGCGAAGCGTCTCGGCGACGGCGGGATGATCGCCCCAGGCATCGAGCATGCCGACCGCCTGCGAGCCTTGTCCCGGAAAGACAAATGCGAAAGACTTCATTGTTGTTGGCTCCATACGCGCTCGCCGCCTGGGCGCTGCGCTCTTCAATAGTTCAACAGCACCGCGCCCCAGGTGAATCCCCCGCCGACGCCTTCGAGCATCAGGGTGTCGCCCTTCTTGACCTTGCCGGATCGCACCGCATGGTCGAGCGCCAGAGGGATCGAGGCAGCCGAGGTGTTGCCGTGCTCGTCGACGGTCACGATCAGCTTTTCGCGCGGGAGCTTCAGCTTCTTGGCCGTGCCTTCCATGATCCGGATGTTGGCCTGATGCGGAATCAGCCAGTCGATGTCCTGATCGGTCTTGCCGGCCTTTTCCAGCGTGGCGCGTGCAGCGTCTTCGAGCACGCGAACCGCGAGCTTGAAGACCGCCTGCCCGTCCATATGCAGGAAGGGGGTCCCGAGTACGGAGCCGCCCGACACGTTGCCCGGCACGCAAAGGATGCCGACGTGCTTGCCATCGGCGTGGAGGTCGCTCGCCAGGATTCCGGGTTCCTTGCTGGCCTCGAGAACGACCGCGCCGGCGCCGTCGCCGAAAAGCACGCAGGTGGTGCGATCGTTGAAATCCAGGATCCGCGAGAACACTTCGGCGCCGACCACGAGGGCACATTTGGCGCTGCCCGTGCGGATCATGGCGTCCGCGACGGTCAACGCATAGACGAAGCCGCTGCAGACGGCCTGCACATCGAAAGCAGGGCAACCGGCAATGCCGAGCTTGTTCTGGAGAATGGCCGCTGCGGACGGAAACACCATGTCCGGCGTCGAGGTCGCGACGATGATCAGGTCGATGTCGCCGGCGCTTCGGCCGGCGGCTTCAAGTGCGTGCCTGGCGGCCTCGAGCGCCAGATCGCTGCTTGTCACATCGGGGTCGGCGAAATGCCTGGCCCGGATGCCGGTGCGCTCGATGATCCATTGATCAGAGGTTTCGATGCCGCGTGCAGCGAGGTCCCGGGCCAGATCGTCGTTGGTCACGCGGCGAGGCGGCAGGTAGCTGCCGGTGCCGGTAATGCGAGAGAAAGATGTCATCAGACGTGAAGCGCCGCCGTGTCGGCCGCCGCCGGTTCTTGTCGCGCGAGCAGAGGCGCGGCGTGGGCGATGCGGGCCCGCACGCGATCGAGCAGGTTGTTGCGAGCGGCATCATAAGCGCGATCCAGAGCGTGCCCGAAAGCCACTTCGTCCGCAGAGCCATGGCTCTTGAACACCAGCCCGCGCAGGCCAAGCAAGGCAGCGCCGTTGTATCTCCGGTGATCAAGTCGCTTTTTAAGCGCTTTTAGAACCGGATAGGAGACGATAGCCGCAAGTCGACTGAAAATCCCGCTCGAATACTCAATTCGCAGGAAGTCGACGATCATCGAGGCGACACCCTCGGTGGCCTTCAGCGTGACGTTGCCGACGAAGCCGTCGCAGACGACGATGTCCGTGGTTCCCTTGAAGATGTCGTTGCCTTCGACGTTGCCGTAGAAGTTGAGATCTTGCGAATCAGCCGCTTTTCGAAGCAGTTGACTCGCCTTCTTGATCGTTTCGCTGCCTTTGATCGCTTCCTCCCCGACGTTCAGCAAGCCGACGCTGGGCGACTCGTTGCCCGTCAGCGCCGAGACCAGCGCCGAACCGAGCACCGCGAACTGCAGGAGGTCTTCGGCGTCGCAATCGACGTTCGCACCGAGGTCCAGGACAGTCGTCGCACCACCCTTGCTGTTGGGCAGTTGAGGCGCGATCGCCGGCCGATCGATGCCGTCGAGGGTCTTGAGGAGATACCGCGCAATCGCCATCAGCGCGCCGGTATTGCCGGCGGAGACCGCAGCTTGGGCAGCCCCATCCTTCACTTGCTGGATGGCAATCCGCATGGACGAGTCCTTCTTCTTGCGAAGTGCGATCTCGATGGGATCGTCCATACCGACGACCTCGGTCGCCGCGACGAGCGTCGCCCGAGGGTGGGAAAAACCAGAAAGCGCGCCGGGGATGCCGACGAGAAGAAGCGACCCCTCGGGGTGACGCTCGAGAAAGGCTCGACAGGCCGCGAGCGTGACGCGCGGGCCATGGTCTCCGCCCATGCAATCAACGGCAAGCGTGATCACGGACGGCGCAGGTGCAGATGCAGACGGCGTAGCCATCAAAACAAAGGCCCGACGCTACGGGAAAAGTAGCTTCGGGCCTCGACCTTGAAACCGATTCAGGCTTCGGACTTGGTCTTGAGAACCTTGCGACCGCGGTAGAAACCGTTCGGGCTGATGTGGTGACGCAGGTGGGTTTCACCGGTCGTGGGCTCGACGGCGATGCCGGGCACGCCCAGCGCGTTGTGCGAGCGGTGCATGCCGCGCTTCGACGGCGACTTCTTGTTTTGCTGGACGGCCATGATGGCTCCTGGATGTATTCGGGTGGGTTGGCGGGCATGCGAGGCGGCGATAACGCTTAAATAAGATAAGCCCATTAAGCACTAGCGGCGGCGCGCGCGAAGCCAAAGATTATAGCCCAAAGAGGCCCAAGAGCGCCACCTCGGCCCTCGCACACCTATTTGTCCCCATCCGGCTTCAATTGCTTGAGCACCGCGAACGGATTCGGCCTGGCATCTTCCGAAGCCTCGAAATCGGGGTCGACCGCTGAAAGCCGTGCAGCTTCGGGACACACCTCATGGCGCGGCGTGACCGGGATTTCCATCAACAGTTCGTCCTCGATGAGCGCATGCAGATCGAACTCCCTGCTCGCGACCAGCACGTCTTCCTCGGCTTCCTCGTCTTCCGCGGCAGCGATCGTCTCGTCCGCGACGAAGCGAAACCAGCGATCGACGTCCAGGACCACGTCGACCGGCGCAAGGCAGCGTTGACAGACCATGGGCACGCGCGTGTGCGCGCTGAGGTTCAGCCACGGCACCGGCGCGCCGTCCGCACCGCGTCTGCGCTCGCCCTCGGCCTTCCACTGCACCGTGAGATCGTCGGACGGCTCGACCAGTTCGGCGTGCAGGCGCTGAAAGTTCCGCACCGGCTCGTCGCCTGAAATGGCGGCACCTGCTTCGGCAAAGCCATTCACGTCGAGTCGGCTGGGGACAAATTCTCTCGTCATCCGTTCAGTCTAAACCGCTCGCGCACAATCGCGGCCATGCAACGCCAAGTGATCCTTGCCTCGACCTCGCGATACCGCCGGGAACTCATGCTCCGACTGCGCCTGCCCTTCGAGGTGCATGCGCCGGATGTAGACGAAACGCCGCAGGAGGGCGAAGCGCCGCGCGCGCTCGCAGAGCGGCTTGCCCTCGAAAAGGCCCGCGCGGTCGCACGGCGCTTTCCGGACGCCGTCGTGATCGGCTCGGACCAGGTCGCCGATCTGGCCGGCGAGGCCCTTGGCAAGCCGGGGGACCATGCGCGCGCCACGGCCCAGTTGCGCCGCATGCGCGGCCAGACGCTGATCTTCCAGACGGCGGTCGCCGTCGTCTGCCAGGCCACCGAATTCGCGCAGGCCGACCTCGCGCCGGTGCGCGTGGTCTTCCGCGACCTCAGTGACGCGGCGATCGAGCACTATCTGCTCGCCGAGCAGCCCTATGACTGCGCGGGAAGCGCCAAGAGCGAGGGATTGGGCATTGCGCTGCTCGACGCCATCGACAGCGACGATCCGACGGCGCTCGTCGGCCTGCCGCTGATTCGCACGGCCCGGATGCTGCGAGCCGCCGGAGTCGACCTGCTGTGAGCAGCCAGACCCGCGGCAAGCTCTATCTCGTGCCCGCTCCGCTGGACTTCGGGTGCGACGAGCAGCCGGACATCCAGGAAGCCCTGCCGCTCGGCACGCTCAAGGCGGCTGCACGGATCACCCACTGGATCTGCGAGAACGCCAAGTCGGCGCGCGCCTATCTCAAGCGCGTCGACGCGGTCGCGCCGCTTGCCGCGCCCCTGCAGGAGCAGCGGATCCAGGAACTTCCGCGCGAGGTCCACAAGAAAGGCGATCACGGCGGGCAGTTCGACGCCCGGCCGCTCCTTGCCGCGGCACTCGAGGGCCATGACGTCGGCTTGCTCAGCGAAGCCGGCATGCCGGCCATCGCCGACCCTGGCTCGTCGGTGGCCAAGGCCGCGCATGACCTTGGCATCGCGGTCGTGCCGCTCGTCGGCCCCGTGTCGCTCTTGCTGACACTGGCCGCCAGCGGGCTCAACGGGCAGAACTTCGCCTTCGTGGGCTACCTCCCGCAGGACGCGGAGGCGCGAATCCGCCGCATCCGGGAACTCGAGGCGCTGGCGCTCAAGACGGGCCAGACCCAGCTCTTCATCGAGACGCCATACCGGAACGCCGCACTGCTGCAGGCGCTGACGCAGACGCTGCAGCACAACACCCGGCTGGCGGTCGCCAGCGGACTGACGCTCTCGTCATCCCGGATTCGAAGTCACACCGTGAAGACATGGCGCGCGATGCCGGGCCTGCAGGACGAACGCATGCCGGCCGTGTTCGCGATCGGCCGCTAGGCCCGCTGCCGACGATGACGGTCCCCTCCGCCCGCATGCGCTGGGCCTCGCGCGCACAGTTCTTCTCTTCCGGCTTCGTGTTCGCCACATGGGGCGTGCACATTCCCACGGTGAAGGCGTACTACCAGGTCAACGAAGCAGAGCTCGGTCTAGTCCGAACTTTGAGCTGCGAATGAGCGCAACCCCTTGATCCTGCTGAGTTTGTTCAGCGAGGCTGGGTGGGCTTACTGGGTACAGGCGGGATTGACGGCGAGCAGCTTGAAGGCCTTGTCCTGCAGCGGCGTGGGCCGCGTGGTGATGACGATCTTGGCGTTCGGATTCAGGCTCGTGTGGGTGATGTTGTAGGCGAGCGTGGCCAGGTCCTGCAGCAGCGTGCGCAGGCTGTGCAGCGGCAATCCGTCGCTGGCGTGCTTCGATGTGTCCTTGTCGCGGGCGTGCTCGGAGCGCACCGCCTTGGCGACCGGAGAAGCCCGCTGGCCTTGGGCCTGCTCGAGGAACTCATCGTCGAACAGCATGGGCTTCAAACGCTCGCGCAGGTGCCATTCGACGTAGTAGGCGAGCATGCACAGGAAGACATGCGCGCGAACACGCTCGGTGTTGTAGTGGAAGACCGGCCGCACATGCAGATCCACCGTCTTCATCGAGCGGAACGCGCGCTCCACCTGGGCCAGGCTCTTGTAGGCGGCCACCGCCGAGGTGGCATCAAGCTGCTGGGCGCTCAAGCTGGTGCGGATCACGTACAGCCCGTCCAGCGCGGTCTCGCTGGCAATCGAATCGACCTTGCGCCGAAACGCGAACGTCGTCTCGGTGATCGTGAGCTCGAAGTGCTTGGCCACGTTGAAGCGGTCGATGAGGCGCCCCACGCGCAACGCGATGGCCTGCTCGCCGCGCAGCGGCTGGCGCGCACGCTGCGTGGCCGCGGCGATCTTGCCCAGATCGGCCTCGGTGGCCGCCAGCAACTCGCCGCGCTTGCGTGAGCGCTCGGCCGCCAGAAGTGGGTTGCGGCACACCACGAGCCGCTCGCCGGGAAAGTGCTCGCTGCTGACTTCGATGAGATTGCGCTCATCGAACAGCGACGGCTGGAAGGGCCCGAGCTCGGCGGCCAGCTGCGCGATCTGCGGCGCGCGCAGACTGCTGATCCAGTCCATGCCCTGCGGCTTGAGCACCTGCTCGATGCGTGCCGAGGTCAGCATCCCGCGATCGCCCACCCAGGTGATGCGTTCGATGCCAAAGCGCTGCTTGAGCTTGGCGACCTGCTCGGCCACCGTGGCCGGGTCGCCCGTGTTGCCGGCGAACACTTCGACGGCGATCGGGCAACCATCGGCGGCGCAGACCAGCCCGAACACGATCTGTGGATCGTCGCGCTTGCCGTCGCGCGAGTGGCCGCGCGCGGCCAGCTCGCAGCAACGCCCCGTCAGCCAGGTCGAGGTGAGGTCGTACAGCACCAACGTGCTGCCGGCCAGATGCTTGCGCGCCAGTCGTCGCTCGATCGCCGGCTGCGCGCCGTGCAGCCAGTCCAGCGCACGGTACAGATCATCGGCGCTGCACTGGCCCACGCCCAGCACGCGGCCCAGCGAGTGGGTGGCGGTGTCGTCGTGCAACATGCGATGCGTCGCGAGCTTGGAGCCGGGCGTGAGCACGCGCGCCACGAGCATGGCCAGCAACAGTGCGCGCAGGTCCTCGGGCGCGCTGGCAAACCAGGCCGGCGCGTCGCATTGGCGCGCGGCCGCCAGCACGGCGGCCACATGGCCGTGGGGCAGGCTGCGCTCGATGCTGAAGACCTCCTGCGCGTCGGGCACGGCCACGCCCCCGCGCAGCAACACCTTCAAGCCCTCTATGACCTCCGCACTCAGGCTCGACAGATTGGCCAGCGTGCGCTTGCGCACCTTGCCGTCTTCGCGATAGGACTCGCGCAACAGGATCGCGGGGGGTGAGTCGCGGTTGGGGACGGCCTCGATGTACATGGCTTCATGTATGGATCACGAATCGAGGAAATTCAAGTACAAAAATATCAATTTACATGGCTACATATTTGCACACAAAAATAGCCGAAACCCGCGCCACGCTTGGGCTCCGGCTACTTCATGTGCTCAAAGTTCGGTCTAGCGATGCTCGCCGCCGGCGTCGGTGCATTGCTGGGCCTGACCCAGGCAAGCCGCTGGATCGGCCGGCACGGCGCCCGCCGCACGGCGGCGGTGTGCGGCTGCAGCTACGCGCTCCTTCTTTCCTGCCTGCTGCTCGCGCCCGGCTTTGTCGCCGTGCTCGCGCTGCTCGCCGCGTTCGGCGTCGCGACGAGCGTGTTCGACGTGGCGATCAACACCGAAGCGGCGCAGCTCGAACTGCGCAACGGCAAGCCGCTGATGAGCGGCATGCACGGCATGTTCAGTCTCGGCGGCATGGTCGGCGCGACGGGCGGCGCCGCGGCGATCGCCGCGGGCATGGCGGCCCAGCATCACCTGACGCTCGTCGCCGCCGCGATGGCGCTCACGATCGCTCTTTCATCGCGGTGGATGCTGCCGAAGGAGGCCACGGCCTTTCCGCACGCGGGCGAGGGCTTTCGCCTGCCGCGCGGCACGCTTGCCGTGCTCGGGCTGCTGGCCGCGCTGGGCCTGATCGCCGAAGGCGCGATCTACGACTGGAGCGTGCTCTACCTGGAGCAGGAACTCGGCACCGTCCAGCAGGAGGCGGCGCTGGCCTATGGGAGCTTCTCCGCGGCCATGGCACTGGCGCGATTCGGCGGCGACGCGATGCGGGCTCGCTTCGCGCCCGCCGTGCTGCTGCGCGGCCGTGCCCTGCTGGCTGCCGCCTCGATGACGCTCGTGCTGGTCACGAGCGATCCGTGGATCGCGCTGGCCGGATTCGCCGGTGTCGGGGTCGGCTTCGCCAATGTGGTGCCGGTTCTCTTCGCGGCATCGGCGCGGGTGCCGGGCGTCGAGCCCGCACAAGGCATTGCGGCGGTCTCGGCAGCCGCCTACCTCGGCTTCATGGCCGGGCCGCCGGTGATCGGCTTCCTGGCGCAGATCAGTTCGCTGACTGCTGCGCTGTACCTGGTGGTTGCCTTTGCAGCGGCGCTTGCCGCTTCGGCGCGCTACACGGGCTCGGCCTGATTCACCGCAGCGCCGGCGCGGCACGCAGCGCGCGCACCGATGCCTCGCCAAGCGCCGCGCCGAACCTCTTGGCGAGCCGCTCGGCCACATTGTCGCGGCGGGTGTAGTCGATGAGTTCTTCGGCCTTGATGACTTCGCGCGCGACGTAGTCCACGTTGCCGAGCTGATCCGCCAGGCCGAGTTCGATGGCCTGCTGGCCGCTCCAGAAGAGGCCGCTGAAGAGGCCCGGCACATTGACCTTGAGCCGATCGCCGCGGCCGCTCTTCACCACATCGATGAACTGGGTGTGGATCTGGTCGAGCATCTGCTGCGCGTGCGCGCGCTGGGCGTCGCTCATCGGGCTGAACGGATCGAGAAATCCCTTGTTCTCCCCGGCCGTCAGCAGCCTGCGTTCCACGCCGACCTTCTCCATGATCCCCGTGAAGCCGAAGCCGTCCATCAGCACGCCGATGCTGCCGACGATGCTGGCCTTGTCGACGAAGATCTTGTCGGTCGCGGCCGCGATGTAATAGGCAGCCGAGGCGCAGGTCTCCTCGACCACCGCGTAGATCGGTTTGTCGTATTTGGCCCGCATCCGCTTGATCTCGTCGTTGATGATCCCGGCCTGCACCGGGCTGCCGCCGGGCGAATTGATGAGCAGGATCACGCCCTTGGCGCCCTCGTCCTCGAACGCGGTCTTCATCGCCGCGACCACGAACTCCGCGCTCGCATCGGCGCCGTCGCCGATTTCGCCCTTGATCTCGATCACCGCGGTGTGCGCCGTCGTCTTGGCCGCCGTCTGCGAACTGCGTGCGATCACGAACCACGCCAGCGCGACGAAGAAGGCCAGCCATGCCAGGCGGGTGAAGGTCTTCCACCGGCGCGCGGCCCTTTGTTCCCTCAACGCGGCAAAGGCAAGCTTCTCCAGCGTCGCGCGCTCCCAGCCGGGCTGCTGGGTCGGGTCGTTTCTCGACATGTTTCTCGAGCCCCCCTGGGCGGTTGGTGAAGGCGCGGTGCGATCGAAGGGTTCGAAACCTTCGGGCTCCGTGCGGTTTGGATCTGTCATGTCAGAAAGCGAGAGGTTGGAGGTTCCAGGCAGTATGCCAGTGCACGACGCCGTCACGCTCGCTCAGATCGATCTTCACCAAGCCTCCGCGGCACGGGCCGCCGGCGCATTCGCCGGTGTCGGGCTTGTAGACCGCGCCGTGCGTCGCGCACAGGAGCCACTGGCCGCTGTCGTCGAAGAAGCGGTCGGGCTGGAAGTCCAGTTCCATCGCCACGTGGCTGCAGCGATTCAGGTAGGCGTGCGCCACGCCTTCGAACCTGACCGCGAACGCGCGGCAGGCCTGACCCGCATGCACCACGTCGAACGGCACGGCGCGGCCGCCTTCGATCAGATCAGCGGCGTTGCACAGAGGAATGCATTCGCTCATGCCCGGATTGTCATGCGTTCCCGAGTAGCCATTCAGCGAGGCCGGAAACCGAATGCGCCACGTGCAGCGGCGACAGCGGCTCGAAGCCGTCCGGCCCGTGCGCCCCGTAGCTCACGCCGACACTCGCGCAACCGGCGTTGATCGCGAGCTGGAGATCGTGCGTGGTGTCCCCGATCATCAGCGTGCGTTCGGGCGGCACGTCGAGCTCTTCCATGAGCTCCAGCAGCATGCGCGGATGCGGCTTGCCGAAGGTCTCGTCGGCCGTGCGGGAGGCATCGAAGCGGTCGCGCAGCGCGACCGTGGCGAGCGCCTCGTTCAGCCCCCGGCGCGACTTGCCGGTGGCGACGGCCAGCAGATGGCCGCGCGCGCGCAGCGCATCCAGCATCGGCAGCACGCCCTCGAAGAGCACGACGTCGTCCTGGTGCTGGAGGTAGTGGTAGCGGTAGCGCGCGCCGAGCTCCGGGTACTTCTCCCGCGGAACATCCGGAGCCGCCTTGGCAAGCGCTTCGGCCAGGCCCAGGCCGATCACCCAGGCGGCGTCGCTTTCGCTGGGCCTGGCGCCACCGACGTCGACCACCGCGGCCTGGATGCAGCGGACGATCAAACGGGTCGAGTCGTAGAGCGTTCCGTCCCAATCGAAGGCGATCAGGTCGAAGCGGCGGGAGCGTGTGTCAGTCATGAGGGGCGGTCGATGGATGGGCAGCGAGCAGGTCGAGCGCCTCCGGCGGCATCAGGGCATTCAGCTCCGGCGGCAGATCGGCCTGGAGCGCCATGCGCTCGTGGCTCGCGGGATGGGTGAACTGCAGGCGCCAGGCGTGCAGGAACATGCGTTTGAGGCCGGCCTTCTGCAGCGCCCGGTTGCGCTCGAAGTTGCCGTATTTGTCATCGCCGGTGATGGCGTGGCCGGCCGAAGCGAGGTGAACGCGGATCTGATGCGTCCTGCCGGTCTTGATGGTGACGGCGAGCAGCGACACCGGCGCCCCGTCCCCCGGCAGGTTGAACCGGGCGAGCACCTTGACCAGCGTCACGGCGCGCATCGCGTCCGGATGGTCCTTGGCCACCACGCGCACGCGCCGCTCGCCGGCCTCGGCCCCGCCGGCCGCACCCGGCAGCAGGTATTTCGCCAGCGGTGCGTCGAGCACCTTCTTGTTCGCGGGCCAGCTGCCCTCGACCAGCGCGAGATAGGTCTTTCCGGTCTCGCGCTCGCGGAACTGGTCCTGCAATGCGGTCAGCGCCGAACGCTTCTTCGCGACCAGCAGGATGCCGGAGGTTTCCCGGTCGAGCCGGTGCACCAGTTCGAGGAAACGGGCCGCGGGCCGCGCCCGCCGCAACTGCTCGATGACGCCGAAGCTGACGCCGCTGCCGCCGTGCACGGCGACGCCGGCCGGCTTGTTGATGGCGACCAGCGCGTCGTCTTCGTGCAACACGGGGAATTCCCGGGGGGGCGTGGGCGGGGCCGCGCCCTCTTCCGCCCGCGCGGCGACCCTCACCGGGGGGACGCGCAGCACGTCGCCCTCGCAGAGACGGGTCTCGGCCTGCGCCCTGCCTTTATTGATGCGGACCTCACCCGAACGGATGATCCGGTAGACGTGCGTCTTCGGCACGCCTTTCAGTTGGCGGAAAAGGAAATTGTCGAGCCGTTGGCCGGCGGATTCTCCGTCGACCGTGAGAAAGCGAACTTCCGCCGCCCCGGGGCCTGGCTTCGCACCTATAATATTTTTCACCAGCGCGGTCATGTAAGTGCTTGATTAATCAGAAGTTTAGAGCACTGCAGGAGGCGCTGTGAGGTCGATGCCGCTTTGATGTCGAGCCCGCAGGCCACGCGCAAATGCGCAAGGCGGCAGGCGCTTCATCCGAGTCAAGCCGACGCCCACGAAACACCATACGGAATACCCCAGCCGGCAGCTTCAGGCTGTCTGCGGATCGAAGCGAGACCCTCGTGTTGATGCTACTGGTTCAACTTGTCCTGCGCTGGCTGATGCCGGTGAGCACGGGCATTGAGCCGCCAGCCGTGCGCATCACCATTGCGCCAGTCGCCGTCGAAAAGACGGCAAGTCAGCACCCGATCGGGCTCGCACCCATCCACGCGCCCCCGCCCTGGCCCGCATTGAGCTGATGCTCCATGCGGCTGCCGCCATCCGCGCGGCAGTCCAGGCCAAGGCCTAGCGGCAATTCCTTCGTTTCGCGGCGCGCCGTCCGTGCATCGTGAGGTCCGTCATGGACCGGTAAGACGAGACGAAACATAGAGAAGGACAACGCATCATGAAACGGATGCTGATCAATGCCACGCAGGCCGAAGAACGCCGCCTGGCAATCGTCGACGGGCAAAAGCTCCTCGACTACGAGATCGAGATCGAAGGCCGCGAACAGCGAAAGGGCAACATCTACAAGGCCGTGGTGACGCGCGTCGAGCCGTCGCTGGAAGCCTGCTTCGTGGACTACGGCGAAGACCGCCACGGCTTCCTGCCGTTCAAGGAAATCTCCAAGCAGTACTTCGCCGAAGGCGTGTCGGCCAGCCAGGCCCGCATCCAGGACGTGATCAAGGAAGGCCAGGAACTGGTCGTCCAGGTCGAGAAGGAAGAGCGCGGCAACAAGGGCGCGGCGCTCACCACCTTCATTTCGCTGGCCGGCCGCTACGTCGTGCTGATGCCCAACAATCCGCGCGGCGGCGGCGTGAGCCGGCGCATCGAAGGCGACGACCGGGCCGAGCTCAAGGAAGCGATGGACCAGCTCGAATACCCGAAGGGCATGAGCATCATCGCGCGCACCGCCGGCATCGGCCGCTCGGCCCCCGAACTGCAGTGGGACCTGAACTACCTGCTCAAGCTCTGGGCCGCGATCGACGGCGCCGCCAAGGGCGGCAAGGGCGCCTTCCTGATCTACCAGGAGTCCTCGCTCGTCATCCGCGCGATCCGTGACTATTTCAATCACGACATCGGCGACATCCTGATCGACACCGACGACATCTACGACCAGGCGCAGCAGTTCATGGCGCACGTGATGCCGGAGCATGCGGGCAAGGTCAAGCGCTATCGCGACGATGCCGCGCTGTTCAGCCGCTTCCAGATCGAGCACCAGATCGAATCGGCCTACGCCCGCACCGTGCAGCTGCCGAGCGGTGGCGCCATCGTGATCGACCACACCGAAGCACTGGTCTCGGTCGACGTCAACTCGGCCCGCGCGATCAAGGGCGGCGACATCGAGGAAACCGCCACCCGCACCAACCTCGAAGCGGCCGACGAAGTGGCGCGCCAGATGCGCCTGCGCGACCTGGGCGGCCTGATCGTGATCGACTTCATCGACATGGACGAGTCGAAGAACCGCCGCGAGGTCGAAAGCCGCCTGCGCGAAGCGCTGCGCCAGGACCGCGCGCGCGTGCAGTTCGGCTCGATCAGCAAGTTCGGCCTCATGGAAATGAGCCGCCAGCGCCTGAAGCCGGCGCTCTCCGAGGGCTCCTCGATCCCCTGCCCGCGCTGCGGCGGATCGGGCCACATCCGCGACACCGAATCGAGCGCGCTGCAGATCCTGCGCATCATTCAGGAAGAGTCCATGAAGGACAACACGGCCGCCGTGCACGTGCAGGTGCCGGTCGAGGTGGCGTCCTTCCTGCTCAACGAGAAGCGCACCGAGATCGCCAAGATCGAACTCAAGCAGCGCGTGAGCGTGCTGATGGTGCCCAACAAGACGCTCGAGACCCCCAACTACAAGCTCGAGCGCCTCAAGCACGACGATCCGCGCCTCGACCACATCGACGCCAGCTACAAGATGGCCGACGAGTTCGAGGACCCGACGGCCGTGACGCGCCGCTCGCAGGAGCCGACCAACCGGCAGACGCCGGTGATCAAGGGCGTGCTGCCGGACGCACCCGCGCCGGTGGTGGCGCCGAAGCCCGAGGCGGCACACGCGCCCGTCGCCGCGCCGGCTGCCGCCACCGCGGCCGCCTCCGCGGCACAGGCCAAGGCGGCCGAGACCGGCTTCTTCGGCTGGATCAAGCGGGTCTTCGGCGGCGCATCCGCCGCTGCGCCCGAACCCGCTCCGATTCCGGTCGAAGCACCGAAGCCGCGCCGCGAAGGTCGCGCGGGCGGCCAGGGCGGCGAAGCGCAACGCACCCCGCGTGACGGGGATCAGCGCCGCGGACGCGCCGAAGGCCGCCCTGGCCGCGATGGCGAACGTCGCGGCGGTCGCAACGGCGAACGCCGCGAAGGCGAACGTCGTGAGGGCCGCAGCGAAGCCCGCGCCGAGAACCAGGCGCGCGAGCCGCGCGAAGCCCGCCAGGGCCGCGAAGGCGAGCGGCGCGGTCGTGGCGAACGCCGCGAAGGCGAGGTCCGCCAGCAACCCCTGGAAGCGGTGGATACCCCGCTCGAAGCCCAGACGCTTGCCGCCACCGGCGCGGCCAACGATTCCACCGTGCAGGCCGAGCGTGCGCCGCGCGGCCGCGGCGAACGCCGGGATCGTGGCGAACGCGGCGCCGAGACGCCCCGCGAGCGCGGCGGCGACGCTGCCCGCGAGGCTGGCGTGGAGGCCGCCCAGGGTGGCGCATCCGGCGAGCGCGCCGGCCGCAGCGGCCGAGAGGAACGCGCGCCGCGCGGTGAACGAGGCGAAGGCCGCCGCGAGCGCCGCAGCGACGGCGCTGCGCGGCCCGAAGCCGCTGCGGTGGAACCCTTCGCCGCAGAAGCCGGCGCAGCACCGGTCGAGGAACAAGGCGCCGAGGCCGCCCCGCGCCGTGAGGGCGAGGAGCGCCGGGGCCGTTCGCGCGACCGCTATGGCCGTGATCGCCGCGAGCGGGCTCCGCGTGAAGAAGGCGAGGCCGCCATGGCCGCATCGGCGCCCGCAGAACGCCCGCTCGGCGAACAGCGCCCGGCACAGCCGACCGTGGCGGAAGCGATCGCCGCGCCTCGGGCCGAACAGATCGTGGTTCCGCCGAGCGCCGCGCCCAAGCCCACGATGCCCAAGGTCCAGCCCTTCGTCCTGCCGCTGGACGAACTTGCCCAGATCGCCGAAGGCTCGGGGCTGCAGTGGGTGAACTCCGATGCCGACCGGGTGGCGCAGGTCCGCGCCGCCATCGCGGCGGAGCCCAAGCCGGTCCACGTTCCCCGCGAACGGCCGCCCGCGATCGTGCTCGACGACGGTCCGCTGGTGCTGGTCGAGACCCGCCGGGATCTCGCGGGCATCGTGCTGCCCTTCGAACAGGCTGCGCAGGACGCGAGCCCCCGGCCCTGAGACCGAGGGGCGCTCCAGCCCCTTTTTCAGATCCACAAGAAAAGCCCGGTGCATGTGCACCGGGCTTTTTTTCATGCGTGAGCGCCCGCTCCCGCCCGGCCGATCGCAATTCCTCAGCTTCTGTATCGAGATCTCGCGGTCGATGCGACTTGTGATGCTGCGCCGCAACAAGAGACGAAGTCTGCACAAAGTCACGTTTCGCCAAACGGCGTACGCAAACAACAGATCAGGACGCCTCGGCCTTAACATGTTGTTAAACAAAAGGACTACACTCAGCCGAAACATGCTGCAATGCATCAAAACGCCATGCAGACGGGCCGTACAGAGGAAAAGCCTAGACCGTTTGGCGGAAGATGTAGCGCTTTTGTTGACACGACAGCGGCCGCAGCATATGTTCAAATTCTTGCGAATAGTAGTAAAGCGTTACACTGGAACGCTCTCTGATTGAAGCAGCACCCGTTACGGGAGAATTTCAAATGTTTCGTTCTGACTCGACCGCAAACGGCAACGTGGTCCGACGTTTTTCTCCCGACGGAGGCGGTCCTTCGGCACCGGCGACCTATTCCCAGCCGCGTCGACTGACCCACTTCGAACGCGCCGCCAAACGGACCATCGACATCGTGGGCGCGCTCACGTTCTTCGCGCTGTTCGGTCCGCTCTATGTGATCGTGGCCCTCTGCGTCGCCATCAGCATGGGCCGTCCGGTCCACTTCTGGCAGAACCGGCTCGGTGAGAACGGACAACGCTTCCGCTTCTACAAGTTCCGTTCGATGGTGCGGAACTCGGAGGACGTGCTGGATGAATTCCTGAGCCGCAACGACATGGCGCGCACCGAATGGGACACCTTCCAGAAGCTGGAGAAGGATCCGCGGATTACGCCGGTCGGCACGATCATCCGCAAGCTCAGCCTGGACGAACTGCCCCAGTTCTGGAACGTCCTGAAGGGTGACATGAGCCTCGTCGGCCCCCGCCCCTGCATGGAGCGCCAACGCAGCCTCTACGGCAAGGGATGGGAGCACTACTGCGCGGTGCGCCCGGGCATCACCGGCCTGTGGCAGGTGAGCGGCCGAAACAGGCTTTCCTATGCACGCCGGGTGGAACTCGACGTCGAATACGTGAGCAACTGGTCGCTCTGGCTGGACGTCAAGATCCTGCTGAAGACCGTCCGCGCCGTGGTCAGCGGGGAGGGTTCGCGGTGACAGCCGTTCACCCCGTCGTGCTCTGCGGGGGTAGCGGCACGCGGCTGTGGCCGCTCTCGCGCAAGACGCTGCCGAAGCAGTTCGTCCCGCTCGTCGGCGACAAGAGCCTGCTGGTGCTCACGCTCGAGCGCCTTCGGAAACTCAACACCGAAGTGACCTGCGTGGCTTCGGAAGAGCATCGGTTTCTCGTCCAGGAATGCGTGGATGCGGCCCAGGTGACGGGACGCCAGCTGCTCGAACCGGTCGCCCGGAACACCGCCGCCGCGATGGCTGCCGTGGCCCTGCTGAGCAAGCCGGACCAGTTGCTGCTCTTCGCGCCCGCGGACCACCACATTCCCGATGTCGACGGCTTCACCGAGACGATCCGCAAAGGCATCCCCGCCGCGCTGCACGGCCACCTGGTGACTTTCGGCGTCGAGCCCACCTTCCCGAGCACCGCCTACGGCTACATCCGCCAGGGCACGAAGCTCGATGGACCGCTCGCCGAAGAAGCAGGCCACACGGTCGCATCCTTCATCGAGAAGCCCGCGGCCGCACGCGCCGAGCAACTGCTGCTCGAAGGCGGAAACTTCTGGAACGCCGGGATTCTGCTGGTGCAGGCGAAGGTGCTGATCAAGGCGCTGGAAGAGCACGCGCCGGACATTCTCGAGTCGTGCAAGTCCGCCACTGCAGCGGTCGAAGCCGACGGCGACTTCCTGCGCATGGAGCGTTCCGCGTTCGAGCACTGCCGCAGCCAGAGCATCGACTACGCGGTCCTCGAAAAATCGGATCGCGTCGCGGTCATCCCCTTCCGTGGGCGCTGGACCGACGTCGGCAGCTGGAATGCGGTGGCCGAACTGCACGAGCTGGACTCGAACGGCAACCGCATCAGCGGCAACGGCTTCGCGATGAGCTCGGCCAACACCTTCATCCACGCGCCGATCCGTCCCGTCGTGGCGCTCGGCACCAGGGACCTGCTGGTCGTCGACACGCCCGATGCGCTGCTGGTGGTGCACAACGACTGCGTGGAACAGGTCAAGGACGTCGTCGCGCTGCTGACGGCCAAGGGACAGAGCCAGGCGGTCCGCCATCGCCGCGTCCCGCGGCCCTGGGGGGCCTACGACAGCATCGACGACGGCGAACGATTCGCGGTCAAGCGCCTCACCGTGAAGCCGGGTGCCCGGCTCGCGCTCAGGATGCACCATCACCGCGCCGAGCACTGGGTGGTCGTCAAGGGCGCGGCGCGGGTGATCTGCGACGGCAACGCCCGCCTCGTGAAGGAAAACGAGTCGATCTACATCCCGGTGGGCGCGGTCTACCGCCTGGAGAACGCAGGCAAGACCACGCTGGAAGTGATCGAAGTGCAAACCGGCAGCTACCTGGGCGATGACGACATCGTTCGCTACGACGATGACGAGGCCCGGGGCACCGACGACGGTCGACGAAAGCTCGCCTGACTTTCAACCTTGAACACCAAGGTGATACCGAATGAACGAGTTCCAGAAACCGATTTTCGTGGCGGGTCATCGCGGCATGGTGGGAAGCGCGATCGTGCGCGGTCTCGCCGGCAGGGGCTACACCAACATCATCACCCGAAGCCGCGCCGAGCTTGACCTGACCGACCAGGCGCAGGTCAGGGCCTTCTTCGCCAGGGAAAAGCCGCAGGAGGTGTACGTGGCGGCGGCCCTGGTCGGCGGCATCCACGCCAACAACACCTACCCGGCCGAGTTCATCTATTCGAACCTGATGGTCGAGGCGAACGTGGTCCACGAATCGTGGCGCAACGGCGTGGCCAAGCTGCTCTTCCTCGGATCGAGCTGCATCTATCCGCGCCTTGCCGCGCAGCCCATGTCGGAAGACGTGCTGCTGACCGGCAAGCTGGAGCCGACCAACGAGCCGTATGCGATCGCGAAGATCGCGGGCATCAAGCTGTGCGAGAGTTACAACCGCCAGTACGGCTGCGACTACCGCAGCGTGATGCCGACCAACCTCTACGGCCCCGGCGACAACTATCACCCGCAGAACAGCCATGTGCTGCCCGCGATGATCCGCCGCTTCCACGAGGCCAAGATGTCGGATGCGCCCTCGGTCGTGATCTGGGGGACCGGCACGCCCAAGCGGGAATTCCTCTACGTCGACGACCTGGCCAGCGCATGCGTGCACATCATGGACCTGCCGCGCGAGGTCTACGCCGCGCACACCGAGGTCATGAGCAGCCACATCAACATCGGCTCGGGCGAGGACCAGTCGATCGCCGAGCTCGCCCAGCTGGTGAGCGAGGTCGTGGGTTACCGCGGCACGATCCAGTACGACACGAGCAAGCCCGACGGCACGCCGCGCAAGCTGCTCGACATCTCCCGCATCCGCCAGCTCGGCTGGATGCCCAGAGTGCCTCTGCGTGAAGGTATTGCCAAGGCGTACGAAGATTTCCGCAGCGAAGAACTGGTCGCCTGAGCGGGGATCTCCCGATACGATTCGTGTGATGCAAGGCTCCTCGATCTCGCTCATCCCTCCGGGCAGCGGTGGCGTCAAGGATTACGCGGTCGTCGTCGGAGGGCCGCTTCATGCGCCGCCGATGGAGCTCAGCCCCAGCACCGATTCCTCGTCGTGGTCCGGCGACATGCTGCTGCTGCACTTCAGCGGCTACGGCTTCCAGAAGCGCGGGGTGCCGCTGTGGCTGGTCAACAGGGTCGGCAGCCTTCGCAAGCAGTTCAGGTCCTTCGGCGTGGTCTTTCACGAGCTTTTCGCTTTCGGACCGCCGTGGGGCTCGGCGTTCTGGCTCAACGGGATCCAGAAGCAGATCGCACGCGAACTCCTCGCCCTCTCCGATTTCTGGCTGACCAACCGGGACGAGTCCGCCCGCTGGCTGCTCCACCAGCGCCGCGATACGCCGCATCGCGTGCTGCCCGTGTTCTCGAACGTGGGCGAGCCCGACAGCATCGAGACCGAGCGCTTGCCGCGCATGGTCGTGTTCGGCAGCTCGGGGGTGCGGGCCAACGTCTACCAGTGGGCCGACGGCGAGATCTTCCGGCGGGCGCGCAAGGCGGGGCTCGAGATCCATGACATCGGCCCGCCCCAGCAGGACCCGTCGCTCATTCAGCGCCTCGAGCAGGAAGGCGTGGTGGCGCACGGGAAGCTCTCCGCCGAGGAGGTGAGCGCACAGCTGTCCGCCGCCGCATGCGGCGCCCTCGCCTACCCGACCGACTACGTCTCCAAGAGCGGCGTGTTCGCGGCCTATTGCGCGCACGGCATCTGCCCCGTGCTGCTGGCCAGGGAATACGGTTCGCACGATGGCCTCGCGCCGCATGTGCACTACGTCCCGGGCTTCGAGGCGCTGGACGGATCGGTATCCAGCGCCCGGGTCATCGGGCGCGAAGCACGCAAGTGGTACGAGCCGCATCGCGTCGACGCGCATGTCGCCGCGCTGCGGGCCATGGCCGCGGAGGTGCAGAAATGAACGACGACCTGCGGTTCCTCTGGAATTCGCGCGAACGTCCGCCGTTCGGGTCGAAGCGCTGGCTCGTGGTGTGGGCCAAGCGGGCGCTTCAGTTCCGGTCGCTCATGAACCTCACGCTGCACCGGCGCAAGCTGCGCGCGCGCGGCATGGAAATCGGCACGCTGTCGGTGATCGATTCGGACGACCTGAAAGGCCCCGGCTCCAACTTCAGCATCGGCGAGCGGACCTTCATCGCGCACAACGCCGAGCTCGTCGCGCTCGAGAAGATCACCATCGGCTCGCGCGTGGTCATCAACGACCGCGTGACCGTCCTCACGGGCAGCCACCACGTCGGCGATCCGACATGGCGCCAGTTCAGGAAGCCCGTGCGCATCGAGGACTATGCGTGGATCGCGGTCGGCGCCACGATCCTGCCGGGGGTCACGATCGGCTACGGGGCGGTGGTCGGCGCCGGTGCGGTCGTCGCCAAGGATGTTCCGCCGCTGGCGGTGGCGACCGGCAATCCGGCGACCGTGCGCCTCGACGTCCGGCCGCGCGATCTCGACTACGACCCGGTCATCTTCCTCGCGCCGTTCGAAGCCTGGGTGGGCCGCAGCAAGGGCGCCCTCGTCACGTCGGCTGACGCCATGCCATCGCGCGACGCGGCGCCGATGGGCCACGAGAAGTCAACAACGCCATGAGCGCCGTCCTGTCATCCGCCCAGCCGCGCGCCGCGAGCCGGCCCCAGGCGCTGAGCCGCGCCGGGCAGCTCTTCCTGGCGGTGTTCATCATCGTCGTCTACGAAGGGGCGGTGCGCAAATGGGTGTCTTCCGCGGCATCGCTGCCGCTGGTCGGCTTGCGCGATCTCTGCGCCGCCGCGCTGATCCTCTACGCATGGAAGCGCGGCTACCTGCGACAGCACATGAAGATCACGGCCGCCATGTTCGCGTGGTCGCTGCTGGTGTTCGGATGGGGGCTGCTGCAACTCGCCGGGGGCGAGAGCTCACCCATCATCTTCATCATCGGGCTGCGCTTCTGGCTGCTCTACACCTGGTTCGCCATCGCGGCGGCGGCGTCGATGAACGAAGCCGATTACCGCGCCGCCCTTCTCACCGCGGCGTGGATGATGATCCTCATGGCGCCGCTCGCGGTGTTGCAGCACTACTCGCCGCCCGGGGCTCGGATCAACGCGCAGCTCGACAGCGACGACGAGGAAGGCATCTTCGTCGCGGTGGTCGGCGTGGTCCGCACCACCGGCACCTTCAGCTTCACCTCCGGCTACGCCACGTTCATGGCGCTGGTGGCGCCCGTCGTCTTCGGCCTGCTGTCGGCGAGAAAGCCCCGCACCAGGCACTACCTGTTCGCGACCGTGGTCTTCATTGCCTTCCTGACCGGCGCGCTGGTGAGCGGCTCCCGCACGGCGGTGATCTCGTCGGGGACGATGTTCATGGCGTACCTGCTCGGCAGGCTGCTGTTCTCCAGGATGCAGCAGAAGCCGGCGGCTGCGGTCGGGGTCATCATGGCGCTGTTGCTGGTCGGCATCTTCGCCATCTTCTTCCGGGACGCGATCGACGTCACGCAGACACGCTTCGAGCAGGCGTCGGAAGCGGAAGATTTCTGGAGCCGCGTGCAGATCATCCTGGTCGGCGAACCGCATGTGTTCGACACGGTCAACTGGCTGGGCGGGGGTGTCGGCTTCGGCTCGAACCTCGCCAACTTCGTGCGCACCGGTTCGTCAGGCTATTTCGCACTCGCCGAATCCGAAGGCGGCCGCATCCTGCTGGAAGGCGGACTGCTCGGCTTCTTCTACGTGGGGCTCAAGCTGATCGTGATCGCCATCGGCCTCTTCAAGAGCTTCAGGCTGTCGATGAAGACCCATTCGCCCTTCCCCGTGCTCGTCTGGCTCATCGCCGCGCTGGCGATCATGACCTGGCCCTCCAGCGGCCAATTGACCGCCCACGGGCTGCTCGGGATCATTTTCGCGTTCGCCCTCTTGCTGTTCCGGTTTCCGAGGCTTGAGCTCTTCCCTGGACGTGCCTCGAAATCGAAAACGTGAGACTGCTCCACTTCGTTCCATCGGTTGATCCACACGGCGGCGGGCCCATCGAAGGCGTCAGGCGACTTCGGGACGCCCTGGCGGCCATCGGGCACCCGGGCGACATCCTGTGCCTGGACAGCCCCGACGCCGACTTCGTGACCGGCTTTCCCGGACAGGTGACCGCGCTCGGGCCGTCCTCGCGCAGCTACTTCTACAACGACCGGGTGGTTGCGTGGCTGGAGGCGCACGCAGCGGAGTACGACGCCGTGATCGTCAACGGCCTCTGGCAATACACCGGCCTCGCGACCTGGCGCGCGCTCGGCCGTTCGGCAACGCCCTACTTCGTCTACACGCACGGCATGCTGGACCCGTGGTTCAAGCGGCGCTACCCGCTCAAGCACCTGAAGAAATGGCTGTACTGGCCCTGGGCGGAGTACCGCGTGCTGCGCGATGCGGCCGCGGTGATCTTCACCTGCGAAGAGGAGCGCCTTCTTGCGCGCCAGTCCTTCTGGCTCTATCGCGCCCGCGAGGTGGTCGGCTCCTACGGCACCTCGCCGCCGCCGACGAACGCGCGCGCGCTGGCCGCCGCTTTCACCGCCGCCTTCCCGGAAGTGCAGGGCAAGCGGCCGCTGCTCTACCTCGGCCGCATCCACGAGAAGAAGGGCGGCGACCTGCTCATCGAGGCCTTCGGGCAGGTGCTCGGCGATGCGCCGGACCTGCACCTCGTGATGGCCGGCCCCGGCGACGACGACATCGTGAACCCACTGAAGCGCCGCGCCGAAGAGCTCGGCATCGCGCCGCGCATCACCTGGACCGGCATGCTGTCGGGCGATCTCAAATGGGGCGCGTTCTACGCCTGCGACGTGTTCTGCCTGCCCTCGCACCAGGAGAACTTCGGCATCGCGGTGGTCGAAGCGCTCGCCTGCGGCAAGCCGGTGCTCATCAGCGACAAGGTGAACATCTGGCGCGAGATCGAGCAGGACGGCGCCGGGCTCGTCGGCCCCGACACGCTGGCCGGCACCGTCCAGACCTTGCGCCGGTGGCTCTCGCTGCCGCGCGCGGACGTCGCGGCCATGCGCATCGCGGCGCTGCGCTGCTTCCAGGCGCGCTTCCAGATCGGGCAAGTCGCGGAGACGCTCGTGCGGATCATCAGCGACCACTCGCCCGGCGCGTCGCATCTCGGCCCTCTCGAACGCGCCTCGAATCAACCTCGAAACGCTGCCTGAGGGTCCATGAAGCTCCTCGTCTACGGCATCAACTTCGCACCCGAACTGACCGGCATCGGCAAGTACACCGGCGAGATGGTCGCCTGGCTTGCCGCCCAGGGGCATGAGGTGCGCGTCGTGACCGCGCCGCCCTACTACCCCGACTGGGCGGTCCGGCCCGGCTACAACGCGGCCCGCTACGTCACGGAGAGCTGGAACGGCGCGACGGTCGTCCGCACACCGCTCTGGGTACCGCGCAAGGTCACGGGCACCCGCCGCCTCGTGCATCTCGCGAGCTTCGCGCTCTCCAGCATCCCCGCGCTGCTCGCGCAATGGCACTGGAAGCCCGACGTGGTGTGGGTCACGGAGCCGCCGCTGTTCTGCTCGCCGGCGGCGCTGGCCTTCGCGCGGCTGCGTTCGGCCAAGGCGTGGCTGCACATCCAGGACTATGAAGTGGATGCCGCCTTCGATCTCGGCCTGCTCAAGGGCGAGCGCGTGCGATCGATCGTCGCCGCGATGGAACGCCGGCTCATGCGCGGCTTCGACCGCATCTCGACCATTTCGATGCGGATGATGGAGCGCGCGCGCAGCAAGGGGACCGAGGACGCACGGCGGGTCTCGCTGCCCAACTGGGCCGATGTATCGGGCATCCGGCCGCTCTCCGGCCAGAGCCCCTATCGCGCCGAACTCGGCATCCCCCGCGATGCGGTCGTCGCGCTCTATTCGGGCAACATGGGCGCCAAGCAGGGGCTCGAGCTCCTGGCCGAAACGGCATCGCTGCTCGCCGGCCAGCGCGACCTCCATTTCGTCTTCTGCGGCAACGGCGCCGGTCGCGCCGAGCTCATGCAGCGCTGCGCAGACCTGCCCAACGTGCGCTTCCTCGACCTGCAGCCGATGGAGCGCCTGGGCGATCTCCTCGGCCTCGCGGACATCCATCTGCTGCCGCAGCGCGCCGACGCGGCCGACCTGGTGATGCCGTCCAAGCTCACCGGCATGCTGAGCAGCGGCAGGCCCGTGGTGGCAGGCGCCAGGCCCGAGACCGAGCTCGGCCAGGTCACGGCCCAATGCGGCATCGCGGTGCCGCCGGACGACCCCAGGGCCTTTGCCGATGCGGTGCGCTCGCTCGCCTCGCAACCGGAACTCCGGCGCGAACTCGGCGTCCGCGCGCGCGCCTATGCAGAGGAGAACTTCGACCGCGACGCGGTGCTCAGGCAGTTCGAGCGCGACCTGCAGGCCTGCGTGGCAGAGACACGCCGCTGAGGAAGCGGCTCGGCGCGCCGGCGATGGCGGCGGCGCCGCCGCCGATCACCGGGCTCACTGCTCTTCGGGCAGGATGCTTTCGTAGTTGTAATGGGTGTAGCGATAGCGGCCGTACTTCGTCGCCGCCAGCGTCCGGCGTCCGAGGTTCATCGCATTCAGCAGCACCCCGGTGGCGGACTTGCCGCTCATCGCGAGGCGGCGCGTGCTTTCCTTGATCTCGCCCATGGTCGACAGGTCGGCCCGCGCCACCAGCAGCACCGTGCCCGTGTGCGCGGCCACGGTGCTCGTGTCGGCGGCGACCAGCACCGGCGGCGTGTCGATCACGACGAGGTCGTACTGCTCCGACAGGCGCTCGAGCGTGGTCTTGAACGAATCCGACACCAGCAGTTCGGCCGGGTTCGGCGGCAGCTGGCCGGTCGCGAGGAAGTCCAGGTTCTGCACCACCTGCTTGTGCACGGTCTGCTGGATCGTCAGGCTGCCCGCGATCAGTTCGGAAAGGCCGCCGTGCCGCTGCAGCCCCAGGTACTGGTGCGTATGGCCACGGCGCAGGTCGGCGTCGATCAGCAGCGTACGGCGCCCGGCCGCCGCCATCAGCGCGGCGAAGTTCGCCGACACGAAGCTCTTGCCGACACCCGGCGTCGGGCCGGTGATCAGCACGCGGTTGTTCGGCGACTCGAGCATCGCGAACTGCATCGCCGTGCGCAGGCTCCGCAGGCTTTCCACCGCGGGGTCGTCGGGGTGCTCGATCGCGAGCAGCCTCACACCCGTGGCACCGCTCAGGCGCCGCTTGGCGATCGCGTCCTGGTGCGCGCTCACCGGAATGGACGAGAACACCGGCAGGCCGCTGTTGACCTCGACCTCATGCGGATCGCGGATGCGGCGTTCGACGAAAGCATTGCGCAGGAAAGCCGCGACCACGCCGAGGAACAGCCCCAGCGCCAGCGCGGCGCCGATGATGACCTTCCGGTTCGGCTTGATCGGGTAGAGCGGCAGGACGGCCTCGTCGACCACGCGGACGTTGCCGACCTTGCCTTCCTTCACCAGCCGCAGTTGCAGCGCATTGTTGAGCAGCGACTGGTACAGCTCGGTGTTCACCTTGACGTCGCGCTCCATGCGCACCGCTTCCTGCTGTGCTTCAGGCAGTTGCTTGATGTTCTGCTGGATCTCGCCCAGGTCGCTCTTGAGCGCGGCAATCTGTGCATCCAGCGTCTGGACCAGCGGGTGGGCAGAGGTGAAGCGCGCCTCGAGTTCGCGCCGGCGCTGCTGGGCTTCCAGCAGCTTGGTCTGGCGGTCCACCGATTGCGTGAGCGCCATCGTGGCGGCCTGGCTGAAGTCCACCGTGCCCTTCTGGTTGCGGTAACGGTTGTAGACGTCTTCGGAGGCCTCGAGCTGCTTCTTGAACTGCGGCAACTGCACATCGAGGAACGCGAGCGTCTTCTGCGCTTCCGCCGCCTTGCGTTCGATGTTCTGCCGCACGTACTCCGCGCCCACCGCATTCAGCACGCGCGTGAGCTTGTGCGGATCGGTGTCCTGCCGCGACACGTTGATGATCCCCGATGACCTGCCGCGCTCGTACACGTTCAGGCTGTTCTGGAGCCCGATGATGGTGGGCAGCTTGGGCTGCGACTGGAGATTGAATTCGGCACCGGGCTTGCCCGCGAGCTCGGTGACCACCAGCTCGATGGGTCCCTTGCTGCTGGTGGCCTTCAGCGCCGTGCCGACGGTTCCGCCGAGCGGCTCGGCCAGGCCGGGTCCGGAGAGTGCATAGCGCCCGCCGTCCTTCGCGGTGACGACGAATCCCGCGCCTTCGAGCGCTTCCGGCACGTTGAACTTCGTGACCTCGATGCGTTCCTGGCCCGACACGTAGCCGCCCTGCCCGAGGAAACCCGGGTCCGAAAGCCCGGTCGAGCGCCGCGCGAGCCAGCCACCGATGTAGGGGACGTAGCGCGGCGTCGCGACGACGAAGAGATTCGCCGCCTCGGCTGCCTGCTGCGCGATCATCCGCGAGCGCAGGATTTCGATTTCCGCGCTGGCGGGCGCCTTCACGTCGACCAGCCCGCCCGCCTCGGCCAGGGCGCCCTTGCCGCCGCCTTCCGAGCTTTCGACCTGGATGACCATGCCGGCCTCGTACACGGGCCTTTCGAGAAACGCATAGATGAACCCGGCCACGAAGACCACCAGCGTGATCCCGGCGATCAACCACTTGTTGGCCTGCAGCACCTCGAGGTATCGACCGATGTCGAATTCCTCTTCCTCCGGCGTTTCGAATGCGCTGGAACCGGCCTTGGGGGTGAGAGTGGAGTTCATTAACTGGATACTCTGGAAATGCGTTTGGCCCACTGCTGGGCGCCTTCCTCGATGAGGGCGAGCGAGCGCTGGAACGAGTCCCGGCCGGCCCGGTACGGATCAAACACGTCGTGATCGCCGAACTCGCCGAGGCGGAACACCTTCCCTCTCGCGAACTGAAAGCGTTCTTCGACCGCACGGCGCTGCTCGCGGTCCATGACCAGGATCAGATCGGCGCGCTGGCACATTTCGGCGTCCAGTTGCCGCGCCTGGTGATCGGCGATGTCGATGCCGCGCTCCTCCATCAGTTCGCGGGCAATGGGGTCCGCCGGCTCGCCGACGAGCGCCTTCAGCCCCGCAGAAGCGACTTGCGCATGCGGCAGTGCAGCCCCGAAGAGCCCTTGCGCCATGGGACTTCGGCAGATGTTTCCCAGACAGACGACAAGAACGTTGCGAATGGTCACGATCGGCCCGTCATGGAGTGGTGGAGGGCCTGACGACGCCACGGTAGGAGGTCCAGGTCGTGGCGGTCGGCAGGATCAGGTTGAGCACACGGTTCCAACGCACCAGCTGCACCGGGTCGACATAGACCACGTCCTTGGCGCGCAACGCGAATCCATCGGCCATCGCGATCGCCGTCGGCGTCTTCGCATCGAGATGGAAGATCGACTGGCCGCCGGTGGGCTCGTTGCGGATCACGAAGATCTGCAGCGGATTGGCGGTGTTGAGGTTCACACCGCCCGCCTCCACCAGCGCGTCGCTCAGGCTGAGCCGGCCGTTGCGCATCGGCACGCCGAGCTGCTGCACCACTTCGCCGAAGACGGCGACCTTGTTTTCATCGCGCCCCCGCACGTACAGCAGGTCGCCGGGCTTCAGCGGAATCCGGCTGGGGTCGATCCCCGCGTCCGCCATCGCGATCAGGTTCAACTGCATCATCTTGCCGTCGCGCGTGAGGTCGACGGCCGAACGATCGCCGTTGGCGGTCAGGCCCCCGGCCCGGTTGATCGCCTCCGCCAGCGTCATCGGGATGTCGCTGAACACGATGACACCGGGCGCACGCACCTCGCCTTCCATGTAGGCGCGCTTGCTGCGGAACGAATTGACGCGCACGCTGAGCTGCGGGTCCCGGAAGACACGCGACAGACGCTTGACCAGCGCCTGCTCCACTTCTTCGATCGTCATGCCCGTCACGTTCAGCATGCCGGCATAGGGGAAGCTCAACTGCCCGTGCGCGGACACGATGTAGCCGGGCGCCGCGGACACGCTGCCGATATCGCCGCCTCCGGTGGAGGGCGGCGTGCTGTAGACGATTTCAGGGTGATCGAGCACCAGGATCCCCAGCACGTCACCCGGGCCGATCCTGTAAGGGCCGATCTCGCCGATCAGCTTTCTCACTTCGGGCCCGACGGTCGATTGCGCAGTCGCGGCGCGCTGCGCGCGAATCAGCTCGGGCGTGATCTCGGTGATCGCGCCCGCCGGCGGCGGATCGATTTCGTTGGTGGAGAAACCCGAGGGCGAAACGGCCTTGGCGGCGTCACCACTCGCGGAGGTGAAGCCCGGCCCCAGTGGCGCGCAGCCTTGGACCAGCAAAGCAGCCGCCGCCAGGCAAGTGGCATGGAGGAGATAACGTTTCAAAACCGACCCCGCATCGTGACCCTGAAATGAATACTTTTGCAAACAGTTACGACTCTACCTCAGGAAAGATAACGACTCAAACCTTTTCTTGGCTTAGTGCGTAAGGTGGATGAAGAGCTACAAGACACTACGCCAAAAGACTTCATCAAAAGGAGAAATTTGCCGACATACAGTCGGATCGCAGACCGGGTCCTTCGACTCGATGCTACAAATTCAGGAGCACCTGAACCGCAGCCGGCAAGGCCTGTTCAGGGGCTCTCGGTCTGCGCGGCGCGCTTCCAGGCGGCGGACGCCTGGTCGGCGTCATCGCGCGCCTCGGCGAGTTGGGCGAGCGCCTGCCAGGCTCGCCGGTGCAGGTTGGCGTCCTGCAAGCCCAGCCCGGCCTGTGTGAGCAACTGTTGCGCCTTGCCCCACAGCTGGCGCTTCATGCACGCCATGCCCGCGAGGTACTGCAGGTTGGCATCGCGCGGGTTGTTGCGCTGGGCGGATTCGATGCGCGAAAGCCAGTCCGCATCCACCGAATCGAGCCCCGCTTCGAGTGCGCGCACCAGCTTGACACGCAGCGACTCGCCGAGACTTCGCGGCTGCTGGATCATCCGCTCCCAGACCGGCAGCAGCCAGGCACGCGCGACCGACAGATCGCCGCGCAGGGCGACCATGCGCTGGGCCGCATGAATCGCGACTTCCGGAATCTCGCGTTCCGAGGCCTCGAACTCGTTCCACGCCCGCAGAAGCTGGGCCGGGTCGTGCGCCCCCGACAGCAACTCGGTCGCCAGGCCGCGCACGATGCTCTGCGCGCCCGATTCCGAGAATGCGCGGTGCTTGGCGAGAAGGCGCGCGGTTTCCAGCGCCTCCAGCGTCCGGCGGTCCTGCCGGGCGGCCTTCAGGCGGATGCGCAGGGCCGCCGTGCGCCGCTGCGCGCCCTGCGGCAATTCCTCGAGACGGGCCAGCGCGCCCGGCGCATCCTGGTCGTCGAGCGCCCAGCGCGCGGCGCGCAACTGCACGCCCTCGCGGGTTTCGGGCGTCGCCATGCTGCCGCGCTCCGCGCTCTCGTTGAGCGCCTGCTGCAGATGGGCGTCGCGTGCGGGCTTGTCCTGCAGGGATTGCGCGCTCTGCGCCGCCAGCAGATGCGCCATCACGCGGACCTGCGGCGCCGCCGGGAGACGGGCATCGAGCGCGGCCAGCGCCCTCTCCTGCACCAGCGCAGCGAGCGCCGCCTTGCGCGCACGCGAGAAGCGCCCCGCCAGCAGTTGCACCGCAGCATCGAGGAGCGACGCATGCAGGGCGCGCTCCTTCTGCTGGAGCCGCCATTGCCGCGCCTGCTTCGGCAGCGAGAACAGGGCCGACAGGCCGCGCAGCGCAAGGTGCAGGAACACGAAGGCCGCCAGCAGCAGGAGCAACGCCAGGTTCAGCGACAGGTCGACGCGCCACGGCGGCCAGAAGACGGTGATCGTGCCCTGGTTGTTGCCCGCGAACAGCGCGACGGCGGCCGCGATGCCGAACAGTGCGAGTAACCAGAGGGCCGCGCGCATGGCCGCTAGCGTCCGGCAGCGGCCGTCGCCAGGGCCGCGAGGGTTTCATCGATGCGCGGCGGCTCGGTGGACTTCACCTGGGCCTGGATCTGCTGGAGCAGCGTGGCCGCAGCCTGCACGCGGCGCGAGGCCGGATCGAAGTAGCGATTGAGCGATGCCGACACCGACGCGAGTTCGCCGCGCGCCGTTTCGACCTGGCGCGAGAGGATCGACAGGCGCGCGTTGAGCAGCTTGAGCTTCAGGTTCTCGCGCAGGAAGAAGGTCTGGTCCGGCGTGAGCAGCACCGCCTCGGGCCGATCGATGCGGCCCACGCGCAGCAGCGAGCGCGCCTCGCCGCGCACCCTCATCAGGAAGCGCTCCCACCACGGCGCGCCGGGCGGCACGGGCTCGGCCTGCAAGGCATTGCCGCTCCCGCGCATCGCGACCGCGTTGACCACGGGCAGGTCGTCGAGGCTGCGGATCAGTTCGTCGATCTTCTGCAGCGCCTCGCCCACGTCCGCGCTGGCGGACGCGCGCAGTCGGTCGGCATCGTGCAGCATCGCGCGCTGCAAGGGCGCGAGCCTCGGCTGCGAGGCGCGTGCGATGCGCTGCTCGCCGGCCTTCAGCGTCGCCAGCAGCGGCTGGACATTGCCCGTCACCTGCGCCTGCTGCAACGCGGTCCGCACGGAGGCCTCGATGTCGACCACGAGGTTCTCGTCGCGCGAGCGCGAGAGGCTTTGCATGAGTTCTTCGAGCTGCGAGCGCTGGAGCGCGACTTCGTTGACGCGCGTTTCGGCGAGGGCAAGCCGGGCATCCGTGTTGCGCACGACTTCCTGCGCCTGGCGCGCGAGGGTGCGGGCTTCGAGCGATTGCGCGAGGGCATCCGCGCTCTGCCGCGCGAGCTGCTCCTGCATGCCGCTGACCTTCTGCCAGAGCGCGATCGAGATCACGAGCGCGACGAGCGCGACGACCGCCAGGACGCCGATCAGCAGCCTGGACAACAAGGCGGCCGCGGCGGCAGGGCCGGCCATCGCGGCGCTGGGCGCTGCAGCGCGCACCGCGGGATCTGGCACAGGCTCGATCAAGACGGAAGCGTCGCTCATGCGAAGGATTCTATCGACGCCACCAACGACGACAGGGACGGTGGTGACACATGCACGCGGCCGAAACCGGCCGCGCGAGCGGCTCGCGCGATGCGCTCGTGCGTCGCGACCGCGGCTGCGGCACGCCAATCGATCGCCGGCGCCAGCGCGCGCAGGTTCGCGATGGCTTCCGAGCTGCTGAAGAGCCAGATGGCAGAGCCGTCGGTAGCCCCGGAAATCATGCGCCGGTCCTCATCGCCGATGGCGGGCACGAGGCGCCGGTAGACCGCCACCGCTTCGCAAGTCCCCCCGGCATCGGCGATCTCGCGCGCCAGCCACTCGCGCCCGGTGGCCTGGCCGGATGCATCGCCGCCCCGAACGATCAGGACTCGAACGCCGGGGCGCACCTGCGAGCGGACCAGCGCCCAGAGCGCCTCGGAATCGAACTGCGCTGCGTCGGCCGCGGGCGCGTCGATCGACGAAGCGGCAACGCCCGCCTCGCGCAGCCCGCGCACGGTGCCGGGGCCGGTGGCCCAGAAGCGGCAATGCGCGGCCGCATCGAGCTTGGCGCCGGGAAAGAAGAAATGGGCAGCCGCCGCCGCGCTCACGAACATCAGCGCGTCGTGGTCCGCGATCCGCTGCCATGCCGCTTCGATGGGTTTGCGGTCCTCGAGCGGCGCGATCTCGATCAACGGCAATGCGATCGCATCGAGTCCCGCATGACGCAGATCGTCCACCCACCGTGAGGCCTCGCGCGCCGGACGGGTGACGATCACGCGCCGGGGCGCCATCTCAGTGCGCACCGCCTGCGCGCAACAGGCCGGCGGCGCGATCGCCCAACGCCCCGGCCTGCACGAAGTCCGAAACGCCCGCCTGCACATGCACCCGCACCAGCGGCGAGGCGCCTTCCGGGTCGCCCCATGCGGCATCGATGCGCAGAGCGCCGCCTTGCTGCCAGCGTGCGTGCGCGGCCAGCGGCATCGAGCAACTGCCGCCCATGGCGCGGCTCACCGCGCGCTCGGCGGCCGTGGCAAGCCAGTCGGAGCGGCTCGTCAATGGCGCGAGAAGCTCGATCAGGTCCGCTCGGTCCGCGCGCACCTCGATGCCCAGCGCGCCCTGCCCGGCCGCGGGCAGCATCACGTCGGGTTCGAAGACCTGGCGGATGCGGCCTTCGAGGCCGAGCCGCTTGAGGCCCGCGGCGGCCAGCACGATCGCGTCGTACTGGCCTTCGTCGAGCTTGCGCAGACGGGTGTCGAGATTGCCGCGCAACGGTTCGATGCGAAGGTCGGGCCGCAGCGAGCGCAGCAGCACCACGCGCCGCAGGCTGGAGGTGCCGACCACCGCGCCCTGCGGCAGGGCGTCGAGCGCGTCGAAGCGCGCCGAGACGAGCGCATCGCGCGGGTCTTCGCGCTCCAGCACGCAGGCCAGCGCAAAGCCCTCGGGCAGATCCATCGGCACATCCTTGAGCGAATGCACCGCGATGTCGGCGCGGCCTTCCTCGAGCGCGAGCTCGAGTTCCTTGACGAAAAGCCCCTTGCCGCCGACCTTGCTGAGGGAGCGGTCCAGGATCTGGTCGCCGCGCGTCGTCATGCCCAGCAGACGGACCGCGTGGCCCCGTTCTTGCAGAAGCGCCTGCACGTGCTCCGCTTGCCACATCGCCAGACGGCTTTCGCGTGTGGCGATCACGATGTTGCTCAAGACCGTTCCAATGAGAGAGAAGTACCGCTGGGGATGCTAGCATGTTGCGCCGCAGCAACGTTCGCCGCAGGCCTATTCGACGAGGAGAAGTTTCGAGATGAAGACGAGCCCCGCCCCGGCCGCCCCCAAGCGCAAAGCCAATGATGAAGACCTGCCACTGATCGCCGACATCCGCCTGCTCGGGCGCATCCTCGGCGACGTGATCCGAGAACAGGAGGGCGAGGCGGCTTACGCGCTGGTGGAAAAGATCCGCACGCTCTCGGTGTCATTCCGCCGCGACGCCGACCATGCGGCCGACCGCGCGCTCAAGAACCTGCTCAAGGGCCTGAGCGCGGCCGAGACGGTGAGCGTGATCCGCGCCTTCACCTACTTCAGCCATCTGGCCAACCTGGCCGAGGACCGGCACCAGATCCGCCGCCACACCGAGGCCGAGCGCGCCGCCGAAAGCGCCGAAGGCAGCCTGGAGACCGCGCTCACGCGCATCCGCAAGGCGGGCATCAAGCCGGAGGCGGTCGTGCAATCGCTCGCGCACAGCTACCTCTCGCCGGTGCTCACCGCGCACCCGACCGAAGTGCAGCGCAAGAGCATCCTCGATGCGGAACGCGCGATCGCCCAGCTGCTCGCGGCGCGCGACGAGATCGCGCTGCGCCAGCTCGCCTTCGCGGGCAGGAAGGACGCGCTGACGCCGGTCGAATACGCGGAGAACGAAAAGCAGCTGCGCACCCGCGTCACGCAGCTCTGGCAGACGCGGCTGCTGCGCTTCTCCAAGCTCACCGTCGCCGACGAGATCGAGAACGCGCTGAGCTACTACGAAGCCACCTTCCTGCGCGAGATCCCGCGCGTCTATGCGGCACTGGAAAAGTCCCTTGCCGAGGGCGGCAGCGTCCCCGCGGTGGCGCCATTCCTGCGCATGGGCCAGTGGATCGGCGGCGATCGCGACGGCAATCCCAACGTCACCGCCGAGACGCTCGAATACGCACTGCGCCGCCAGGCCGAACTGGCGCTGCGCCACTACCTGACCGAAGTGCACTACCTCGGCGGCGAGCTCTCGCTCTCGGCCACGCTGGTCGATGTGTCGGTGGAGATGCAGGCGCTGGCCGAACGCTCGCCCGACAAGAACGAGCATCGCGTGGACGAGCCCTATCGCCTCGCGCTCACGGGCATCTATTCGCGGCTCGCGGCGACCCTGCGCGATCTCACCGGCGGCCAGGCCGCGCGCCATGCGGTGCCGCCGCAGAACCCCTATCTGCGCGCCGAGGAATTCCTCGCCGACCTGCACACCATCGAGGAATCGCTCGTCGACCAGCACGGGGCGGTGCTCGCGGCGCAGCGGCTGCATCCGCTGATCCGCGCGGTCGAAGTGTTCGGCTTCCATCTCGCGACCGTGGACCTGCGCCAAAGTTCGGACAAGCACGAGGCAGTGGTGGCCGAACTGCTCGCGACCGCGCGCATCGAGCCCAACTACGCCTCGCTCGCCGAAGAGGCCAAGCAGACGCTGCTGCTGCGCCTGCTCGACGACGCGCGGCCGCTGCGCGTGCCCGACGCCGACTACTCGCCGCTGGCCAGGAGCGAGCTCGCCATCTTTGCTGCCGCACGCACCGCGCGTGCGCGCTTCGGTGCGGCGGCGATCCGCCACTACATCATCAGCCACACCGAAACGGTGAGCGACCTGCTCGAAGCCCTGTTGCTGCAGAAGGAGGTCGGCCTGCTGCGCGGCACCCTGGCCGAGAACGCGACCTGCGACCTGATCGTGGTGCCGCTGTTCGAGACCATCGAGGATCTGCGCAATGCCGCGCCGATCGTGCGCGCCTTCTACGCCCTGCCGGGCATCCATGCGCTCGTCCAGCGCTCCGGCGCCGAGCAGGACGTGATGCTCGGCTACAGCGACAGCAACAAGGATGGCGGCATCTTCACCAGCAACTGGGAGCTCTATCGCGCAGGGCTCGCGCTGGTGGCGCTGTTCGACGAGCTCAACGCGCAGAGCGGCGTGCCGAGTCCGGCGCCGGGCCGCCCCAAGCGGGCGAGCGTCCCCTCGGGGGGCAGCGAGGACGCGTCAGCCCCGAGCGTGGGGGCCCCGATCCGCCTGCGCATGTTCCATGGCCGCGGCGGCACGGTGGGCCGGGGCGGCGGACCGAGCTACCAGGCGATCCTGGCGCAGCCGCCGGGCACGGTGCGCGGGCAGCTGCGCCTGACCGAACAGGGCGAGGTCATCGGCTCGAAGTACGCCAATCCCGAGATCGGCCGGCGCAATCTCGAAACGCTGGTGGCGGCCACGCTGGAGGCGACGCTGCTGCCGAGCGCGAAGGCCGCGCCGGGCACCTTCATGGCCGCCGCGGCGGAGCTGTCGGCGGCCAGCATGGCGGCCTACCGGGCGCTGGTGTACGACACCCCCAACTTCGGCGACTACTTCTTCAGCGCCACGCCGATCCGCGAGATCGCGGAGCTCAACATCGGCTCCCGGCCCGCATCGCGCAACCCGACCCGCAGCATCGAAGACTTGCGCGCGGTGCCGTGGAGCTTCAGCTGGGGCCAGTGCCGGCTCACGCTGCCGGGCTGGTACGGCTTCGGTTCGGCGATCGAGAAGTTCCTGGACAGCGCCGGCAGCCCCGCCGCGCGCAAGGAGCGGCAGGCGCTGCTGCAGCGCATGTATGCGCAGTGGCCCTTCTTTCGCACCCTGCTGTCGAACATGGACATGGTGCTCGCCAAGAGCGACCTCGCGCTGGCCTCGCGCTATTCCGAGCTGGTCGCCGATCGCAAGCTGCGGCAGAAGGTGTTCTCGATGATTGACGCCGAATGGCATCGCACCTCGGAGGCGCTGACGATCATCACGGGCGAGAAGCAACGCCTCGAGGGCAACGCCGAGATGCAGCGCTCGATCCGCCATCGCTTCCCGTACATCGATCCGCTGCACCACCTGCAGGTGGAGCTGATGCGCCGCTACCGCGCGGGGCAGATCGACGAGCGACTCCAGAGCGGTATCCACATGTCCATCAATGGCGTGGCTGCAGGATTGCGGAATACCGGCTGAGCGTCACTCGCCGAGCAGCTCTCCAATGGGCTGCAGGTCTTCCACGTGATCGCAGATGGCCTTGGCGACCATCATGATCGGGATGCCCAGGAGCAGCCCCCAGATGCCCCAGAGCCAGCCCCAGAAGATCACGCCGACGAAGACCGCGACCGGGTTCATGCGGCTGGTCCGGCTGGTGAGGAAGGGCAGCAGGAGGTTGCCGACCAGCGTGTGGATCAGGAGCGAACCGCCGCCCACCAGCAGCGCCATCTGGACGCTGTTGAACTGCAGGAAGGCCACCAGGCCCGCCAGCGCCATCACGATGACCGAGCCGATGTAGGGAATGAGGTTGGTCACGCCGGCCACGATGCCCCAGACCGCGGCGTTTTCCAGGCCGATGGCCCAGAACGTCAACCCGGTCGCGACGCCGACGAGTGCACTGGTCAGAATCTGCACCAGCAGGAAGCGCTCGATGTGCTTCGTGATGTCGTCCAGCACATGCACCGTGATCTTCTTCTTCTGCAGGCTGGTGCCCGTGATCTTGACCAGCTTGCGGCGGAAGGTGTCGCCCGACCCGAGCGCGAAGAAGGTCAGGAAGGCGATCAGCGTGAGTTGCCCCGCCGCCGCGATCAGGCCGACGGTGCCGCTCCAGAGGTAGTCCCTGACATTGAAGGCCGGCCGCTCGATGACCACGCGCGCGACGCCCTTGCGCGCCGCGACCTTGGCCGAGTTCTCTTCGGCGGCCTGCTCGATCTGCGCCGCCGCCTTCTGCACGGTGTCGAGCGTGCTCGGGTCCTTGGCCCGGCCGTCGCCGCGGACCGCGAGCCGCAGCTTCTGCGCCGCGAGGGGCAGCGCATCGACGAGGTCCTGCGCGCTGCCGGACAGCGAATAGCCGGCCCAGCCCATCGCGCCGCCGAGGGCGAGCAGGATCACCGCCGAGCCGACCCAGCGCGAGACCTTCCAGCGTTCGAGCAGATCGACCAGCGGCGACAGCGCGTAGGTCAGCATCAGGCTCACCATCAGCGGAATGAACACCGCCGCCGCCCAGTGCAGCGCGAACACGCTCCCGAGCACCGCGAGCACCAGCAGCGAAGCGCTGCGCACGTCCACCGGCATGTGCAGCAGCAGGCGCTCCGGTGGGGCGGATTCCTCGGGCGCCTCGCTCTTCGTGTCGGCGCCGTCCCTCATCGCGGCTCCTTCAGTACCTCGCGAACGGTTGGAAGCTGCCGGCGCGACACCACGACCGGCTCGGGAATGCCGTCGAGCCGCAGGGCCCAGCCCTCCGCTTCCTCGCCGTCGTCGTATTTCTCGAGGGCGCGGATCGCGGACCGCGCGACGAGCGCGTTGCGATGCACGCGCACGAAGCGCTTCGGATAACGCTCTTCCAGATCGGCCAGCGAGCCATCGAAGATGTGGCTGCGCTGCGCCGTGCGCACGGTGAGGTACTTGAACTCGGACTTGAGATAGAGCACCTCCGACAGCGGCACGCGTTCGGTGCGGCCGCGATCGAGGATCAGCAGCACCTCCTGCGGCTCCTGCGCGGCCAGCGGGCGGCGCTCGTGCAGATGCCGCACGACCTTCTGCAGGGCTTGCTGGAGCCGCTCGACGCGCACCGGCTTCGTGAGGTAGTCGACCGCCTCGAGCTCGAAGGCCGTCACCGCGTGCGCGGCATAGGCGGTGACGAAGATCACCGCCGGCGCGTCCGGCCGGCTGCGCAGCGTGCGCGCGAGTTCGAGCCCGTCGATGCCGGGCATGTGGACGTCCAGCAGCACCAGATCGAGCCGCTGCGTCGCCATCTGCCCCAGCGCGGCTTCGCCGTTCGCCGCCTCCGCCACGATGTCGACGGCCGGCGACTGGCAATCCGCCAACAGGGTGCGCATCCGGGAGCGCGCCAGGGGTTCGTCATCGACGATCAAGGTGCGAAGAGCAGTCATGGTTCACCGGGAATGGCAATGCGTACACGGTAGTGCTTCTGGTCCATGCCGGCGCTGAACTGCGCCCGCATGTCGTGCAGCAGATGCAGGCGGTCGCGCACATTGCCGAGCGCGATGCCGTGGCCGCGCGGCAGCGGCTCGTCGGCCCAGCGCAGCGGCGGCAGGCTGTTGATGACCTCGATCAGCACCATGCTGCCGCGGCGTTCGGTGCGGATGCGCAGCCTGGCGCCCTCGGGGCTCGGCTCCACGCCATGCTTGACCGCGTTTTCCACCAGCGGCTGCAGCAACAGCGGCGGCAGGCGAGCGTTGTTGGCGTCGGGGTCGATGTCCCAGCGCACGCGCATCCGGTCGCCGAAGCGCACCTGCTCGATGGCGAGGTAGCGCTCGGCAAGCGCGATCTCGTCGGCCAGCGTGACCGATTCGCCGGGGTCCGCCAGCGCCTGGCGGAACAGCTCGCTCAGGTCCTCCAGCAGCGCTTCGGCCTTGGCCGGCTCGTGGCGCACCAGCGCAATCGCGCTGTTGAGCGTGTTGAACAGGAAGTGCGGCCGGATGCGCGACTGCAGATCCTCCAGCCGCGCCGTGGTGGCTGCCGGCGTTCGCCCGCGCGCGCGCAGCACCAGGGCCGCGACGATCAGGCTCGCGAACAGCGCGCCCGCGAGCGCACTCGCAAGCCACGCCGAGGCCGCGATCACGCCGGTCAGCCGCAAGAGGCCGCACCCATAGAGCCCCGCCACTGCGCCGAGCAGCGCGCCGGCCGCGTACTGGGTCCTGAGCGGCAGTCGGCCGAGCGGCTTCTTCAGCGCGCATCCGACCAGGAGCCAGAGCAGGGTCGCCGGCAGCGCGCCGCCGGTCACGGTCGCGGCCAGCAGCAGCCATTCGGACGGCGAGGCCGCGAGAAACAGCGTGGCGACCGCCACCACCACTTCGACGAAGAGCACGGCGCGCAGCACGACGCCGATCTGGCAGGCGTCGAACACCACCGAGCCCCGAGGCGCGGGCGCGGGTGCCGCGGCGGCCGAGACCGGAGCCGGCTTCGTCCTGGACGACGGCGAAGGGGTGGCCGATAAAATCGACGGGTTGCGCATCAATGAAACACTGGGTGACCAACCCATTATTGCCTCCCGGCCGTCTCCAATGACCCAAAACCAACTCGACAAGAAATCCGAAGCCTGGTCCGCCCTGTTCTCCGAACCCATGAGCGACCTGGTCAAGCGCTACACCGCCAGCGTGTTCTTCGACAAGCGCTTGTGGCAGGCAGACATCGAGGGCTCGCTGGCGCATGCGGCCATGTTGGCAGCGCAGGGGATCATCAGCGCGCAGGACCATGCCTCGATCGACAGCGGGATGAAACAGATTCGCGAGGAAATCGAATCCGGACGCTTCGACTGGAAGCTGGACCTGGAGGACGTGCACCTCAACATCGAGGCCCGCCTCACGCAGCTCGTGGGCGATGCCGGCAAGCGCCTGCATACCGGCCGCAGCCGAAACGACCAGGTCGCGACCGACGTGCGCCTCTGGCTGCGCGGCGAGATCGACCTGATCGGCGGCCTGCTCGTCGACCTGCAGAAGTCGCTGCTCGACCTCGCCGAGAAGAACGTCGAGGTGATCCTCCCCGGCTTCACTCACCTGCAGGTGGCGCAGCCGGTGAGCTTCGGCCACCACATGCTGGCCTACGTGGAGATGTTCTCGCGCGACGCCGAGCGCATGGCCGACGTGCGCAGGCGCGTCAACCGCCTGCCGCTGGGCGCCGCCGCGCTGGCCGGCACCAGTTACCCGCTGGACCGCGAGGCGGTGGCCAAGGCGCTCGGCATGGAAGGCGTCTGCCAGAACAGCCTCGACGCGGTCAGCGACCGCGACTTCGCGATCGAATTCACCTCGGCCGCCTCGCTGGCGATGGTGCACGTGAGCCGCCTGAGCGAAGAGCTGGTGCTCTGGATGAGCCAGTCCTTCGGCTTCATCGACATCGCGGACCGCTTCTGCACCGGCAGTTCCATCATGCCGCAGAAGAAGAACCCCGACGTCCCCGAACTCGCGCGCGGCAAGACCGGCCGCGTGGTCGGCCACCTGATGGCGCTGATCACCCTCATGAAGGGCCAGCCGCTCGCCTACAACAAGGACAACCAGGAAGACAAGGAACCGCTGTTCGACACCGTCGACACGCTCAAGGACACCCTGCGCATCTTCTCGGAGATGGTCGGCGGCATCACCGTCAAGCCCGAGGCCATGGAAGCCGCCGCCCTGCGCGGCTACGCCACCGCGACCGACCTGGCCGACTACCTGGTCAAGAAGGGCCTGCCCTTCCGCGACGCGCACGAAACCGTGGCACACGCGGTCAAGGCCGCGATCTCGCACAAGGTCGATCTGTCGGAACTGCCGCTGACCGTGCTCAAGGGCTTCAACCCGACGATCGACAAGGATGTCTACGACGTCCTGTCCCTGCGCGGCTCGCTCACGGCGCGCAACATCCTGGGCGGAACCGCGCCGGCGCAGGTGCGCCAGCAGATCGCCCGGCATCGCGCCCGCCTCGCCTGAGCAATACGCCATAGGGCGGGGGAACACCATCCGTCGGAGGTGTTCCCAAATGTAAAAATGTAGTGCTAAAGTTTGGCACGATTTGCGCTTCCTTCGAAGCTGCAAGCAAGCCAAGCCTATGGAAAAGCCCCGCTGCGTCGTTGTCATCCTGACCTTCAACTCCGCTTCGATCATTCGCGAAACGGTTGCCCAGGCGAAGAAGGTGAGCCCTCACGTGTACGTGGTGGACTCGCATTCCTCGGACGGAACCCCCGCCATCCTCGAAGCGCTGGGCTGCACCGTCGTGCAGCGCCCGTTTTCGAACTACAGCGACCAGCGCAACTGGGCGATCTCGCAGATCGAACGGGACTACGACTGGCAGCTGCATCTCGATGCCGACGAGGTGCTCGACGACCGGGCGGTGGCCGAGATCGGCGCACTGCTGTCGGGCCAGCCCGCCTTCGATGCCTACCTGATCCGGCGCTGCGACTATTTCATGGGCAAGCGCCTCAGATTCAGCGGCGTGAACCCGTGGCACCTGCGGCTGTTCCGCGCGGGCGTCGGGCGCTGCGAAGCGCGGCTCTATGACCAGCATTTCATCAGCACCGCCAAGGCCGGCCGGCTGCGCGGCTTCATGCACGACAAGAACTCGGCCAAGCTGAGCGACTGGATCGCCAGCCACAACCGCTGGAGCGACGCCGAGGCCAAGGAGAAGCTCGGCCCCCGGTCCGCATCCGACGGCGTGCTTCAGCCCAGGCTGATGGGCGACGCGCGCGAGCGCACGCGCTTCATCAAGGAGATCTACTACAAGCTGCCGACCGGTCTGCGCTCGCTCGGCTATTTCGTCTACCGGTACGTGTTCCGGCTCGGCTTCCTCGATGGGAAGACCGGCTTCTACTTCGCTTTCTTCCAGGCCCTGTGGTTCCGCATGCTGGTGGACGCGAAGATGTACGAGAAGCGCCTCCAGCAACCCCAGAACTGAACTACGGAGTGACCCAGGCCATGCGGCAATACAACGCCTCCAAGCGAATCCTCGTCACCGGCGGTGCCGGTTTCCTCGGCAGCCACCTGTGCGACCGCCTGCTGGAGCAGGGGCACGACGTGCTGTGCGTGGACAACTTCTTCACCGGCACCAAGCGCAACGTCGAGCACCTGCACGCCCATCCGCGCTTCGAGCTGATGCGGCACGACGTGACCTTCCCGCTCTACGTGGAGGTCGACGAGATCTTCAACCTCGCCTGCCCCGCCTCGCCGATCCACTACCAGCACGATCCGGTGCAGACCACCAAGACCAGCGTGCACGGCGCGATCAACATGCTGGGCCTGGCCAAGCGCGTGCGCGCCAAGATCCTGCAGGCTTCGACCAGCGAGGTCTACGGCGACCCCGAGATCCATCCCCAGGTCGAGGAATACTGGGGCCGCGTGAACCCGATCGGCCTGCGCAGTTGCTACGACGAGGGCAAGCGCTGCGCCGAGACGCTGTTCTTCGACTACCACCGCCAGCACAAGCTGCGCATCAAGGTGGTGCGCATCTTCAACACCTACGGTCCGCGCATGCACATGAACGACGGCCGCGTGGTGTCGAACTTCATCGTCCAGGCGCTCAAGGGCCAGGACATCACCATCTACGGCGACGGCCAGCAGACGCGCAGCTTCTGCTACGTGGACGACCTCGTCGAAGCCATGCTGCGCATGATGGCCACCGGCGACGAGGTGCCGGGGCCGGTCAACATCGGCAACCCGGGCGAGTTCTCGATGCTGGACCTGGCCAACAAGGTCATCGAACTGACCGGTTCCAGGAGCAAACTCGTGCGCATGCCCCTTCCGGCCGACGACCCGAAACAGCGCCGCCCCGACATCACGGTGGCGCAGAAGGAACTCGGCGGCTGGGCGCCACACACCCAGCTCGACGAAGGGCTGAAGAAGACCATTGCATACTTCGACAAACTCCTGTCGGAACCCAGCGCAACCTGAATTCATGAATATCACGATCATCGGCACCGGCTACGTCGGACTCGTCACCGGCACCTGTCTCGCGGACCTCGGCAACCACGTCTTCTGTCTGGACGTGGATGCGCAGAAGATCGCCACCCTCAACTCGGGCGGCATCCCCATCTACGAACCGGGCCTCGACGACCTCGTCGCCTCGAACGTCGATGCCGGGCGGCTCGATTTCTCGACCGACGTCGAGGCCTCGGTCGCGCACGGCGACGTCCAGTTCATCGCCGTCGGCACCCCGCCCGACGAGGACGGCAGCGCCGACATGCAGTACGTGCTGGCTGCCGCCCGCAACATCGGCCGCTACATGAACGGCTTCAAGGTGGTGGTCGACAAGTCCACGGTGCCCGTGGGCACGGCGGACCGCGTCCGGGCGGTGATCCAGGAAGAACTCGACAAGCGCGGCCGCGCGGACCTGCGCTTCTCGGTCGTGAGCAATCCCGAGTTCCTGAAGGAAGGCGCCGCGGTCGAGGACTTCATGCGGCCGGACCGCATCGTCATCGGCTGCGCCGACGACGAGGACGGCCGCGAGGCGCTGGCGCAGATGCGCAAGCTCTACGCGCCCTTCAACCGCAACCACGAGCGCACGCGCGTGATGGACGTGCGTTCGGCCGAGTTCACCAAGTACGCGGCCAACGCGATGCTCGCCACGCGCATCAGCTTCATGAACGAACTGGCGAACCTCGCCGACCGCGTGGGCGCCGACATCGAGGCGGTGCGCCAGGGCATCGGCTCCGACCCGCGCATCGGCTACAGCTTCCTCTACGCGGGCACGGGCTATGGCGGAAGCTGCTTCCCCAAGGACATCAAGGCGCTGAACCGCATTGCGCAGGAGTACGGCCAGTCGCTGCGCGTGCTCGAAGCGGTCGAGGACGTCAACAACGACCAGAAGCACGCGCTGAGCAACAAGGTGCTGGCCCACTTCGGCACCGATCTCAAAGGGCGGACGTTCGCGCTCTGGGGCCTGGCCTTCAAGCCGAACACCGACGACATGCGCGAGGCGCCGAGCCGCGTGGTGATCGACACCCTGGTGCGCGCCGGCGCGCGCGTGGTGGCGCACGACCCGATTGCGGTCGAGGAGACGCGGCGCGTGCTGGCCCTCGATTTCGCCGACGCGCCCGAACTGCTCGAGCGCATCAGCTACTGCGCGCCCAAGGACCCGATGAGTGCACTCGACGGCGCGGACGCGCTCGTCATCGTCACCGAGTGGAAGGCCTATCGCAGCCCGAACCTCACGAGGCTCAAGGCATTGATGAAGTCGCCGGTCATCTTCGACGGCCGCAATCTCTACGAACCCGGCACGATGCACGAAGCCGGCATCGTCTACCAGGGCATCGGGCGCAACAGCCGCTGATGAACGCCTTCCGCCACGTCCTTTCCTCGCTCGCGCTGCTGACGGCGCTGGCGTCGCACGCCCAGACCGCGCCGGCCGATGCCGCGACCCGGCAGCCGACGCCCGCCTACGCCCTCGCCAAAGCCAAGTGGCAGAAGGAGCTGAACGCCTTCGACGCGGCCGACAGGGAGCGGCTGCCGGCCGCCGGCGGCGTGCTGTTCGTCGGCAGCTCCACCATCCGGCTGTGGCCCCATATCGCGCAGGACTTCCCGCAACAGCCGGTGGTCATCAACCGCGGCTTCGGCGGCTCGACGATGGAAGACGCCAGCCTTTTCGCCGAGGACCTCGTGGTGCGCTACAAGCCGCGGCTCGTGCTGGTGTATGCGGGCGACAACGATCTCGCGGAGAACCGCACGCCGATGCAGGTGCTCGAAAGCTTCGCGCGCTTCGCCAACACCGTGCGCACCGAGCTGCCGGACACGCGCATCGCCTACATCTCGGTCAAGCCCAGCCCCTCGCGCGAGAAGCTGATGGCGCAGATGCGCGAGACCAACAACGCGATCGCAGCCTACCTGCGCCGCATGCCCAACACCGAGTTCATCGACGTCTACACGCCGATGCTGGGCGCCGACGGCCGCCCGCGCGCGGAGCTGTTCCGCGCCGATCACCTGCACATGACCGACGAGGGCTACCGCCTCTGGCATTCGCTGATCGCGCCGCACCTGGCGGAACCGGCGACGCGCGCGGATGCCTCAGTCGCGCAGGGGCAGCACTGACGGCGTCGGCGTCGGCGTCGGCGTCGGCGTCGGCGGCTTCTTCTTGCGTGCGTCCAGCCACTGGCTGATGCGCGCGACCGCATAGAGCCCCGAGAACACCACCGCCAGCAGCAGCGCATCGCCCCACCAGGGCCTTGCCGTCTGGCTGTCGCCATAGACCGCGAGGACCAGCAGCACCGCGACGAGGTGCGCGCAGAACACCGGCAGCGAGGCACGGCCCATGGCTTCGAGCCAGTGCAGGCGCGGGATGCGCCGCATGAACGCCGGCCCCCACTGGATCGCGACGATGCCGAGCACCACGAGATTCACGATGCGCAGCGGACCGAGCTGCCACTTGTCGAACAACAGGTTGAGCGCCACGTCGCCGCCGAAAGGCGCCTGGCCGTGGATGCCGCGATGCCGCCAGTCGAGGCCGTAGAGCGCGAGTCCCGCCGCGATCGCAAGCAGCCATTTCGGGAACGCGAAGGGCCGCGCATCGGGCGAGTTGCGACTGGCCCCCATCCACAGCCCTGCGAACCACAGGAACTGCCAGGCGAAGGCGTTGAACGCGCCCATCTCGTGGAACGGCACGTCGAGCCCGGTAAAGCGCACCACCAGGGCGTACAGCCACTCGCTCAAGCCGAACTGTGCGAGCCCCCACAGCGTCACGCTGGCAACCATCACACCGGTCCAGCCGTGGCGCAGCGCGAAGGCCAGCACCCAGGGGCTGAGCAGCATGAAGAAGATGTACATCGGCAGGATGTCGAGCAGCGCCGGCTCGTAGATCAATAGCAGCGAATAGAGGAAGCCCTCGCGCGGATTGGCGAGATAGAACGACAGCAGGTTCTTCACCGCCGGCTGGTCGATGCGCAGGCTCACCGCCGAGATGATCGTGAACAGGAACAGCAGCGTCGCGGCCTGGCTCAGATAGACCTTGAGCGCCCGCCGCCAGAAGGCCCGCCGCATCGAATCCACGCCCTGGTTGTAGCTGATGCGGCTGTAGACCAGCCCCGACACGAAGGCCGACAGCAGCACGAAGCCTTCCGCCGCCGAAACGAAGCCGAAGGGCTGCCCGAGCGGGTCGGTGAGGCGCGTCGGCAGGTGCGTGAGAGTCATCAGCAGGAGCATCAGCCCGCGCAGCGCATCGATTTCCCAGTAGCGTTTCATCGTCGGCATGCCGGCCGCGGGGGCCGCATGGTCAGGTCCTTGCGCGCCCTAGGCCAGCTCGCGGATCGCGTCGATCACGGTGGCGCTGTAGTTGCTCCATGTGTAGCTGGCGGCATGCCGGATCGCCTGCTCCTTCATCGCCATGAGCTCCTGCCGGTTCTGGTTGAACCAGGCGAGCTTCTCGGCGATCTTCTCGGGCGAGCGGATCGGCACCAGGAACCCGGTCTTGCCCTCGATCACGAGGTCCTCGCCGCCGGTGTTGGGCGTGATGACCAGCGGCAGCCCCTGGCTCATGGCCTCCTGCATCACGAGCGCACGGCCCTCGTACAGCGACGGCAGGCAGAAGACGTCGCAACTGTTCATGAGCTTGAGCACCTCGGCATGGGGCCGGCCCGGCTCGTAGGTGAAGCCGGCGTACTGGCGGCGATAGAAGTCGAGCGAGTCGAGCGGCCCGCCCATCACCACCAGCTCGATGTTCTCGCCTTCGACGAGGTGCATCGCCCGCAGCAGATCGGCCAGGCCCTTGCGCTGCCCCATCGAGCCCGCGAACAGCACGCGCAGCGGCCGCGAGGGGTCTTCCGCCGTGCGCGACCAGGTGCCCGAGGAGCTCGGCGAGCCGAAGGGCGACAGCACGCGGGCCTTGCCCGAGGCCCAGGCCGGCAGCGAATCGGCGACGAACTTGCTCGGCACGACGACGAGGTCCGCGAGCTCGAGCTCTTGCACCTTGCGCTCCAGCTTGGCGCCGGTGTCGCCCATGCCGCCGCCGAGCGCGCCGGTCCACTCGGGGAGGCGCTGTTTCTCTTCCTCCATCAGGCGGCGGCCCACTTCCCAGTAGGAGATGGGCAGGTCGTAGACGCAACGCATGCCGAGCGACTTCGCCTCCCTGAACGTGTCGAGCGCGGAATCCTCGTAGCTGTAGACGGCCTTCACGCCTTGCTCGCGCCGGACGCCCGGCAGTTCGCGCGCCACGAAGCGGTCGAAGTCCTGCAGCACGCCGTCGATCGAGGCGAAGCCCTCCTCGTGGCGCATCCAGTGGGTCCAGCCGAGCTTGCCGCAGAGCATGCGCGCGAGCTCGCGCCAGGGGTGCTGCAGGATTTTCTCGTCCGGAACGTCGAAGCGCCGCCGCAGGAGATCCTTGCCGAGCTTTTCAGGCGTCAGCTTCAGCAGCAGACTGCCTGGGCGGGCCGCGAAGGTGGTGGCGAAACGCGCCAGCATGTCCGCCCGCTGCAAACCATCGAGCATGGCACGGACGTTCTGGTTGCCGGCAGGGTGGCTGAACAGCAGTTTCATATCGATCGATCATAGTGGAGGCACTTCACGTGCCAGTGACGCACCACACTCATGCGCTACCCTTCCGGCCGAAGGAGAAGCCCGTTGAACGCAAGAACGACATCGCGCTGTTTCGCCGCCCTTGCGGTGGCCTGGACCGCGCTGGGCGCGCACGCCCTGCAGATCACCAGTCTCACGCCGCAAGGCGAGGTCGCCCGCATCCGGCAGGTGGTCGCCCGCTTCGACCAGGCCGCCGTGAACTTCGGCGATCCGAGGGCACCGGCGCCGCTCACGGTGAGCTGCGCCGACGCGCAGGCCGGCAGGGGCACCGGGCGCTGGACCGGCGAGAAGCAGTGGGTCTTCGACTTCGAGAGCGACCTGCCGCCCGGCGTGCGCTGCACCGTCACGCGGGTGGCCGGCTTCAGGTCCCCGGCCGGCTCCGAGCTGACCGGGCCGGAGCGCTACCAGTTCAACAGCGGCGGGCCGTTCATCCGCAGCTGGCGGCCGAGCTACGGAAAGATCGACGAGCAGCAGCTCTTCCTGCTCGAACTCAATGGCACCGCCACGCCGCAGAGCCTGCAGGACAACGTCTGGTGCGCCGCCGACGGCATCGGCGAGCGCATTCCGATCCGGCTGGTCGATGGCGAACAGCGCAACGCGCTGCTGAAGGCCTTCGGCCGCGATCGCGACGCCGCCAAGGAGCCGGGCCGCTTCGTCACGCTTCAATGCAACCGCACCCTGCCGCCGGGCGGCCGCGTGCAACTCGTCTACGGCAAGGGCGTGGCGACGCCCTCGGGCGTGGCCAACAGCATCGAGCGCCGCCTCGCGTTCGAGGTGCGCGAGCCCTTTGCCGTCTCCTTCACCTGCGAACGCGAGAACGCGCAGTCGGCCTGCCTGCCGTTGCGGCCGATGGAGCTGCGCTTCAACGCCTCGGTCTCGCGCGCGCTGGCCGCGCAGATCACGCTCAAGGGCGCTGGCAAGGCGTTCAAGCCGAAGCTCGATGACAACGCGGCGAGCAATGCCGATGCGGTCGTCGACGGGGTGAGCTTCGCGCCGCCCTTCCCCGAGCAGACGCAGTTCACCATCGAACTGCCGGCGAAGTTCGAGGATTCCTCGGGCCGCGCCCTGGCCTCGCCCGGCAGCTTTCCGATGAAGGTCGCGACCGGCGCGATGCCGCCGCTCGCCAAGTTCGCGGCGTCGCCCTTCGGCGTGCTCGAGCGGCTGGCGGAGCCCGGCGGCGTGGCCTTGATGCCGGTGACGGTGCGCCGCGTCGAGCCCGCGCTGCAGGTGCAGGCGCTGACGCCGGGCAAGGTGAGCGATCTCAATCCGCGCAGCGACGCCGAGATCATTTCGTGGTTCCGCAAGGTGCGCCGCTACGACAACAACGCCACGGTGTCCCGCAAGACGGCCGCGCGCGATGTCAAGGGTGCACTGCCCAAGATGATCGACAAGGACGACCGCGACAACGTGCAGACCCGCATGCTGTCGCTCCTGGGCGGCCAGAGCGGCGTGCGCACGCTCGACATGCCCAAGAGCGAAAGCGGCGATCCGCGGCCGTTCGAGGTGATCGGCATCCCGCTCACGCCCGGCTTCCACGTGCTGGAGATCGCATCGCAGAAGCTCGGCGACGCCCTGCTCGACGAGCGCTACGGCAGCGGCCGCACGATGTACGTACGCACCACCGCGCTCGCGACCAACCTCGCGGTGCACTTCAAGCTCGGGCGCGAGAACTCGCTGGCCTGGGTCACCACGCTCGACAAGGGCAAGGTGGTCCCCAACGCCAGCGTGCGCGTGTCGGGCTGCGACGGCAAGGAGATCGCGACCAGCAGCACCGACGCGGACGGCATCGCGCGCCTCGAAGGCATCCCGCCCAATCCGCCGAGCTGCTCGACCGACGAGGAATACAGCGCCGACGCCTACTTCGTCAGCGCGCGCGCCAAGGACGCCGACGGCGTCGAAGACCTCGCCTTCACCTGGACCGACTGGCAACGCGGCATCGAACCATGGCGTTTCAACGTGCCCACGAGCCAGGAGGCCGAGCCCGACCGCGTCGCCCACACCATCTTCGACCGCACGCTGCTGCGCGCCGGCGAGACGGTGTCGATGAAGCACCTGATCCGCACTCAGACGCGCAGCGGCCTGGGACTGCCTTCGAACCGGCCCGGCACGATGGTCATCACGCACGTCGGCAGCGGCCAGCAGTTCACGCAGCCGATCCAATGGCGCAGGACCGCCACGGGCGGCGAGAGCGCCGACAGCAGCTTCGAGATTCCGCCGGCCGCCAAGCTCGGCCTCTATCAGGTCGAGCTGCGCGGCGGCTCGGGCGACGCAGAACGCAGCGACAGCAGCGGCCAGTTCCGCGTCGAGGAATTCCGCCTGCCGGTGTTCGAAGGCCGCATCGCGCCGAGCGACAAGAACCCGCTGGTCGCGGCGGCGTCGGTGCCGGTCGACGTCCAGATCAACTACGTGTCGGGCGGCGGCGCAGGCAGCCTGCCGGTGCGCGTGTCGGCCCTGGTGCGCGGCAAGTCGCTGTCGTTCCCCGACTTCGAGGCCTTCAGCTTCGCAGCGCCGCGCAAGGAAGGCGCGGCGACCAGCAACGCCGAGGACACCGAATCGCCCGCCGACGACGCCCACGTGGTCGCCGACAAGCTGCCGCTCACGCTCGACCGCAACGGCGCGGGCAAGCTCACGATCGACAAGATCCCCGCCGCGCGCTTCACGCCGCGCGAGCTGCTGCTCGAAGCCAGCTATGCCGATCCGAACGGCGAGATCCAGACGCTGCGCAGCACACAGACGCTGTGGCCCGCGGGCGTGATCGCCGGCATCAAGACCGAGGGCTGGGTCTCGACCCGCCAGAAGGTCCGCTTCCAGGCCGTGGCGCTTGACCTCGCCGGCAAGCCGCGCGAGGGCGTGACGCTCAATGTGCGCGCCATCGCCCGCATCACCACCACCAGCCGCAAGCGCATGGTGGGCGGCTTCTACACCTACGACAACAAGACCGAGACGCGCGAGATCGGCACCGTGTGCAGCGGCAAGAGCGATGCGCGCGGACTTCTGCTGTGCGAAGCCGAGCTCAAGGAGCCCGGCGAGATCGAGCTGATCGCGATCGCCAGCGACAAGGACGGCCGCGAGAGCCGCGCGTCCAGCACGGTCTGGGTGACGCGGCAGGGCGAACTCTGGTTCGGCGGCGAGGACCATGACCGCATCGACGTGCTGCCCGAGAAGAAGAGCTACGAGCCCGGCGAAGTCGCGAAGTTCCAGGTGCGAAGCCCCTTCCGCTTCGCGACCGCGCTGGTGTCGGTGGAACGCGAGGGCCTGATCGAAACGCACGTGGTCAAGCTCAACGGACAGGACCCGACGGTCAGCCTGGAGATCAAGCCCGATTGGGGTCCGAACGTCTACGTGAGCGTGCTCGCGCTGCGAGGCCGGCTGCGCGAGGTGCCGTGGTACAGCTTCTTCACCTGGGGCTTCCGCGCGCCGCGCGAGTGGTGGACCGCCTTCTGGTACGAGGGCAAGGAATACGTCGCGCCCACGGCGCTGGTGGACCTCAGCAAGCCGGCGTTCCGGCTCGGGCTGGCCGAGATCCGCGTCGGCACCGAGGCGCACCGGATCGACGTCAAGGTCGCGAGCGACAAGCCCAGCTACCCGGTGCGCGGCAAGGCCCAGATCACCATCAGCGGCAAGCTGCCCGACGGCAAGCCCGCCGCCGGCGCGGAAGTCGCGTTGGCGGCGGTCGATCAGGCGCTCCTGGAGCTGATGCCGAACGAGAGCTGGAACCTGCTCGAGGCCATGCTGCAGCGCCGAAGCTGGGGTGTGAGCACCTCGACCGCGCAGATGGAGATCGTCGGCCGCCGGCACTACGGCCGCAAGGCGGTGCCCGCCGGCGGAGGCGGCGGCAAGAGCCCGACACGCGAGCTGCTCGACACTCTGCTCGTCTGGAACCCGAAGATCGTGCTCGACGCCAACGGGCAGGCCACGGCGGTGGTGCCGCTCAACGACGCGCTCACCACCTTCAGGATCGTCGCGGTTGCCGATTCGGGTGTGGGCCTCTTCGGCACCGGCCAGACCTCGATCCAGGCGACGCAAGACCTGCAGATCATCAGCGGACTGCCGCCGCTGGTGCGCGAGGACGACCAGTTCCGCGCGCAGATCACACTGCGCAACACCACGCAGAAGGACATGAAGGTCGAGGCCAGGCCGCGCGCCACGCTGCTCGCGCTCGAGCCGCAGACGGTCGACATCCCGGCCGGCGAGGCGCGCGAGATCGCGTGGACGGTGACCGCGCCTGCGCAGCTCGCGCAGTTGCGCGCCGAAGCCATCCTGTGGGAGATCGAGGCCCGCGACACGCTCAGCGGCGCGCGCGATGCGCTCAAGGTGCGCCAGCGCATCGTGCCGGCGGTGCCGCTCACGGTGCAGCAGGCCACGCTGGCCCAGGTCGACGGGCCCTTCACCCTCGACGTGGCAGCGCCCGCCGATGCTCTGCCGGGCCGCGGCGGCGTGCGCCTTTCGCTGCAGCCGAAGCTGGCCGAAGGGCTGACCGGCGTGCGTGACTGGTTCGCCGCCTATCCCTACAGCTGCCTCGAACAGAAGGCGAGCAAGGCCATCGGCCTGCGCGACGGCAAGGCGTGGCAGACCGTGGTCGCACAGCTGCCGAGCTACCTCGACGGCGACGGTCTGGCGAACTACTTCCCGCCACGCGATGGCGAGGCCAATCGGGGCAGCGACATCCTGACCGCCTACCTGCTCGTCGCGACCAACGAGGCGGCGGCGCTCGATGCGGCATTCGCGCTGCCCGACGCGGCACGTGCGCCGATGGAGCAAGGGCTGATCGCCTTCGTCGAAGGCCGCATCCAGCGCGACTTCTGGAGCCCGCGCAAGGACCTCGACGTGCGCAAGCTCGCCGCGCTCGAAGCGCTGTCGCGCTACGGCAAGGTGCAGGGCCGCATGACCGGCAGCATCACCATCGCGCCCAACCAGTGGCCGACCAGCGCGGTGATCGACTGGATCAACATCCTGCGGCGCGTGCAGGATGTGCCGCAGCGCCAGCAGCGGCAGGACGAAGCGATGAACGTGCTCAAGGCGCGCCTCAACTACCAAGGCACGCGGGTCGGCTTCAGCACCGAACAGGACGACCACTGGTGGTGGCTGATGGCCAACGGCGACGTCAACACCGCGCGGCTGCTGCTCACGGTGATGGACGACCCGGCCTGGAAGGACGACATCCCCCGGCTCGCCAACGGCTTCATCGGCCGCCAGCAAAAGGGTGCGTGGCTCACCACCAACGCGAATCTCTGGGGCGGCCTCGCGCTCGAGCAGTTCTCGAAGAAGTTCGAGAGCACGCCGGTCGCGGGCATCACGTCCGCCAGCCTCGGCGGCGCGAAGGCGCAGGTGGAGTGGAGCAAGGTCGAGCGCGTGAAGACCACCGACACGAGCGGCGCCCCGAACCAGACGACCGCCTTCGGCGCACCGGCTTCGCCCGGCAACCTTCGCAACAACACGATGTTCATCCCCTGGCCTGCCCCGCCTGCCGCGCACGACACGCTGCTCGTCACGCAGACCGGCAGCGGCAAGCCGTGGCTCACGCTGCAGTCGCTGGCCGCGGTGCCGCTGAAGGCGCCGTTCGCGGCCGGCTATGCGATCAAGCGGACGATCACGCCGGTCGAACAGGCGGTGGCGGGCATCTACACGCGCGGCGACGTGCTGCGCGTGAGCCTCGAAGTGGATGCGAGCACGGACATGACCTGGGTCGCGATCACCGACCCGATCCCGGCCGGCGCGACCATCCTCGGCACCGGCCTGGGCCGCGATTCGCAGATCGCCACGCAGGGCGAGAAGCGCGCAGGCAACGCCTGGCCGGCCTTCGAGGAACGCAGCTTCGAGGCCTTCCGCAGCTACTACGGCTACCTGCCCAAGGGCCTGACGCGCGTGGAATACACGGTGCGCCTCAACAACGTCGGCGAATTCGCGATGCCGCCGAGCCGCGTCGAGGCGCTGTACGCGCCGGAGATGTTCGGCGAGGCGCCCAACCCGCGCATCAAGGTGGAGGCGCCCAAGTGAACGCCGATGCACGGGCCTCGATCGCTGGTGGTTCCGCTGGCGCCGAGTCCGAGGCATGATGGAACGCAGCACCGTCCCATGAAGGCCACCGCCCATGTGCAGAAGCATCAAGACCCTGTTCAACTTCGAACCGCCTGCAACCGAAGAGGAAGTGCGCGCCGCGGCGTTGCAGTTCGTGCGCAAGCTCAGCGGGTTCAACCATCCGTCGAAGGCCAATGAAGCGGCCTTCGATCGCGCGGTCGAAGACGTCGCGGCCGTCGCGCGCACGCTCATCGGATCACTGATGACGACCGCCGAGCCGCGCGACCGCGAGGTCGAGGCCGCGAAGGCTCGCGAACGCACGGCCATCCGCTTCGGCCACGGCCACTGAATCTCGTCCACCGCTCAGAAGGAGTCCCATGTCCACGCCGACCGTCGAACAGATCCAGCAGGTCCTCGATGCGATCTTTCCCGGCCTGATGGGGGTGCGCCTCGTCACGCTGGAGCCGGAGCGCGTGGTCGCGAACCTCGTGGTGCGGCCCGAGCTCTGCACGGCCGGCGGCATCCTGCACGGCGGCGCGTACATGGCGTTCGCCGACACGCTGGGCGCGGTGGGCACCCTCATCAACCTGCCGAAGGGCAAGCGCACCACGACCACCGATTCGAGCACCAAGTTCATCGGCAGCGCGAAGGTGAACACCACGGTGGTCGCCGAATCGGTGGCGCTGCATCGCGGCCGCACCACGATGGTGTGGCAGACCACCATCCGATCCGAGGAAGGCAGGCTCTGCGCCGTGGTGACGCAGACGCAACTCATCCTGGAGGCCGGCTGACATGCGCACACTCCTCTTCATCCTGGGCGGCTTCGTGCTGCTGGCAGCATGCCTGGGCGTCGGCAAGTCGGTGTTGGGCGGCTTCGGCGAGGGCATGCGCATGAGCATCATCGCGTTCGCCGCCCTCTGGTTCGTGATCGCGGCGGCCAACATGTGGATCGGCATCGTCAAGGCCGGCTATTCGTTCGGCGAGGAGCTGCCGATCTTCCTGCTCATCTACCTGCTGCCGCTCGCGGGCGCGGCCTTCGTCGTGGTCAAGTGGAAGCTCCTTTGACCCCCTCTTCGGGGCCGGCCGGGTGCGGCGGGTTGAGCTGGCATTGAAGTCGCTAGCATCCGGCGTCGATCCCCAACCCTGAAGGTTCCGCATGCCCATCGAACTCTGGCTCACCGTCGTCCGGGCACTGCTCGCACGCCGCTCTGCATGAGTGCCAAATACACCGGCCCGCTGCCCACGCACGGCCGGTTCGACTACGCGCCGATCACCCGCCGCACGGACCATGCGTGGCCCAATGGAGCACGACTGGCGGTGTATCTCGGCCTCAACCTCGAGCACTTCGCGTTCGGCGAAGGCATGGGCGCGTGCATCGGCCCCGCGTCGCCGCATCCGGACGTGCTGAACTTCTCGTGGCGCGAATACGGCAACCGCGTCGGCGCGTGGCGTTGCCTCGAGCTCTTCGACAGTCTCGGCATGGTCTGCGCAACGCTGCTCAACACCGCGCTGTACGACCACTGCCCCGAACTGGTCGCCGCTTCGGTCGCGCGCGGCGACGAGCTCATCGGCCACGGCCACAGCAATGCGGAGCGCCAGGGCGACATGGGTGAAACCGCCGAGGCGGCGCTGCTCGCGCGCTGCCGCGCGCGCATGCTGGCCGAAAGCGGCAAGGCCCCTGCGGGCTGGCTGTCGCCCTGGATTTCCGAAAGCCATCTCACGCCCGACCTGCTCGCCGAGGCCGGCTACCGCTACACCCTGAACTGGTGCCACGACGACCAGCCGGTGCCGATGCGCACCCGAAGCGGCCGCACGCTGTGGTCGGTGCCCTACCCCCAGGAACTGAACGACATCCCGATGATCATCGCGCGGCAGATGGACGCGAAGGACTTCGCGCAGATGATCATCGACAACGCCGACGAGATGCAGGACCAGTCGCGCTGCCAGCCACTGGTGATGGGCGTGGCGCTGCATCCGTACATCGTCGGGCAACCCTATCGCCTGCGGCACCTGCGCCGCGCGCTGACGCACCTTGCACGCCTGCGAGACCGGGGCGAGATCTGGCTCACCACGCCCGGCGCGATCTGCGCGCACATGGCGACGGTCACGGCCGCCACGGCTGTGGCAAGCTAGCGCGCGAGGCCGCTCGCGTGCGGCCTTGGCCGCCTTCATGTCGTCATCCCGTTTCTTCGTCTCGCTCCTGCTGCTGCCCGCGCTCGCCGTGACGCTGGCGCGGCCTGCGTGGGCGCTCGCCACCTTCGACGAGGTGCGGCGCGATTTCCGCCCTTCCGACACCCAGGTGCTCGATCGCGATGGCCAGTTGCTGGAGCGCGTGCGGACCGATCCGACGCTGCGCCGGGGCCAGTGGACCGCCCTCGCCGACGTCTCGCCCGCGCTGCGCACGGCAATGGTGCTGAGCGAGGACAAGCGCTTCTACGAGCACAGCGGCATCGACTGGCGTGCGGTCTCCGCCGCCGCGTGGGGCAATCTGTGGAACACGCGCACGCGCGGCGCGTCCACGATCACGATGCAGCTCGCAGGCCTGCTGGACGACGACCTGCGGCGCGGCGGCAGCGGCCGCAGCCTGGGCCAGAAGCTCGGGCAGACGGTCGCGGCGCAGCGGCTGGAGCACACCTGGCGCAAGGACCAGATCCTGGAGGCGTACCTCAACGTCGTGCCGTTCCGCGGCGAGATCGTCGGCATCGACGCCCTCTCGCGAACGCTCTTCGGCAAGGCGCCGCACGGGCTCGATGCGCGCGAGGCCGCAGTGGCCGCCGCGCTGGTGCGCGCGCCGAACGCGAAGCCGGCCGTCGTCGGCCAGCGTGCCTGCGAGCTGATGCGGGCGATGGAACCGGGCAGCCGGCCCGACTGCGACGCGGTCGACATGTTCACCAGCGCCGCGCTGCAACGGCGCGGCTTCGATGCGAGCGAAGGCATCGCGCCGCACCTTGCGCGGCGTGCGGTGGCAGCGCGCGGCGACGGCACGCAGGGCGATGTCCGCACCACGCTGCGCGCGCCGCTGCAACGCTTCGCGCTCGGCACGCTGCAGCGGCATCTGCGCGAGCTGCGCGGCCGCAACGTGGAGGACGGCGCGCTGGTGGTGCTCGACAACGCGAGCGGCGAAGTGCTCGCATGGATCGGCTCCTCGGGCAAGCTGAGCCGCGCGGCCGAGGTGGACGGAGTGCTCGCGCAGCGGCAGCCCGGCTCCACGCTCAAGCCTTTCCTCTATGCCGAGGCGATCGCAGAGCGTCGGCTCACGGCGGCTTCGCTGCTCGACGATTCGTCGGCGCAGATCAGCACCGCGAGCGGTCTCTACATTCCGCAGAACTACGACCGGCAGTTCAAGGGCTACGTATCGGTGCGTACCGCGCTCGCGTCGTCGCTCAACGTGCCGGCGGTGCGCACGCTGGTCATGGTGTCGCCCGAAGCCTTCGCGCGGCAGTTGCGCGCGGCCGGGCTGCCGCTGGCGCAGAACGGCGACTACTACGGCTACAGCCTCGCGCTCGGCAGCGCGGAAGTGTCGCTGCTGGCGCTGACGAATGCCTATCGCACGCTGGCGAACGGCGGCCGCTTCGGCGAGACGCGCTATCTGCCGGCGCCGGCGGCCGCGCAGGACGGCAGCGCACCCGCCATCGATCAGCGCGCGGCTTTCATCGTCGGCGACATCCTCGGCGACGCCAATGCACGCGCGCGCACCTTCGGGCTCGACAGCGTGCTCGGCACGCGCTTCTGGAGCGCGGTGAAGACCGGCACCAGCAAGGACATGCGCGACAACTGGGCGATCGGCTGGTCGCAGCGCTACACCGTCGGCGTGTGGGTCGGCAACGCGAGCGGCGCGCCGATGTGGGACGTGAGCGGCACCAGCGGCGCCGCGCCGGTGTGGGCCGAGGTGATGGGCTTCCTGCATCGCGGCCTGCCCAGCCGCGCGCCGACGCCGCCGGCCGGCGTGGTGCAGAGGCAGGTGCGCTTCGGCGACGAACTCGAGGCGGCGCGCAGCGAATGGTTCATTGCCGGCACCGAGCAGGCGGTGTTCGCGATCGCGCCCGGCGCTGCCGCCGAGTCGGCGCCGCGCATCGAGTCGCCGGCGGACGGGACCATCATCGCGATCGATCCGGACATCCCGCCCGGCAGCCAGCGCGTGCGCTTCGAGGCCGACGGCCGCGGGGTGCAATGGCGCATCGACGGCAAGCCGCTTGCGCGCGGCAACAGCGCACGGTGGCTGCCGTGGCCGGGGCGGCACCTGGTCGAGCTCATCGATGCGCGCGGCCAGGTGGTGGACAGCAGCCGCCTCGAAGTGCGCGGCGCCGGCGTGGTGACGGGCGCCAAGGCCGCGAAGAACGCCAACCGCTGAGCGGTGCCGGGTCGGCGGCTTCGTCCGACGCCTGTCAGCGCGAACCGACGCGGCTGCACCGCCGGATGGCGGACACCGGCTGCGCACCCTTGCCCACGGCGACCGAGGCAGGATGCCGCTCGCGCGCATGCCCCCCGAGCGCTATAACTTTCTCAACAGTCGCCACAACACCAAGGAGGTGCGAGATGTTGATACCGATGAGAACCGTGCCCAAATGGCAAGACCCGCAAGTCGTCATCGAATGGATCCGCGCCTGCATCTGGGCAAGCGTCGAAGGCTGGCCCTTCTGCCCGCTCAAGTAGATGCCCGCTGAGAGGTCGACCGCACCCACGCGAAATCGCATTCACGCGCTCGTTGCCTTCCGTCTCCTATTTCACCACCATCATCGTGAACGGCCATACATAGGCCTGCAGTGTCACGAAGACGCCGACGAGGGATGCCAGCGCGATCGAGTGGAAGAACACGTAGCGCAGGATGTCGCCCTCGTGGTTGAACCAGCGCGTGGCGGTGGATGCGACCACGATGGACTGCGCGTCGATCATCTTGCCCATCACGCCGCCCGAGCTGTTGGCCGCGCCCATGAGGTTCGGTGACAGGCCCAGTTGGTCGGCAGCGACCTTCTGCATGCCGCCGAAGAGCACGTTGGATGCGGTGTCCGATCCCGTCAGCGCCACGCCGAGCCAGCCCATGAGCGTGCCGAAGAAGGGATAGAGGACGCCGGTGTTGGCAAACGCGAGACCCAGCGTGCTGTCGAGCCCGGAGTAGCGCGTGAGCGTCCCGAGCGCGAGCATCAGCGCGATGGTGAGCAGCGAGTACTTCACCAGATTGAGCGTGCGGCCGTAGGAGGCGATGAGCTGCCCGACGCTGTACCTGGCGACCAGGCCGCCCACGATGGCCGACAGCAGGATGCCGGTTCCCGTGGCCGAAAGCAGCGTGAAGGCATAGACCGCGCCTTCCTTGGTGGGCCCCGGGGCGACCGGCGGCATCTTCTCGACCATGTTGTGCAGCCCGCCGATCGGGAAGTTCGGCGCGAACAGGCCGTTGAGCCAGTTCTTGACCGCCGGCAGGCCCCAGAGGAACACGAACACCGTCATGATCGCCCACGGCGTCCACGCGCGCACGAGCTCGGCCGTCGAATGGGGCGAGCGCTTCGCGGTGGCGGTGGCGGCTGTGGCCGGCGTGCCGCTGTCTTCCTCATGGCCCTTGAGCGATACCGAGCGCCAGATGGTGCGCGGTTGCCATAAGCGCAGGAAGAGGATCAGCGACACCATCGAGACGATGGCCGCGATGATGTCCACGAGCTCCGGCCCGATGAAGTTCGAGACCAGGAACTGCGGGATCGCGAACGAGGCACCGGTCACGAGGATCGCGGGCCAGATCTCCAGCATGCCCTTGCGGCCGGCGAAGGCCCAGATCAGCCAGAAGGGCACCAGCAGCGAGAAGAACGGCAGCTGGCGGCCGATCATCGCGGTGACCTGCATCAGGTCGTAGCCATGCACCTTGGCGAGCGTGATCACCGGTGTGCCCAATGCGCCGAAGGCGACGGGCGCGGTGTTGGCGATCAGCGAAAGGCCCGAGGCCGCGAGCGGCGAGAAGCCGAGGCCGATCAGGATCGCGGCCGTCACCGCCACCGGCGTGCCGAAGCCGGCCGCACCCTCGAAGAACGCGCCGAAGGCGAACGCGATCAGCAGCAGTTGCAGGCGGCGGTCTTCTGTGATGTCGGAGAGCGAGTCCTGCAGCACCTTGAAGCTGCCGTTCTGCTCGGCGAGCTGTTGCAGGAAGATGATGTTCAGCACGATCCAGCCGATGGGCAGCAGGCCCGTGAGGCCGCCGAGGAAGGCCGCGCGGCCCGCGAGGCCGGCGGGCATGCCGAAGGCGAAGATGGCGATCACCAGCGCGCTGAAGAGACCGAGTCCGGCGGCGATGTGCGCCTTCATGTGGAGGAAGCCGAGGCACACCAGCATGACCACGACCGGTATGGCGGCCAGTGCCGTGGAGACCACCATGTTTCCGAACGGGTTGTAGACCTGTTGCCACGTCATGGATGACCACCTTTGTTGTTGGGAGTGGGTCGGGGGAGGCCCTGCGGATAATAGGGACCGAGCAACGATCAGACAACCTAGGAGCCACCCGCCGTGCCAGACCTCTCCAAGATCACGAACATCGAAGACCTGCGAGCCATCGCGAAGCGTCGCGTGCCGCGCATGTTCTACGACTACGCCGACTCGGGGGCCTGGACCGAGGGCACCTACCGGGCCAACGAGGAAGACTTCCAGAAGATCAAGCTGCGCCAGCGCGTGGCAGTCAACATGGATGGCCGCTCGACCCGCACGACGATGATCGGCGAGGAAGTCGCGATGCCCGTGGCCATCGCGCCGACGGGCATGACCGGCATGCAGCACGCGGACGGCGAGATCCTCGGCGCGCGCGCCGCGAAGGCCTTCGGCATTCCGTTCACGCTCTCGACGATGAGCATCTGCTCGCTCGAGGACATCGCCGAGGCCACGGACCGCCATCCCTTCTGGTTCCAGCTCTACGTGATGCGCGATCGCGAGTTCATCGAACAACTGATCGAGCGTGCCAGGGCCGCGAACGTCTCGGCGCTGCAGCTCACGCTCGACCTGCAGATCCTCGGCCAGCGGCACAAGGACATCAAGAACGGCCTGACCGCGCCGCCCAAGCCCACGCTGAAGAACCTCATGAACCTCGCGACCAAGCCGCGCTGGTGCATGGGCATGCTGGGCACCAAGCGCCGCACCTTCGGCAACATCGCGGGCCACGCGAAGGGCGTGAAGGACCTGTCGTCGCTGTCGTCATGGACGGCCGAGCAGTTCGACCCGACCCTCAGCTGGGCCGACGTCGAGTGGATCAAGAAGATCTGGGGCGGCAAACTGATCCTCAAGGGCATCATGGACGTCGAGGACGCGCGGCTTGCGGCTTCGAGCGGCGCGGACGCGCTGATCGTCTCCAACCACGGCGGCCGCCAGCTCGATGGCGCGCCCTCCTCGATCGCGGCGTTGCCGCGCATCGCCGAGGCCGTGGGCACCGAGATCGAGGTGTGGATGGATGGGGGCGTGCGCAGCGGGCAGGACGTGCTCAAGGCGCGAGCACTCGGCGCGCGCGGCACGCTGATCGGCCGCAGCTTCCTCTACGGGCTCGGCGCTTTCGGCGAAGCGGGCGTGACCCGCGCGCTGCAGATCATCCACAAGGAGCTCGACATCACCATGGCCTTCTGCGGGCGCACCCACATCGACGAGGTCGACTCGAGCATCCTGCTGCCCGGCACTTTCTGAAGAGGTTAGGGCACCGGCCGACAGCGCCACGATCACTGAGCTGCGCTCAGGACTCGGCTTCCCAGAGCTTCGGATAGCGGCTCACGAAGCCGTCGCGGGTCACCTCGAGCATCTCGGCATAGTCGAAGCGCGGCGAGGTGTACCAGTAGCCTGATTCGCCGCGCCGCTCGTAGCGCTGCTTGAGCTCGATCAGGCTTCCACTGTCCAGATCGAGCCACGCGGCGGGCGCATCGGCCGCCTCGCCTTGCGCAAGATGCAGGCGACGCAAAGGCAGCAGATTGGTCGCCGGCGTGAAGCCGAGGTCGAGATCGACGCAGTGCCCCAGCTCGGGCACCGGTGCATCGTTGAACTTCCATGCACCATGCGCGTCGTGCACGATCGAAAAATCGATCTGCTCGTTGCCGAGCCAGCCGCGCACCGTGCTCCACTGCGTGTGCCATGCGCGGTCGCAGCGCACGCGGTAGTGCAGCTGCGCGAGGCGGCCGTCCTCATGGCGAAAGGCCGCCGCGCCGTCGATCTGCCAGTTCTCGCCGTTGCGGTCCAGGCGACAGACGTCATGCCCCGGAGCATCGAGGCGGCGCCAGAGCATGAAGGCAACGGGCTGCATACGGCGGATGATGGCACCGGGTGCCCGCTGTGTGCAACCCTGGGCAGCCAACCCGCCGTCCCGCGACGAAAATGAGCTCCGTGACCGCCACGCCGATCCGCCGTATCGCCCATCTCGACATGGATGCCTTCTACGCCTCCGTCGAGCTGCTTCGCTACCCGCAGCTCAAGGGGCTGCCGGTGGTGATCGGTGGCGCGCGCCGCAAGGTCGACGAGGCCCTGCGCGACGTACCCGACGGCGGCACGCTCGCCGATATTCCTGTCGGCGCCTTTCCCTTGCTCAAGGACTACGTCGGGCGCGGCGTGATCACCACCGCGACCTACCCGGCGCGGCAGTTCGGCGTCGGCTCGGCGATGGGGCTGATGAAGGCCGCGAAGCAGTGCCCGCAGGCGATCATCCTGCCCGTGGACTTCGACGAGTACCGCAAATACTCGCGCCGGTTCAAAGAGGTCATCACCGAGATCGCGCCGGTCATGGAAGACCGTGGCGTCGACGAGGTCTACATCGACTTCACCCATGTGGCCGGCGGCCAGCGCGAGGGCGGGCGCGTGCTGGCGCGGCTCATCCAGAAGTCGATCTTCGAGGCGACGGGGCTGACCTGCTCGATCGGCGTCGCACCCAACAAGCTCATCGCGAAGATGGCGAGCGAATTCAACAAGCCCAACGGGATCTCGGTGGTATTGGAGGGCGACCTCCAGGGTCGCATCTGGCCGCTGCCGTGCCGCAAGGTCAACGGCATCGGGCCGAAGGCGGACGAGAAGCTGCAGCGTCACGACATCCGCACGATCGGAGAGCTCGCGGCGCGCGATCGCGACTGGCTGATCGCGAACTTCGGCAAAGCCACCGGCGCGTGGATGCACGAAGTGGCATGGGGGCGCGACGACCGGCCGGTGGTCACCGAAAGCGAGCCGGTATCGATGAGCCGCGAGACCACCTTCGACCGCGATCTGCATGCGGTGCGGGATCGCGCCGAACTCGGAGCCATCTTCACGCATTTGTGCGAGAAGGTCGCGGAAGATCTCCAGCGCAAGGGCTACGTGGGCAAGACCATCGGCATCAAGCTGCGCTATGACGATTTCAAGATCGCGACGCGCGATCAGACCATTGACCACTTCACCGCCGACGCGAAGGCGATCCGGCAGATCGGCGGTCAATGCCTCAAGCGGGTGCCGCTCGAACGGCCGCTGAGACTGCTGGGCGTGCGCGTGGGTGCGCTGCTGAAGGCCGGCGAGGCCGAAGCGTCGAAACCGGAGCGTCCGGACCGGGGCGGAAGGCGCCAGGCGGAGACCCCGGACCCGAGCGCCCGGACCGCCTCGCTGTTCTAGCGGCCCGGGCGTCGATCGGCTTCAGCGCGCAGGCACGCCGTCCTGCCATTGCGGCCAGTTCGCGACGATGTGATCCACCACGCGGCTGCCCACCCGTTCAATGTTCTCCACCGTCTCCGCGAAGCCGCCGGCAGTCTCGCCGGGCGCCGGGTCGAGATGCTGGAGCGTGGTTTCGCGCGGATTGCCCTGATCGAAGTTAACGGCGCCGCGCAGGCTCATCACGCGATCGGTTCCGTGGGTGCGCTTGATCACGAGCGTCACTGCCGCGGCCTCCATCTCGGTGATCACGTAGTCATCGGCGCCGTACAGCTTGGCGATGTACTGCGCCTGGTTCGACATCCCGGGGCCGTGGAAGAAGGTGTCGCCGGTCATGTGCGTGCCGGTGCCGACAAAGGGCGCACGACGCGCCGCCGCCTGCGGATAGCGAAGGCGGTAGGCACGGGCCGAGTCCGAATCCTTCAGCGGCGTGTCGGCCGAGAGCTTCATCGCCCAGGCCACCAGTTCGGGGTTCAGCTTGAAGCGGCGGTACTCCTCATAGCCCTTGCGCGGCATGAAGGTCGGCTCGCCGGGCTTGTTCTCTTCAGGCGCCCAGCGATGTCCGAGGTCATAGTCGACCAGCCACGTGGCCCAGTTCACCTCGCCGATGGTGCCGCGCGAAGGCGGCGTGCCGGCCACACCCGAAATCACATAGTAGGCGTGGGAGAAATCGAATTTCGGATTGAGCAGGATCGCCTGCATCGAGGACGATGAATTCACCTTGCCCATGCCGAGCACCGCACCGCAGACGCCGTCAGGGTTGCAATACACCGGTTGCAGCGCCCCCGGAACGGTGATCGGCGTCGCGCCCATCCAGTAGCGCTCGTACCAATGCTGGAACTCGCCGGCGCGATCTCCGGTGTTCTGGCCGATCTCGAACATCGCGGCAACGAAGACCTTGACCTTCACCGGCTCGGGCGTCGGAGGCTGGGTCGTGGAAGCACAACCCGCGGCGAGTGCGACGAGGGCGAACAGCGCCAGGGTGCGGGTGCGGACGGACCAGAAAAGGGGCATGGGATTCTCCGGCTGCAAGAGAAAAAACAAAAAGCCCAGCCTTTTGAAGGGCTGGGCTTTTTGAGGCTGTAAGAGCCTGACGATGACCTACTTTCACACGGGAACCCGCACTATCATCGGCGCTGAGGCGTTTCACTGTCCTGTTCGGGATGGGAAGGAGTGGGACCACCTCGCTATGGTCATCAGGCATAAAGGGTTGTCGTGCTGAATTTTGGTTCAGCACAACGAATTCATAGAGTTTGGAATCAGCTTGGTGTTTTGACTGCGTCAACTTGGCATAACACCTTGATCTGACAGATCAAAGTTATAGGGTCAAGCCGCACGAGCAATTAGTATCGGTTAGCTTAACGCATTACTGCGCTTCCACACCCGACCTATCAACGTCCTGGTCTTGAACGACTCTTCAGGGGGCTCGAGGCCCCGGCAGATCTCATCTTGAAACGAGTTTCCCGCTTAGATGCTTTCAGCGGTTATCTCTTCCACACTTAGCTACTCGGCAATGCCACTGGCGTGACAACCGATACACCAGAGGTGTGTCCACTCCGGTCCTCTCGTACTAGGAGCAGGCTTCCTCAAATCTGCAGCGCCCACGGAAGATAGGGACCAAACTGTCTCACGACGTTTTAAACCCAGCTCACGTACCTCTTTAAATGGCGAACAGCCATACCCTTGGGACCGGCTACAGCCCCAGGATGAGATGAGCCGACATCGAGGTGCCAAACACCGCCGTCGATATGAACTCTTGGGCGGTATCAGCCTGTTATCCCCAGAGTACCTTTTATCCGCTGAGCGATGGCCCTTCCATACAGAACCACCGGATCACTATGTCCTGCTTTCGCATCTGCTCGACTTGTCAGTCTCGCAGTTAAGCACGCTTATGCCATTGCACTATCGTCACGATGTCCGACCGTAACTAGCGTACCTTCGAACTCCTCCGTTACGCTTTGGGAGGAGACCGCCCCAGTCAAACTGCCTACCATGCACTGTCCCCGATCCAGATGATGGACCTAGGTTAGAACCTCAAACACACCAGGGTGGTATTTCAACGTTGGCTCCACAGGATCTAGCGACCCTGCTTCAAAGCCTCCCACCTATCCTACACAGATCTGTTCAAAGTCCAATACAAAGCTACAGTAAAGGTTCATGGGGTCTTTCCGTCTTTCCGCGGGGAGATTGCATCATCACAAACATTTCAACTTCGCTGAGTCTCAGGAGGAGACAGTGTGGCCATCGTTACGCCATTCGTGCAGGTCGGAACTTACCCGACAAGGAATTTCGCTACCTTAGGACCGTTATAGTTACGGCCGCCGTTTACTGGGACTTCAATCAAGAGCTTGCACCCCATCATTTAATCTTCCAGCACCGGGCAGGCGTCACACCCTATACGTCCACTTTCGTGTTTGCAGAGTGCTGTGTTTTTAATAAACAGTCGCAGCCACCGATTTCTTGCAACCCGTTCATGCTCCGTTGTTCACTTCACACTAATAGGGCACACCTTCTCCCGAAGTTACGGTGTCAATTTGCCGAGTTCCTTCTCCTGAGTTCTCTCAAGCGCCTTAGAATACTCATCTCGCGCACCAGTGTCGGTTTGCGGTACGGTCGTCAATAGCTGAAGCTTAGTGGCTTTTCCTGGAACCTCGTTCAGTCACTTCACAAGCAAGCTTGCTCGATCGCTGGCCTCGGTATATGACGGGCGGATTTGCCTACCCATCGCCTACATCCAGCTAAACCGGGATATCCAACACCCGGATGACCTATTAAGATCCGTCCCCACATCGCACTATTGATCGGTACAGGAATATTGACCTGTTTCCCATCAGCTACGCATCTCTGCCTCGCCTTAGGGGCCGACTCACTCTACGCCGATGAACGTTGCGTAGAAAACCTTGCGCTTACGGCGAGGGGGCTTTTCACCCCCTTTAACGCTACTCATGTCAGCATTCGCACTTCTGATACCTCCAGCATCCTTTACAAGACACCTTCACAGGCTTACAGAACGCTCTCCTACCACTTGCACTTGCGTGCAAATCCGCAGCTTCGGTAACTGGCTTAGCCCCGTTACATCTTCCGCGCAGGACGACTCGATCAGTGAGCTATTACGCTTTCTTTAAATGATGGCTGCTTCTAAGCCAACATCCTGACTGTTTTAGCCTTCCCACTTCGTTTCCCACTTAGCCAATTTTAGGGACCTTAGCTGGCGGTCTGGGTTGTTTCCCTCTTGAGTCCGGACGTTAGCACCCGGTGCTCTGTCTCCCAAGCTGTACTCTTCGGTATTCGGAGTTTGCCTTGGTTTGGTAAGTCGCCATGACCCCCTAGCCAAAACAGTGCTCTACCCCCGAAGGTAATACTTGAGGCACTACCTAAATAGTTTTCGGAGAGAACCAGCTATTTCCAAGTTTGTTTAGCCTTTCACCCCTATCCACAGCTCATCCGCTAGTTTTGCAACACTAGTCGGTTCGGACCTCCAGTACCTGTTACGGCACCTTCATCCTGGCCATGGATAGATCACTTGGTTTCGGGTCTACACCCAGCGACTGGACGCCCTATTCGGACTCGATTTCTCTACGGCTTCCCTATTCGGTTAACCTTGCCACTGAATGTAAGTCGCTGACCCATTATACAAAAGGTACGCCGTCACCCTTGCGGGCTCCGACTTTTTGTAAGCATGCGGTTTCAGGATCTATTTCACTCCCCTCCCGGGGTTCTTTTCGCCTTTCCCTCACGGTACTAGTTCACTATCGGTCGATGATGAGTATTTAGCCTTGGAGGATGGTCCCCCCATCTTCAGACAGGATTTCTCGTGTCCCGCCCTACTTTTCGTCAGCTCAGTACCACACAAGTCTTTTCACATACGGGGCTATCACCCACTATGGCCAGCCTTTCCAAGCTGTTCTGTTAAGTCTCGTGCTATCACTGACAGGCTCTTCCGATTTCGCTCGCCACTACTTTCGGAATCTCGGTTGATGTCTTTTCCTCGAGCTACTGAGATGTTTCAGTTCACCCGGTTCGCCTCGCACCCCTATGTATTCAGAGTGCGATACCTTTCGGTGGGTTTCCCCATTCGGAAATCTCCGGATCAAAGCTAATTTGCCAGCTCCCCGAAGCTTATCGCAGGCTATCACGTCCTTCGTCGCCTATCATCGCCAAGGCATCCACCACATGCTCTTATTCACTTGACCCTATAACTTTGACGTTTCTTCACAGAAACCAAAGTCCATCAAGGAATTGCCAGGTCTTTCACCTGGCGCGTTATGCCGTCTTCAGACTTCGAGTTCCCTCGAAATTGAAGTTCATTTGACGCAATCAAAAATTCAAGTTGCCGGCGGCACGGTGAGCCATGACGCTCTTTCCGCCAGCAACGCTGATTCGACTCTATGAATTTTTAAAGAACAGCCGATCGATCGAGAGATCCCGATCAACAACAAAAATGCCTCTTGCAAAGCATCTTTGGTGTTGATGAATTCTTGTCGGAATGGTGGAGGATGACGGAATCGAACCGACGACCCCCTGCTTGCAAAGCAGGTGCTCTCCCAGCTGAGCTAATCCCCCAGGCCTCGCAAGAGCCGCCACCGCGGCACCCGCAACCATTGGAACGAACCATTGGAGGAATTTGGTGGGTCTAGTTGGGCTCGAACCAACGACCCCCGCCTTATCAAGACGGTGCTCTAACCAGCTGAGCTACAGACCCATGTCGATGGAATCGACTTCATCCAACAACCGATAAGTGTGGGCGTTCAATTGGAACGGCACGTTTTCCAGAAAGGAGGTGATCCAGCCGCACCTTCCGATACGGCTACCTTGTTACGACTTCACCCCAGTCACGAACCCTGCCGTGGTAATCGCCCTCCTTGCGGTTAGGCTAACTACTTCTGGCAGAACCCGCTCCCATGGTGTGACGGGCGGTGTGTACAAGACCCGGGAACGTATTCACCGTGACATTCTGATCCACGATTACTAGCGATTCCGACTTCACGCAGTCGAGTTGCAGACTGCGATCCGGACTACGACTGGTTTTATGGGATTAGCTCCCCCTCGCGGGTTGGCAACCCTTTGTACCAGCCATTGTATGACGTGTGTAGCCCCACCTATAAGGGCCATGAGGACTTGACGTCATCCCCACCTTCCTCCGGTTTGTCACCGGCAGTCTCATTAGAGTGCCCAACTAAATGTAGCAACTAATGACAAGGGTTGCGCTCGTTGCGGGACTTAACCCAACATCTCACGACACGAGCTGACGACAGCCATGCAGCACCTGTGTTACGGTTCTCTTTCGAGCACTAAGCCATCTCTGGCAAATTCCGTACATGTCAAAGGTGGGTAAGGTTTTTCGCGTTGCATCGAATTAAACCACATCATCCACCGCTTGTGCGGGTCCCCGTCAATTCCTTTGAGTTTCAACCTTGCGGCCGTACTCCCCAGGCGGTCAACTTCACGCGTTAGCTTCGTTACTGAGTCAGTGAAGACCCAACAACCAGTTGACATCGTTTAGGGCGTGGACTACCAGGGTATCTAATCCTGTTTGCTCCCCACGCTTTCGTGCATGAGCGTCAGTGCAGGCCCAGGGGATTGCCTTCGCCATCGGTGTTCCTCCGCATATCTACGCATTTCACTGCTACACGCGGAATTCCATCCCCCTCTGCCGCACTCCAGCAATGCAGTCACAGATGCAGTTCCCAGGTTGAGCCCGGGGATTTCACAACTGTCTTACATCACCGCCTGCGCACGCTTTACGCCCAGTAATTCCGATTAACGCTCGCACCCTACGTATTACCGCGGCTGCTGGCACGTAGTTAGCCGGTGCTTATTCTTACGGTACCGTCATGAGCCCTCTTTATTAGAAAGAGCCTTTTCGTTCCGTACAAAAGCAGTTTACAACCCGAAGGCCTTCATCCTGCACGCGGCATGGCTGGATCAGGCTTGCGCCCATTGTCCAAAATTCCCCACTGCTGCCTCCCGTAGGAGTCTGGGCCGTGTCTCAGTCCCAGTGTGGCTGGTCGTCCTCTCAGACCAGCTACAGATCGTCGGCTTGGTGAGCCTTTACCCCACCAACTACCTAATCTGCCATCGGCCGCTCCATTCGCGCAAGGTCTTGCGATCCCCTGCTTTCATCCGTAGATCGTATGCGGTATTAGCACAGCTTTCGCTGCGTTATCCCCCACGATTGGGCACGTTCCGATGTATTACTCACCCGTTCGCCACTCGCCGCCAGGATTGCTCCCGCGCTGCCGTTCGACTTGCATGTGTAAGGCATGCCGCCAGCGTTCAATCTGAGCCAGGATCAAACTCTATAGTTCGATCTTGAATATTCGCCTCTCTCGAGGCAACTCATAAAAACGGAATTGAAGTGAACTTCACTTCTATTCTCATGAGCGTTTAAAAGTCCGAAGACTTCGTTCCGAAGAACTTGGCCATTCGCCTCAAACGCCCACGCTTATCGGCTGTATGTTTTTAAGGATCCCAACGCTCGACATCTGCTGTCTTGCGTTATTTGCTTTGCTGCGATCAGCGAAGCCCTCTACTATAACACGATTTTTTCGAAGATCAGAAAATATTTTAAAAATCTTTTCTTTTCTTCCCCCCGCCCAACTCATCACATTCCGAAGAACCTGATTCGCTGCCGTGTTTGGCGGAGCCTGCGATTATGACAGGTTTTTTTAAATCCTGTCAACCGCTAGGGTCTTTACCTCTTCTTCGCTTTTTTTCAACTTCTCTTGGCGATCCGTTGATTTAGCGGAGCCTGCGATTATGACCTGTTTTTCGGAACATCGTCAACACCTCGGCTCTTTCTTGCCCCCTCTCTGCGATCTCTTTGAGATCTCTTTGAGATCTCTTCGAAAGGAGCCCTGAATCGCTTGCGCGTCTTCAGTCGAGCCAGTGAGTATATGCCATTCTTACCCACTGCCAATCGGCATCGTCACCAGCGCGCTGGACCCGATCGGATAATCCCGGCTACATGGCACTCATCACCCTCCTCGACGCGCAACTGGCGTTCGGTCACGTCCCGCTGCTGGATCATGCGGATTTCTCCCTCATCGAGTCCGAGCGGATTGGATTGATCGGAAGGAACGGCGCCGGCAAGTCGTCGCTCCTGAAGATCCTCGCAGGGATGGAGAAGCCCGACGATGGGACCCTTCAGGTGCAGCAAGGGCTGCGGATCACCTACGTCGCCCAGGAACCTTCGCTCGACGCGGACTCGGACGTGTTCACGTCAGCCAGCGCGGGTCTCGCGCACGTCATCGCGCTTCGGGATCAGTATCTGTCGGCCGCCCCCGGCGTGGATCTCGACGCGCTGCAGTCGCAGATCGAGGCATTCGATGCATGGAACTGGGAACAGCGCGTCGAGGAAACGCTTCATCGCCTGCATCTGGACGGGTCGGCGCGTGTCGGCGCTCTGTCCGGCGGCACCCGCAAGCGAGTGGCGCTGGCCCAGGCGCTCGTCGCGGCGCCCGACGTCCTGCTTCTCGACGAACCGACCAATCACCTCGACCTCGATTCGATCGAATGGCTCGAGCAGTTGCTCATCGACTTCAAGGGCAGCGTGGTGACGATCACGCACGACCGGAGCTTCCTCAACCGCGTCGCGACCCGGATCGTGGAGCTGGACCGGGGCAAGCTCAGCTCGTATCCCGGCAACTTCGAGCAATACCTCGTGCAGAAGCAGGAGCAGCTCGCGCAGGAAGCGATCGTGAATGCCAAGGCCGACAAGCTGCTCGCGCAGGAGGAGGTCTGGATACGCAAGGGCGTGGAGGCCCGCCGCACGCGCAGCCAGAGCCGCATCAACCGCCTCATGGAACTGCGCGCCAACCGGGCGGCGCGGCGCGAGGCGCTGGGCAGCGTGAACATGGATGTCTCTTCCGGCCAGGCCAGCGGCAAGATCGTCGCGGAACTGACCGGCGCCTCCAAGTCCTTCGGCGACAGGACCATCGTCCGGAACTTCACGAGCACGATCCTGCGCGGCGACAAGGTGGGACTCGTCGGCCCCAACGGTGCCGGCAAGACGACCTTGCTGAAGCTGATCCTCGGTGAACTCGAGCCGGACAGCGGCACGATCCGCCGCGGGACCAATCTGCAGGTGGCGTACTTCGATCAGATGCGCAACGCGCTCAACCTGGATGCGACGCTGGAGGACTTCATCAGCCCGGGCAGCGAGTGGATCGAGATCGGCACCCAGCGCAAGCACGTCAAGAGCTACCTGGCCGACTTCCTGTTCTCGCCGGCGCGGGCGCACTCGCCGGTGCGCTCCCTGAGCGGCGGCGAGCGCAACCGCCTGCTCCTCGCGCGACTGTTCGCGCGACCCGCCAACGTGCTGGTGCTCGACGAGCCCACCAACGACCTCGACATCGACACGCTCGAACTGCTCGAGGACCTGCTGCAGAACTACGACGGGACGGTCTTCCTGGTCAGCCACGACCGCACCTTCCTCGACAACGTGGTGACGAGCACGATCGCGTACGAGGGCGATGGCCGCTGGCGCGAATACGAAGGCGGCGTCCAGGACTGGCTCACCCAATCCAGGCGGGCACGCGAGATTGCGGAGCAGCGTGCGGCCGCTTCGGCACCCGCGCCCGTCGCCCCACCACCGCCCGCGCCACAGCGCAGCAATCCCAAGAAAAAGCTCGGCTACAAGGAACAGCGCGAGCTCGAGATGCTTCCGTCCCGGATTGCCGAGCTGGAAGACGAGCAGAAGCGGATCGCCGAGATCCTCGAGAAGGATGGCGGCGCGATCTACGGAACCGATGCCTCCCGCGCCGCGGAACTCGGCGAGCGCCACGCCCAGATCGAAGAGGAACTGCTCGCCGCGCTCGAGCGCTGGGAAGAACTCGGCTCCGTCGGCCAGGGATAGCGGCGTCGTTGTCTGACGCGCGGCACGCCGGGGCCGCGCTATACGTGTGGCGTCGAGGCTTTTCGAACGCCGCATGAGGTCACTTCATTCTTTCAGGCGACTCTCTGTTGCGATGCAGCGCCTGGGCGTCGCGCTTGGCATGGTCCTGTGCCTGTCGGCGTGCGCCGAGTTGCCCAAGAATGTCGAGCGCCCGGTTTCCACGGCGCTGGAATCGCCGGCGGACACGCCTCTGGCGTTGCTGGTGAAGCAGCGCCGCGAGGCGGCCGCAACCCGCTACGACTCCGGCTTTCTTCTCGTCGACGGCCCCCAGGCGGCCTATGGCAGCCGGCTCGCGCTGGCCCAGGACGCGCAGAAGACCCTCGACCTGCAGTACTACGCGATCCGTGCCGATGCGAGCACGGCGCACCTTCTTCGGGCCGTGCGCGACGCGGCCCGGCGCGGCGTACGGGTCCGCATCCTGCTCGACGACTTCCACAGCACCGGGCGCGATGCGGTCGTGATGTACCTCGCGTTCGAACCGAACATCGAGATGCGGATGTTCAACCCGCTCGCCGGCGCGAGGACGTCGACGCTGTCCCGGCTCGTCAACTCGATCGACGACGCCGCTCGCATTCAGCAGCGGATGCACAACAAGCTCTTCGTCGCCGACAACGTGCTCGCCGTGACCGGCGGCCGCAACCTGGGCGATGCGTACTTCGGCAATGCCCCCAACGCCAATTTCGTCGATCTCGACGTGCTGGTGGCAGGGCGCATCGTGCAGGACCTGTCACGCAGCTTCGACGCCTACTGGAACAACGAACGCGCCTATCCGGTGGAGTCGCTGGTCACGCGCAAGGAGCTCGACAAGATCCGCGCCGACGCCAAGGCTGCAGCCGAGCGCGAACGGTCGGCGCCCCAGGAGCCGCAGGCCGGCGAAGGCGGCGCGGCGCAGGCCGACCCGCGACCTCCGCGATGGGACCGGCAGCCGATGGACCTGCGCACCGCCTCGTTCGTGTGGGCCCCGGCCGCGGTGATGGTCGACAAGCCGGCCAAGATCCCGCCGGACCGGTCGAACGCGACGGGCGTCAGTCGCAAGGCGCCGGGCGTCGAGGTCACCGGCGGGAAGGCAGGTCCGTCCGGCAAAGGCAGGAGCGGCGCTTTGCAGGTCGCGGTCAACGCCGCCGCGGACGGAGATACCGTGGTCGAAGGATTGCTGCAGCTGATCGGCCTCGCGCGCCAGGACCTGCTGATCATCTCGCCCTACTTCGTCCCCGGGCCGGACATGAAGCAGGCCTTTGCCGCCGCGCTCGCGCGCGGCGTCCGGATCCGCGTCCTCACCAACTCCCTCGCTTCGAACGACGCGCCGGTCGCCCACGTGGGCTATGCGCGCCATCGCGACGAGTTGCTGCAGATGGGCGTCGAGCTCCACGAGCTTCGCAGCGAGCAGGCCGGCCTCGGCAGCGCCTTCGGTTCGTCGGGCGACAGCGCCGGGGGCGAGTCCCGTTCCATGCTGCATTCGAAGGTGCTGGTCATGGACGGACAGTGGGTGGTGGTCGGCTCGATGAACCTCGACCAGCGCTCGCAGCTTCAGAACACCGAGATCGCGATCCTGGTCCGCAGCAGCGAACTCTCGCGCATCGCCACCGACAAGATCGAGGTCGCGCTGCGCGAGGGCGCGTGGCACGTCGAGGAAGAAGACGGCCAGCTGGTGTGGCGCGCGCCGCAGGGCAGCGGGCTGCAGGATGCGACCACCGAGCCCGATGCGAGCCCCGGTCTGCGGCTGATGATCAAGCTCTTCGGACCGCTCGCGCCGGACCGGCTTCTGTGACTCAGAGTTGGTCGCGCACGCGCGCGAACACCCGCCAGAACGTCGCGTCCTGCGCGGTCGCGAAATTGATCCGCATCAGCGTTGTCGGCGGCCGCCGCGCATGGAACAGGGAGCCCGGCGCGATGAGATAGCCCTCGTCGAGCATGCGTTGCGTCAGGGCGTCCGTATCGACGCCGGTGTCGACCCAGCCGAACAGGCCGGCGGGCTCTGCCGCCAGCTTGCAGCCGGCATGCAAGGCCAGCTTGACCGTGCGGCCACGAGCGCCGTCGAGCCGCAGTCGAATGCGTTCGGCATGGCGGCGCAGCTGCCCCTGGTCGATGCACCAGGCCAGGGCGCGCTCGAACAGCGAGGGCGTCGTCAGGGTCGCGATCAGCTTGGTTTCCAGGAAGCGCCCGACCAGCGCCGGCGAAGCCGCGAGAAAACCGATGCGCCAGTTCGGCGCCAGGATCTTGGCGAAGCCGCTCACATAGACCGTGCGCCGCAGGCCGTCGAGCGAGCTCAGCCGCGTTGCATGTTCGGGCGCGAGATGGCTGTAGGTGTCGTCCTCGACGATGTGGAAGTCGTACTTGTTCGCGAGCTGCAGCACGCGGTGCGCGCTGCCCGGCGAAAGGCTGTAGCCGGTCGGGTTGTGCAGCACGCTGACGCTCACGAAGAGCTTCGGCCGGTGGCCTTCGCCGGCATTGCAGTAGCGCTCCATCACTTCCAGATCGGGGCCGTCGGCATTCCGCGGCACGGGAAGGATGCGCATGCCGAGCGCTTCGAGCCGCGCGAATTCGAGCGCCCATCCCGGCTCCTCGACCATCACCGGATCGCCGGGCCGCAGCAGGGTGCGGCTGACGATGTCGAGCGCGTGCGTGGCGCCGACGGTCGTCACGATCTGGTCGGGGGCCGCCGGCACGTTGATGCGCGCCAGCTTGGCCGAGAGGCTGCGCCTGAGGCCGCTGTCGCCCGCCGGTTCGCCGTACTGCAGCGAGAACTCCTGCAACGCCTTGGTGCCGGTCACGCGCCGGAGCGCAGCGGGCATGAACGTCGATTCGAGCCAGTCGGGCGGAAACACGCCCATGCCCGGCTGCGGCTTGTCGCTCGGACGGTGGAACATGCCGCGAATCAGCGTGCTGGCGTCGGCGGCAACGACCGGCGCAGGCGCCGGTTGGGTGACGAAGCTCATGCTCATGGCCGCGGCGCCGCCATTCACCGTCGCGGCATCGCGCACGAAGAAGCCCTTCTGCCGCCGCGCCTCGACCAGGCCCTGCGCGAGCAGCTGGTCATAGGCCGCGACCACCGTGTGCGGGCTCACGCCCTGCTGCCGCGCGCACTCGCGCACCGAGGGCAGGCGCGCGCCCGGGGCCAGCAGGCGATTGCGGATCCGCTCGGCAAACCGGTCCGCGAGCTGGCCGGTGAGCGACTGGGAGGAGGTTCGTGTCAGCATAGGCGCCTGCTTCTGTGTCGATCGATGGACCAATACAGACCAGCTTCTTGTTCGAATAACTGTATCGCTACTGTAATGGTCCCAAGTTTAAACTGAAGTTCCCCGAAGCGGCGAGCGAGATTCCTTTGTGACTCAAGCACTTGCTTGAGTTGGCCAGGAAGTTTTCTGTCTACGGCTTGATGTTTTGCACGAGCGCGAGGGCGCGCAGGTGAAGTGGCTGCGCGTTGGTGAGCAGCTCGAAGGTGGGCGCCTCGGGGGCTGCGTTGGGCGCGCGGCAGGTATTGCGCACGAGGGTGGCGAGCTCGGCCATCAGGGTGGAGAAGCTGTGCGCGGGCGTGCCGTCCTCCAGTGCGTGGTGCGACGCCTTCGCCTGAGCGGCCTTGGAGCGCGTGGCCGGTGCCACGGGGTCACGCGCGGCCTTGGCCTGCTGGTCGGTGTCGGCGAACATCAACGCGCGCCAGGCCTCGCGCATGTGCCACTCGACGTAGTAGGCGAGCATGCACAAGAAGATGTGCGCGCGCACCCGATCGGCCGTGTGGTGATGGATGGGGCGCACCTTCAGATCGATGGTCTTGAGCGAGCGGAACGCACGCTCGACGTTGGCCAGGGACTTGTAGTTGCGCACGCACTCAGCCGAGTCCATCTGCGCCGCGCTCACCGACGTGCGGATAATGTAGATGCCGTCCAGCGCCGCCTCGGCGGCGACGGCGTCTGTCCTGCGCGCGAAGGTGAAGGCGTTCTCGCCGATCACCAATTCGAAGTGCTTGGCGACCTTGTACTGGTTGACGAGCTTGCCCACACGCAGGCCGATCTCGTCCTTGCCGGCGAGCTTGCCCGCATCCACCCGGGCCTTGATCTTCGCGAGGCTGGCCTCAGTGGCTGCGAGCAGTTCCTCGCGCTTGTGCGTGCGCAGCTTGGCAAGCTCCGGATTGCGGCACGCCACCAGGCGCTCGCCGGGGAAGTCCGGCGAGCTCAGTTCGAGCAGGTTGCGCTCGTCGAACAAGCCCAGCTGCAGGTGTCCCTGCTCGACCAGCGCGCGGATCGAGGCGCTCTTCAGCGCACTGATCCAGCCCACGCCCTCGCACTCGCGCATCTCCTGGATGGCCTTGCTGGAGATCATGCCGCGGTCCCCCACCATCACCAACTGCTGGACGCCGAAGGCCTCGCGCAGCCGCTTGACCTCGGGCAGCAAGGTCTGGCTATCGGCGACGTTGCCCTCGTGCACCGACACCGCCACCGGGCAGCCCCGCGCATCGGTGAGCAGCCCGTAGTTGACCTGCAGCATGCCCTTCCTGCCGTCTCGGCTGTAGCCGAGCCTGGCCAGAGGGCAGCAGTTGCCTTCGAAGTAACTCGACGACAGGTCGTACAGCACCAGGGCGCCAGCGCCCAGGTGGAGCGCGGCGAGCTTCTTCTGGATGCGATCCTGGCGCGCGAGCAGCCAGTCCATCGCCGCGTACAGGTCGTCCTCGTCGGCGTCGGCGACACCGAAGTCCTCGGCCAGCGTGGTGGTGTGCCACCAGCGCGTGGTCGCGAGCTTGGTGTGGGGGGCTGCGATGCGCGCGGCGATCATCGCGAGCACCAGGTCGCGCTCGCGGCAGGGCTTGGAAGAGAGCAGCGAGGCCATCTCCAGGGCCGCCATCGCGGCGCCAACGGCCTGCACATGGCCGTGGGGGCGCGAGCGCGTGATCTCGAACGCCGAGGCCACCGGCACGAAGGTCTCGCCCTGCAGCGAGCGCCGGATGATCTCGATGAGTTCATCGGGCAGGTGCGAGAGATTGCCTAACGTCTCGTTCTTGACCTTGCCGTCCTCGCGGTAGCTGCGACGCAGCAGGTGGGTGCGATAGACCTGGTCCTTGTAGATGCGAGTCGTAGTGACGACGTGAGCGGTACCGGTGCGGGCTGCCATGCTGATCACTTTAGGCGATGCATCTCCAATAGTCAACCTATTTTAGTGACTACATGTTACATCCAAAAAAATCCTCCACAGAGGAGGATTTATCAGCAGCGACAGGTACTTGCCGCCGTTGGCGTGACTACAGAGGGCGGGAACTCCGGTTTAAAGTGTGCCCCATGAACTGGCAAGAATTCACCGCGCTGCTGGTGCTGGCCACGGCGATGAGTTTCTCGCCAGGTCCGAACACGACGCTCTCCACCGCACTGGCCGCGAACGGCGGGCTGCCGCGCGCGATGCGCTTCGTGGTCGCGGTTCCCGTGGGCTGGACGCTGCTGCTCGTGCTGTGCGCGGCCGGTATCGGCGCCCTGGTGGTGGCCGTTCCGTCGCTGCGCTGGGGCATCAAGGCGTTCGGCATCCTCTACCTGCTCTGGCTCGCATGGAAGCTCGCTCGCAGCACGTCGCTCGGCCAGGCGGACGGCGCTCGCCTCAGTGTCGGATTCACGCAGGGCGTGCTGCTGCAGTTCCTCAACATCAAGGCTTGGCTGCTGGCGCTGACGCTGGTGGCCGGCTGGATCGCCGGGCAGCCGGATGCGATGGGCCGTCTTGCGATCGTGGCGCCGGTGATGCTGGTCTACGCGTTCGCGAGCAACCTGAGCTACGCGGTCGCCGGCGCCTTGCTTCGCGAATGGCTGGCGCAGGGGCGCCGGCTGTTGTGGTTCAACCGCTTCATGGGCGCCGTGCTGGTGCTCACTGCCTGGTGGATGCTGAGCGTATGAAGAAGGTCCGGGACGAGACGCTCGGCATGTGGCTCGGCGTGCTCGGCGTGGCCTTCTTCGCCGTCACGCTGCCGATGACGCGGCTCGCGACCGGCACACAGGCCGATCCGCAGCTCTCGCCGTGGTTCGTGACGCTGGGACGCGCGGCGCTCGCCGGCGTGCTGTCGGCGATCTTCCTCCTCGTCACGCGCGCTCCGCGGCCGCGGCCGAACCACTGGCGGCCACTGGGCATGGCGGTGCTGGGGAACGCCATCGGCTATCCGCTGTTGCTCGCCTATGCGCTGCGCGTCGTCAGCGCGAGCCATGCGGCTGTCATCACCGCGCTCCTGCCGCTGGTCACGGCGGCGTGCGCCGCATGGGTGCTGCACCAGCGCGCGCGGCTGGGATTCTGGCTTTGCGCCATGGCGGGCAGCGCGCTCGTGGTCGTGTTCTCGCTGCTGCGCGCCTCGGGCCACGGCGCGGGCTTCGGTTTCGAGTGGGCGGACCTGCTCCTGGTCGGCGCGGTCTTCGCGGCCTCGCTGGGCTACATCTACGGCGCGCAGGTCACGCCGGCACTCGGCGCGGAGCGCGTGATCTGCTGGGTGTGCGTCCTCGCGCTGCCGGTCACCTTGCCGGGCACGATCCTGCTCTGGCCGGAGCAGGCGGTGGCCGCGTCGGCATGGGTCGGGTTCGTCTATGTCGGCGTGTTCTCGATGTGGGTCGGCTTCTTCGCCTGGTATCGCGGCCTCGCGATCGGCGGCGCACTCCGCGTGAGCCAGACGCAACTGCTGCAACCTTTTCTTTCCATCCTCGCCGCGATGCCTTTGTTGGGCGAGCCCCTCGATATCGTTACGCTCGGCTTCGCGGCCGCCGTCGTGGCCACCGTCATTGCCGGCAAGCGGCTTTCGCAACCTGCCATGCCTGCCGCGCTCGCCCCGGCTTCGCGATAGCGATTCACACACACATTAAGGAGTCAAGACATGCAATGGAAACTCGCCGCACGGGCCGAAAAGATGAACCCTTCGGTCATCCGTGAAATCCTCAAGGTCACCGAACGCCCCGGCATCATCAGCCTGGCCGGCGGCCTGCCTTCGCCGAAGACCTTCCCGATCTCGGCCTTCGCCGAAGCCTGCGCCAACGTGCTGCACAAGGACGGCCAGGCGGCGCTGCAATACGCGGCCAGCGAAGGCTACGGCCCGCTGCGCGAAGCCGTGAGCCGGATGCTGCCCTGGAAGGTGGACCCGGCGCAGGTGCTGATCACGACCGGCTCGCAGCAGGGCCTGGACCTGATCGCCAAGGTGCTGCTCGACCCCGGCAGCCGCGTGCTGGTCGAAACGCCGACCTACCTCGGCGCGCTGCAGGCCTTCTCGCCGATGGAGCCCGAGCCGGTGAGCGTCGCGAGCGACGACGAGGGCGTGCTGGTGGACGACCTGGTCGCCAAGTCGAAGGACGCGCGCTTCGTCTACCTGTTGCCGAACTTCCAGAACCCGACCGGCCGCACGATGACCGAGGAGCGCCGCGCCGCGGTGTCCGACGCGGCGGCCAAGGCCGGCCTCCCGATCATCGAAGACAACCCCTACGGCGAACTCTGGTTCGACGAGGCGCCGCCGCTGCCGCTCACCGCGCGCAATCCGGAAGGCTGCATCTACCTCGGCTCGTTCTCGAAGGTGCTGGCGCCCGGCCTGCGGCTCGGCTTCCTCGTGGCGCCGAAGGCGATCTTCCCCAAGCTGCTGCAGGCCAAGCAGGCGGCGGACCTGCATACGCCGAGCTTCAACCAGCGCATGGTGTCCGAGGTCATGAAGGAAGGCTTCCTGAACCGGCACGTGCCGACGATCCGTGCGCTCTACAAGCGCCAGCGCGATGTGATGCTGGCCGCGCTCACGCGCGAAATGAAGGGGCTGCAGGTCGAGTTCAACAAGCCGAATGGCGGCATGTTCCTGTGGCTGCGCCTGCCGGCGGGCGTGGACGCGGTCGCGCTGCTGCCCAAGGCCGTGGAGCGCGGCGTGGCCTTCGTTCCGGGCCTTCCGTTCTACGCCGGCGAGGGCGATCCGCGCACGCTGCGCCTGTCCTTCGTGACCGCCAGCGGCGAGGAGATCGACACCGCCATCGCCGCGCTGGCCGATGCGATCCGCGAACAGCTCGCGCACAGCGCCGCGGCCGAAGTGCAGCGGCAGATGGCTGCCAACCCGGGCTGAGGCCACCCCGAAAGACCCGACATGCTCAACATCTGGGGACGCATCAGCTCCATCAACGTGCGCAAGGTCGTCTGGTGCGCGCAGGAACTCGGGCTCGACTTCCAGCGCACGGAAGCGGGCGGCAGGTTCGGCGTGGTCCAGACACCCGAATACCTCGGGATGAATCCGAATGCGATGGTGCCGGTCATCGACGACGGCGAGGGCGCAGATCGGGTGGTGCTCTGGGAATCGAATGTCATCGTGCGCTACCTGTGCGCGAAGCACTCGATGGGCCGGCTCTACCCCGAGCCGCTGGCCGAGCGCTTCGACGCGGAGCGCTGGATGGACTGGCAGCAGACCACGCTGAACCCGGTGAGCGGCGGCGCCTTCAAGCAATGGGTCCGGACCCCGGCCGCGCAGCGCGAGCCCGAGGTGATCGTCCATTCGGTGAACGCCACGGAACCGCTCTTCGCCCTGCTCGACGCCCACCTCGCCACCCGCACCTTCATGCTCGGCGACCGCTTCACGATGGCCGACATCCCGGTCGGCTGCGAAGCGCATCGCTGGTTCGGGCTGCCGCAGACCGAATACACGCGGCCCTCGTGGCCGAACGTCGAGCGCTGGTTCGCCGACCTGCGCACCCGGGCCGGCGCGCGCGGCGTTCTCGACCTCCCCCTGGAATGACTCCCATGAAGACCCGCCCCTTCAAGCAAGTCGACGTTTTCACCTCGACACCGTATTTCGGCAACCCGCTCGCCGTGGTGCTCGACGGCACCGGACTCGACGACGCGACGATGCAGCGCTTGGCGGCATGGACGCACCTGTCCGAGACCACCTTCCTGCTGCCGCCGACCGACCCTTCGGCCGACTACCGCGTGCGCATCTTCACGCCGGGCGGCGAGCTGCCCTTCGCCGGCCATCCGACGCTGGGCAGCTGCCACGCCTGGCTGGAGGCCGGCGGCAAGCCGAAGGCAGGCCATCTCATCGTGCAGCAGTGCGCGAAGGGCCTGGTGCCGATCCGGCGCGAAGGCGAGCGACTGGCGTTCGCCGCGCCCGCGCTGCGTCGCAGCGCGCCCAGCCCGACCCTGCTGGCGAAGGTGGCGGGCGCACTCGGCATCAAGGCCCAGCAGATCGTCGCGGCGCAATTGCTGGACAACGGTCCGGTGTGGCTCGGGCTGCTGCTGAACGACGCCGACAGCGTGCTCGCGCTCGCGCCCGATCACCGTGCGCTGGCGGAGCTCGGTCAGAAGGTCGGCGTCGCCGGCCTCCATCCGGCAAGCGCCTCGTCACCGTTGATCACGCGCTCGAACCGCGAGGCCCGCGCCTTCTCGCGGGCGGAAGAAGCGCCTGCGCCAGCCATCGAAGTGCGCGCCTTTGCCGCTCCCATCGGCGTCGAGGAAGACCCGGTCACCGGCAGCTTCAACGCCAGCCTTGCCGAATGGCTGATCGCCGAGGGCCACATGGCGGACCATTACATCGCCTCGCAGGGCCAGGTGCTGGGCCGCGACGGGCGCGTGCACATCCTGCGCGACGCCGACCGGCAGGTCTGGGTCGGCGGGGACTCGGTCACCTGCATCGACGGACAGGTCACGCTCTAGCCTGGCCGGCCATGAGCCGCCCGGCCGTTCCGAAGGCGAATCCCGAAGCGCCGCTGCGCGAGGGTAGTCCAATGAGCCCCCGCCCGGCTGTTCCGAAGGGGGCTCGCACCGCAGTGCGGAGTACGGAGGTTATCCAATGAGTGCGCGCGTCGACCATCTGGTGATCGCGGCCCGCAGCCTCGACGAAGGCGTCGGCTGGTGCGAGGCCACGCTCGGCGTCGCGCCGGGCCCGGGCGGCGCGCATCCGCTGATGGGCACGCACAACCGGCTGATGAAGATCGCGAGTGCCGCCTTCCCGCGCGCCTATCTCGAAATCATCGCAATCGCGCCAGGCGCGAGGCCGACGCGCGGCAGCGCGAAGCATCGATGGTTCGACCTCGACGACGCCCATCTGCAGGCGGCGCTCGCGCGCAGCGGCCCGCGCCTCGTGCATTTCGTCGCCGAGGTGCCGGACGCGCATGCGGCGGTGCAGGCGCTCGGCCATGCGCGACTCGATCGCGGCCACGTGATCGAGGCCTCGCGCGATACGGCGGCCGGCCGCCTGTCGTGGCAGATCACGGTGCGCGACGACGGGCAGCGCCTCTTCTATGGCACGCTCCCCACGCTGATCCAGTGGGGGCCGGTCCACCCGAGCGACAGCATGGCCGAATCGGGCGTGAGGCTGCGCTCGCTGGATCTTGCGCATCCGCGCGCCGCGGATCTCGAAGTCGCGCTGCGCACCATCGGACTTTCCGGCGTGTCGCTCGCCAGCGGCGCACCCGATCTCCATGCCGTGCTCGAAACACCGGGCGGCACCGTCTCGCTGCATTCACAAGGCATCTGAGGTGCTGACACCCACCGACCTCGCATGGTTCGCCCTGGCAGCCCTGGTGCTGGTCCTGACGCCCGGGCCCAACATGATCTATTGCGTCTCCCGTGCGCTTTGCCAGGGCCGGGCGGCGGGCCTGATCTCGCTGGGCGGGGTCCTGCTCGGCTTCGTGGTGCATCTGATGGCGGCGGCCCTGGGGCTCACGGCGCTGCTGGTCGCGGTTCCCTTCGCCTTCGACACGATCCGGCTCGCCGGCGCGGCCTACCTGCTCTGGATCGCCTGGCAGGCGGTCAAGCCCAACGGCAGCGCGCCGTTCGAAGCCCGCCTGTTACCGCACGACCGGCCGGCCAGGCTCTTCAGCATGGGTTTCCTGACCAATGTGCTGAACCCCAAGGTCGCGATGTTCTACCTGTCGTTCTTTCCGCAGTTCCTGCATCCGGACCGCGGCTCGGTCCTGCTGCGAAGCCTGGCGCTGGGCGCGATCCAGATTCTCGTGAGCGGCGGGATCAACGCCCTGCTGGTTTTCAGCGCAGCAGGCATCACCGCCTTCCTCTCGCGCAGCCGGGGCTGGCTGCTGGCGCAGAGGTACGTGATGGGAAGCGTTCTCGCGGCGCTGGCGGTCCGCATCACCTTGTCGGACAGGAAGTGAGCTGACCGGCGCCGCGAGCACGGACGCGCTCGCGATCGCCGAAGTTCATCCTTGGTGACATTCATCACCGAATCCACCATACTGCGCCCCGCCTGGAGCCGGGCTTCCACTGACTGGCGCCCTGTAGAATTTGTGCCCCTGATCCCCAGGGGGCCCCTCCTGCGGCCCTCAAGAATGGTTGGATTGCATGAACAAGCGCGTCATCGTCGCCGACGACCACCCCATCATCCGGGCGGGTGTGCGCATGGTGCTGGAAAGCGCGGCGAACGTCTCGATCGTCGCGGAAGCCGATTCGCCGGAAGCGCTTCTGTCGACATTGCGCGAAATGCCTGCCGACCTGCTCATCACCGATTTTTCGATGCCGGGCGGCCAGGAGGCCGACGGCCTCGGCCTGCTCCAGCGCATCCGGCGCCTGTATCCTGAGCTGCCGATCATCGTCCTCACGATGGTGGGCAATGTCGGCGTGATCGGTGCGATCCTCGGGACGGGTGTGCGCGGGCTGATCGACAAGGCGGCCGGGATGGCCGAGATCTCGCTCGCGATTCAGGCGGTGGGCCAGGGACGGGACTATGTCAGCACCACTTTCAAGCAGAGCCTTCTGCAGAGCCAGTTCGACTCCGAAGCCGGCGTTGCTGCCAGGCTGTCGCCGCGGGAAGTCGAGGTGCTTCGCCTTTTCGCGTCCGGCATGACGGTGTCGGCGATTGCCGATCGGCTTTCACGCAGCGTCAAGACGGTCAGTCGTCAGAAGACGGATGCGATGAGCAAGCTCGGCCTCAAGAGCGACCTCGAGATCTACGCTTTCGCTCGCGAGCACAACCTGATTTCCTGAGCGGGTCCTGAAGGACTGCGTTCACGCCGCGCCGCGCGCATGCCATGCGACGAATGCGGTCGCGCGCAGCATGACGGAGGCGAGTTCGCGACGAGCCGGCGGATAGAGCGCGAGCGCCGTCGGGTCGGAGTCGCCGTTCTCCACGGCCTGGAAGGCGCGCACCGCCTCGTCCTCGTCGAGCTGGTGGCAGGCCGAACTCAGGCGGTGCGCGAGCTGGCGCAGCACCGCGTGGTCGGCCGCGGCGGCGGCCCGGTCCATCGCCTGCAGGTCGCGCTCGGTGGCCGTCACGAAGACGCCCACCAGCCGGGCGACCTTGGCCGCATCGCCATCGCACAGCTGCATGAGCCGGGTGTAGCGCGCCGACGGGGCGGCGGCAGCGCTGCCCGCGGCCCCCGCACCGGCCTGGCCGGCGCCTTCCTGCTGCGCCGCCGCCCCCTGGCGCAGCAGCACCTTCGACAGCGCCTCGCGCAGGTCCCCGATCTGCAGCGGCTTGGACAGGTACGCATCCATGCCCAGCGCCAGGCAGCGCTCGGCCTCGCCCTGCAGCGCATTGGCCGTCAGCGCCACGATCGGCAGCCGCGGCAGGCCCCGGGCGGCTTCGCTGTGGCGCAGCCGCCGGGTCAGCTCGTAGCCGTCCAGCCGCGGCATGTGGCAGTCCGTCAGCAGCATGGCGTAGCCCGCGCCGCCCGCCTGCGCCGCCTGCAGCATCTCCCAGGCCTGCTGGCCGTCCTCGGCGCAGTCGCAGGCGTAGCCCAGCTTGAGCAGCTGGCGCGTGATGACCTCGCGGTTGATCGGGTGGTCCTCGGCCAGCAGCACGCGCTGGCCCTGGCCGCTCGGCAGGGCGGCGGGCGAGCTCCGGGCGGGCGCCGCCGGCTGCTGCTGCTGCCGGGCCGCCGCATCGATGGCCAGCCGGTGCGGCGCACTGCGCCCGGGCGCGGCGCCCACGCTGGGCACCCACGGGCGCAGCGGCAAGGTCACGATGAAGCGGCTGCCCACGCCCAGCGCGCTCTCGCAGCGCACGCTGCCGTGCATCAGCTCCACCAGCTGGCGCACGATGGTCAGCCCCAGGCCGGTGCCGCCATAGCGCCGCGTGGTGGCGATGTCGGCTTGGCGGAAGGGCTCGAACAGCGTCTTGACCGCCCGCGGATCGATGCCGATGCCGGTGTCCTGCACGGCCAGCTCCAGCTCGCCCTGGGCGGTGCGCAGCACCTCTAGCCGCACCTCGCCGCGGTGGGTGAACTTGATCGCATTGCCGATCAGGTTGGTGAGCACCTGGCGCAGCCGCACCGCGTCGCCCACCACGAACTGCGGGATCGCCGCATCGACCTGAAAGCCCAGCCCGATGGCCTTGCGCGCGGTCTCGGCGCCGAAGCTGGCGCAGACGTCTTCCACCAGGCTTGCCAGCGACAGCGGCCGGCTCTCGATGTCCAGCATGCGCGCCTCGATCTTGGAGAAGTCCAGGATGTCGTTGATGATGGTCAAAAGCGACATCGACGACTCGCGGCAACGCATGAGCATGGTGCGCTGCTCGTCCTCCAGGGGCGTGTCCAGCACCAGGTCGATCATGCCCAGCACGCCGTTCAGGGGCGTGCGCACCTCGTGGCTCATCATGGCCAGGAAGTGGGCCTTGGCGTCCACCGCCGAGCGCGCCTCCTCGGCCTTGGTCACCAGGCTCGCCTTGAGGGCTTCCTCCTCCGAGATGTCCTTGGCGATGCCGATGAAGGACACGGTCGTGCCCTTCTCGCCTTCGCCTTCGCCCGGCTCGTCTTGCACCGACATGTTGCCGCGCAGCTCCAGCGTGCGCTCCACGCCGTCGGGGCCGCAGATGCGGAACTGCTTGCGGTAGGCGCCGCGGCGCCGGTGGTACACCTCCTCCAGGCGGGCGGCCACGCGCTGGCGGTCCTGCGGGTGCACGCGCATGAACAACTGGCGGTAGGTGACCGGCTCGTGCTCGCCGAAGCCGCAGATCTCGCGGATGCGGCGGTCCGCGGTGATGGGCGAGTCCAGGAACGCCGGGTCGCTCAGGTGGGCACGCCTGCGCAGCCGCGTCACCGAGCGCCACACGCCCAGGCCGCCGAGGCTCAGCGCCAACTCCAGGTCGGCGCGCGACTGCTCGAGTTCGCCCCGGATCTGCATGTCCGCGGTGACGTCGATCGACAACCCGACAACACCCAGCGCCCGCCCGCGTTGGTCGTAGATGGGTTGCTTGCGCGACTGGAAGTTGTGCACGACACCATCGACCGCAATCTCATCGTCGTAGGTGCGCGCAACACCCGAGGCCATCAGATCGCGGTCCTGGGCCGAGAATCGCTGTGAAAGGGCGGCCCCGAAGACGTCCTGATCGCTCTTGCCGATGACACGCTCCGAATCGACGTGGAAGACGCGCTCGAACTCCGTGTTCAAGGCCCTGAAGCGGAGCCGGGAGTCCTTGACGAAGAGCGCGTGCGGGACCGCATCGAGAATGGCATTGAGCTCATCGCCGCGCCGCTGCGCCTGCAACGAACTGAGGAAGCGCAGCACCGCCAGCGCCGCGATGCCGACGGAAATCAGGGCCATCCAATGCCAGGCCAGCTCGATCGCCGTGGGCCGCCCGAACAGATAGCTCGCGGCGCCCAGGAGACAGGTCAATACGGTCGCGAAGATTCCGCCGTCGAGCACCCGCCGCAGAGGTCCGGGCGTCGCACCGGGACGAAAGCTCCCACCGGAATTCGACGAATGAAAGGGCGACACGAACGGAAGAGATGGCGCTAGACCACAGCCCTGGAATCCGGACGCAGAGCGTCCGCAGGAAGACCCGGCGCCACCGCACGTGCCACGCTCCACGATGACGCGAACCCGATCGGCGAGCGCCGGCCGCGCAGGAGAACGGAATGCGTGCGCGAGTAACGCTCCCACGCCGACGTCTCGAAGACTTCCATCGCGCCTCGCATGCCGAGACCGACCAGCGCCGCCAGCGAGTAGACCTCCCAGGAGCCGTAGTGCATGCGCGCACGGATGGCCAAACGCTCCAGCACCGCTTCGGCGTCGCGCTGCGACACATGACCCACCGCGCACGCGAGACGGACCAGATAGGCGAGCTGCTGGATGTCCCATGCCAGCACGCTGAGATGACCATGGCTCATGTCGTCGGCGGAGGCAAGGCGCTCGGCTGGCGACCGGTGAGGAGTGCAGGCACCGTCGGCCCCCAGGCGCTGTTCTTCGAGCCATGCGGCAACCGCCCGCATTTCCGCCGGGGAGATTTCCCCCAGTCGCTCCATGCGCTGCCCGATCACCCGAAGGCAATCCGCACGGGTCTGGATCCCCCAGTGCTCGGCCAAGAGACGCCGGACATGCCGTTCGGGCAGCGCGCTCGCCAACTGGTTGAAGTTGTCGTTCATGAGCACGGCGAAGTTCGCGCTGAGCAGGCATCCGAACAGCCGCTCGGGCGACATCTCCTCGGTCGGAGCGAACTCGACTCGTCGCGCGCCGAACCGCGGTCGAACGAAAGCCCACGGCATCAAACACCACACCAACGCGGCAGCAAGCAGAACCATCATGAGCGTTCCCCGGATTTGTCTGGAGTGAGGACGGGCGGTGCATCGCCCAGCGAGCTTCGATTCAGACTGGGACCCCCACGAATCGAGTGAAACCGATCGTAAAAAGGGGAGCCCGGGAGACCCATGAGAACCATCTGAAAAGGCGCGGGCGACCACGCGCCGAAGCGGCTCTTCGTGAACAAGTCCGCCCGCGGGTCGTTGAGAAAGGTCACCGCGGTGACGCGGAAAACCGCCGTCGATGGGCAGAATTCGCCGCATGGGAACCCTCTATCTCGTGCGCCACGGCCAGGCCAGTTTCGGCGCGGCGGACTACGACCAGCTGAGCGACCTGGGCCACCGGCAATCGGTGCGCCTCGGCGAGTACTGGCGCGAGCGCGGCGTGCGCTTCGATGCGGTGATCACCGGCACCTTGCGGCGTCACCGACAGACCTGGCAGGGCATCGCAGAGGGCCTGGGCCTGTCAGCGGACGATGTCCTCCCCTGGCCGGGGCTGAACGAATACGACAGCGAGGCCATCATCGCGACCATCCACCCCGGCAAGCTGGAGAAGGCGGATACGCCGGATCTGTACAGGCATCACTTCCGCCTCCTGCGCGACGGACTCAATGCCTGGATGGAAGGCCGCACCGCACCGGCGGGCATGCCGAGCTACGTCGATTTCCTGGCCGGCGTGACCAGCGCGCTGGACCATGTGCGCGCCCGGCACCATGGCGCGAAGGTGCTCGTGGTGTCGAGCGGCGGACCGATCGCCACGGCGGTGGGCCACGTGCTCGGCACCCCCCCGGCGACCACGGTGGAACTCAATCTCCGGATGCGCAATTCGGCCGTGACCGAATTCGCGTTCACGCCGAAGCGCCACACCCTGGTGACCTACAACACGCTGCCCCACCTGGACGGGCCGGCGTACGAGAACTGGATCACCTACTCCTGAGCACGCGCTGTCGTGCTGCCGGCCCTGAGCCAGTCCAGATAGTCGGCCGAGCCGGCCGTGATCGGCACGCGGACGATCTCGGGCGTCTGGTAGCTGTGCCGCTCGCGAATGAAGGCCTCGAGCGCGCCATAGCGCGCGTCGAGCGTCTTGATGTGCAGCACCCATTCCGGCTCGCGGTGCAACACGTCCTGCCAGATGTAGAGGCTGCGCACCCGCTGCACCTGGACGCATGCAGCGAGCCGCGCCTCGACGATCGCCTCGGCGAGCGCCTCGGCCTCGTCCTCGGTGCCGATGCTCGTCATCACGATGCAAGCGCCTGAATCCATGTGCATCTCCCGGATGGATGAGCTAGCCTTGCCAGACGCCGTATCCCGCCTCGCGCAGCGCGATGCCGAGTTCCACCTCCATCTCGCGCGCGGCTTCATAGGGCATCGGGTTGTACATGGCGTAGAGCGCGGGCAGCAAGCGCAGGCCATGGTCGCGCACGTAGGCGTTGGCCTGGATGCCGGCCTTGTGCTTGTCGAAGCGCACGTCCGGGTCGAGCCCGGTCATGCCGACGTAGACGAAGGGCATGCCGAGCTTGTAGCCGGGATTCGCCCGCCGGAACCGCGCCGCGTTCCACACGCGATCGTCGAGTTCGATCACGTAGACGTGATGATGATGGCGGCTGCGCGTCTTGCGCGTTGGCATGCGGCGAGGCGGCGCGATCTCACTTGCGCTTGATCAGGCCGTAGATGAACAGGAGCACGATCGCGCCGAGCACCGAGGCGATGAATCCGGCCCCCTGCCCCGCCGAGTACCAGCCCATGGCCTGCCCCGCGTAGGTCGCGACCAGCGAACCGGCGATGCCGATCAGCGTCGTGACGATGAAGCCGGCCGAGTCGTCGCCGGGCTTGATGGCGCGCGCCACGAGGCCCGCAACGAAGCCGATCAGAATGGTCCAAACGATGTGCATACGGTGCCCCCGGTTGAGGAAGGAAGGCGGCGCGAGCCGGCGCCAGGCCATGCGGTTTTGATGATAGCCGCGTGAATCGCTCCTACACACCCGGTGCGCCCCGACGCTATATAAAGAACGGCATGCTCGAAAAACTCCCGGATGCGATCGGCCATGCCTTGCACGAGGTGCGCGCAGGACTGGAGAAGATCGCCTTCAACACCCTCGGCCTGCGGCAGGGAATGGCGTCGATCACGATCGCCAGCCTCGCGTTCGCCGATCACGCGCCGCTGCCCGCGCGCTACACGGCGGACGGCGAAGGGCATTCGCCGCCGCTGCACTGGACCGGTGTTCCGGCCGGCGCGGCTTCGCTGGTCCTGCTGGTGGAGGACGCGGACTCGCCCACCCCGCACCCGCTGGTGCACGCGATCGCCGTCGATCTTCCGGCCGCCGACGGAGGGCTCGCCGACGGCGCCCTGTCGGACGACGACGATGAACCGGGCGTCCACACCGGCCGCAACTCCTACCTGCGGACCGCCTGGCTGCCGCCCGATCCGCCGCCGGGCCACGGCGTGCACCGCTATGCGTTCCAGATCTTCGCGCTCGGCACAGCGCATGAATTCTCGGCGAGCCCGGGCCGCGACGAATTGCTCGATGCATTGAAAGCCCACGCGATCGCCAGCGGCCTGCTCATCGGCACCTGCGAGAGGCACGATGGGTCGATCAAGATCGGCAACGCCGTGCCGACCGGCGCCGTGCCCGCGAGCTGAGCAGTCAGGGATTCGGCGGGTTGCCGATGGTCGCGAGCGGCAGCCGCGAAACCTCGGCGAGCAAGGCCGCGAGCTGCGCTGCCGCGGCATCGACGAGTGCGCGGCCTTTTTCGGCGGTGGCTGCGGCGGCGTTTCCGGCGGCGCCGGCGGGGTTGTAGTCCTCCATCGCCCAGCCCAGCTTGGCGCTCTTGCCGTTGCCGAGGATCGGGTAGTCGCGCGCGCGGCTGCGCGAGGTCGAATCGAAATTGCGGGCCGCTTCCATCGCGACGCCGGCCGGCGCGAGTGCCAGCATCATCGAGGTTTCCATCTCGCCGGCATGCACGCCGAAGCGGTGCTCGTCGGCGCTGAACTGGGCGCCCGCATCGCCGAGCGGCAGATTGAACCAGCTCACGCCGTAGACGATCAGCTCGTGCGCCACGCGCAGTTCGCGCGCCACGATGTCCATCGCGCCGACATGCCCGCCGTGGGCATTGAACAGCACCAGCTTCCTGATGCCCGCGCGCGCCACGCTGGCGCCGATCTCGCTCCAGAGCCGGATCAGCGTTTCGGACGACAACGTGAGCGTGCCCGGGAAGCGCGCATGTTCGGGGCTCAGCCCGATCTGCTGCGTGGGCAGGAACAGCACCGGGAGGTCCGCCGCCAGCAAGGGCAGCGCCGCCTCGACGATGCCGTCCACCAGCGTCGAATCCACGCCAAGCGGCAGGTGCGGGCCATGCTGTTCGGTCGCGCCCAGCGGCAGCACCGCGACGGTCGTGCCCGGATCGAGCGCGGCGAAGTCGCGCGTGGTGAGTCGGGACCAGAAGCGGCTGGCGGGGGCATTCATGCGGGCGATCTTAGTGCCCTGGCTTCACTTGCGGGCGACGCGCCAGACGACATTGCCGACATCGTCGGCGACCAGCAGCGCGCCGCTCTTGTCCAGCGCCACACCGACCGGGCGGCCTTGCGCCTTTTCGTCGGCCGAGAGGAAGCCGGTCAGGAAGTCCACCGGCTGCCCGCTCGGACGGCCATTGGCGAAGGGCACGAACACCACCTTGTAGCCGGCCATCGGCTTGCGGTTCCACGAGCCATGTTCGCCGATGAACGCACCGTTCGCGAATTCGGGCGGCATGCCGCGCGGACTCGAAAAGGCGATGCCGAGCGGTGCACGGTGCGAGCCGAGCGCGTAGTCCGGCACCACGGCCTTCGCGACCATGTCGGGGCGCTGCGGCTCGACGCGCGCATCGACATGATGGCCGTAGTAGCTCCAGGGCCAGCCATAGAACGCCCCTTCCTTCACCGACGTGAGGTAGTCGGGCACGAGGTCGCTGCCGAGCTCGTCGCGCTCGTTGACCACCGCCCACAGCGCCTGCGTTGCGGGCTCCCAGTCCGCCGCCACCGGATTGCGCAGGCCGCTCGCGAAGAGGCGCTTCTGGCCGGTCTTCGCGTCCACCTCCCAGACCGAGGCGCGCCCTTCCTCGGCCGCGAGGCCGTTCTCGCCGGCATTGCTGTTGGAACCGACCGTCACGTAGAGCCTGGTGCCGTCGCGGTTCGCGACCACGTGCTTGGTCCAGTGGTGATTGATGCCGGCCGGCAGATCGGTCACCTTGACCGGCACCGCGCCGATGCTCGTCTCGCCCTCGGTATACGGCACCTTGACCAGCGCATCGGCGTTGGCGATGAACAGCTCGTGGCCGACCAGCACGACGCCGAAGGGCGACATCAGCTTGTCGATGAACACCTTGCGCAGGTCGGCGACTCCATCGCCGTCGGTGTCGCGCAGCAGGGTGATGCGGTTGGCGCTCGGCACCCCGGCGCCGGCGCGCCCCTCGACGATCTCCGTCGCCATGTCGCGGAACTTCGCGGCCAGTCCCTTGCCTTCGCCGCCTTCGGGCCTGGGCGGCCGGTTGCTCTCCACCACGAGCACGTCGCCGTTGGGCAATGTGTAGACCATCCGCGGATGGTCGAGCCCGCGCGCGAAGGCGGTGACGACGAAGCCTTCGGGCGCGGTCGGGCCGGCCATGTCCGCCCAGCCGACGGGCGGCGCGATGTGGATGGTCGGGATCAGGGTCTTGACCGGCGGCGGCAGTTCAGGCGTCGGCCCGATGCCGGCCTCGGCGGGCAGCTTCGCGGCCTCGCCGCAGGCGCCGAGCAGCGTGGCGACAGCCAGCATGGGCCCGGAGATCGCCGCGCGCACGGCGCGCGGAGTGAGCGCTCTCATCATCATCGACATCCTTGGATCGGCACGAAATGGCATCCGTTTGTATCCTGCAATCGGCTTCGCGTCCGAGTGTCGGCGACGGGCGCTTCCAGGCGTGGGAACCACCCGGGCATGGCGCGGCCGCTACCATCACGCGATGACCGACGAACTGTTCCGCTCCGACGCCTACCTGCGTGACTGCGAAGCCCGCATCCTGCGCGTCGAGGAAAGCGGCATCGTGCTCGACCGCACCGTGTTCTATCCGCAGGGCGGCGGGCAGGCCGGCGACAGCGGCTGGCTGCGGCTGGCCGATGGCCGCGAGATCGCGATCGCCGATACCCGCAAGGCCAAGGACGCCGAGGGCAAGGCGACCCAGGAGATCATCCATGTGCCGGCAGCCGGCCAGGAAGCACTGCTGGATGCGCTGAAAGCCGGCGACGGCGTGACGGCGCGCATCGACTGGGAACGCCGGCATCGGCTGATGCGCTTCCACACCGCCACGCACCTCTTGTGTCACCTGGTGCCGCAGCCGGTCAACGGATGCTCGATCACGCCCGAGTACGCGCGGCTGGACTTCCACATGACCGAGCCGCTCGACAAGGAAGCGCTCACCGCCGCTCTTGCGCAGCTGGTCGCGGCCGGCCATCCGCTGACCGTCGGCGCGATCACCGACGCCGAGCTCGATGCCAACCCCGCCCTCGTGAAGAGCATGAGCGTGCAGCCGCCGCGCGGCGCCGGCACCGTCCGCACGATCCGCATCGGCGAAGCGCAGCTGATCGACTTCCAGCCCTGCGGCGGCACCCACGTCGCCAACACGCGCGAGATCGGCGCGGTCGTCGTGACCAAGATCGAAAAGAAGAGCGCCAACAGCCGCCGCGTGGTGCTCGGATGGGCGGCGTGAAGCACGCCCCGGAACTTCGACCGGGGCAGCCGCTCCGACTGAACCGCATGGCAATTCTGATTCCTCGACACGCCGCGGGCCTCTGGCTTGCCGCCCTCGCCGCCGTGGCCGCCCCCTTGCCGGCCGCGGCACAGCTCTCCCCCCGGGTCGGCCCGGTCGTGACGACGCCCCACGTGCGCGCCGAACTGATCGCGCATGCGCCCGATGGCATCTCGCCCGCAGCGCCGGCCTGGGTCGGATTGCAGATCACGCACCAGCCCGAGTGGCACACCTATTGGAAGAACGCCGGCGATTCCGGCCTGCCGACCGAACTGGCGTGGACGCTCCCGCCCGGCGTGTCGATTGGCGACATCGCATGGCCGGTGCCGCGCAAGATCCCGATCGGCAATCTCGCCAACTACGGCTACGAAGGCACGGTGCTGCTGCCGGTGCCGCTCACGGTGGGACCGGACTTCAAGGCGGCCGCGTCGCTGACCGGCGCGCAGGAACTCGACGTCCGGCTCAAGGCCTCCTGGCTGGTCTGCCGCAAGGAGTGCATTCCCGAGGAGGGCGAGTTCCAGCTCAAGGTGCCGCTGCACGGCTCGACCGCCCTGCACAGGAGCGACTTCGAGGCCGCATGGGCCGCCCAGCCGGTCGCGCTCGACAAACCCGGCGGCATCACGATCGACGGCAACAAGCTGCAGGTCCGGCTCGACGGGCTGCCCGCATCGGTTCGCGGCAAGACGCTGGAATTCTTCCCGGAGACCGGCGAGGTCGTCCACACCGCGGCGGTGCTCGGGAAGGACTGGACCCAATCGTGGCAGGGCGAAGCCTGGACCGCGACCATCCCGCTCGCGGAACAGCGCAGCGCCAGCCCCGCCGTGATGCCGGTCGTCGTCGCCCTCGCCGATGCCGACCGGCAGCCGGGCCAGCCGATTGCGTGGCGGGCCGAGGCGCCGGTGACCGGCGCCTGGCCCACGACGGCTTCCAAGGCCCAGGTCTCCCCGGCATTGCAGGCCGCGCTCGAAGCCAACGCCGGCGCCCCGCCGGCGCCGCGAACTTCCGGCACGCTCGTCGCCGCCCTGCTGGGCGCCTTGATCGGCGGCCTGCTGCTCAACCTCATGCCCTGCGTGTTCCCGATACTGGCGATCAAGGTGCTGAACTTCACGCGGCACGCGGAGGACCGCCGGCGGCATCGCGTGGCCGCGATCGCCTACGCCGGCGGCGTCATCCTGTCCTGCCTGGCGCTCGGCGGCGCGATGCTCGCGCTGCGCGCGGCCGGCACCCAGCTCGGCTGGGGGTTTCAACTGCAATCGCCGGCGGTCGTGGCCGCGCTCGCGGCGCTGTTCACGCTGATCGGGCTCAACCTCGCGGGGCTGTTCGAGTTCGCCAGCGTCGCGCCGAGGTCGCTCGCGGCGGCGCAGGTCCGGCATCCGGTGGTCAACGACTTTCTCTCGGGCGCGCTCGCCGTGGTGATCGCATCGCCCTGCACCGCGCCCTTCATGGGCGCGTCGCTCGGTTTCGCGATCGGGCTGCCGGCGGCCGAGGCGCTGCTGATGTTCGCCATGCTCGGGCTCGGGCTGGCGCTGCCCTACCTGCTGGCGGGCTTCGTTCCGGCGGTGGCGCTCCTGCTGCCGAAGCCGGGCGCGTGGATGCAGACCCTGCGCCGCCTGCTCGCATTTCCGATGTTCGCGACGGTCGCCTGGCTGGTCTGGGTGCTCGGCCAGCAAAGCGGCATCGACGGCGCGGGCGCGCTGCTCGGCCTCCTGGTCTGCCTCGCGGCCATCGTCTGGGCGTTCACCTTGCGCGGCCGCACCCGGCTCGTGGTCGCGGGCATCGTCATCGCCGCGACCGCCGCGCTGACGGCCGCGATCGGCGGCAACGTCCTGCGGGTCGCCGAGCCGGCCAGCGCCGCAGCATCGGCGGGCGACCGCTGGCAGCCCTGGTCCGAAGCGAAGGCCGCTGAACTGCGGGCAGCCGGCCGGCCGGTGTTCGTCGACTTCACCGCCGCATGGTGCGTCACCTGCCAGTACAACAAGCGCGCCACGCTTTCCAGCGCCGAGGTGCTCGCCGATTTCGACGCCAGGAACGTCGCCCTGCTGCGCGCCGACTGGACGCGGCGCGACCCGGCCATCACCGCCGCGCTCACGGCGCTGGGCCGCAGCGGCGTGCCGGTCTACGTGCTGCAGGCGCCGGGAAAGGCGCCGGTGGTCCTGACCGAGATCCTCAGCACGGAGGAGGTGCGCGCGGCGCTCGCCGGACTGTGAGACCATGAACCGGTACGGGTTGTCACAAACGCATGAAGAATCCGTTCTAAGCTCTCGTGGTTGTTGAGTTTTATCGATTGGAGTTCAAGCTGACCATGTCGTCATCGTCATCTTCCGATTCCCGTTCCTACCGCGCCGCGCGCCGGGCCCGGGCCGCATTGAGCCGCGCCTCGCGCCGCGCCGTGATGACGGCCGCGGTCGCCCTCGGCGCCACCTTCCTCATGAATGCCCAGGCCAACGCGGCCCCCGCCGTCGGCCAGCCGGCGCCCGATTTCATCGCCGTCGACACCGCCGGCAAGCCGCATCGCCTGTCCGATTTCGCGGGCAAGTACGTGGTCCTCGAGTGGACGAATCCCGGCTGCCCGTTCGTGCGCAAGCACTACGGCAGCGGCAACATGCCGGCCACGCAGAAGGCCGCCACCGACAAGGGCGTCGTCTGGCTCGCCATCAATTCGACCGAGCGCGCCGCCAGCGACTACCTGCAGCCGCAGGCGCTCGAAGCCTGGATGAAGGAACATTCCGGCGTGCCGACCGCGGTGCTGATGGACGAGGACGGCGTGATCGGCCGAACCTACGGCGCGCGCACCACGCCGCACATCTTCATCGTCGACCCCAAGGGGACGCTGGTCTATGCCGGCGGCATCGACAGCATCGCCTCGGCCCGCACCGAGGACATCGAGACCGCCACCAACTATGTGAACCAGGCGCTTCGCGAAGCCTTCGGCGGCAAGCCGATCAGCGCGGCGACGACTCGCCCGTACGGCTGCTCGATCAAGTACAAGGCCTGAAGTAACGAGTAACCCCCCAGCCTCGCCCACTGCGTGTGGCTCTGCACCCGCCTGCTGGGGGCGCACCCTGCGGCCCGGCAGAGCCGGTTCCGCGGGTGCCTGCGAAGGGGCGCCTGCTGCGCGGCCTCGGTTGGAGCCGGGGCGCTGCGACAATCGGGGGATGCCTTTCGCCCCCCTCAAAAACGACACCTTCCTGCGCGCCTGCTGGCGACAGGCCACCGACCACACGCCCGTCTGGCTCATGCGGCAGGCGGGGCGCTACCTGCCCGAATACGTGGCGACGCGCGCAAAGGCCGGCAGTTTCATGGGGCTCGCCACGAATGTGGACCATGCGACCGAGGTCACGCTGCAGCCGCTCGCGCGCTATCCGCTCGATGCCGCGATCCTCTTCTCCGACATCCTGACGGTGCCCGACGCGATGGGCCTCGGCCTGTCGTTCGAAGCCGGCGAGGGGCCGCGCTTCGCGCGCCCGGTGCGCGACGAGGCGGCGATTTCCGCGCTCGCCGTGCCGGACATGGACCGGCTGCGCTACGTCTTCGATGCCGTCACCTCGATCCGCAAGGCGCTCGCCGGCCGCGTGCCGCTGATCGGCTTTTCGGGCAGCCCGTGGACGCTCGCCTGCTACATGGTCGAAGGCGCCGGCTCCAGCGACTACCGGCTGGTCAAGACGCTGATGTACAGCCGCCCGGACCTGATGCATCGCCTGCTCGGCGTCAATGCCGATGCGGTGGCCGCCTACCTCAATGCGCAGATCGCGGCGGGCGCGCAGGCGGTGATGGTGTTCGACAGCTGGGGCGGCGTGCTCGCCGACGGCGCGTTCCAGGAATTCAGCCTCGCCTACACCGCGCGCGTGCTGGCGCAACTGCGCCGCGACGGCGCCGACGGCCGGCCGGTCCCGCGGATCGTGTTCACCAAGGGCGGCGGCCTCTGGCTGCAGGACATGCGCGCGCTCGACTGCGAAGTGCTGGGCCTCGACTGGACCGTGAACCTGGGCCGCGCGCGCGCCCTCGTCGGCGAAGGCGAGGGCGGCAAGGCGCTGCAGGGAAACATCGACCCGAACGTGCTGTTCGCGCCACCGTCGCAGATCGAAGCAGAAGTTGCCAAGGTGCTGCAAAGCTTCGGCAAGCCACACACCGACACACAGACGAACGGCGCGACGCACATCTTCAACCTCGGCCACGGCATCAGCCAATTCACGCCGCCCGAGCACGTCGCAGCGCTGGTTGCGGCGGTGCACACACAGTCCCGAGCCCTTCGCGCATGACCGTATTGTTATGACTTGTAAACAGCGAGATCGCCGATCCGATGTTTGTCAAGGGCTAAAAAGCGTGAGGAGGGACTGACTTATGCACAAAACAGCTGTTGCGGTGCGCAAAACGTTCTAGCGCGCGCCAAGCGCTGCTCCTAAAGCGATAGCGTCGCTAAGTCATTGATTTATATGGGTTTTGAACTTTGCTTTTTTTGCGGGCATTCCAGCCGGAGCCTTGATTTCCGGGGCTTGGCGGCGCGTCAAGCCCCAATATCAACAAAGTTATCCACAGAAAATCTGGATGATGTGCAAAGCGCTGACAAATCAACAACTTAGGTCGTTTTGCTCAAAGTCGCTTTAACAAACCCGTCATCCTGGAGCCGGCGTTGAATTGGCGAATCGACGTCGCGGTTCAGACGCCGGCGCACAGCGCACTAGGGGATGTCCTTAGCTACGCCAGTGGCGCGCCGCTGACGCCCGGGGCCTTGCTACGGGTTCCGCTGGGGCGCCGCGAGGTGCTCGGCGTCGCCTGGGCGGTCCGGCAGGACGACGCCGGGCCGGAGGCAATGGAACTCAAGCCGATCGGCGCCGTCCTCGACGCGCTCGCCCCGCTCGGCGACGCCTGGCGCGACCTGGTCGCCTTTGCCGCCCGCTATTACCAGCGCTCGCTGGGCGAGATCGCGCTGGCCGCCCTGCCGCCGCAACTGCGCGACCTTTCCGCGGTCCAGCTTGCGCGGCGGCTGAAGCGAAAGGGCGCCGCTGGCGCACCGGCGGCAAGTGCCCCTGCGCCGTCCCCGGCGACGCTCAGCGCCGAGCAGACCGAGGCGCTGGCGCGATTCGACGCGGAAGCAGGCCCGTTCCTGCTTTTCGGCAGCACCGGGAGCGGCAAGACCGAGGTCTATCTGCGCGCCGTCGCCGCGCTGCTGGCGCGCGAGCCGCAGGCCCAGGCCCTGGTGATGGTGCCGGAGATCAATCTGACGCCCCAGCTCGAAGCCCGCTTCAAGGAGCGCTTCGGCCCGGACGCGGTGGTGTCGCTGCACAGCGGGATGACGAACCCGCAGCGGCTCGCGAGCTGGCTCGCCGCGCACAGCGGCGCAGCGAGGATCGTGCTCGGCACGCGCATGGCGGTCTTTGCGTCGATGCCGGCGCTGCGGCTCATCGTGGTCGACGAGGAGCACGATCCCAGCTACAAGCAGCAGGAAGGCGCCCGCTACTCGGCGCGCGACCTGGCCGTCTGGCGCGGGCGGCGCGAGAACGCCAAGGTGATCCTCGGCTCCGCCACCCCCTCGCTCGAAAGCTGGCACCAGAGCCGTCCGGCCGCAAGCGACGATCCGGGCGGCCGCTACCTGCGGCTGGCGATGCCGTCGCGGATCGGCACCGGCGCGCTGCCCAGGGTGCGGCTGGTGGACATGAACCTGCAGCCGCCGAAGACGGTGCTTTCGACCGCGCTGCTCGATGCCATCGGCCAGCGCATCGCGCGCGGCGAGCAGAGCATGGTCTTCCTGAACCGCCGGGGCTACGCGCCGGTACTGGCCTGCGGCGACTGCGGCTGGAAGAGCGAATGCCCGCACTGCAGCGCCTACCGGGTGTTCCACAAGATCGACCGGACGCTGCGCTGCCACCACTGCGGCTTCACCGAGCGCGTGCCGCGCGCCTGCCCCGAATGCGGCAACCTTGACATCGCTCCCGTGGGTCGCGGTACCGAGCGCCTCGAGGAACATCTGGGCGAGCTCTTCGCGGCAGTCCGGCGGCCCGACGGCAGCGCAGTGCGCATCGCCCGCATCGACGCCGACAGCACCCGCAGGCAGGGCGCGCTCGAATCGCAGCTCGCCGCCGTTCATTCGGGTGAAGTCGACGTGCTCGTGGGCACGCAGATGATCGCCAAGGGGCACGACTTCCGGCGCATCACGCTGGTGGCCGCGATCAATCCCGACGGGGCGCTGTTTTCAGGCGATTTCCGCGCGCCGGAGCGGCTGTTCAGCCTGCTCATGCAATCCGCCGGACGCGCCGGGCGCGATGCGGCCTACGTCTCGGCGCAGGGGGCGACCGCGGAGATGTGGATCCAGACCCATCACCCGCAGCATCCGCTCTTCGCCGCGCTGAAGCGGCACGACTATCCGGCGTTCGCCCAGGGCGAACTCGAAGACCGCGCCGCCGCCGGCATGCCGCCCTTCGCTTTCCAGGCGCTGCTGCGCGCCGATGCGCGCACGCAGGAAGCGGCGCAGGCATTCCTGGGCGCCGCGAATGCCGCGGCCGATGGTCTGCCAGGTGCGCTGCAGGTCACGCGCTATCCGGCGGTGCCGCTGGCGATCCAGCGCGTGGCGAACGTGGAACGGGCGCAGATGCTGCTGGAGAGCCCCTCGCGGGCGGCCCTGCAACGGCTGCTTTGCGGCTGGCAGGCCGTGCTGCATGAATTGAGGCGCACGCCCGAGGGCAAGGGCGTGATCCGGTGGCTGGTGGACGTGGACCCACACAGCATCTGAGCGATCCGCGCTGCCGGTCACAACTGGCCGACCGGCTCCTTGCCCATTTCGACGTACTGCAGGCTCGAGCGCTTTCTTCGGCTCGCAGCACTGGGCCATACCAGCAGCACCATGCTCAAGAGCCCCGCGCCCAGCGCGGCGCCCGTGCGCAGGGCGCCCATGTGCCAGAACAAGCCGGCCATGGTGAGCCAGACCAACCACAAAGCCCCTCGCAACCATGTCGTCATGTCAACTCTCCCGATCCAGGAAACCACTTTAGCAGCGCTCGTGAAAACCTAAGAACTAACAGTATGGAATATTTGGCACTATTGCCTTATTGCGGGGCCTGGCGTGTAGGAAATACTCTGAAACAGTAGTTGACGGCGCATTGAAGCGTTGCCCAAGCTACCGGAAAAGGATGGTTCCAATGACGGATCCGACAAGGGGTGGAAAAGTGAAATCGCCGTTCGCAGTCTTGTGGGGTATTTCGCTCGCGTTGCTGTGGCCGGCAGCGCTTTCTGCGGAGCTGGATCTGCAAGGCAGCCGGCTCGTGGTGAGCGGCATGCTGGACGGCACGGTCATCAAGGCCTTCGAGGAGCATCTCGCGACCGGCCACATCCGGACGGTGGTGTTCGAGAACTCCCTGGGCGGCACGCCGGAGATGGCCAGCGAATACGCCCGCGCGATCCGGGCCAGCGGCGTCAACACCGAGGCCAAGGGCCAGTGCCACGCAGCCTGCGCCTATGCCTTCCTGGCCGGCAAGGAGCATCGCTTCGGCCGCGGCTTCCAGGTGAACGGCCTGCTGATCCCGGTCGACGGACGGCCACGCCCCGCCGATCTCGTGAGCCGCTGGAACGGGGACGACGGCGTGCGGACGCTGGCGGATTTCATCGCGCCCCCGGCGCAGGCGACCCCGAGTGGCGCGGACGCCACCGCGGCCGCGACGCCTGCGGCCGAAGCCAATGCCCCGGCGGCCGTCCCGGGCGCCGCACCCAAGGAACGCTGGCAGCCCAACCAGGGCGTGCTGTTCGTCTCGACGCCGACGCTGTTCGGCCGCGTCTACAACAGCTTCTACTGTGACGGGACGCAGGGGCGCGACATGTCGCGCTGCGAACTGCTCTCCGACGCCGACCCGTACAAGCTGGGCGTCCTGACACCGTAGTCCGGGGCGCCGCGTGCGGCCATCCCGCGACCCGCGGGATGCAGTTCAGCACAGCGCGCAACTAGCCCATCTTTCTCAACTCAACCCTGATTTCGACGATTTTTTGGGTGTTGATCGACGCAAGTGATTGATCCGTATAGGGGTGACTCGGCAAAACGCTTGTAGTGGAGACCTTGGTCCTTGGCATGCAGGCGAGCGGTTCCTAAACTGCGGCGCATGTTCTTGCGCTGCAACCGACGCCTGAAGGACGGCAAGACGCACGAGTATTGGAGCGTGGTGGAGAACCGCCGACTCAGCGATGGGCGTGTGGTGCAAAGGCAGGTGCTCTACCTGGGCGAGATCAACGCGAGCCAGCGCGAAGCCTGGCGCAAGACCATCGAAGTGCACGACGAGGGAACGAGACGCCAGGTGGCACTGTTTCCGGCCGGCTCGATGCCTGCGGACGACGCGAATGCGATCGGCATCCGTCTGGATCAACTGCGCCTCGAACGCCCGCGCCAGTGGGGGGCGTGCTGGCTGTCGTGCGTGCTGTGGCAGCAACTCGAACTCGATGCCTTCTGGAGCGCTCGCCTGGCGCCCTCGCGTGAAGGCACACCCTGGCTGCAGGTGCTGCAAACGCTGGTGGCCTATCGGCTGATCGACCCTGGCAGTGAATGGCGCCTGCACCGGCATTGGTTCGACGCCAGCGCGATGGCCGACCTGCTCAATGCCGACTTCGCATTGGCCGAGAAGAACACGCTGTACCGCTGCCTGGACAAGCTCGCAGCGCACAAGGACGAACTGTTCAAGTTCCTGTGCCGGCGCTGGGGCGAACTGTTCGGGGCGAAGTTCGACGTGCTGCTGTACGACTTGACCAGCACCTACTTCGAGAGCGACGTGGAGCGCAGCGAACACGACAAGCGCCAGTACGGCTACAGCCGCGACAAGCGAGGCGACTGCCGCCAGGTGGTGATCGCCTTGATCGTCACCCCCGAGGGCTTCCCACTGAGCTACGAGGTGCTCTCGGGCAACACCGCGGACGCCACGACGCTGGGCGACTTCCTCGATCGCATCGAGCAGCGCTACGGACGAGCTAACCGGATCTGGGTGATGGACCGCGGCGTGCCCACTGAAGACAGCCTGGCGAAGATGCGCCGCATGGGCGCCTCCTATCTCGTGGGCACACCCAAGGGGCGGCTGACCAAGCTCGAGCAAGGCTTCCTCGCACAGCCGTGGCAGCGCGTGCGCGAAGGCGTCGATGTCAAGCGCCTGGGCGCTGAGGAAGACACCTACGTGCTGGCGCAAAGTGCGGCACGCATCGACAAGGAGCGCGCGATGCGGCAACGCCGGCTCGGTCGCTACGTGCAACGCCTGCAGGCCTTGCAAGGCCAGACGCTCACGCGCGATCAACTGCTCATGAAGCTCGGTGCGGCCAGGCATGAGGCCGGGCGAGCCGCCCATCTGATCCAGGTTCGGCTGCCCCAGGCCAGCAGCAGTTCCAAGACGGCATCCTTCGAGTTCGAGCTCGATCGCGCCCGACTGCGCCAGGTGCGCCGCCGCGAGGGGCGCTATCTGCTGCGCACCAACCTCAGTGCCCACGATCCCGCCCAACTGTGGACGTTCTACATCCAGCTCACCGAGGTCGAGCAGGCGTTCAAGGAACTCAAGCACGATCTGGCCATACGCCCCATCTACCACTCCAGCGAGCAGCGCATCGAGGCCCACATCTTCGTGGCCTTCCTCGCCTACTGCCTGCAGGTCACCTTGAAGGCCCAACTCAAGCGCCTGGCGCACGGCATCACGCCTGGCGAGGTGATCGCGAAGTTCAAGACCATGCAGATGGTGGACGTGCACGTGCCCACCACCGATGGCAGAGAGCTCGTGCTGTCGCGATACACCCAGCCCGAGGCCGATCACCGCATGCTGCTGGATCTGCTGCGGCTGAAGCTGCCCGATCAACCGCCCCCGAAGATCACAGCCAAACAAGGCCGCATCACCGCCGAACCCATCGCGCTGTAGTGGAGACCTTCGAGTTCGTGCTGAATCAAATCAAGCACTTAGCCGGCTTCACCCCTCCCAGTTGAGAAAGATGGGCTAGCGCAAAAAACGGCGCGGGTCTAGCACAAATCGCGGCGCTGACGCCAGCGGGCCGCCCCGTATCATTGCCCGCTTTGCGCCTCCCGTTCCCGTCTTTCCATGTCCTCCGGTCTCAATTTCGCGCAGCAAGAAGCGGTCAACTACATGCACGGGCCCTGTCTCGTGCTCGCGGGCGCAGGCTCCGGCAAGACGCGCGTGATCACCCACAAGATCGCGCGGCTGATCCAGGCGGGCCTGGAGCCCAAGCGCATCGCCGCCATCACCTTCACCAACAAGGCCGCCGCCGAAATGCGCGAGCGCGCCAAGGGGCTGATCGGCCGCGATGCGAAGAATGTGGTGGTCTGCACCTTCCATGCGCTCGGCGTGCGCATGATGCGCGAGGACGGCGCGGTGCTGGGCCTGAAGCCGGCCTTCAGCATCCTCGACGCCGACGACGTGTCGAAGATCCTGAAGGACGCCGGCGGCACCAGCGACCTGGCGACCGCGCGCATCTGGCAGTGGACCATCAGCAAGTGGAAGAACATGGGCCTGAACGCCGAGCAGGCGGAAGCGCAGGCCGCCGATGACAACGAGCGCATCACCGCGCGCATCATGGCGCGCTACGAAGAGCGGCTCGTCGCCTACCAGAGCGTGGATTTCGACGACCTCATCGGCATGCCGCTCAAGCTGCTGCGCGAGTTCGACGATGTACGCGCCAAGTGGCAGGCGGCCCTCGGTCACATCCTGGTCGACGAATACCAGGACACCAACGCCACGCAGTACGAGGTGCTCAAGGCGCTGGCCGGCGAGCGCGGCCGCTTCACCGCGGTGGGCGACGACGACCAGTCGATCTACGGCTGGCGCGGCGCGACGCTCGACAACCTGCGCAAGCTGCCGATCGACTACCCGAGCCTCAAGGTCATCAAGCTGGAGCAGAACTACCGCAGCACGAGCGCGATCCTGCGCGCGGCGAACAACGTGATCGGGCCGAACCCGAAGCTCTTTCCGAAGACGCTCTTCAGCGAACTCGGCGAGGGCGAGCCGGTGCGCGTCGTCGACGCGGACAACGAGCAGCACGAGGCCGAGCGCGCGGTCGCCCGCATCCAGAGCCTGCGCGCCGGCGATGCCAGCTCGCAGGGCCAGCAGTTCAGGGAATTCCGCGACTTCGCGATCCTCTACCGCGCCAACCACCAGGCCAGGGTGTTCGAACAGGCGCTGCGCAAGGCGCAGATCCCGTACAAGGTCTCCGGCGGCCAGAGCTTCTTCGACCGCGCCGAGATCAAGGACCTTTGCGGCTGGTTCCGCCTCTGGGTCAACAACGACGACGACCCGGCCTTCCTGCGCGCGGTGACCACGCCCAAGCGCGGCATCGGACACACCACGCTCGCGAGCCTCGGCACCTTCGCGAGCCAGTACAAGCTCAGCCTGTTCGAGGCGCTCTTCAGCCCCTCGCTGCCCAGCGTGATGTCCAAGCGCGCGCTGGACGGCCTGCATGAATTCGGCCGCTACATCAACGATCTCGAATACCGCGCGCGCCGCACCACGGGCGCCGAAGCCTCGCGCGCCTTCCTCGCCGAGTGGCTCAAGGAAATCGACTACGAGAAGCACCTCTACGACGGCGAGGACAGCGAGCAGGCCGCGGCCAGCCGCTGGACCAACGTGCTCGAGTTCTGCGACTGGATGTCCCAGCGCTGCGGCGGCCAGATCGACGATGCCTCCGGCGCGACGATCGAGAACGAATCCAAGAGCCTGCTCGAAGTGGCGCAGACGATCTCGCTGCTGTCCACCATCAGCGAGCGGGAACAGGAACAGAACGTCGTCACGCTCTCGACGCTGCATGCCTCCAAGGGCCTGGAGTGGCCGCACGTGATGCTGATCGGCGTGAATGAAGGCCTCTTGCCCTTCAAGCTCGACGACGACAACGGCCGCCAGGAAAAGGTCAGCGAGAGCACGCTGGAGCGCCTGCAGGAAGAGCGCCGCCTCATGTACGTCGGCATCACGCGCGCGCAGCGCAGCCTCGCGGTGAGCTGGACCAAGCGCCGCAAGCAGGGCCGCGAGACGGTGGCCGCGCAGCCGAGCCGCTTCATCGCCGAGATGGCGCTCGACAAGAACACGGTCCGGGAAGACCCGCGCGAAAAGCTCAAGGCGCTGCGCGCCGAGTTCGCGCGCAAGGTCCAGGACAACGCAGCAGCCGCGGCCGCCGCCGCATCGGCACCATGAAGCGCGCACTGCTCGCCGGTCTGGCGGCAGCAGCCTGCCTGCTCTCGGGCAACCTGCTGGCGCAGGATGCAGCGCCTGCCGCAACCGCGCCCGGCTGTCCCGCGAGCGCATCGGACATGCCGCTCGAAATGCTCTTCGGCACATGGGAGGCGCGCTTCGAAGGCTTGCCGGGCGTGGCCAGGGTGCAGCTCGCCAGGCATCCCGACTACGCCGGCGTGCGCGGCACGATCACGCGCGGCGGCGACACGCCGGCCGGCGTCGCGCAGCTCGCCGGGGACGTCGACGAGGACGGCTACCTGAGCCTCGACGAATCGTCGGACGGACGCACGATCAGCGGCGTCTGGCTGGGACAGCTCCAGGCCGCCTCCTGCGGCAAGGAATTCAAGGGAGTCTGGCGCAACGCCGCGGACGAGAGCACGCGCCCGTTCGTGCTGACCAAGACCAACGACAACACAGGGAAATGACGATGAAGGTGGACATTCGCATCTTCTTTCTCGCGACGCTCGTTGCGGGACTCGGCGCGACCACCGCGCAGGCGCAGTCCGTGAGCACCCCGCCCAGCCCGCTCGCCGACGCGCAGCTCACCTGGCAGGAATGCCAGCGCTTGACCGGCAACAACGAAGCGCGCCTGGCCTGCTTCGACCGCTGGGCGCAACAGCAGTCGCTGCCCGCCGCGGCGGTGCCGCCGGCGCCGCCGATCCTGGCCAACACGCCGCCCCCCACGCCCGTGGACACTTCCATGCCGGCGACCCGCGTGGTCTCGGTCGCGACGGTCGACGGCTGCCGCGACCGCCAGTACGGCTCGCTGTCGCGCTTCTGGGAGCTCGAGGCCGCCACCGATTGCGGCACCTTCGGCTTCCGCGGCTACCGCCCGCTCAATGTTTCCCTCGGTGTCGCGGCGCACGACCCGGAAACCCCGACCTCGCCGGCGCCGGGCCGCAATGGCGTGGACCGTGCCTATCAGGCACAGGACATGCGCCTCGGTCTTTCGCTGCGCACCAAGCTCGCGCAGGGACTGCTGACCCACGACGACCCGAACAAGCGGGATGCGCTGTGGTTCGGCTACTCGCAGCAGTCGACATGGCAGGTGTTCAATGAAAACCTTTCACGGCCCTTCCGGACCACCGATCACGAGCCGGAAATCATCTACTCCTACCCCCTCGACTACCAGCTGCCCGGCGGCTGGCGCATGCGCTACACCGGCCTGGGCCTGAACCACCAGTCGAACGGCCAGGACCTGCCGCTGTCGCGAAGCTGGAACCGCATCTACCTGATGGGCGGCGCCGACCTGGACGACCGCTACATCATCACGGGCCGCATCTGGAAGCGCATCGCCGAAGACGGTTCCACGCACATCGATCCGAGCAAGGACGACAACCCGGACATCGAGGACTACATCGGCCGCGCGGAGGTGAAGGGCATCTGGAACGTCAACCGCGACAACCAGCTCGGCGTCACCGTGCGCAACAACCTGCGCCCCAGCGGCAAGGGCTCGATCCGCCTCGAATGGCTGAAGGCGATCGGCGACCCGGCGCGCAGCAACCTGCGCTTCCACACGCAGTTGTTCTACGGCTACGGCGACACGCTGCTCGACTACAACAAGAAGCGCACGGTCTTCATGCTGGGCCTGAGCCTGGTGGACTTCTGACCTGAGGGCCTACCAGCTCACCTCGCGCTCGGGCGTCGCCGAGATGCGGTGGATGGAGATGTCCGCGCCGTCGTACTCCTCCTCCTGGGTCAGCCGGATGCCCACGGTGGACTTGAGCGTGCCGTAGACCGCCGCGCCCGCCACTGCGGCCCAGGCGACGCCGATCACGACGCCGATCGACTGGGCAATCAGGCTGACACCGCCGATCCCGCCCAGCGCCTTGCTGCCGAAGATGCCGACCGCGAGCCCGCCCCAGGTGCCGCACAGGCCGTGCAGGGGCCAGACGCCGAGCACGTCGTCGATCTTCCACTTGTTCTGCGTCAGCGTGAACATCACCACGAAGATCGCGCCGGCCACGCCACCGACCACCAGCGCACCGAGCGGATGCATCACGTCGGAGCCGGCGCAAATGGCCACCAGCCCCGCCAATGGACCGTTGTAGACGAAGCCCGGATCGTTCCGGCCGAGCGCGAGCGCGACGAGCGTGCCGCCCACCATCGCCATCAACGAATTCACCGCGACGAGGCCGGAAATCTTGTCGATGGTCTGCGCGCTCATCACGTTGAAGCCGAACCAGCCGACGCAGAGCACCCATGCGCCGAGCGCGAGAAAGGGAATGTTCGACGGCGGATGCGCGCTCAGCGAGCCATCGCCGCGGTAGCGATTCCGGCGTGCGCCGAGCAGCAGCACCGCCGGAAAGGCCAGCCAGCCGCCCACCGCATGCACCACGACCGAGCCCGCGAAGTCGTGGAATTCGCTGCCGGTCAACGAGGCGATCCAATCCTGGATGCCGAAGGCCTTGTTCCAGGCAATCCCCTCGTAGAACGGATAGACGAAGCCCACGATCACCGCTGTCGCCACGAGCTGCGGCCAGAACTTCGCGCGTTCCGCGATGCCGCCGGAAATGATCGCGGGGATTGCCGCCGCGAAGGTCAGCAGGAAGAAGAACCTCACCAGCTCGAAGCCGCTCTTCGCGGACAGCGCCTCGGCGCCGACGAAGAAATGCGTGCCGTAGGCCACGCCGTAGCCGACGAGGAAGTACACGACCGTCGACACCGAGAAGTCGACGAGGATCTTGATCAATGCATTGACCTGGTTCTTCCTGCGGACCGTGCCGAGTTCGAGAAAGGCAAAGCCGGCATGCATGGCCAGGACCATGATGGCGCCAAGAAGGATGAAGAGCGCGTTTGCGCCCTGAGTTAGTGCGTCCATGGAGAGCTTGCGAGAGGAAATGTCTTGTTGTGGTGCGATTCGCCGTGTTTGCGCGAATGACCGTCGATTGCAAGCAAAAATGGTGCCTGAATAGCGCAGTTGTGGTGCCGATTGATCCACTTCATTGCGCTGCGCACCGAAAAAGGAGCGCTGATTTGGTGCGCCGGAAACTGCGTTTTTCGGCACCCGTTGCCAGGGTCCGCAACGGCTACGACATTGCCAGCGGCCATGCAACGTCATTCTCGAGGAACTGGCCGCCAGGATGTAGCTGGTTACAGTATGTTGTCTTTTGGCCTAAGCTCGTCTCGGCCACGAAGCAAAAAAGCAACACAAATACATCTTGGTGGAGAAGAGCGAATGAAGAAGTGGAACCTTGCCGTCGGCCTCCTGGCTGCGGTGGCATTGGCCTCCTGCGGCGGCGGCGGAGGGGGCGGCGGCCTCGGTGGAATCGCAGCGACAGTGCCCAAGCCCGCGTTGACCACGACGGTGAAGATCAACGGCCAGGCCGCGACGGCCCAGAGCGCAGACCAGTACGCCGTGAAGCCGGGCGATACGGTGGAGATCACGCCCAGCCAGAGCGTTTCGTGGACCAGCAGCAGTTCGCCGGTTGGCATCAGCGCCAACGCTCTTGCCAGCACACCCAGCCAATGGAGCGCACAGTTGGTCAACGAGACCTCCGCGCCGGCCACCTACACGGTGACTGCATCGGCGGGCGCGGCGGCGGCAAACACCAAGTCGCTGCAATTCGTGGTGGCGGGCGGAGACTCGCGCAACGGAAGCTACAAGGCTTTTGCCACCAACGGGACCCGGCAAACGCTGGCGCTCAACTTCGACACCAGCACCTACACGTGGACCGACAGCAATAACGTCGTGCTCACCGGAAGCTTTGCCGCGGATGCAAATGAGGCTGGCACCTATGTTTTCCAGTCGGCCCGGATCACCACCGTGGCCAACACCGCGCGCTTTCACCTCAACCAGGACACCGTGGTCGGGGCGTTCCCCTTCGTCGTGACGCAATCGACGACCGAGACCTACGCGATCCAACCCTTCGTGGCCTCGCGAGCGCTGGAAACGCAGCAGGCGGCGCTGGACGGCGTCTACAACCGCTTCGGCATCGACGTAGGCCCGAGTGCGCAGAGTTCCGACATTTCCCAGTTCCAGATCTCAGGAGGCGGAACGACGCTGGTTCGCTGCAACGACGGCAACATCTCCCGGATCGAGCTATGCCCGCCCGCCAGTCTGCAGACCTGGCAGATCTCACCGGGCAGCGTGAGCGGCATGTGGACCATGGTTGATACGGCCTCGCCTTCGAACACTGCCAACATCGCGCTGGCCCGCATCGGCAACCAGAGGATTTTCCTGATTGCCGGGAAGTCCTTGAGCGACCCACACACCACCGTGTTCCGGATCGGCGTGCCCGAGAGCACTGCCTGGCCTGCCGGCACCGGTTACGGCACTGCCACCCCGGGCTCGTGGGGACGCGTCCAGGTCGCGGCCAACAACACCTCGACGCGCAGCGGCGTCGCGACCGACGGCAGCGCAGTGCAGACCTTCAACACCTTCTATTCGATGGCGCCCAGTCAACCGAATGGCATGCGCCTGCTGCCCAATACGAGCACTGGCGCGACCTACTTCACAATGCAGGGCGCCAACATCTTCGCCATCGTCGGAGCCAACGACCCCTCGCATGGCACCAATGGCTATCTGCAGATCAGCTTGATGGATTGAGGACAGGGCCGGTACGGGGGCGCCGCCCTGCATCTGGGAGCGCCGGGCAACGTTGCGAAACCCCGCCCTTGACCGCCCCGCAAACAAGAATCAAAAAGATCGATGAAATCTGCTTATGCGACCTTGGGCACCGCCAGTGCGGAAGAAATCGCGGAGGCCTTTCAAAGAGCGTCAAGTTACTACTCTCGTGAGCGTCTTGTCGAAAATCCGGATCTCATCGAAAAACTCGACGAGATCAGAGAGGCGTACAAGGTCCTGTCGAATGTCGAGACGCGCGAGGCGCATGACAGGAAGCTGAACCAGACCGTCGCTAGACGGGTCGTTCGCCCGGTGGCCGCCCCCGAGAAGGAATCCTTCGGTCTGGGAAGTCTGGTCAAGGTACTGGCAGCCTTGGCGATTGCCATGTTCGCGACCGGCGCCTACCTCGCGCACACCCGGGAACAAGCGCGCCAGGCGCAGGCGGCCGAAGAGTTGGCGCGAAAGAAGATTTGAAGCGGAGGCCGCGGCCGAGGAGGCGAGGCAAAAGGAGGCAGCAGAAGCACAGAGGGCGCGCAGAGACGCGCTCGCAGAAGCACGGGAGCGTCAACTGCGCGCCGAAAGCATCGTGGTGGCAAGACAAACCGAAGCCTTGGCAGCGATACAGAAGGCCAATGCCGACCGCCAGGCAGAAGCCGCCCGCAACGCTGAAAAGAACGAGGAACGCCGGCGCGCTGCCGAGGCGGAAAGAAGGCTGGCAGAAGACCGGTGGATCATCCGGAGGCACTGACGTGCACTTCCGCCTGCAGCAGAGGGGCGTCGAGCGCATGGTGCTGCATGAACCCTGAAAACAAGAAAGCCCGCTACCAATTTGATAGCGGGCTTTCCTTTGCCCATGCGGGCTTTAACTGGTGGTGTAGTTCCCTGCTACAGGAAACCAGCCTGCCGCATGGGCGGGTCCACCATGGGCGTGATTATACGTGATGGGCGCATCCGAGGAAAAAACGGACGTCCCCGCACATTTCCTCCCTGTGTCAGGCACCGAACAGTCTGCGGTTCGATCCTCAAACACGGAATCGAATGCGGCCCGTCGGCCCAAGGTCAGGACGCATCCCATCCCGCGCCCGCGCGCCACTGGCGGTCGAAGCCGTCGCCCGCCGTGAGCGCGGTCAGCACTGGCGACAGGAACTCGCGCAAGGCATCGATCACCGCAGCCAGCGGCATCGGCTCCAAGGCGTTCTTGCGTTGAAAGCCCGACCACTGCATGTTCTTCTGCTCATGCAGGGCGAACTCGTCGGTGAGCCCGAGCGGCAGGCCCGACGGGATGCCCGTGCCCCGGCGCTCGAAGGTGGCGCGGACGGCCTGGGCCAGCACGGCACCGTCGAAGTCGGAATGCCGGGACAGAATCCACAGATCGAAGTAGTCCTTCATCCGGCTGTTGAGGATGCCGAGCGAGGCCATTGCTTCGAACTTTTCGGCGACGACCGTGTAGCGTGGATAGACCCGCAGCTGCGGTGATGGCATCCCTTCGAGGATGACCGGGTACTGTGCATCCTCCGGGCCGGGCACGACGGCGTCGCCGAAGCCGATGTCGATCTGTACCGGCAAGCGCGCGCCGTCGAGCAGGCCGATCAGCGTCACGCGCACGCCCGCGTAGTTGGCCTCCTTGCGGATCTCGGCGGCCTTCACCGTGTCGGCCTGAAACACGATGCCGTCATCGCTTTCGATCTGGCTGATCTGGCGGAACAGATTTTCCAGATGCGGCAGCTCGGCGGAGCCGAAGCCCAGCAGGTCGGCATCATGCGTCGGGCGATGCGGCACGTCGAACCACAGGTCGAACAGCAGCGCGCCCTTGAGCAGAAACTGGCCGCGATCATCGGAAACGCTCAGGCGGTACAGCATCCGCTCCAGCCCGTAGCGCGTCAGCAGCAGGTTGAAATCGAGCTTTTCGGCGCGGGCCTTGTTGCGCAGTCGGGCACGAACCGACGCCGCATTGTTCCGAGTAGCGTTGCGCTGGTTCATGCCAGGCTCTCCAGATAGGGGCGCATCACGTTGGCCACGCGGTCGATCTTGGCGTAGTGCCAGATCTGGTCGCTGGTCATGCGCTTTGCATTCCAGGCTTCACGCAGCGCCTCCAGCGCCACGTCCAGCCCGATCTTGTTGCGGTACTTGAAGCAGTCGGCCACTGTCTTGGCAACGCTCGTGACGCGGACGGTGACGCCATCGACGACGTGTTCCTCGACGCCCTCGGTCAGCGCCGCGCCGGAAAAGCGGACGAGGCGCAGCGGCGGGTAGTCCAGCTTCGGCGTGGCGGCCTTGTTGTCGATGGCCAGCCAGACCTCGAACGGGGCCTGCGTCGTCAGGTCGTGGAAGCGCAGCGCCGACAGCAGGCAGACCACGCCCTTGGGAACGCGTCGCGCGACTTCGGCCAGCGTGCCGTGGGCCGACACCGGACGCGCGATCAGGCCGTACAGCCCGCGCCCGACGCGTTCCAGTTGCCCGCGCCGCACGGCCCGCGTCAGGGCTACCCGGGGGATGCCCAGCGGGGCCAGATCGTTGGGGCGCACCAGTCCCTGCGCGCGCACCAGGTCGAGCAGCTTGTCGACGGTCGTGTCCATGTCGGGCATATTGTTCCATAACATCGGTAGATGTCAATAACAACCGATGAATAGGAACCGCGCCACTGGGCGCATACCCGGGTGACAAGCGCGCCCCACTGACGGATCGAGGCCAAGCGCACCCGCGCTTGGGCGCGGCAGCAGTGCCGTCGCGGTTTCCAGCGGCTTTTGCATGGAGACCCCGACGATGACCCGACACTGCGCCTGCTGCGGCAAGCCCTTCGCGCCCCGCCCGCAAGTACCCGACCAAGCCTACTGCTCCTTGCCCGACTGTCAACGCGCCCGCAAGCGCCAGTGGCAGCGGGCCAAGCTCCAGTCCGATCCCGACTACCGGATCAACCAGCGCGCGGCCCAGCAGGCGTGGTCGCAGCGCAATGAGGACTACTGGCGCAACTACCGCGACGTCCGGCCCGACTACGAACAGCGCAATCGCGAGCAGCAGCGGTCGCGCGATGCTCGTGAGCGGGATCAGGCGCGGGAGGCCGATCTTGCAAAGATGGACGTGTGCCGCCTGCCGACCGGCCTGTACCGCATCACGCGGCACCCGGCTTTTTCGAGGCAAAGCGGCGATTCGTGGGTCGTCGAGATCACGCCAGTGGCCGTGACGTGTCCGCGCAAGATGGACGTGTCAAGAGAGGACTTGATCGACGCCGCGTCGATTCGCCCGTAACTTCACTGCCAAAACGGGTTCTCGAACATCCTGCTTGGCAACGATTCCAACCGTGTGCGTTGCCGCCATCCTGGTTTCCATGTGGCGGCGGCGCGTCCATTGAAGGGAGCAGCAGACCCGAGATCGCCAATCACAGAGTGACCGGGCCTATGCAAACGAACGAATCGCCTCCAAGTCCGCCGGGGTCAGTGTTCCGCGCCGCACAGTACGTGCGCATGTCGACGGAGCACCAGCAATACTCGACGGAGAACCAGGCCGACAAAATCCGCGAGTACGCCGCCCGGCGCAACATCGAGATCGTCCGCACCTACGCCGACGAGGGCAAGAGCGGACTGCGCATCGATGGTCGACAGGCGCTCCAGCAACTGATCGGCGACGTCCAGGCGGGCAAGGCCGACTTTCAGATCATCCTCGTCTACGACGTCAGCCGCTGGGGCCGGTTTCAGGACGCGGATGAGAGTGCCTACTACGAATACATCTGCCGCCGCGCCGGGATTCAGGTGGCCTACTGCGCCGAGCAGTTCGAAAACGACGGCTCGCCGGTCTCCACCATCGTCAAGGGCGTCAAGCGCGCGATGGCAGGCGAATACAGCCGCGAGTTGTCGGCCAAGGTGTTCGCGGGGCAGTGCCGCCTGATCGAACTCGGCTTCCGCCAAGGCGGGCCAGCGGGCTACGGTCTGCGGCGCGTGTTGATCGACCAGTCCGGCTCCGTGAAGGGGCAGCTTTCTCGCGGCGAGCACAAGAGCCTGCAAACCGACCGCGTGATCCTGCAGCCCGGCCCGGACGAGGAAGTCGTCGTGGTCAACCAGATCTACCGCTGGTTCGTCGAGGACGGCCTGTTCGAGTCCGAGATCGCCGATCGGCTCAACGTGCGGGGCGTGCTCACCGATCTGGGCCGAGCGTGGACGCGCGCCACTGTGCGCGAGGTGCTCTCGAACGAGAAATATATCGGCAACAACGTCTACAACCGGCGCTCCTTCAAGCTCAAGAAGGTGCGAGTCGTGAACCAGCCGGAGATGTGGATCAAGAAGGAAGGAGCGTTCGAGGGGATCGTGCCGCCCGACCTGTTCTACACGGCGCAAGGCATCCTGCGCGAGCGGATGCACCGCTTCAGCAACGAGGAACTGATCGAGAAGCTGCGCCGCTTGTTCCAGCAACACGGCTACCTCTCCGGCCTGATCATCGACGAGGCCGAGGGGATGCCCTCGGCGGCGGCCTACGCGCACCGCTTCGGCAGCCTGATCCGGGCCTACCAGACGGTCGGCTTCACGCCGGATCGGGACTACCAGTATCTGGAAGTCAACCAGTTCCTGCGCCGACTGCACCCGGAGATCGTCGGCCAGACGGAGCGGATGATCGCCGAGGTCGGCGGCGCGGTCGTGCGTGATCCGGCGACCGATCTGCTCACGGTCAACCGCGAGTTCACCGTCTCGCTGGTGCTGTCACGCTGCCAGTTGCTGGACAACGGCCGCCGTCGCTGGAAGGTGCGCTTCGACACCAGCCTCGCACCGGACATCACGGTCGCCGTCCGGCTCGACGACGGCAATCAGGCGCCGCTGGACTACTACCTGTTGCCGCGTCTGGACTTCGGCCAGCCGGGCATCCATCTGGCCGATCACAACGGCCTCGAGTTCGAGAGCTACCGCTTCGACAGCCTGGACTACCTCTACGGCATGGCCGAGCGCAGCCGCATCCGGAGGGCCGCATGACCAAACAGCACCACGCCACCGACCTGCAAATGATCCCGGTCGACCAGATCGCCGTGCTCAACCCGCGCGACCGCAATGGCCGCGTGTTCGAGGAGATCGTCGGAAGCATCAAGAACCTCGGCCTGAAGAAGCCGGTCACGGTGACGCCACGCGACGATCTGGAGGACGGCAAACGCTACCTGCTGATCTGCGGCGAAGGCAGGCTCAAGGCGTTCAAGTCGCTCGGCGAGAAGGAGATTCCGGCGTTGGTCGTCACGGTCAACGACGAGGACGCCTTCATCATGAGTCTGACTGAGAACATTGCCCGCCGGAAATACAGTGCGCTGGAACTGCTGATGAGCATCGAGCAGTTGAGCCAGCAGGGCTACGACAAACGCGTCATCGCCCAGAAGACTGGTCTGAGCCTCGACTACATCAAGGGCATCCTGCTCCTCTTCGAAAAAGGCGAGGAGCGTCTGCTGGCCGCCGTCGAGGCCGGAAGGGTTCCGCTCAGCGTCGCCATCACCATTGCGGGTGCAAGCGACGAAGAAGCGGTGCAGGCCGCGCTGCAGGATGCCTACGAAAGCGGCCAACTGCGCGGCGGGCAACTGATGCAGGCGCGGCGCGTGCTCCAGCGGCGCAGCACCTTGGGCAAAACGCTGGCCCACCGGCCCGCGCGCAAGGGAGCGTCCGTCACCACCTCCAGCCTGGTGCGCAACTACCAGCACGAGGTCGAGCGGCAGAAGCTGATGGTCAAAAAGGCCGAATTCGCACAGCAGCGTCTGCTGTTCGTGATCGAAGCGCTGCGCCAGTTGCTGGCCGACGAGCATTTCTCCAACCTGCTGCGCGCCGAAGGCCTGGACACCTTGCCCAAGCAACTGGCCGAGCGCGTCTGGGCTGGAGGTCACGCGGCATGAGCCGCCCGCCGCTTGGATTCATCCCAGAACCGATCACGCTTGCGCTGGATCGGATTTTGCCGTCGCGCAAACCACCGGAGGGCTTGCACACCTCGCGGAAGTTCAAGCAGATCATGGCCTCGATGGAAGCGGTCGGGCTGATCGAGCCCCTGAGCGTGGGCAAAGCCGACAAGACCACCGGCAACCATATCCTGCTCGACGGGCACATGCGCCTGCTGGCGCTGCGGCAGCTCGGCTACGTCGATGCACCGTGCCTGATTGCCACCGACGACGAAAGCTACACCTACAACAACCGGCTCAACCGCATCTCCTCCATTCAGGAGCACCACATGCTCCGGCGCGCGGTCGAGCGCGGCGTCACGCCCGAGCGGCTGGCCAAGGCGCTCAACGTGGACACCAGCCTGATCCACAAGAAGGTGAGCCTGCTCGACGGTATCTGCCCGGAGGCGGTCGAGATGCTGAAGGATCAGCACTTCGCCGCCAACCTCGGCTCGGTGCTGCGCAAACTCAAACCCACCCGGCAGGTCGAGTGCGTGGAGTTGATGCTCACTGCCAACAACATGACGGTCGCCTACGCCACAGCCTTGCTTGCGGCCACGCCGCCGCACCTGCTGGTCGGCGAAACCAAGCCCCGGAAGGTGCGGGGCGTCACCGCCGAACAGATGGCGAAGATGGAGCGCGAAATGGGCAACATCCAAGGGCAACTGAAGCTGGTCGAGCAGTCCTACGGGCAGGACGTGCTGATCCTCGTGCTGGCGCGCGGCTACCTCGGCAAGCTGATCGACAACAAGGCGGTGTTCCGCTACTTGTCGCAGCGCCAGCCCGATGTGTTGGCGCAGTTCGAGAACATCGTCCAGACCGTGGCGCTGGACGGGAAGTAGTCCCCGGCGGTCGTCCCGGGCGCACCGGCCCGGGCTGCGGGGCCGTTCGTCCCGCCTATCGCGCCCGCCCGTTCGTGGCGAGCGATCACTGACTTTCAGAACATGGGGCAGCCGTACTGCGGCCTCACCCGTGCCACGTCCAATACATCATCATCATTTTGCGATTGATATAGGCGTGTTTTGCGTCTAATTGACATGCTGTTTTGATACGTGTATGCTCCGCCAAAACATAGGAAAACTCCCTCGCCTTTATGTCCGCCGACCGACTCTCCGGAATGACCCAAGCGCAGCGCGACCGCCTCGCGTTCGTCGAGCTGCGCCTGCGCTTCATGGGCGAAATCCGCCGGCAGGATTTGGTCACGCGCTTCGACATCCAAGCGGCGGCGGCCACGCGGGACATTGCTCAGTACAAGGACCTGGCCCCGGGCAACACGGAGTACGACACCAAGGGCAAGGTCTACGTGCGGGCCGAGTGGTTCCGACCCCTGTTCGACTTCCCGGTCGAACGCGTCCTCACATGGCTGTCCCAAGGCTATGGCGATGGCGAACCGGCCCGATGGAAAGGCATCGTCGCCACCGAAGGCACCAGTCTGCCGGGCCGGGTCGATCTGGAGTTGCTCTCGACCTTGACGCGTGCCATCCACCGTGGCGCAGCCGTCAAGATTTCCTACCGCGCCCTGTCCAGCGGCCTGACCACCCGAGAAATCGTGCCCTTCGCGTTGGCCGACAGCGGTCTGCGTTGGCACCTGCGGGCCTTCGACCGGCGCAGCGGCGAGTTCCGCGACTTCGTGCTGGGCCGCTTCGACGACGCCAGTGTCCTGCCGGGCGAGGTCGCCGATCACGAAACGCCCGCTCAGGATATCCAGTGGAACCGGATCACCGAGCTGGAGCTCGTGCCGCATCCGGCCAACGTGCAGCACCCGGACACCATCGAGGCCGAGTACGGCATGGAAGGCGGCGTGCTCAAGGTGCGCACGCGCGCGGCGATGGCAGGTTACCTGCTGCGCCGCTGGAACGTGGACTGCACCGACGACCACAACCTCAAGGGTGGCGAATACCACCTCTGGCTGCGCAACCGGCAGGCGCTCTACGGCGTCACCAACCTCGTCCTCGCGCCGGGTTACGGCGAGGGCAGCAAGGATTGGTGATGAACATGGCCTTCTGCTTCAACCCCGCCCCCAAGCACTTTCGCCACCGAAAGGAGTTCCATCATGGCTAAGCCTCCCTCCAACCACGGCAAGCAATGGACGCCTGCCGACGTTTCGCAGCTCAAACAGCTCGCCAAGCAGAACACGCCCACGCGCGTCATCGGCATCAAGATGGGCCGCACTGAAGACGCCGTGCGCAACAAGGCGAGCGAGAACGACGTCTCCCTCAAGCCCACGAACCAGTCGCCCTACAACCGGCGCAAGCCCTGAGCGAAGACGAAGGGGCGCACCGTGCTGAAGCTCGAACAGATCCAGAAGAACGCAGCCATCTCGGGCTTGGAGCCCGGGCAGGTGGTGCGCATCGTCACGACCGAGCCAGTCGGCGACAACGCCCTCACCGTTTACTACAAGACCGCCGACGGCACGCTGCGCGAGCGGATGCTGTTCCGCACCGACGAAGCCAACCTGTCGCTGGCCGAGTCGGGTCGCCCGTGGGCCTTCGATGCGCCGGGCGACGCCTTCAAGCTCGCCGCCGAGGCCTATCGGATCAATCTGGCCCACCTGTTCGATCCGATGATGGCCGTCCACACCTCGAACGTGGAGCCGCTGCCGCACCAGATCACGGCGGTCTATGAATCCATGCTGCCGCGCCAGCCACTGCGCTACGTGCTGGCCGACGACCCCGGCGCGGGCAAGACCATCATGGCGGGCCTGTTCATCCGCGAGCTGCTGATGCGCGCCGACGCCAAGCGCGTGCTCATCGTCGCGCCCGGCTCGCTGGTCGAGCAGTGGCAGGACGAAATGTTCGAGAAGTTCGGCCTGTCGTTCACGCTGTTCTCGCGCGAGCAGGTCGAGCAGTCCCGCAGCGGCAACCCCTTCGACGACTTCGACCTGCTGGTCGCCCGCGTCGATCAACTGGCGCGCGCCGAAGACCTGCAAGAAAAGCTCATGCTCACGCAGTGGGACTTGGTCGTCGTTGACGAAGCCCACAAGCTTTCGGCCAGCTACTTCGGCAACAAGATCAACAAGACCAAACGGTTCCTGCTCGGTGAGACGCTGGGTTCAATCACCCGCCACTTCCTGTTGATGACGGCCACGCCGCACAACGGCAAGGAGGAAGACTTCCAGCTTTTCATGTCGCTGCTGGATGCCGACCGCTTTTACGGCAAGTTCCGCGACGGCGCGCACAAGGTGGATGTGGCCGACCTGATGCGCCGCATGGTCAAGGAAGACATGTTGCGTTTCGACGGTACGCGCCTCTTCCCCGAGCGCCGTGCCTACACCGTCAACTACAAGCTTTCCGATCCGGAGGCCGCCCTGTACGCGGCGGTCACGGAGTACGTGAAGACCGAGTTCGCCAAAGCCGATCAGTTGGCCGACGGTGGCCGCAAGGGCACGGTCGGCTTCGCCCTGACCGCGCTGCAACGGCGGCTCGCCTCCAGCCCCGAGGCCATCTACCAGTCCCTCAAGCGCCGCCGCAACAAGCTCAAGCGCCGCGTCGAGGACGAAAAACTGCGCCAGCGCGGCCAGTCACTGGTCGAGACCGTCGCCCCCTTGAACGGCGGCGTGAATGGTGCAGGCAACGGCTCGCCCGAAGACATCTGGGATTCCGCCGACGACCTCTCGCCCGAGGCCTACGAGGACTTCGAGGAAGCCCTGGTCGATCAGGCCACGGCGGCGCAGACCATCCAAGAACTCGAAGCCGAAATCATCATCCTCGAAGGGCTGGAAGAACAGGCCCGGCAGGTCGTGCATTCCGGCCAAGACCGCAAGTGGGACGAACTCTCCCGCCTGTTGCAAGACACGCCGGAGATGCACGACGACGCCGGGCGTCAGCGCAAGCTCATCATCTTCACCGAGCACCGCGACACGCTGAACTACCTCGCCGTGAAGATTCGCGGCCTGATCGGCAGCGAGGAAGCCGTGGTGATGATCCACGGCGGCGTCAAGCGCGAGGAACGGCGCAAGGTGCAGGAGCTGTTCCGCAATGACCCGACCGCGCGTGTGCTGATCGCCACCGATGCGGCAGGCGAAGGCGTGAACCTGCAAAACGCCAACCTGATGGTCAACTACGACCTGCCGTGGAACCCTAACCGGTTGGAGCAACGCTTCGGCCGCATCCACCGCATCGGCCAGACCGAGGTCTGCCACCTCTGGAACATGGTCGCCTCCGAAACTCGTGAGGGCGACGTCTTCCAACGCCTGTTCGAGAAGCTCGAAGTGGAGCGCGCGGCGCTGGGCGGGCGTGTATTCGACATCCTCGGCGAGGTGTTCGAGGAAAAGAGCCTCAAGGACTTGCTGATCGAGGCCGTCCGGTACGGGGCCGACCCCGAAGTGCGCGCCCGTCTGCTCAAGAAGGTCGAAGGCGCCCTCGACACCCACCACCTCGAAAACATCATCAAGCGCAACGCCCTGTGCGAAGAGGTGATGGACGAGAAGCGCCTGTTCGCCGTGAAGGAAGAAATGGAGAAGGCCGAGGCCCGCAAGCTCCAGCCTTTCTTCATCCGCGCCTTCTTCAACCAAGCGTTCGCGGCCTTGGGCGGCGAACTGCGGCCCCGCGAACAAGGCCGCTACGAAATCACCAACGTCCCCGCCATCATCCGCGAGCGCGACCGTCAGATCACGGGCCGGGATCGCCGCAACGCCGACCCGGTGCTGCGCCGCTACGAGCGCGTTTGCTTCGAGAAGCAGTACGTGCGCCTCACCGACCGCGTGGGCGCGCCCATGGCGAGCCTGCTGCATCCGGGCCACCCCTTGATGCAGTCGGTCACCGACATCGTGCAGGAGCAGCACCGCAACAAGTTGAAGCAAGGCGCGGTGCTGGTCGACCCGAGCGACTTGGGGCTAGCGCCGAAGGTGATGTTCATCATCGACCACTCGGTCAAGGAAGGCGCAGACCCCAACCGCGTCGCCTCGCGGCGCATGCAATTCGTCGAGATCGACGCCTCGGGCCAGACCATCAACGCGGGCTGGGCACCGCATTTGGACTTGGAGCCGCTCGCCGCTGGCGACATGGCGCTGATCCAAGACGTGTTGGCCTCGCCGTGGATCGCCAAAGATCTGGAGCATGCGGCGCTCGCCCACGCGGGCAGCCACCTCGTGCCCGAGCACTTCGACGAAGTGCGCTCGCGGCGCGAGAAGTCCGTGGACAAGACCTTGGCCGCCGTCCACGAGCGCCTGGTCAAGGAGATCAATTTCTGGTCTGACCGCTACATCAAACTGCAAGACGATCTGGCCGCAGGCAAGGACGTGCGCCTGACGCTGGAGAACGTCCGCCGCACCATCGACGACCTGACGGCCCGCCGCCAGTCGCGCGAGAAGGAACTGCTGGCCATGCGCCATGTGGTCTCGGCCACGCCGGTCGTGCTCGGCGGCGCGCTGGTCATCCCGGCGGGGCTGCTGATGCAGCGCAAGGGCGTCCCTGCCGAACAAGGCGGCTGGTCGGCAGACGCCGACGCCCGCGCCCGTGTCGAGCAGATGGCCATGCGCGCGGTCATGGAGGCCGAACGCGCGCTCGGTCATGACGTCATCGACGTGTCGGCGCAGAAATGCGGCTGGGACGTCACCAGCCAGCCCAAGCCCGTGGATGGTCGTCTGACGACCACGCGCCACATCGAGGTGAAGGGCCGCGCCAAGGGCCAGTCCACGATCACAGTCACCCGCAACGAAATCCTCTACGGCCTGAACCAAGCGGACAAGTTCATCCTCGCCATCGTGCTGGTGGACGGGAACAAGCACGAAGGCCCGTTCTACGTGCGCCAGCCCTTCACGCAGGAGCCGGACTGGGCGGAAACCAGCAAGAACCTCGATCTGGGCCAGTTGCTGGCCAAGGCCGTCGCACCGGGAGCCTCGTTGTGATGGTCGATCAGCACCACGACATCTTCGACTCGCTGACCCGCAACGCCTTCGACTTCTTGGAGCGCGGCATCGCAGAGTTCGACAAGAGCCCCAAATACTCGGTCATCCACTTCTGCGCGGCAGTCGAGATGCTGCTCAAGGCGCGGCTGATGAAAGAGCATTGGTCGCTGATCGTCTCCAAGCCCGATCAGGCCAATCTCGCCAAATTCATGGCCGGGGACTTCATCTCGGTCACACTGGAAGATGCCAGGGCGCGGATTCGTGATGTTGCGGGCGAGGACATCGGCGACGACGCCTACAACAGCTTCCGCGCGCTGGCGAACCATCGCAACAAGATGGTTCACTTCTTCCACAACGGGCTGGACAGCGACGAAAAGGCCAAGGCGCAGATCGTCGCCGAGCACTGCCGCTCGTGGTTCCATCTGCACCGCCTGTTGAGCCGGTGGGACACCTACTTCCACGACTTCGGCAGCGAGATCGCCCACGCGGATCGCGCGATGAAGGGGCACCGGAAATACTTGGCCGCCAAGTTCAAGGCGCTCAAGGCCGAGCTGGACGCCGCCCGCAAGGCAGGCAGCGCGCCGAAAGCGTGCAGCGCCTGCGGCTTCAAGGCGGCCATCCCCGACGACCTTGACGACCAGATCGCGTCGTTGCGCTGTTTGGTGTGCGATCACACCGAAACGCAGGTCGAGCTCGACTGCCCGCACTGTGGTGAATCCACCGTCATTGCGAACGAGGGCTACGCGACGTGTGAGCACTGCGGGGAAGCCATCGAGCCAGAGCACCTAGTGGATGCGCTGACGGATCACGATGCAGCACACATCGGCATCAAGGATGGTGACGATCGTTGGGAGCCTGCCAACTGCGGGAACTGCGACGGCTACCACACCGTCGTCAGGCGCGGCGATCACTACTTCTGCGCGAGCTGTTTCGATATCTCGGATGGCATCGAGCAGTGCCAGTGGTGCAACGAATACAACACCGGCGACATGGAACACAGTTACTCAGTCGGCTGCAGCCAGTGCGATGGCAAGGTCGGCTGGGAGAAAGACGACTAAATGAACAACAACATCAAGACACCCAAGAAACTCATCGAAGTCGCCCTGCCTTTGGACGCGATTAACGCCGCTGCCGCGCGCGAGAAGTCCATTCGCCACGGCCACCCCAGCACGCTGCACCTGTGGTGGGCACGGCGTCCGCTGGCGGCAGCGCGGGCGGTCATCTTCGCGCAGATGGTCAACGACCCCGGCTACCAGCAAGGTGGTGGGTTTCGCTACGGCGTCAACAAGGAGAAGGCGCAGGCCGAGCGTGAGCGGCTGTTCAAGATTATCGAAGACCTGGTGCAGTGGGAGAACACCAACAACGAAGAGGTGTTGGAACGCGCCCGCGCCGAAATCCGCCGCTCGTGGCGTGAGGTTTGCGAACTGAACAGAGGCCACCCGCAGGCTGCCGAGCTATTCAACCCCGACAAGCTTCCCGCCTTTCACGACCCCTTTGCGGGCGGCGGTGCGCTGCCGTTGGAGGCGCAGCGTCTAGGCCTGGAGAGTTACGCCTCCGACCTCAATCCCGTGGCCGTCACTATCAATAAGGCCATGATCGAAATTCCGCCGCGCTTTGCTGGGTCCGCACCTGTGGGACCAGTGCCCACACGCGATAAGCAGACCAAGCTGCATGAGGACTGGAGCGGCGCACACGGCTTGGCAGAGGACGTGCGCCGATATGGCGCCTGGATACGCGAGCAGGCTGAGCAGCGAATCGGAAAGCTCTATCCAAAGATCACAGTCACCCCCGAGATGGCGACCGAGCGGCCAGACTTGTTGCCGTTGGTGGGTCAGTCGCTTACCGTCATCGCGTGGCTATGGGCGCGCACAGTTAAGAGCCCAAACCCGGCCTTCAGCCATGTCGACGTGCCACTGGCTTCGACATTTGTTCTGTATCCGAAGGGTGACAAGCAGGCCTACATCCAACCGCAACTTGAGCCAGACGGGTACCGCTTCGTCGTGAAGCTCGGCCCCCCGGACGAGGCAGCAAAGAAGGGCACAAAGGCCAGCGGCAGTGGATCCTCGTTCACGTGCCTGATGTCTGAAAGCCCAATCAGCTTCGACCACATTCGAACTGAGGCGATGGCGAACCGGCTCGGCACAAAGTTGATGGCGGTTGTCGCGGAGACGAAGGTAGGCCGCGTGTATCTCTCGCCTACAAGCGAACACGAGTCAATCGCTTTGCAGGCACGGCCTGAGTGGCAACCGGAAACCCCCCTTCCTGAAAAGGCACTCGGATTTCGAATTCAGCTCTATGGCATGAAGAGCTACGCCGATCTCTTCACTAATCGGCAAAAGCTCATTCTTGGAACACTTGCCGACCTAGTGTCCGAAGCGATTGATCGCTGTAGGCAAGATGCAATCCGAGCCGGACTTAAAGATGATGGCATCACACTAGACGCAGCAGGCGTTGGCGCAACTGCTTACTCGCAAGCGGTTGGTGTGTATCTGGCGTTCTCCGTGAGCCGGATGGCCGACAGACATTCTTCGCTCTGTCGCTGGGATCCAAATCCGACTGGATATGCACCCAAGATCGCAAACACGTTCGGTCGCCATGCATTGCCGATGGTCTGGGACTTTGTTGAGGGGAATCCTTTTAGCCCATCATCCGGGAATTACGAGGATGCAGTCGGATGGGTTGCGAAGGTCATTGATTTTTCGCTGAGTGCCCGAGCTTCCGGAACAGCGTCCCAAGAGAATGCCAATGGGCAAAGCCTGAGTAGTCGGAAGGTCATCTCCACAGACCCCCCTTATTACGACAACATCGGGTACGCCGACCTCTCAGACTTTTTCTACGTCTGGCTACGCCGGAGCCTGAGGCCGATCTACCCTTCGCTATACGCCACTTTAGCCGTGCCGAAAGCGGAGGAGCTTGTGGCCACTCCGTTCCGTCACGGCAGCAAAGAGAGGGCAGAAGCCTTCTTCCTGAACGGCATGACGGAGGCTATGCACTCCCTAGCCGAGCAGGCACATCCGGCGCTCCCTGTCACCATCTACTACGCCTTCAAACAGAGCGAGACCAAGGGTGAGGCTGGCACCTCTAGTACCGGGTGGGAGACCTTCCTGGAGGCAGTGATTAGGGCTGGCTTCGCGCTGACGGGTACGTGGCCCATGCGTACCGAGCTGGGCAACCGCATGATCAGCTCTGGCACGAACGCGCTAGCCTCCAGCATCATCTTGGTCTGCCGTCAACGCACCAAGGACGCGACCACCGTCAGCCGCCGGGAGTTCATCCGGGAACTGAACGCCGCATTGCCTGAGGCATTGGACGAGATGACTCGGGGCGGCGTGAACTCACCCGTCGCACCGGTGGACCTGTCGCAGGCCATCATCGGCCCCGGCATGGCGATCTTCAGCCAGTACGCCGCGGTGCTGGAAGCCGATGGCACGCCCATGAACGTGCGCACCGCGCTGCAACTGATCAATCGCTTCCTATCTGAGGACGACTTCGACCACGACACGCAGTTCTGTCTGCACTGGTTCGAGCAGCAGGGCTGGGCCACCGGCAAGTATGGCGACGCCGACGTGCTGGCCCGCGCCAAGGGCACCAGCGTCGGCGGCCTGCAAGCCAGCGGTGTGGTGGATTCGAGCAAGGGCGATTTGCGCCTGCTCAAGTGGGCTGAGATGCCCCGCGACTGGGAGCCGGAGCGTGATGCGCGCCTGCCCGTGTGGGAGGCACTGCACCAGCTCATCCGAGCGTTGAATCAAGACGGCGAATCCGCCGCAGGTAGCTTGCTGGCGCGCATGCCCGCTAAAGCCGAAACCATCCGCGCGCTCGCCTACCGACTCTACACCCTGTGCGAACGCAAGGGCTGGGCCGAGGAGGCGCGCGCCTACAACGAGCTGGTCACTGCCTGGAGCGCCATCGAACAGGCCGCAGGCGAAGCGGGCGTGCTCGGCTCGCAAGGACAACTGGAAATCTGAGGGGAAGAACATGGCATTGAAACCTTGGCGCGAAATCGCGGAACCGCACTCCGATGTGCGGGAAGGCAAGTTCCAGCAGGCCGAATTCGCCGCCGACCTGTCGCGCGTGCATGCGGGCACGGCCAACGCGGAGTACCAGAACCCGGCACTGTTCTTCCAGCGCACCTTTATCACCGAAGGCATGCGGCTGTTGCTGGACTCGGTGGTCAAGCGCCTCGCGGGCCAGGGCGGCGACCCGGTCATTCAGCTTCAGACCGCCTTCGGCGGGGGCAAGACGCACACCATGCTGGCCGTCTATCACCTCGCCAAGGGCGAGGCACCGGCCAGTGATTTGCAGGGTGTTCCCGCCATCCTCGATGCGGCGAGCGTGACCGAACTGCCCAAGGCGCGCATCGCGGTGCTCGACGGCATCAAGTCCTCGCCCAATCAGCCGGTGGTGAAGGATGGGCAGAGCATCCGCACGCTGTGGGGCGATTTGGCATGGCAGTTGGGCGGAGCCGAGGGTTTCAAGCTCGTGGCGGAAGCCGATGCCTCGGGCACGTCGCCGGGCAAGGAGGTGCTGGCCGATCTGCTGGCCCGCTACGCGCCCTGCGTCATCCTGATCGACGAGCTGGTGGCTTATGTGCGCCAGTTCGAAGAAGGAAAGGCGCTGTCTGGCGGCACCTTCGATTCCAACCTCAGCTTCGTGCAGGCGCTGACGGAAGCCCTGAAGGCAGTGCCGACCGCCGTGTTGCTGGCTTCGCTACCGGAATCCGCCAAGGAGGCAGGCAGCCAGCGAGGCGAGAAGGCGCTGGCATCCCTGGCGCACTACTTCGGGCGGATTCAGGCACTGTGGAAGCCGGTGGCCACCGAGGAGGCGTTCGAGATCGTGCGTCGGCGGCTCTTTTCTAACATCAACGACAAGCTGGCGATGGAGTCGGTCTGCCGAGCATTCGCGGACTACTACATTGAGAACCGCGACGATTTCCCGCAGGAGACGCAGGACAGCAAGTATCTGGAGCGGCTAATCCACGCCTACCCGGTTCACCCGGAGGTGTTCGACCGCCTGTACGAGGACTGGTCAACGCTGGACAACTTCCAGCGCACGCGTGGCGTGCTGAAGTTGATGGCGAAGGTGATCCACCGTCTGTGGAAGGACGGCAACAACGATCCGCTGATCATGCCCGGCAGCTTTCCGCTGATGGATGCGGACACGCTGAACGAGGCGCTGTACTACCTGCCGCAGGGCTGGACGCCGGTGATCGAGCGCGACGTGGACGGCGAGCGTTCGGAGACGTGGGAGATCGAGAACAAGGACACCCGCTTCGGCAGCGTGCAAGCCTGCCGCCGCGCAGCGCGCGCCATCTTTCTGGGCAGCGCGCCCAGCACGGCCAACCAGGGCGTGCGCGGTCTGGAACTGGAACGCGTGATCCTTGGCGTGGCCTTGCCCGGACAGCAGCCCAACCTTTTCAAGGACGCGCTGCGGCGCTTAGGCGACCGGCTGCACTACCTGAACGCTGCCAACAACCGCTTCTGGCTGGACACGCGCCCGAACCTGCGGCGCGAGATGGAGGAGCGCAAGCGCCGCTTCCAAGACAGGGAGGACGTGTTCCCCTCGATCCGCGAGCGCGTGCAGCGCAGCCTTGCCAGCGGGGTGTTCGGCGGCATCCACACCTTCACCAGCAGCGGCGACGTGCCCGACGACTGGGCGCTGCGGTTGGTGGTGCTGCCGCCGGACGCGGCCTTCAGCAAGAGCGGCCAGAGCCTCGCCATCGAGCGCGCGACCGAGATTCTGAAGAAACGCGGCGACCAGCCCCGTTTCAAGCAGAACCGCCTGATCTTCGTGGCGGCGGACTACGACAGCGTGAGCCGCCTGAAGGATCACGTTCGCTCGCACCTCGCGTGGCGCAGCATCGTCGGCGACTACAAGGACAACCGCATCGTCCTCGACAACCTGATGGCCAAGCAGGCGCAGGCCAGTCTGGAGCAGGCCGAGGAAACGGTGCGGCGCATGATCCGCGAAACCTTCAAATGGCTGCTCGCGCCTGTGCAGGAAGCTCGCCCTGGCAAGGGGCTGTCCGACTTGGTGTGGGAGCACTTTCCGCTCAACCCCGGCGCGCAGAACTGGTCGCAGGAGATCGAGCGCGTGCTCAAGGAGAACGAACTGCTCATCAGCGAATGGGCCCCGATCCATCTGGCCAAGGTGCTGAAAGACTGGTTCTGGAAGGACGACGCCAAGGACACCAGCGCCCTCAACGTGTGGCAGCAGAGCTGCCAGCAGCTCTACCTGCCGCGCTTGAAAGACGACACTGTGTTCCAGACCACGATGGGTGCAGGTGCGGAAAGCCGCGAGTTCTTCGGCTTCGCGCAGGGCAAGGAGCAGGATGGCGGCAAGCTGCGCTACGTAGGGTTCAGCTACGGCAAGCGCACGTCGCTGATCATGGATTCGTCGCTGCTGCTGGTTGAACCGCTCACCGCAGCCGCCTACATGGAGAGCCTGCGCGCGGCCGAAGAAGCGTCGCGCGCCAAGGCTGCCGATGCAGGAGCCGGTGCAACGACGACTGTGGTGACAGGTGGAGGCGAGGTTCCCCCTCGCGTCGAGGATTCCGGCAAGGGCAGCTACCCGACCGGCGGCAGCGCGGCGAGCGCCAAGAAGCAGTTCTACGCCAGCATCGACCTCGACCCGATTCAGGCCAAGCGGCAGTTCGCCGATCTGGTGGACGAGGTCGTGCAGCAGTTCACCCTGCGCCCCGGCGTGAAGGTACGGATCGCCGTCGAGATTCAGGCCGAATCTCCGACCAGCTTCGACGATGGCCTTCAGCGCGCGGTGAAAGAAAACTGCAACGTGCTGAAGTTCAAGAGCGCGGAATTCGAGGCTGGTGAATGAACGCCCCTAAGGTCTTCGTCAGCCACGCCAGCGAAGACAAGGATCGCTTCGTCGTCGAGTTCGCACGGCGTTTGCGTGAGAACGGCGTCGATGCGTGGCTCGACCAGTGGGAGATGAAGCCGGGCGACAGCCTGGTGGACAAGATCTTCGAGGAAGGGCTGAAGGAGGCGCGAGCCGTCATCGTCGTCTTGTCCAAGGTCAGCGTCCAGAAGCCTTGGGTTCGGGAGGAGCTGAACACCTCGGTGGTCAACAGGATCAGCCGTGGAACCCGATTGATCCCTGTCGTCATCGACGATTGCGAGGTGCCCGAAAGCCTGCGATCCACCCTCTGGCAGCGGGTCGATGACCTCACCGACTACAGCCAGAGCTTGCAGCGCATCCTGTCGGCAATCTTCGACGTGGACGACAAGCCGACCATCGGCGAGCCGCCAGCCCGGTTCTCCGGGCCAGCGCCATTGATTTCCGGCTTGACGCGGGTCGATGACTTGGCCTTGCGCGTCATTGCCCGGGTACAAATCGATGAGGACGTAGGTCTGGTGGACTGGGATCGGCTGCGCGCTGAACCGGCGCTCCAAGATGTGCCGCAGCAGGAGCTTTTCGACTCGCTGGATATTCTCGAACAGCACTACTACGTCAAGATCGGGCGAGTTCTCGGCGCACCGCTGTCGCATGTCGTGCTCACGGACTACGGTTTTCAGCAATTTGCGCAGGCGTATGTCGCAGACTATCAGGACGTGGTTGCCCGGATCGCCGCGTTGCTGGTCAACGAAAACGTCCGCCAGAACGAGGAACTGGCAACGCGCGTCGACAAGCCCTGCGCCTTCGTCGACTTCGTGCTGAACCTGCTGGAAAGCAACAATCACATCAAGGTTTCCAGATATATGGGCGGCCAGTCCAACGTCTGGGAAGTCTCTGCATCGCTGCGTCGGGCGATCCAGCAGGCGCAATAGGCCGATGCGAGGGAGGCGCGACACACCATGAGCGAATCGTCCGAAGCCGATCAGAACAGGATTTCCGCATTGCGCCGCGAAGCCGAGCGCCTTGAGGAGGACGCGACGTACTCCAGCAAAGGGCACTTCAACGCTGAAGATACTTGGGTGAAGCGTCACTACTGGCTGGGGATTCCCGCGACGGCTCTCGCGGCGATTGCTGGGGCCACGCTGATCAAGAGCCAGCCGGAATTAGCAAGCGCATTCGCACTGCTGGCATCGTTGCTGACGGGGCTGATGACGTTTCTCAAGCCCAATGAGCGTGCGGCAATGCATAGGGCTGCCGCAGGGCAATTCCTGGCCCTCAGAAATGAAACGCGCTTCTTCCGAGAAATCGAACTGCTGCAGGTGGATCGGCTGGACGAGATGCCCGAGAAGTTGAAGGTTCTTGCGGCCGCGCGTAACGAGTTGAACCAGAAAAGTCCGAGCATTCCTCGTAGGGCTTTCGTCGCCGCGCGCAGGGGTATCGAGGAAGGCGAATCAACCCACAAGGTGGACAGGGAGGAGTGACGGAATGTCGGTATTGAGTTTTCTCACGGATACGGCCAGCAACGCAGTGCTTTCTTCGACCGAGCAGTCGTCAATCACAACCTCGATTTCGACGCTGCAAGCCCGGATCGGGCTGCATTTCACCAGCGGTGTAATCAAGCAGCACTTCCGCTTCGGCTCCTCGACGCGGGGCACGATCTTGCCGCGCTCGATGGACGAGCACTCGGATATCGATTACATGATCGTATTCAGCGAGAACAATGCTACGCCGCAGACGTACTTGAACCGGCTGAAGACTTTCGTCGAGAAGTACTACAGCTCGTCGGAAATCCGGCAGTCCAGCCCGACCATCGTGCTCGAACTAAACCACATCAAGTTCGACCTCGTGCCAGCAACGTCGACATGGCTCGGCGAACTGCAAATCCCGAATGGCTCCGGCGGTTGGATGACAACCAACCCGAATGACTTCAACGCCACGCTCGAAGCCAAGAACAAAGAGCATAAATCGCTGATCAAGCCCTCCATTCGGTTGTTCAAATACTGGAATGCAACCGCCGGGTTTCCATTCCAATCCTTTGAAATGGAAAAATGGGTGTGTGGTCTGAGTTTCTGGTTCCTGTCAAACCAGAAAGACTACTTTCTTACGGTCATCGAAAACCTGACTACGAGCTCATCGTACTCGCAGTGGGTGAACAACGAAATTACGCGAGCAAGGACTATCGTGGCCAATGTTCGGCAGTACGAAAAGGATGACATGCCGGTAACGGCGGAGAATGAAATCAAGAAGCTGTTCCGGCTCTGAGGGGAAGAGCAAGCGCATTCGAACGGTTTCTTCGTACGAAAATGCAGGGAGTAGGCGATGGGAAAACTGATCGACGGAGACGATGGACTGCCTGCCGAGGAAGTGGGCGTCTGGGCCAAGGAGAAGCACGACTACCTGTGCCGCTACATCGATATCTCGCGCAGCACCCGCGCGAAGTATCTCGGCCCCGGAAAGGCAGGCGCGACCTACATCGACCTGTTCTGTGGCCCTGGACGATGTAAGGTCAGGGACACTGGCGAATGGATTGACGGCGGTGTCGTCGCCGCGTGGAAGAAAAGCCAGGAAGGCAACGCGCCGTTCTCGCAGGTCTTCATCGGCGACCTCGACACCCAGCGGCGTCAAGCCGCTGCAACCCGCCTGCGCAACTTAGGCGCGCCGGTCGTTGAAGTCGATGGTGGCGCAGTCGATGCGGTGAAAACCGTCATCACCAAGCTCAACGCTTATGGCCTGAACTTCGCGTTTCTCGATCCCTTCGATCTGGCGGCGCTGAACTTCGACATCGTCGTCGCCTTGTCCGCGCTCAAGCGCATCGACATGCTGGTCCACATCAGTCAGATGGACTTGCAGCGCAATGTCGTGAGCTACGCGACCACGGACAACTCACCGTTCGATACCTTCGCGCCCGGATGGCGCGAGAAGGTGTCCATCGCACAGGGGCAACAGGAACTTCGGCAACAGATCTTCCAGTTCTGGCGCGACAAGGTCGCGGGCCTTGGCGTGTGGCCTTCCACCGACATGCGCTTGCTCACGGGCAGCAATAACCAGCCGCTGTACTGGTTGCTGCTTGCAGCCAAGCACGAACTCGCCCACAAATTCTGGGCCACGGCCTCCAACGTCGAGGGCCAAGGCGCGTTTGATTTCTAGGGTTGCGCAACCGCTTCCGGATAGTCATCCCATGTGCGGCCACGGAAGACGCGGCCGTTCGCCTTCTTGTGGCGCTTGACGCCGTCCGCGCCCCAGCCGCCCCACTGCTTGAAGAAGAACGCCGCGCCGGCGGCCTCAGCCTGCACCTGCACATTCGCCACCCACTCCTCGCGCATGGGGCGGGCCTTGTGGCCTGATTCGCCGCCGACGATCACCCAGTGGATGTCGCGCAGGTTGAGGCTGCCCAAGTCTTCCAGCAACGGCTCGACCGAGAGGAAGCGGATGTGGGCGTCCACCTTGCGCAGGTGGTCGATGCGCGGCACGCCGTACTTTTTGTCCTCCACCGATACGCCCAGCCACACGTTCTGCGGGCAAGCGCGCTTCGAGAAATACTCGGGCAGGCGCTCCGCGCGCTTGGTGAGGATTTGGTAGGTGTGCTGCGGTGTGGCCTCGATGATCGAGAACACGCGGTCGAGGAACTTGTCCGGCACGGCCTCGTGGAACAGGTCGCTCATGCTGTTCACGAAGTACGTCGTCGGCTTCTTGCGCAGCAACGGCTGTTCCAGCCGGTTCTCATGCACGGTGAGCTTGAACTCGTTTTCATAGCCAGCCGCGCCCATCGCATGCAGACGACGCGCCATCACTTCGGCGTAGCAGTGCTTGCAACCCGGCGAGACCTTGGTGCAGCCGGTGGCCGGATTCCAGGTCTGCTCCGTCCATTCGATGGTCGATTGCGTTGCCATACGACCTCCTATGTCATTGCGGCGCAGCGCCCGACGAGCGGGCCTGCGCATTTTCGGACGCGACGGCGTCCACCAAGCGGGAGAGCGCCGAGCGCACCGGCCCCAGTTCCGGGTCGGCCAAGGTCACGCGCACCCGTTCGGCGAGCTGTTCCGCCGACGGGGCCGATTCGCCTTCAGCGGTATGCACCAGACGCATACAGCGGTTGATGACGCTGATCGGCGGACTGGCCTTGCCCCGCTCGTACTTGCTCACCATCGACTGATCGACCTCCAGTAGATCGGCGAATTCCTTCTGGCTGCGCCCATTGCGCGCCGCCCGGATGAGTTCTTCAACGCTATCGAAAGCCACGATCTTGCCACCTAGAAAATGCACTTGACGCATAGTTTATCATCAATATGCTTCATGCGCCTATTCGGGTCCGTTCAGCCAGCCGTGGATTGCAGGATCAGGGGCACTTCCGCCTCGCGCCGCGCCACGAGGCCCGGCAACACCTTCCCGCCGCCATACACCCAACGCCGCAGCTCCGTCGCGGCGGCGGCCCAGTCCCGCTGGTTCACGCGCCGCCGCAGGGTCGAGGTCTGCAAGCGACCGCCGCCAAGATTGAAGGTGAAGTCCACGATGGCCGCCAGCCGTCCTTCCGGCTCTGTGACCAGCACCGGGCAGCAGCGCAGCGTGGCGGCCAGCGCCGTGGAGAGGTCGCGGGCGAGATAGGCTTCCGCCTCGGCCTCGGTGATCGGCGGGTGCTGGGCATCACACAGGTGGCCGTAGCCGATCGTCCAGAACCCCGCCGGGCAGATGTAGGGGTGCGCCCGGCCCGGATCGTTCTTCGGCACGCGGTGGAAGCCCTCGAACCGCTTGGCGAGCGCGACGGCTGCCTGCAGCACAGCGATGGCGCTCACGCCTTCACCCGTTCGAACACGCGGCCGAGGAACCAGAAGTTCAGCACACCGGCCCACAGCGCCTGATCGGCTTCCGTCCATGCGGCCTGAATCGCGGCGATCCACTCGACCTCTGCATCCATCGCGCCGACGAAGGCGGCGGTCTTGGCCGCGCAGTAGAGCGCCATGAACCAGTAGGTGATGACTGGACGCACGCTGGAAGACAGCGCATCCGCCCAGCGCACGCCGGACAACTTGCCCTGCGCGCCGACCGCTTCCTTCAGCGCTTCGATGGCTCCGGTGTTCCACGCGGCGTCCGCGCTTGCGCCGATTTCCGCCATCCGCTGCGCACCGCGCAGCTTCTCGAACTCCAGCGCCTTGTCCTGCATCGCCAGTTCGTGGCCCCGCTCGCCCTTGCGGTCGAGCCACTTGAGGATTTCGGGTGCGAGGCGAAAGGCGCCTCCGAGGAGGCCGCCGAGCAGAGTCTCGATCATTGCGCACCTCCCATCAGCTTGAGCTTGATGGCCGCGCCCACGAGCAGTGCCGCCAGCACGCCGGTGGTGAGCACCTTCACGAAGGTCTGCCACGCGGTATGACGTGCCGCACGCCACGCATCCAACAGGTCGCGCAGCTCGCGGATGTCGCGCGCGGCGCTGCCGTTCTCCAGGCCCAGATGGGCGAGGCAACGCTCGGCTCCGCGTTCGGCGGCGTGGTCGAGCAGTTCTTCGAAGTCCTCGCGGCGCAAGAGCAGCATGTTCTCCACGAGGGCGGGCTTGGCTTCTTCGGTCATTGGCTTTCTCCGGAAATGCGAAACCCGCCCGATGCCGAAGCACCGGAGCGGGTTTCAGGGTTGAACGAGGGTCGAGGGAACGGTTTAGATGTCGATGACTTCCATCGGCAGCGACGGCGCAACGCCCTCGACCACGTCGTCGCGCACGAACACGGTTTGCCCGACGGTGGCGTTGCCACGCGCGCGGATCAGGCCGCCACCGGGCAGCACCACCAAGGCGACGCCCGCGCCGACTTCGAGCACGGTGCCCGCTTGCAGCGGCGCGTCGGGCAGCAACTGCCGGAACTGCTGGTAAAGGTTATGCATGGCTCTGCACTCCAAGGGTCTGCCAGACTTCCGGCAAGCCAGCTTCAATGCGCGTCGAACGCACGATGCCCAGCCGCGCCACGCCGCCGTCCTGATAGGCGACGAACGCGCCCGGTTCGATGATTCCGGTTTCGGGCAGCACCGGCAGGCGCAGCGTCACCTCGATCTGGCGGCCCGTGTCCGACAGCACCGCGATGCCGCGTTGACGCGCCGCCGCCGCTTGGGTGATGAGCGCATCCACCACCATCGGCGCGAGTACGTCGCCAGCCGTGCCGGTGCGTGTGACCTGACCGAGCACGCCGGTTTCCTGCCCCGCCACGAACACGCGGTTGTAGGCGGGCTTGTCGATCCAGCGCAGCGATTCGCGCGCGACCGTGTCCACCGGCAGCACGAAGTCCGGCGTCACGTCGTTCCACCAGTCCCACGGCACGACCGGATAGCGGTGGCGCACGCGCAGAATCTTCTCGGACGGATGCGGCAGCAGGTAGCCACCCGCCGCACCGACGATGGTGGTCAGCGCCTCGATCCACGTCCCTTGCTTGGCGAACACGCCGGTGGGCACCAGCCAGTCGGTCAGCGCCCAATCCACCGTCCAGCCCAGCGGGATGCCGTTGAAGGTGAGCACGTCGTCCATCAACTGCTGCGCGCTGCGCGGCTCGGTGTTGGCGAAGGCGATCACCGGAGCGTAGGGTGCTGCCAGCGCCGCGCTGCGGCCGCGCCCGGAGATGCGGATGCTGGCGTCGCCGAACACGCGCTCGCGGCTCAGGTTCTCGGCCAGCACATGGAAGGCCGTGCCGTTGACCGTGGCGATCAGCTCCATGGGCGTCGCACCCTCGGCGGGCACGACCAGTGATTCGGCAATCAGCGGCAGCGTGGCCTCGAAGCCCCACGCCCACGAATCGGCGTCCAGCGACAGCGACAAGCCCAGCACCGGCACCGGCGTGCCATCGGGCCAGCGCGTCAGCGTCACCTCATTGATCACGAAATACACCCTCCGGATGGGAACGGGCACCGACCCGGCATCCGGGTTGTCGTGGTGCTCGCAGACGAACAACAGGTCGCCGTCGATGGCAGCGTCCTCGGTGAACAGCAGGTGCGCGTTCGGCACGTAGCAGGCCGGAGCCACCGGCGGCACGAACGGCACCGGCGGATGGCGGCCCGGCAGCGGGCGCATCGCCGCCTGCCAGAACGCCGACCACCAGCGGCGCAGATAGGCCGCGCTCTGGATTTCCTCGGCGTGGAAGTGCCCGCCATGCCGCCGCGCCTCCTCGTAGCGCGAGATGGCCGCGAATCGGCGGTCGCGCCAGCCGTCCTGATGCCGGATTGCCCAGCGCAGCCATTCGGCGTGGACGGCCTCCTCGAAGGCCGAGCTGCGCGCCGTGCGCAGCCGGATCGCGTCGCCGTGTCCCGTACGCACGCCGGGTTGCACCGGCACGGCCTCTTGGTGCCACGCCCGGTTGGCCACGGGCGCGCGCACGCGCGTGCTATTGCGACGGTTCTCCACGCCCGCCACCCGTGGGCCAGCCGCCTGCCACGGCGCGCGTGTGGGCCCGTGTTCGCGCACGGTGGCCTCGCGCCGATCCTCGGCCCCTGCGTCGTGACTGGCGGCGTGCCGCCAGCGAGTCGCGCTCTGGCCGGTGACCGGGCGCACCGCGTAGGACAGGTAGCGCGTCTCGGCCGCCATCGCCAGCGGCGGGAAGGCTCCGGCCAGCGCCACATCCGTGTCCGTGACCGCCTGCGCCGCGAACACCAGCGCAGGCAGCGTGGCCGCCACGGCGATGTCGGTGAGCGCCGCCGTGCTCGCGCTGAAGGTGAGCGCGGGCAGCGTCGCCATCAGCGCCGCGTTCGCATTCAGGATAGCGGTGGCAGTGAAGCTCAGTTCCGGCAGCGTCGCGGCGAGGGTGACATCGCCGGGTTCGCTCATGGGCTACCCCAGCAGACCGGACACGATGCGGGTGTAGCCCCCGGCGTACAGCGTGGTGGATGGCAAGCGCAGCTCGCCCGTGCCGTTCTGGTCGGACACGTCGCAATCCCATGCCAGCGCGCCGTCGCCGTTGACGATGCGCGCCCAGGTCGCTTGGCCGCTGGTTTCGATCAGGGCTTCTCCGGTGGGCGTGACCGTCAACAGGCCGTCGGCGACTTCGCCGATGGGTTCGACCAGCAGGATGGTCGAGAGCAGGTTGCCAGTCGGCGTCCCGCCCAGGGCCGGGCGCGCGCCGTCGTAGATGCGGACGCTGGCGTTGGTCGTTCCAATGGCGAGGAAGTTGATGACGGCACCGAGGCGGTAGTCGTTGAGCGCGGTGGAAATCTGGATCACGGGGACGTCTCCGTCATGGGTTGCGCGCGCAGGTTGTCGGCGACGACCGCGCGGTGCTGTCGTTCGTGGCCGAAGGCGATGACGAGGTAGCGCGGCTCGGCGTCGATGTGGTCGAACGAATACGCGCCGGTGGCCGCGTCGCTCCACGTCTCGCGCACCACGACGTAGGTGGCTTGGTCGATCAGCAACACGCGCCGCCGCAGCGGCGCATTGGCGATGACGCCCTTCACGCGGTGCTTCACCGTGCCCGCGATGCGGTAGCCGCCGTGGTAGTAGTGGTTGCGGTTTCCGATCAGCGGGCGCAGGCCACGATGAACGTAACGTTGGGCCGCCGCGTTTTCCGGAACGAGGATGCGGTGCGCGAGTGCGACCGGCAGACGGCGATGCGCGGGAACCGGCGCGCCCTCCAGCGCGGTAGGCGTGTCGCCGGCAACGCGATGCACGCGCAGCGTGATGCCGTAACCGAAGATGCAAGGCCGGAACGACGCATACCACCGCTTGTAGTCCCGCCAGACGACGGCACCATCGACCGAAAGCTGCAACAGCCACACGCCCAGATTGGCTTGGCGCTTCACGTCCAGCCGGATCGTGCGGCGCGCACCGACGACGGCCCAGCCCGCCCAGGCTTCGGCGATCTGCTCGTATTCGGAGCCGCCGCTTGTCCAGTACGAGTGATACCAGTTGCCTTGCCACACGGCCAAGCGATAGCCCTCGTAGGTGGCCACGCCCGTCCAGAGCCAGAAGCCGAAGTGCGGCGGCGGCGCGGCCGAGGCGACGATCTCCACGTCCATCTCGAACCAGAAGTCCGTGGTCAGCGGCGCATCGTTGAGCCGCCAGAAGTTCTGGGCGTTGTTGAACACCAGATCGGCGGCCTGCTGTGCCTCGCTCCACGTCGCCGTGATGCCGCCACCCCCGCCGTTGGTGGCGAAGCCGGACGGGATGCCGGTGACGAAATCCTGCTCGAACGGATAGGTCACGACTCACGGCCTCCACGGCCCGGTGATGTCGAATACGAAGCCGCTGGTGTTGGCTTCGCTGGCGTAGTCCATCGTGACGTAGAGGAACTTGCGATCCTCGTAGCCAATGACGTTGTCGATCATTACCAGATGGCCGTATGGCTGGTTCTGGTGAACCCAGAACATCCCCGGCAGCGTGCCGCGCAGGTGGCCGCTGCCTTCGCGCAGGTAGATCGGGTGCAGGATCAGGCCGTAGTCCGGGCCGTTCGGGAACGGGATGGCACCGGAGCGCCCGGAGACGTTCTGGCCGTTCTGATCGTTGAGCGAGAACATCCCGAGGCGCACGTTGCCGCCGATCTGGGTGTAGTCGCGCATGCACACCTTGCCGGTGGTGTCGTGCGAATAAGCGCTCTTGGCGTCGTCCGACGGGTAGCTGTAGCCAGTCCAGCTCACCTGTTGGTAGCGCTCGGACGAGATCAGATAGGACGCGAAGTTGTCGCCGGGCTTGTAGCTGTCGAAGTCCGTGAAGGCGTGCAGGATGCGCTTGTCGCCGCCGTAGCCCGATGAATTGGTGAGGAAGAAGCCTCGGTCGTCGCCGACCAGAACCCAGCTGCGACCCCAGCTGCCGTTGTCACCGCCGCTTTCGTTGTATTGCTGGCGCGCGTAGTACCACTTGAACCAGCCCGCGTACATCGCCGTGCCGCTGCCCGTGGGCACTTCGTTGCGCGTCGGCTCACTGGGCGTGTATGGGGCTCGGGCACCGACGAAGGTGTCGATGTCGGACATTCCCTCGGCGATGGTGACGCGCCCGAACTTCGCCCAGCTCGTCGTGTAGCCTGCGGGCAGACTGTCGTCCACGCGGAAGTAGTGCCGGTTCGACAGCGGATTCTGGCTGCGGTAGACGCGCTTGTTGGTGCCCGTGAACACGATCTCGAAGCCCAGCGGCGCGATCTTCATCGTGATGCTGGTCTGCGCGGTCGCGGGCGAGGCCGGTTCGCCTTCGACGCGGAAGCTCACGGTGGTCGAGGTGATGCCCGTGACCGTGAACTCGCCGTTGTAGGACTGCTGGTCGCAGCCCTCGACCCGCACCACCTGATCGACCACGAAGCCGTGACCCGTGCCGATGGTCGCGGTGGCGATATCGCCCGTGCGCGTGAGCGCCGTCACCGTCTTGAGGTTGAAGCCGTTGACGAGGCAGGCGTCGAGCAGCGCGGTCAGGCTGCCCCAGTTGTTGGTCAGCACCGGCGCTCCTGCAAAAGCGTTGTGCATCCATTTGACCTTGTTGCTCATGGCGTTCCTCTCAAGGACGATCCACGTCGCCGCGCACCAGCAAGGTGAACGAGTCGTTGGTGACGGTTTCCGGGCCTTGCTGGATGGTGCGGACGACCCACACCGGGAACAGCGCGCCCGTGGTGTTGAAGCGCAGCACGTTGCCTGTCGCCCAGCCGGAACCCCAGCCGATGGCAGCCAGCGTGAAGTACGGCTTGCCGGTGGCCGGGTTGGTCGGCGCGATGTCGCTGGCCGTGGTGCCGGTGGCGATCACGCCGACGTGCTCGCCGATGACGTTGAACGAAGTGGCGTTGGTGAACTGGATCGCCCAGCGTTCGGTGATCGCGCCCGCGTTGGTGACCACGATGGGTGCCAGCACGTCGTTGTAGGTGGCGGTCGCCGCGCTGCCGCTGATGGCATCGGCGAACGTCCCGTTCCACGAGCCTTGGTCGAAGAGGTTGGAGACGTAGGCACGCAGGTCGCCCGACACCAGCGCCGAGGAAACGTGCGAGCCGACCGGATAGTCGTGGGTGATCTGGCGCGTGAAGGTCAGCCGACCGGAGATCTGCACGTCCGACACCTGTGCCATGTCCTCGATGCGGTGCTCGACGGTGATCGGCTGCACGAGGCCGGTGACCACGCCGAAGGTGACGGTTCCGGCTTCGAGGTCAGCGGTGTAGCCCGCCGTGACGACTTGCCCATTGCCGTCGAGCACGCGCACGCGCGACAGGCGCACGCGACCGCAGTCCACGATCTGTCCGCTGGTGGCGGTGATCGGCCCGACCGTGGCCGTGTGGCCGACCACGGCGAAGTCGCCCGCGCGGAAGATCGGCACACGTCCATCTTGCGGCAGCCGCACCGGGTCGAGGCCGATGATGTCGGCGTCCAGCGGCAGATAGGAATACGCGACCGCGTTGTATTTGATGGTGTCGGCGAACACCGGCACCGGTTTGAAGATCTTCGGGACGCCGTCGATGGTGACGACGGCTTGAGGGTCGTACCAGATTTCGCCCTCGTTCCCGGCGGCGACGACCCACGAACCGAAACGTACGCGCACCACGCCGGTTTCGTAGTCGATGGTGCCGAGCACCTCCGTGCCGGTGATGTCGCCATTGTTGTTGGCGCTGACGTTGATCGTGCCGCCGGTCAGCCGCGTGGCGAGGATTTGCAGGCTCGAAGGCCGCACCGGCGAAGCCGGGATGCGGAAGGTCACTTCATCGACCGGCGTGCCGTCCAGCGTGGTGAGCAGCGAGCGTAGCGCCACCGCGTTCGAGGCGGCGGGCACCCACGCCGTGATGCTGGCCGCGCCGTTGGCATAGTTGATGCCGCCCGCCAGCGTTGCCGCGCCCGTCACCGGGTTCAAGTCGTAGTAGAGGCTGCCCAGCCGGTCGAAGTAAGTCTTGCCGCCCAGCGTGAAGTTGATGCTGCCCGGCACGATGTTCTCGGCGAAGCTGGGCGTGAGGTCGATGGCCAGCGCACCCGCCGTGAAGCTGTCGTTCGACGAGTTCGACGTGCCCGCCGCGCGGAAGCGCACCTTCGCCAAGCCGGATTCATCGACCGGCATCGAGGCACCCGCCGTGATGTATTCCCAATGCGAGAACAGGTTGCGGTACACCGGCACCACCGCGCCGTCCGCGTTGCGCGTCCAGCCGATGCGGGCGACGCTGTAACGCGCGACCGGGATGCGCACGGTCGTGTCCGGCACGAAATGGACAACGCCGGTGCTGTAGTTCACCGTGCCGAAGGACGTGCCCTGCGGGTCGCGCAGCACGCCGAGGCCGTCGTCCTTGACGATCTTGATCGGATCGACCGAGCGGATGAGTTGCAGCTCGGCGGGCGTGGTCGAGATGTATTCGTAGAGGTCGATCAGCAGGTTCCACTCTAGATCGACCGAACCGGGGATCAGGCCGTCGAACGCGACCTCCACGTCGATGCTGCCGTCGCCGTTGCGCAGCGGCGCATGGAATTCCTCCTCGTTGGGCGGCCCCCACGTGTAGGCGACGCCGTAGGTCTGGCCGCCCGCAGGCAGGGTCGAGGGCGTGATCTGAATCAGGCCCGTCTGGTAGTTGATCGTGCCGGTGGCGTTCCCGCTGATCCCGCCCTTGCCATCGTCGGTCGCGCTGCGCGCCGCGCCATCGTTCCAAGTGATGGTCACCGACCCCGGCGTGACGCCCGTGTTCGTCAACTGGAAGGCCACCGACGGCGGCGCGATGGTGCTGCCGGCGCGGTTGAAGTAGTTGGCCTTGCCGCCCCACGCATAGACGATCTCGCTGCCCACGTCCGGCAACGCGCCCAGCGTCACGGCCACCGTGCCCGTGGTGTAGCTGACCGTGCCGACGCCGTACTCCGGACTGGCACCCTTCAACACGCCCGCGCAGTTGTCGCGCAGGTCATACCACTTGCCCTGCGCGCGGTAGCTCACTTGGATCGTTCCCGGCGACGGGCTGGGCACGATGGTCAGGATGTAGTTGTAGGAGCGGTTCTCGATGTCCACCCGGATGCCCGCCGTGTCGGCCACGCGGATCGGCGCGGCGGCGGGCCGGAAGGTAATGGTCTTGGTGCCCGAATAGGTCGGCGCGCTCGACGCCAGCGTGATCAGGCCGCGCCCGTAGCTGATCGTGCCGACCACGGTCGCGCCGGACATCAGGTCGCCGCCGTTATCGACGAGGGTCGCACCGCTGACGCTGATGGACAGCGAGCCGGGTTGGATGGCATTGCCGACCGACAGCGCAGTCGAGGCGTTGAAGGCGACGGTCGAGGTGTAGGACACCGTGCCGTTGTCGGATTCGATCAGGGTTTCGGAGGTGCCACCCGCCGTCAGGTCGAGCAGCGGCGTTTCGGTCTGCGCCGAGGGCACGAGCTGCGTGAACACGCTGGAGACGCTGGCGGCGACATCGCCGATGGACACCGCCTGGGTGGTCTTGACCACGCCGCAATACTTGGCGGCGTCGGCCACCACGGTGTCGCGGGTCTTGGTCTTGCCCGACGCCATCGTGAACAGGCGCTCCGGCGGGGAGCCGGGGAAGTCGTAGCGCAGCGCGTCGGACAGATCGCAGGTGACGACCACCGCTTGGTAGTCCACGACGCTGCCGCCGGAGCTGTAGCTGAACGTACGCGTCTCCGACTCGATGCGGGTGATCCGGATGTACTGCGAATACTCGTTGGCCAGGCCCTCGTTCATCACGAGGAACAGGGTCTTGCCGATGGTCGGCAGCTCCGCGCCCACGCGCTGGAACAACTGGATGCTGCGCTGGCCCGCAATGTGGTTCTCCAGCAGGAATCCGTTCCACATCGAACCCTTGTTGAGATAGGCCTCGATGCGGTCGCGCGCGTTGGTGCGGCGGTCGAACACCGACTCGGTGGAGAAGATGGTGACGGCCACGCGCGGATCGCCGGGCGGGTCGGACACCACCACGTTGCCGCCCAGATAGGTGTCGGTTGTGTCGGTCTGGATGCTGGCGAACACCTTGCGCAGGTTCACGCGTCCGCCCGCGCGATCCAGCTCCGAGATGTCGTTGAACAGCGAGTTGCTCGCGCCGTCCACAATGACGTTGGCGGTGGGCGCGCCGCCGCCTTCGGCGACGTCGTCCATCACCTGACTTGCGACCAGCTTCACGTCGCCGACAAGAATGGGCATGGAAATCTCCGGTGGATCAGATCTGCATCAGCCGCAAGGTGATGCGGTAGAAATCGGTGTCGGCCTGTGCGGGAAAGCCCAGCACGGGTTCGGCGTCGACGGCGGTGTCGGCGTGGCGGAACGCCACCGTGAACACCCGCGCATCGCGCAGCGTCAGTTCGAAGCGGCCACCGGTCGCCGTCAGCGGCGCGGCGGCCCAGCCGTGCAGCGCGGCCACGGTCGCGCGCGTCACCCACGCCATGTCCGAGGGGCCGACCAGCGTGATCGGGCGGCCCGCCTGCCGCGTCGCCGACTGCACCAGCAGCGCGCCGGTGAGCAGGTAGGACACGGCAGTGACGGCGGGCGACCAAGCGTGCTCGTCGCTCCACAGCAAGTCGTCGGGCAATGGCAGAGCCACCCCGGTGGCGAGGTTCTTCAGTTGCATCGGTGGAAACTCGAAAAAGGGTCGCCGGGCCCGTCAGGCCGTTCTGGCGCGCGCCGCGTCCAGCAGTTGCAAGAGGCGCGCTTCGTCGCGCGCATCGATGGATGCATCGACCTTGCTGCCACCCGCCGCCAATTCCACGCGCACGGTGCGCGCGGGCGCGCTGGCGTCGTTCAAGGCCGGGCGCGTCACGTTCGCCCCGAGGGGCTGCACCAAGCCACCGCTTGCGAAGCCCTGCACACCGGCCAGCGTGCGGCCCGCCAAGGCCTGCGCGGGCGCGGCCAAGCTGTTGATGGCCTCGAAGAATCCCGCGCCGAAGCGCGCGACCGCGCTGCGGTTCACCACGAACTCGCCGGGCGTGAGCATCGCGGGCACGGTGTCCGACTTCGCCAGCCCGCCGCGCGCGAGGAACTGGCCGTCCAGACTTTCCATGTAGTCGATCAGCTCGCGTTCGAGGTCTTTGCCATAAACCAGCGGTTGCGCCATCGCCGAACGCCATGTCTGCTTGATGCGTTCCAGGTTCTGGCGCTCGTTGCCGGTGAGCGTTTTGCGGCCGATGAAGCCCTCCAGCGCGCGCCGATCCTCCTGCGCCTGCTTGCCGTAGCTCTCCATCGTTTTCCAGCGCATGTCGAGGCTGACCGACGCACCGTAGTTCCATTCCAGCCAGCGCGAGTATTCGTCCATGCCCTGCAGGCCGAGGTCGATCATCTTCAAGGCCTCGACCGCGTCGCGGTTGCGTTTGGGCGTGCTGGTCTTGCCGTCCGGATCGGTGCCGATGGAGCCGATGCTGCCCAACGAGGCGACGCGTCCGCCGACCGCGAAGTGGGTGACACCTTTGGCAAGACGCGCCAGCGCGCCGCTGCCGTACTTGCGCACCGCCGCCTTGCGGATGACGAAGGCTCCGGCATCGAGCGCGCGCGGCACGGTGTCGTGGTGGCCGGAACCGGGCACGGTGCCGCCGGACAGACGCGGGAACGAGGGCAAGACCGCGCCGCCGTCGGCGAAGCGCCGCACGCCGCCGACCAGCCCGCCCGTGGCGTTGGTCTCCACCTTCGTCACGTAGATCGTGTGCGTGCTCGAGGTGTTCATCCCGTTCAGGCTCTGAATCTCGGCGCGCGCCGCATCGGCGTTGCTGTTGACCGCGTGGCGCGATTCGGTCTGGATGCGGTCGAGCGCGCGGATCATGCCGTCGACGTTGGTGATCGCCGCCTGCGCTTTCTCGGTCGCCACCTTCAACTCAAACTGCGCGTTCTGGTCGGCATAAGTCTTGAGCTTGTCCAGTGCCTCGCGCGCCTTGCCGACATCGGCATCGACCGGCAGCGTCTTGCCTTCCTTGAGCAGTTGCTCGTATTCCTTGAGCTTCTTCTCCGCCTCCTGCAAGTCGGCTTGGATCTGGAGCAAGTACTGCTTCTCGGCCAGCGCCTTGTCCAGATCGGCAATCGCCTGATCGAAGCGCGTGGTGTCCGCGCTCAAGGTCACCTTCAGGCCGTCACTGAGCTTGGCGCTGATCTCGGCGATCTTGGCTTGGGTCTGCGCCAGCGTCTGCGCGATCTGGTCGCGCGCGCTGGTGGCCGCCTGCGCCGCCGTGCGGTGCGCGTTGGCTTCGGCGTCGAGCGACTGGTTGAGGATGTCCTCGGACTGGCGGATGCGGTCGATGGCGTCAGCCACGCCTTGCTTGCCCTGCGCGGCCTGCGTATCGGCTTCGCGGGCTTTCTGGGCGGCGTCGGCGCGCAGTTGCGCCGCCTGCCGTTCCAGCGCGTCGGCCTGTGCATACTCCTCGCGCCGCCGCGCCTCACGCGCCTGCGATTCAAGTTGCGCTGCCTGCGTGACCGCCTGTTCGGACTGCTTGCGCGCTTCCTCGGCACGCTTGGCCTCGCTGGTCTGGCTGCTGGCGACCTGCGCGGCCATGTCCATTGCCTTCTGCGCGAGCTGGCGCGCGTGTTCCAGTTCGCCGTTGGCCAGCGCCTGCCGCGCCTGTTCCTGCATCTCCGCGATCTGGCGCTTGCGATCCTCGGTGGCCTCAAACTCCGTCATCCCCTGACGGCGGATGTCGCGGATGCGCTCCTCCGTCGTCATCGACAACTGGCGCTTGGCCTCCTCGATGCGCTGGATTTCCGCGAGATGCCGGTTGGCCTCGGCGTTGAGCGCGTCGATGTGCTGGCGGTATTCAGCCAGCGCCGTCGCCAGCGTCTGGCGCTTGGTGGCGAGGATGTCGTTCTCGACGCGCTGCACGTTGGCCGCGCGTTCGGCCTCCGTCTGCCCCTGCCGCGCCGCCGCGTCGCGCCGGGCCTGCGATTCCTGATCGATCAGGGTCAGGGTTTCGGTGGTGGCGTTGCGGCGCAGCGTCGCCTGCTGCGTCAGGGCTTCGGTGAGCAGCTGCGTGGACTGCGTGATCTTGGCGGTTTCGGACTGGCGCGTGAGTTCCAGTTCCGCCTTTTCCTGCTCGTAGCGGTTCTTCACCGCCAGCACTTGCTGCGACAGGCTGGCCTCGACCTGCGCGGTCAGCCCCTTGTAGGCTTCGGCCATCTTCGCGGTGGCGTCGCTGACCGTGGCCTGTGCCTTGCCGACCGACTGCTCGACCTCGCCCAGACGACCCTTCAGCTTTTCCAGCGCGGCGTGAACCGCCTCGATGCCGCGCCCGACCGCTTCCTGCGTGCCTTGCCGCACGGCTTCGAGCCGCTTGGCGATTTCCTCGGCGGCGGTCGCGGCGGAGTTCATCGCGCCCCGCGCCGCGTTCGCGCCTTCGGTGGCGTCGGCGTACATCTCGCCGAAGATGCGGTTCATCTCCGCGAGGCGTTCCTCGTGGCGCTTGGTGGCTTCGGCGATGGTGTCGGAGGTGAAGACGGCGGCGAACACCTCCCACTGGAAGCGCAGGTGCTCAATGCCCTTCATCAGCACCTCGACCATGAAAATGCCCGCCTTGCGGACGATCTCGAATTTCTCCGACAGCCACGTGCCGATCTCCCAGCCGATGATGGCCGCGCCGAGGACGCCGAAGGCCACGCGCAGCTTGCCGACCGTGGCAATGGCGTTGGAGAGCGACAGATTCGCCGTTGCCCACGCCGCCGCCGTGGTGCTGGCAGCCGTCACCGCCGCTGCGCCCGCTGTCTGCCACGCGATGATGAGCGCCGGGATCAACCGGTAGACCAGCACCGCGAGGCCGACCTCGGCGATGCGCGTGAGCCACTTCATCACCGTGTCGAGGTTTTCCGCGAGCCACGTCAGCGCCTTCGCCAGCTTCTCGGTGAAGCCGGTGGATTCGTCGAGACGGCTGATCCATTGGCCGAAAGCATTGGACAGACGCGTGAAGGCTTGGCCGACGGTCTGCGGCAGTTGTGCGTATTCGCTGGCGAGCTTGTCCTTCTGGCTCATCAGCGCGTTGACCACCACGTCGGCGGTCAGCCGTCCTTCCTCGGCTAGCTTGCGCAGCCGACCGATGGGGGCGTTCAGGCCGTCGGCCAGCGCCTGCGCCAAGCGCGGGCTGTTCTCGACGACCGAGTTGAATTCCTCGCCGCGCAGCACGCCGGAGGCCAGTGCCTGCCCGAATTGCAGCAGGGACGACTGCGCTTCGGTCGCCGACGCACCCGACAGGCGCAACGCCTGCGAGATGCTTTCGGTGATGGTGAGCGCGTCCTTCTGCTCGCCGCCCAACATCCGCACCGCCTGCTGGAGCTTGCCGTAGAGGGTGGCGGTTTCCTGGATCGGCACGCCGATGCGCTGGGCGATGGCGAACAGTTCCTTCTGCGCGACCATGTACTCGCGCTGGCCTGCGGTGGCGAGCTTCAGGCGCGCGGACATCATGTTCCACGCATCGGCGATCTGGACGATCTCCTGCACCTTGCCTGCCGCCCAGTTGATGGTCAGGAAGGCCAGCACTTGCGTCTTGGCCTTGGAGATCTGATCGCCGAAGGCCGACACCCCGGCCTTGACCTCAGCCATCCCGGCGGCGGCCTTGTCGCCTGCGGTCTTGGCGCTGGACGACAGCTCGCCCAGGCTGCGCTCGGCGGAAGTGATGGCGCGCTTGAGCCCCTCGTCCGCGCCTTCCAGCGCGACGAGCACGGAAATCCGGTTCGCCATGATCAGTCCACCACGCGAAGCTGCTTTTCGATGGACGCCGTCAGGCGCGGGATGCGGCCCGCGACCAGTCGTTCGACGTCGAGCCGCTTCTTCAAGACCACGCGCGGCACCAGCACGGCGATGGGCACGTCCGCGCCGCGTTTGATGCGCTTGACGCCCTCGGCCTTGCGGTAGCGGCGCTTGAAGCCGGAGAGCACGCGGTCGTGTTCTGCGATGTTCTCGGCCATCAGCACGATGTTCCCCTTTGCGTTCTTGATGAAATAGGCATTGCCGCCGCGCATCAGCTCGGCGATCTGCGCCTTGAAGCGTTTGCGGCCCACGCGACCGTGCAGCGGAATCAGCATCCGGCCCGCGATCTGGCCGCCGTGTTCGTGGATGCCCGACCACGGGATGCGCGAGCCGACGTAGAGCGCGGGCAGCCGGTTCTTGTCCTTGTCGAGCACCTTCGCGGTGAAGCCCTTGACGAAGGACTTCTTGACCACCGCCATCTGACCCGCGACGTGGCTGCGCACGTTCTGCTTCAGGTCGGCAGCCTCACTGGCGATGCCGCGCACGACCGCCTTCTTGACCTTCTCGCGGAACTCGCCGCCCCAACGGCGCAACTGCGCCTGCGCGGCCTGGCTATCGATGCGAACCGAGATGCGCACGGTCTTGGAGCCTGTCGAGGGTCTGGTCGAGGCGGCGCGAATCGCCGCGCGTGCCGATGGCGATCAGCGAGAGCAGCCGCGCATCGCATGCGGCGTCCTCCCGCATCGTGGCGGCCGCGAAACCGCGCAACTGCGCCAGCGTGTAGTCCAGGATGTCCGGCAGCCGGTGGCCGTGGGCGATCAGGTGCTGGACGGCGTCGAACCAGCCACCACGGTCGCGCTCGTCCGCGCGATCAGGCCGTCGAGGCGTGGCATCACCGTCCGGGTAAAAAAATCCGCGTTCACCTCGATCACCTTGGCCGCGAGCAGGATGGCCTCGTCGGCGTCGAGCGCATCGACCCACGCGCGCGGCTTGCCGATGGCAATCGACACCGCCGACAGCAGGTCGTCGCCGCGCTCGCCGAACAGCGCGAGCCAGTCGATGCGGTCGCGGCCGATCTGCTGCATCACCGGCGTGATGGCGCGCAGGAAAGCGGGCATCTGCCCGACCTTCAGCGGTTTGATGGCGACGGTTTCACCCGCGAGCGTGATCTCGAAGGCTTGCGGAACGAGCTTGTCCAGATCACTCATGGTTGCCTCACGTCATTCACAGCTGGACGATGCGGCCGAACTGGCCCAGCACCGCGTCGTAGGGTTTGGTGGTGTCGGCCAGCAGCGAGCCTTCCAGCTCGAACTTGTTGTATTCGTCCGAGATGAAGGAGATTTCCTTCAGCGGATCGAAGGCCACGCGGTACAGCTCGACCAGCACCTTCGCGTTGCCCTGCGCGGTGTTGATGCCTTCCAGCCGCAAATACCGCTCCGGCACCGACTGCGTGAAGATGCCGATCTCGGTGGCCGCGCCGTAGGTGTAGGCGGCCTTGAACGGCCCTGTGAAGCCGGTGACATCCAGAAATTGGAGAGCACCGAAGTCGGTGTCCACCGTGTAGTGCGTGCCTGCGGTCAGCGTCGCGGGCGTGCCCGCCGAATCGGTGACCACCACCGCCGACACCTTCGGGTGCGCGAGGAAGTAGCGGTCGCCCACGACCGGCGTCGCCCCGCCGATGGTTTCGGCGGTCACCGAGCCGGTGGTGCCGGTGATGTGGTTGCCGTACAGGGCGAGTGCGAGGTTTTCCTTCGTGAACTCCTCGATGGTGAGGTTCACGGTGGCCGATTTCTGCTTGACCATCCGGTGGTCGAGCGACCGCTGGCCGGTCTGGCTCTCGAAGTGCTCCAGCACTTCGGTCTTGAGCGAGAGCTTCAGCTCGGCGACGTTGCCGGGAGAGCGCACTTCGATGGGAAGACCGGCTTCGTCGCGCTTGCCGAGGAAGACACGGCCCTGAAAACTGGCGTAGGTGCTCATGATTTGGATTCCTTGCGTTGGGTGGTTTTGGGTTCGACAGGCGTGCCGTCACCTTCCGATTGCGGCGCGAGGGCGGGCTGGGGCTGGCGGTCGTGGCGCGCGATGCCGTTGGCGATGAGCCAGTCGGCGGTGCCGCTGTTCACGTCGAGCCGCTCGCCCGCCTTGAAGGGTTTGCCCGCGTGGGTGTGCGGGCGGGTCAAGACGATGGAGGTCATGGGTCTCATCCGTTGGTTGAAAGATCGGTGTCGAGCGTCCGGTAGGTGATCGCGTAGCGCGCCGGGATCGAGGCAGCCACCGCGTCTGCGTCCTCGACGTCCCACTCGCAGTCCTGCTCGCGGATGCCGAGGCACAAGCCGCCCAGATTCCCGTCGGCCAGCAGCGCGGCGTGCGCTGCGGTGAGCAGCCGGTCGGCCTCGGTTTCAGGGATCGCGGGCGGCACCGCGCGCGCCAGCGCCACGAGGCGCACGGTCAACACGCGCGTGACGCGGTCGTTGGCGCGCTCGGTGATGGCGTCGGATTCGGGGAACACCACCAGCGCCGGGGATTGCTCCCGGCTGATGGCCACCGTGGGCGAACGGTGCAGCGTGGCTCCGAGCGATTCCACCGGCGTGCGGACAGCATCGAGCACCGCGAGCAGAATCCGCTCGCGGATCGAGTTGGCGGCCATAGCGTCAGCGCCTCGTCAGCTTGGCGCGCATCTCCGAGCCGTCACCCACGGCCCGGACATCGCGCACCTGATAGGCCACGCCATTGATCTCCACCGAGTCACGCGCGGCAAGGCCCACGAACACCGACGCCGGATACGTGATCGCGTGATCGGTGTTCAGGGCCAAGCCGTCGAGCACGGTGTCGTCGGGTGCTCCGAACCCGACCCGTGCCTCCTGCGGCGCGACACCGCCGGAGGGTTGCCAGATGCAATCCTTCAGCAGGCCCACGTTCGACGCGGCCTCGTAGATCTGCTCGACGATGCCCATCACGCCACCGTCAGCTTCACCAGCACACCGGGGCGATGGCACATCGGCAGCGGGTTGGACTGCGTGTGCAAATCGGTGCCACGGTCGAACTTGCGGGGCTCCTGCTTCGCATACAGCGGCTGGCCGACCGTGTTGACGGTTTCGTTGAAGTCCGCCGGGGCGAAGTAGGTGCCGAAGGTGTCGATGGTGCCCAGCGGGAAGGCGTGCGCCTCGCCGGCAGCGATGAAGCGGCGCACGGTGCCGCTGGCATCGGTGGCCTGGCCCCGGTACTCCTCGAAGGTGATGCCGCCGTAGGTGAAGCCGCGACGGATGTCGTTGATGAGGATCGCGCCGTTCTGCCAGTTCTCGAAAGCCTTCTCGACCTTGGCGTGGCCGGTGAGCGCGGCGAAGAACTCCGGCGAGCACAGGCAATGGACGCCGTTCATGAACTCGCCCTTGAGGTTGTCCTCGATGGTGGACAGCACCGTGCCGCACTTGGCTTTGACGTTGGTCGTCGAAGTGCCAAGCTCGAACGACACCGTCTGCGGCGTGATCTCGAAGGCATCGAACAGATCCACCAGCTCCGAGCCGTCGGCGTCGAGGATCACGCCCTTGAGCGCGCCCATGCGCAGGTGTTCCAGCGTGATGGCGTGCTTGTTGCGCATCGTCTCCAGATGGCGCGCGATGACGCCAGCGACCGTCTCGGTTTCGGTCTCCGAACCGAAGGCACGGATGCCTTGCACCTCTTCGGGCAGTACCACGTCGTCGTGCGGGATGTGCGGCACGACGAACGAGCGCAGATTGCGCTTGCCACGCTTGCCGACCGTGCCGGGCGAACCCGGCGGCAGCGTCGGCAACAGGTTGAGCACGCCGTTCATTTCCTCGACAACGATCTGGCGTTGACGCACCGGCTTCGCGGGCATCAGGTTCAGTTCTTCCAGACGCCCGTAGCGGTTCGGCAGGATGTTGATGGCGGCGGTCAGCGCGGCCATCGAGAACGCGGGATTGCTGAAGGGGTTGTTCATGATCAGGCTCCTTGACGGACGAGCACGCCCAGCGCCTTCAGTTGCGCGATGGCGGCGAGTTTTTCGGCGTTGGTGATGGCTCCGGGCCACGCGAGCGCGTGGTCGGCGACGATGGCGTGGCGCGCGACGATCAGGCCGTCATCGCGGTCGGCCAGCGTCGCGTCGCAGGCTTGCAGCAGGACGCCCGCGGCGACCTGCGTGCCATCGGTGGCGGACGGATCGATCTGCGTGAACTTGCCGGTGGCGGTAACGATGCCGACGACCGCGCCCAGCGACAGGTTCTGACCGGAAGCGACCGTGACGCGATCACGCGAGTAGAGGTTGGGCGCTTCGTACTTGAGCAGGTCGCCCAGATTCAGCGGTTCGGTGATGGCAGGCATTTCAGATCTCCTTCTTGGTGGACCGCGCCGCGAGCTGCTTGGCCGCGTCGATCAGCGGGTTGCTGGCCGCAGGACGCACAGCGTCGGGCGCGATGCGGCTGACGATTTCGGGACTGGCTTCGGCCTGTGCGGCCAGCAGCCGGCTGCGCACCGTGGCGGGTGCGGTGTTGGTTTCGAGGAAACCCGCGATCAGGTCGGCGCGGCCGGCGAGCGTGCAGGTCTGCGCGATCTCAATGGCGTCGGCCGCGTTCAACGTGGCGGCGGCGGACGGTTGAGGAGGACTGACAACAGGATCAGCAAGAGGCCGATCAAGAGCAGCGGGGTCGGATCGTTCATTCATGGAAGACTCCATCGGGTGGTTGCGAAGAAGGCCCGCTTGGCTGGCCGAAGCCACCTGAGTCGGGAGTGGGGAAAGCGATTGCGTGAGCTGCGAAAGCGCGTCGTCGAAGCCGCCGACTGCATCGGCAAGGCCTGCGGCGATGGCATCCGGGCCGAAGAACAGACCCGCTTCGGTGGCGCGCACGGCATCGGCGTCGAGGCCGCGATGGCGCGCGACCGTCTCGACGAACAGGTCGTAGACGCGATGCACCTCGGTTTTCAGGACGGCATGCGCTTCGTCGGAGATCGGCTCGTGCGGGTTGAGGTCGTTCTTGCGCTCGCCCGCGAACACGGCGGTGTAGCGAACGCCGTCCTTTGCGTCCTTCACCGACTGGTCGATGTGCATGGCGATGACACCAATCGATCCGACGCCGCCGGTGCGCGCGACGAACACGCGGCTCGCGGCGGACGCCAGCGCGTAGGCCGCTGAGAAGGCCATGTCGTTGGCCACGGCCCATACCGGCTTCACCTGCGCCGCCGCGCGGATGCGGTCGGCCAGATCGAACACGCCGCCGGATTCGCCGCCGGGCGAATCGACGTCCAGCAGGATCGCGGCGACCTCGGGGCTCGCGAGCGCGGCGTCCAGTTGCGCGGCGATGCCGGTGTAGCTGGCGAGGCCCGACTCGGCTTCGAGGCCGGAGGTGCGGCGCACCAGCGTGCCGTAGATCGGAATGACGGCGACTTTGCCGTTGGGGGGCGTCGGCGCACGCGCTGCAGGCGTGTAGCCCACGGGCGCGGCGAGATCGGCGACGCCGATGCGCGCGCCGAGCACGGAGAGGATGACGTCGAGTTTCGGGCGATGGATCGCCAGCGGCACGCCAAAGAGGCGCGCCGCCAGATGTGGCAGCACGGTCATGGGAATCCTTCGGGGAAAGCGGTCAAGTGGCCAGTCAGGGAAGCGGACTGCCGCCGGTGGTGTCGGGCGCGATGGCGTTGCGGTTGGGTTCCGCGCTGCCGCCGTCCTTCGACGTGTAGCGAGGGTCGGAATCGAAGATCAGGCCCAGGTCGTCGGCGCGCTTGTTGTCGGCGGCGATCTCACGGTCGACGTCTTCGGCGTCGTAGCCGTTGGCCGAGATGGCTTCGGAACGGCTCATCAGACCAGCGCGGATCGCCAGCAGCATGGCCTTGTATTCCTTCTCCGGATCGACCCACTGCCAGCCCTGTGGAATCCACTTCACCGCGAGGTACTGGCGGCGGCGCGCAGGTCCGCCGCGCGCGAAACCCGGCGCATCGAGCGCACCCGCGAGCAAGGCCTGCTTCATCCATGTCGCCCACACCGGACGGCACATCTGATGCACCAGCACCGAGTGCTGCACCATCTCGCAGCGGCGGCGGAATTCCAGCAGCCCTCCGCGGATGGACGAGTAGTTCACACCCGTCAGGTCGCCGGTCAGTTGCTCGTAGGTGATGCCGATGGCGGCGGCGACCGCGCGGAACTGCGTGCGCAGGAACTCGGAGTACGAACCGCCCACGTCGGCCGGATCGGAGAACTTGATGTCCTCGCCCGGCTCCAGAATCTGCAAGGTGCCCGGTTCGAGGCCTGCCAGCGCGATGCCATCGCCGTTGGCCGCGCCTTCGCCCATCAGGTTGTCTTCGGGGTTCTGGCGCGTGACGAAGCCCGCGAACATCGCGGCGGTCTTCTTGCGCACCAGTTCGGCGTCGTCGTACTGATCCAGTTCGTTGAGCTTGACCAGCGCGCGCGACAGCCACGGCTCACCGCGAATCTGGCCGGGACGCAGCACGCGGTATAGATGGATGACTTCGCGCGCGTCGATGCGCACCGTCTCCATGCCGCCTTGGCCGGACATCGGTGCAAGCATCCCGTCTTCCGGATGCGAGCGGTACAGGTGGTACGCGACGCGGCGGCCCAGCGCATCGAACTCGATGCCCGAGCGCACAACATTGCCCGACGGTAGATCGGTGTTGAGGTGGATCGGCAGGTGCTCCGATTCCAGCAACTGAAGCTGCAAGGGCACCGCCAAGCCATCTTCCGGGCGGCGCGGGCGCAGCCGGATCAGGCATTCGCCGCCTTCGAGCATCGAGCGGCATGCCAAGGCTTGCAGGCCGTAAAAATCGGTCTGGCCCGCCGCGTCGGCTTCCTCCGTCCAGTCGCGCCACAGCGCCTGCACGTCGGCCTTGAACTGCTCGTCATCCGACAGGCTCTGCGGCTTGATGCCGGTGCCGACGGCGTTGGCGACGAAGGCATCGAGCGCGGCCTGGGCCCACGCATTGCGGCGCACGAGGTCGCGGCTCTTGATGCGCAGGTCGGTGTGGGTGGCGAGCATCGCGGCGATCGCACCAGGATTGCCGGGCATCCATGCCAGCGAGCGTCGGCCCCGGCCTGCGGTTTCATGCACCGGCTGTCCGATGGAATTGCCGAACAGGCGGCGCATGGTTTGGGCAAACCACGCCATGTCAGAAGCCCTTGCCCGTGGTGACACGGATCTGGCGTTTGGGCGTGCCGTTGCTGCGCGCGATCTCGGCCTCGACCGTGCGAATCGCCGCTTGCAGTTCGGCGACGCTGCGGTACTCGACCGTCTTGTCGCCGAAGCTCACGCGCCGCTCGCCAGTGGCCAGCGCGCGCTTTAGCGCATCGAGTTGGGTGGTGGTGTAGGCCAAGGGTCTTCTCTCATCGGGTCAACCAGCGGCTCTTGATCACGCGCCGGCCGCCATTGCGGGTGCCAGAAACAGAAAGGCCACCGCTGTGGGTGGCCTCGTCGGGTTGCATCGGTTCGAGCGGCGGTGGATCGTCCGGTGGGCGTTCCATGCCGAGTTGCCGCTCCAGTTCGCGCCAGTGGCGCTCCTCGAAGCGATCCAGCCCTGCCGCCGCTGCGGCGGCGCGGGCGTAGACGTAGCAGTCGAGCGCCTCGTTGCGCTCGCGCATCTTTTGCCATTCGCGCACGGCGAAGCCGTTGCGGTCGCGGCGGGTGATCAGTTGCTCGGCGCAGAGTTGCTGGATGAACTCTGCGTCGATCTTGGGCAGGTGGACGAAGCCAGCCGGATACGTCGCGGTGACGCCGTCCTCGCTGACGTTGGCCGCCTTGCGCAAGTTGTTGTAAAGCTCCAGCTTGGCGATGCCGACCGCGACCGTGAACACTTTGATGCCCCGGCGCAGACGCTTGCCATCACGCGACACATCGACCGCCGTCGGCGTGCCGATCAGCGCCGCGCCTCGTGCCGCGCCCTTGACCGCCATCACGCGCGCATCGCGGCTGGCGCGAACGAAGGCGTAGGCCTCCTGCGTCGCAAAGCCGGTGTCGAGCGCGAAGCGCGCCAGCGGCATCGCCGCGCCCGCGGCGTGCGTCCACGTCTCATCGAGCATTTCGGCCAGCCGGTTCCACACCTGCTCGCGGGCGGTGTCGCCCATCAGCACGCGGTGTTCGACCAGCCACGCTTCCTTGCCGCGACCGAAGGCCCAGACGGATGCTTCGATGCGATCCTTCTGCACGTCCGCGCCGCCGACCAGCAGCAGGCCGCCCAGCGGCACTCCGCCGATGCGGTAATCCTCGCGGCGCTCGACCAGACGCTGCCAGTCAGGCGTTTCGCCTTCCTCGACCCATGTCTCGCCGAGTTCGGTGTTCTTGAAAGTCTTGATGGCCGCCGCCGAACCGGATTCCTTGCTGACGGCAGCCTCCCAGGCTGCGGCGATGTCACGCCACGCGCGCCAGCCCACCGGCGAATACAGGCTCGACAGGTGAAAGCCCGTGGTCTTGCCCGTGCCGTCCACCGTCGCACGCCACTCGCCGTGTTCGAGCATCCACGTCTTGTGGTGCTCGGCAATCGCGGTGTCGCAGGATTCGCAGATGTAGGCCGCCGTCCCCGGCGCGTTCTTGTCCCAGCGCAGCTGCTCGAAGCGCAGCCACTGCCGGTGTGAGCAATGCGGGCACGGCACGAAGTAGCGGCGCTGGTCGCTGGCCTCGTACTCGCGCTCGATGGCGGACGCGCCGGAGATCGTCGGCGTGGAGACGATGAAGATCTTGCGTCGCGCAAAGGTGCGCGTGCGCGCCTCCGCCAGCGAGATCGCATCGCCTTCGCCATCGACGTCCAGCGGATAGCCGTCCACCTCGTCGAGGAACAGATACCGCACCGGCATCGAGCGCAGGCCGACCGCGCTGTTCGCGCCCGTCATCACCAATACGCCGCCGCGAAACTCCTTCGCCAGAATCGTGTTGCCCGAATCACGCGAGCGCGCCGGAGCGATCAGCTCGGCCAGCGCGGGCGATTCCTCGATCAGCGGATCGATGCGCTGCTTCGAGTTTCGCTTGGCCATCTCTACCGTCGGCCACACGGCCATCATCGGGCCGGGCGCGTGGTGGATGACGTAGCCGATCCAATTCGATCCCATCTCGGTCGCGCCGAGCTGGGCGGCCTTCATGAACACCACGCGCTCGACCGGCGAGGTCGGCGACAGGCAATCCATGATGGCCTTCAAGTACGGCGTGCGGCTGGTGCGCCAGCGTCCCGGTTCGGCGGACGCCTTGCTGGAGAGCGTCCGATGCCGATCCGACCATTCCGACACGGTGAGCAGCGGATCGGGCGTCAAGCCTTCGCGCCACGCGCGTTCGATTTCGGCAGCACCTTCGTAGTCGATGTCCATCAGTCCACGCGGGGGCGCAGATCGCCCAGTTCCTGCAAGTGCTCGCGCACGGCGGCCTCCAGCGCGACGTGCATCGTGTGCGGATCGACGCCGAGCTTGGCGGCCATCTGCGCCGAGACGCGCGCGGGCCAGTTGAGCCAGGCATCGCGCTCGGCGCGCGCCAGCTTGAAGACGTGGGCGATGGCCTGATTTCGGTCGACCAGTTCACCCTTGAGCCGCGCCAGCCGAACCTTGTTCGTCTGCGCCTTGACCACCTCGTTGACCGTGCGCGCCTGAAGCAGTGACGCGCCGCCGGTGGGCAAGGTGGCCTGACCGTCGCCCGCAGGGGCGACGGGCGCGGCATTGGCCGTTTCCGGCGGCACGGCGGCCTTGACGGCGCGGGCGCGTGTGCCGGTACGGGGGGCCTCGGTGTTACGCGCCCACTCCGCATCGGCGCGTTCCGGGTCAAGGGTTCCGTCGGCCTCTGGCGTGACGCGCCCAACCGCGATGGCCTTGCGCACCGCCGCGTCGGATACGCCCCGGTGGCGCGCGTAGGCGCGAATCGAGATTCCCATCGGCACCTTCAATCATTCGTTCGTCCTTCGTCGAGAAAGAGCTTGGCTTCCATCGGGAACAGCGCGTTCATCACGTCACGCCATCAATCACGTCGAAAGGACACCCGATGAACAAACCCGCCCCCGACACCCTCGCCGTCAAGCTCGCCGAAGCCGCGATGACGGTCTTGGTGCGCGCCTGCCGCAAGGAAGTCGCCACTGCCAGCAATGCTGAACTCGAAGCCGCGTGCGCATCGATGCGCGCACGGGCCAAGACCGTCGTCGACCAGTTGCTCGATGACGCGCGCAACGCCCCTTGGATCGCGGAAGCCGCGTTCCACGCCGCCGCACTCGAATTGGCCGAAGCAGGCATCGCGTCGCTGCGCAGCCACTGAAGCAGAAAGAGCTTGGCTTCACCGCCAAGCAGCGCGTTCATCACGATCCCAATCAACCACTGCAAAGGAGCAGACCATGAGCACCACCCAACTCACCCCAGCCCAGCACGCCATCCTCGCCAAGGCCATCAACGCCAGTGGCGGCAAGATCGATTGGTTCCCCGACAACGTCAAAGGTGGCGCGCGCAAGAAAGTGCTGGAAGGCATGGCCAACCGCGCCTTCATCACGCCCGACGGCGAGGGCTGGCGCGTCGCCGACGCGGGCTACGACGCACTGGGCATGAAACGCCCCGAAAAGACGCAGCCAACGCAGGAGTTCGACGCCGAACTGGAGCAGGACGTCGCCGCCGCCGAAGCCACTTGGAAGCAACAGCCCAAGGACGCGCCCCGCATCCGCGAGAACAGCAAGCAGGCCGAGGTCATCCGGATGCTCCAGCGCCCCGAAGGCGCGACCATCCGCCAGATCTGCGACGCCACCGGCTGGCAGCAGCACACGGTGCGCGGCACCTTCGCCGGAGCCTTCAAGAAGAAGCTGGGCCTGACCATCACTTCCGACAAGGCACAGGGCGGCGAGCGCATCTACCGAGTGGCTTGATAGAGACGGTCGGAAAGCCAAGCACAACACGCTTGGCTTCCAGCTTGAACAGCGCGTTCATGCTGGTGTCGTGATTGACGACGCCCCACAAGGAGAACCGCAATGAGCACCATGACCATCACCGTCGAACGCATCCCACTCACCCTGGAGTTTGGGGGCCAGAGCCTCCAGGTCGAGGAACTGAGCATCCGCCTGCCGTTTTCACGCAAGCCTGCCGACCTCGGCGAACTGGGCGGACGCGATCAGCACAAGGTCTACATCACCGAGACCAAGGAACTCACCACCGCCGAATTCGACGCCTTCGCGCGCAGCCTGCTTGTTTCACGCGACTGGCTGCGCGGCAAGGGCGGTGGCACCGGCGAGGGTTATCTCTGCGTCGAGGTCACTGCACCCGGAAGACCCTTCCTTTACATCAACCCCGAGGGCGGAGATTACGCCCGCTACGTGGCCCGTCTCGGGTGATCGGAATTGATCGAAAAGGAGACCAAGAACAGCTTGGCTTCTCAATCGAACAGCGCGTTACTACGGACATCTCAACGATCAACCCGCAGAAGGCCAAGATGACCAGCACCAACCAGATCCCCGCCACCCAGAACGAAGCCTGGGGCTTTTGGGGCACGATGAACGAACACGCCAGCGCCGCGTGGCCCTTGGCGATGAATGCCATTTCGGACGCCACGAACCAGCCCCTCGAATCGGTGCGGATCTTCCTCGACAGCCGCCACGGCCGCCACTTTGCGGACGATGTGCAGAACGGGCTGTACCGTGGCCAGACCCTGGCGGACGCGATCAGCACCGCCACCCAGCAGTGGATGGGCTGGACGATTGGCCGCCAGACCAGCAAGCAGTACGGCATCCCGCGCGGCTTGCCCTACCTGACGGGCTTCGTGATTCACTGCGAGATCATCGACGAGTCGCTCGCCGCCTGATCGAACGGCACGCCATCCGCCTCGCGGGTGGCCAGCTTGCCCGTCCAGTCCTGCCACCGGCGCACGATCACATCGACGTATTTGGGGTCGAGTTCGATGAGGCGTGCGACGCGCCCGGATTTCTCGGCGGCGATCAGCGTCGTGCCGGAACCGCCGAAGGGATCGAGCACCACGTTGCCCAGACGGCTGGAGTTGCGCAGTGCGCGCTCGACCAGCTCGACCGGCTTCATCGTCGGATGCAGATCGTTCTTCTGCGGCTTCTTGATTTGCCACACATCGCCCTGATCGCGGTCGCCGCACCAGTGGCGCTCGCCGCCTTCGGGCCATCCGTAGAGGATTGGCTCGTACTGGCGCTGGTAATCGGCGCGGCCCAGCGTGAAGGTGTTCTTGGCCCAGATGATGAAGGTCGACCAGTGGCCGCCCGCCGCGCGGAAAGCCGATTGCAGCGTATCCAATTCGCTGGAAGACATCGCCACGTAGATCGCGCCACGGCAGTGGGCGACCGTCGGCGTCAGCGCCGCCAGGAGGAAGTCGTAGAAGCCATCGCCCAGGTTGTCGTTGAGGATCGCGCGATCCTTGCCACGCATCTTGTCCTTGGCGCTGTTGGCGTAGTTCACGTTGTACGGCGGATCGGTGAAGACCATGTCCACCTGCTCGCCGTCGAGCAAGGCCTCGTAGCTCGCGGCAACGGTTGCATCGCCACACAGCAACCGATGTGGGCCGAGCTGCCAGACGTCGCCGGGCCGGGACACGGGCGCATCGCCCACGTCGGGAACGGCGTCCTCGTCGGTCTGGCCTTCGTTGACCGGCTCGTCGCCCGCCATCAGTTCGGCCAGCGCGTCGGTGTCGAAACCGGTCAGGTCGAGATCGAAGCCTTCATTGTGCAAGGCCTCCAGCTCGATGCGCAGAAGTTCGTCGTCCCACCCCGCGTTCTCGGCGATGCGGTTGTCCGCGATGACGAGAGCGCGGCGCTGCGTCGGCGTCAGATGGTCGAGCACGACCACCGGCACCACGGCGAGGCCGAGTTTCTGCGCGGCGGCGAGCCGTCCGTGACCGGCGACGATCACGCCGTCGCTGCCCGCGAGGATGGGGTTGGTGAATCCGAACTCCACGATGCTGGCGGCGATCTGCGCCACCTGCGGATCGCTGTGCGTCCGGGCGTTGCGTGCGTAAGGTACGAGTTTGGCCGTCGGCCACTGCTCGATTTTGTCGACGAGCCACGAGCTGGTCATGCCACGACCTCCTCGATGCGCTCGCCCTCGACCTCGTCGAAGGTCTGACCCGTGGCCAGCAGCGTGACCGCCACCTCCGGGTGGTTCTGCCGGAAGCGCCGGATGGCGACATCGACGTACTCCGGCGCAATCTCGACCGAGCGGCAGACGCGCCCGGTGCGCTGCGCGGCCAGCATCGTGCTGCCGCTGCCGCCGAACGGCTCGAACACCAGATCACCCGTGGCGCTGAACGCTTCGATGACGAACTGCGGCAGCGCGACCGGGAACACAGCTGGATGGTCGATGCCTTCGCCGATCTTGCCCTTGTGCCGCATCACGCGGATCACCGAGTCGGGGATGCGCATGTCCTGCGTCGGCTGACCTGCGTGCGTCCAGCCGTTGACCTCGCCATCCTTGCCGCGCATCGCGGTGGACGAACCATCGGCGCGCAGGTGGGTTTCCTGCCCGGCGAATTTGCAGGGCACGATCTTGTTGGGCTTGCGGCTGGCGCGGTTGAAATGGAACACGAACTCGAAGCTGGGCGCGAAGCGGCCCTGCCAGTCGCCGGGCATTCCTGGCCCCTGATCCCAGACGTACCAACCGAAGCACCGCCAGCCCTTCGTCCGCATCCAACCGAGCCACATCTCCCAATACGGAACGAACTCGTTGTCGCGGTGGATCAGGCCGAGGTTGACCAGCACCTGGCCGTCGTCGGTCATCGGTAGTTGCGCGAACACGCCGCGCATCAGCACATCCCAATCGGCGATGCCGCCAGTGGTGTAGTCGCGCTGGTTGCCGTAGGGCGGCGAGGTGAAGCACAGCGCCGCGCGCTCGGCCGCCATCAGCGTGGCGACCACGTCGGCGTCGGCGGCGTCACCGCAGATCAGGCGATGCGCACCGATGGCCCAGACGTCGCCCGCGCGGGACACCGGCGTGGCCGGAACCTCCGGCACGTCGTCGGCGTCATCCGCCGCTTCGTCTTCCTGCGCGCCGGCCTCCGGTTCTTCGGCGCTGTTCAGCAGGTCTTGCAGCTCGCCATCCTCGAAGCCGGTGAGCGCCAGCTCGTATCCAGCCTCGGACAGCTCGGCCAGTTCCAAGGCCAGCATCTCCTCGTCCCATCCCGCGTCTAGCGCCAGCCGATTGTCGGCAATGACGTAGGCGCGCTTCTGCGCTGAGGACAGATGCGCCAGTTCGATCACGGGCACCTCGGTCATGCCCAGCTTGTGCGCCGCAGCCAACCGCCCGTGTCCGGCGATGATGCCGTTGCCGCCATCGACCAGGATCGGGTTCGTCCAGCCGTACTCGACGATGCTGGCCGCGATCTTGGCGATCTGCGCTTCGGTGTGCGTGCGCGGGTTGCGGGCGTAGGGGATCAGCGTCTCGACCTTGCGGTACTCGACGTTCAAAGAGTTCAAGGTTTCGGGTTCCGGAAAAACGAAACCCGCCGACGAACGATGCCGTGGGCGGGTTGGAGTGAGAGGTGCGAACTGGACGGGGTGCGAACCTGCGAACCGTGCGAACCTCGGTTCGCACCCTGACGCTAGAAAAGCGTCGCGCTCGCGCCCCCCGCATTGGATTTTCGGGAGGAAGGACCCGTTTCGCCTCGGGCCGCTCGCCGCGCCGTCACCGCTGTCCAGAAGATAGCTCGAATACTACGCGTGGCCGGGGTGATTTGTTGCACGCTCAAAAACCGCTCACTGCCGCCGATGCGCCCGCATTGCCAACCACGCGCGCCAAATCACGCCAAAACCCTACGCGGTGACGACGCCGTTGAGCTGGTCGGTGACCGTCTGCAAGGCACGCTGCCAGCGCCGCCATGCCGTCGTTCGGTCGCAGGCGAAGCGGATGGTGATGTCGCGCCAGCCGTATCGCTTGGCACGCATCCACACCAGATGCCGTTGCTCGACCTCCAGCCACTGCACCCACTTCATCGTCTCCAGCATCCGGTCGATGGCATCCGGCGTCGGAGGGAACGGTCGGTAGACATGCTCGTCGGCAGCGAAGGCCTCCCACTCCTTGCGCACGATGATTGGCCACGTGTTGAAGTAGCCCTGCACACGCACGGGCGGCAGGCGTCGTCCGGTGCTGGCGGCTTCCTCGAAGCGCGCGGCCACGTCGTCAATCGTCCACACTGTTCGACGGTCAGCCATGACGTGCTCCTCCGTAGAGTCGCTCGCCGATGCGCCGGATGAACTCGCGCTCGATGAAGTCCAGGCGTTCGTCGGCGGCGTTGACGACGAGGATGTGCTGGTCGCGCCAGCCGCGTTGCTTCATCGCCTCGAGGTCAGTGGTCTCGGGTTGCACGCGGCCCAACGGGCAGCGATAGGTGGGCGTGGGAATCTTCATCTCACGCCTCCTGTTCCAGATCGTGCTGCGCGATGGCCCAGTGCAGCAGCGCCAGCGCGTCGGCTTCGTCGTCGTCGCCGGGCGTGTGGCCGCGCGTACGGATCGCCGCGATCACCTCCTCCTTGCCCGCGTTGCCTTTGCCGGTGGCGTGCTTCTTGATCGTGCCGACCGGTACGCCCTGATACGGAATCTGGTGGTGCTCGCACCACGCGGTGAGCGTGGCGAGGAAGCCGCCGTAGGCGTGCGCCGCGTCGGTCGAGACGTGGCGGCGCACCTCCTCGAAGTGCAGCGCGTCGATGCCGTCGGCCACGGCCTTCAGTTCCGTGAGCCATCGTTTGAAACGCAGGAAGCGCATGCCGCCGCCTTCGAAGCGTTGCGGACGGAAGCTCTCGGAGCCGCTGGTGATGTGGCCGTCGCTGCCGCGCAGCGCCCAGCCGGTGGTGGTGCCCAAGTCGAGAGCGAGGATGGTCGTGGTCATGGTTGCAGTCCTTGTTCGGTGAGGACTGACGCATCCGACGCGCGGTATCGAAACTCCCATGAGGCGTGTGCACGCGCACGCGCGCGGGGGAAGTTACGACGTGGTGCGTCAAATGCGTCAGTCGGATGCGTCGGCATGGCGCTCAGTCGTCGGCGTATGGGGTGTAAGCGGGCGTGGGCGGGTGCTTGAGGCCCACGCCACGGAAGCCGCGAACGCCCGCCGTGTTGCGCCACTTCTCGACGCCGCGGGTGATGAGCAGATCGGAGAAGCGGCGCTGCGAGCCGATGAACTCGCCAGCGGAATCGGCCCACTGCTTCCAGTCGTTGAACAGCTCGGCGGTCAGCGACTTCGCGTTGGCCTCGCGCACGCAGCGTTCGTCGAGCCAGCGGCCCAGCGCGTCCTCGGCCTCGAAATACTCCTCGGTCGCTTCGAGCACCTGCTGCGGCGGATCGAGCCGACCCAGACGCTGCCAGTCCAGACAGCCCTGAACCGCCCACGCCAAGATGCCGTCGCGCTCGGCCAGCAGCTTCTGTTGGAGGTGCTTGTCCCGGCGTTCGGGCGGCACGGTGATCGTGAACGGGATCAGGTGCAGCCGCCGCTTCATCGCTTCGTCGATGTTGCGGATGGCGGGCTTGTGATTGCCCGCGACGAACAGCTTGAACTGCGGGAAGAACTCGAAGAAGTCCTGCCGCATGAAGCGCGCGGAGATCTTGTCGCCACCCGTGAGGTTCTTGATCTTCGACTCCGCCCAGCGCCGCCCCTGCTCGGTTTCGATGGCGGCGACGAAGCGAGCGCCGCGCAGGCCCGCCATGTCGGTCGGGTGCCGGTCGGTGCGCGTTTCCATGAACGTGTCCATCGGCGCGTTGGCCGCGTAGTCGCCGAGGATCGTGGCCAGCGTGTTGACGAACACCGACTTGCCGTTCGCGCCCGTGCCGTACAGGAAGAACAGCGCGTGCTCCTGCGTCGAGCCGGTGAGCGCGTAGCCGGTCATGCGTTGCAGGTAGGCTTGCAGCTCGGCGTCGCCGCCCGTGACTTCGACGAGGAACTGCCGCCAGATCGGGCAGTCGCCACCCGCCGTGGCCGTGGTGATCTTGGTCATCCGGTCGGCGCGGTCGTGCGGACGCTGCCTGCCGGTCTTGAGATCGACCACGCCGCCGGGCGCGTTGAGCATCCACGGATCGGCATCCCATTCGGCGGTGGTGGCTGCGTGCCTGCGATCCGCACGCGCCAGTCGTTCGACGCCGCCGACCGTGCCGGAGGTGGCGAGCTTGGCGGCGATCTTCGGGTTGTCGGCGTGGACGGCGGCGTGGCGGCACACGCTGCGGATCAGGTCGGTGGCCGCCAGCGTGTCCTCGGTGCGCCAGCGATGGCCGTCCCACACCAGCCAGCGGCCCCACGCCGCAACGTAGCGCCAGTCGCGGTGGTAGCGCCGTGTGAAGGCGAGCGCCAGCGCGTCCTCCGTGCCCCACACCGATTCGTCGCTGCTGACGACCGGTTCGGCATCGTCGGCGACGTCGTGCATCTGGAGACGCGGGCCGTGCGTGAGGAAGGCGGCGATGTCGAAGCCCTCCATCACGGCGTCCGCCGCGTCCCAGCCGTCTGCCGCTTCCTCGGGCGGGTACAAGATGTGGCAGGTCTTCGCGCCCGCCGACAGGAGGGCCTGCGCCGCTTGCGTCGCGTACTCCCAGCCCGGTTTGTCCCGGTCGGGCCAGATCAGCACGGCCTTGCCCGCCAGCGGTGACCAGTCGGTTTTCTCGACAGGGGCGTTCGCGCCGTGCATCGCGGTCGTGGCAACGACGCCCGCGTCGATCAACGCCTGCGCGCATTTCTCACCTTCGACCAGCACCACCAGCGATGCGCTGACCATGCCCGGCTGGTTGTAGAGCGGACGCGGATCGGGCGGAGCCATCTTGCGACGGCGCGCATCCCACGGACGGAACTCCTTCTTGCGACCGGGCGGGTCGTAGCGGTAGACGACGGCGATCAGCTTGCCGGAGGCGTCGAGGTAGTCCCACTTCGCGGTGGCCGGGCCGAGGTCGTCGACGGGCGCTTCCTTCTTCGATTTGCGCGCCGGTGCCGTCGGAGCGCGTCCGAGCAGTTCGGTCGCCGCGTCGAGCACGCGCGGGAAATCGGTGTGGGCATCGATGCGGAGGTGCGCGGCGATCAGCGCGAAGATGTCGCCGCCGTCGCCCGTGGCGCGATCCGTCCACAGGCCCGCCTTCTCGCCATCGAGCACGATCTCCAGGCTGTCGCCCGGGCTGCCGAGCACGTCGCCGGTGAGGAACTTCCCGCCGCGCTTCCTGCCTGCGGGGAACAGCGCGGCCAGCACCGACTCAAGCCGCGCCAGCAGTTCGGCGCGGATCGCTTCGCGCTCGGCGTCCAGGTCACGAGGAACAGGGGGTTGCGTGTCGTTGAAATCAAGCATCCGCAGCCTCCTCGCCGGAGGGCTGCTGCGCGACGATCCACGCTTCCAGTTCGTGGGGCTTGAAGCGAACGAGCTTGCCGACGCGGTAGTGCGGAATGCGACGCTGCTGGCGCTCCTTGGCTTGCGAAAGCCAGTAGGTCGGCAGGTTGAACATCAGCGCCGCTTGGCGCACGTCGATCAGTTGTTCACCGAGTACCTGATTCAAAGGGATGTGGCTCATGTCGGCCTCCAGCAGCGGTCTTGCCACGCGCACATGCGGCACTCGAAATGGGTGGGGTTGTTGAAGCCGCGCGGCAGCAGCTCACGGGCTTCGGTTGCGGAGATGACCTTGACCGCGCGGTCCGTCATGCGCTGTGCGAGCGCGCCATCGAAGGGCACCCGCTCGACGTAGATCTCCATCGAATCGGCGTTGATCGCAGTGAACAACGCCGGGTGCTCGTGCAGTTGCAGGTGCGCCTGATAGAGCGCGACCTGCGCCGCGTACACCGGCTTGGCGACCGCGAGGCCTTTGGCTTCCAGCTCGCGCCACGACTTCGCGCCGAGGCACTTGTTCTCCCACAGCGTGGGATAGCGGAAGCCGTCCGGGCCACCGACGATCACGCCATCGACGTGACCGCGCAGCCGACCGTGCGCGTCGGAGAAGCCGAACTGCCCGCCGTCGGGCTTTCGCGTGCGCAGGTCGAAGCCCGCGTCGCGCAGCCACGCCACCATGCAGTCCTCCATGACGTGGCCGCGCTCGAAGATGCGCAGCATCCGGCCTTCGGTATCGCGCCCGTGATCGACAGGAGTCTTGGCGTACTCGAACTGCAGGGCGCGCTCGCACGCCGCGCCCAGACGCGACGCGCCGAGGTAGTCGCGCGCGGGCTGCTGCGCGCGGACGCGCTGCATGCCGACATCGATCAGCCCGGTGATCTGGCCTGAGATGCTGGACGAGGAGTTCAAGTCCATCATGGCTTCCTCCCTTTCGGCTCTTCCCAGGGAAGGTCGTCCTCCAGATCGGCGAACGGGTTCGCCAGAGGATCGGGTGTCGGGGCCATGCCGCGCACGGGTGGGAACTTGGTCGCCTCGTGGTGCGCGACCATCGCTTCCGTGTAGCAGGTGACGATGGCGTCGATGACGGAGAGCGCTTCGGCTTCCGAGTAGTCGCCCAGGGGCTTGCTGAAGCCGATCTCGCTCGCCGCTTCGCCGAAGGCCTTGAGGCACCGATGCATCGCGCCCAGCTCGACATCAGACGGATCGATCATGGCGACCTCCGTCTTGTCGATGCGTCCTTCCTTCGCGCGCATCCAGTTGCCGTAGAGCATGTGGAAGGCGTCCTGACAGCGGCGCGAGCAGAACACCCAGTCGATCACGTAGCGGCGCGGATCGGCGGTCTTGAACCGGCCATCGGTGTGACCGTAGCCGCGCGCCTGTCGTTTGCAGACCCAGCATTTCATCCGCCCCCTCACTGCGCCCAGGCGGGCTTGCCGGTCACCGGCGCGCGCTGCGGCGCGGGCGTGGCAGTGGCGGTGTAAGACGATGGCGCGGCCTGCGCCGGAGCGCCCGAGGTGCCGCCGCCGGTCTTGGTCTTGGGCGGCACGCCCATGAATTTGGCGTAGTCGGGGTGATCGGGTTCGACCGCGAGCTTGACGACGTTGCGATCCATACCCTTGGCGTCCTTCTCGACGTCCACGCGGGCGAGGAACTCGATGCCGTCCAGTTCGTGGAAGCCCTGGATGCGGCGCGCGGCGGCGGCTTGCGGGCTGTTGTCCTGCGGATGGACGTTGCGCGCGCTGTTGAGCACGGCGCGGATGAAGCTGCGCCCCATTTGGCCCCAGGTCGGTCCCTTCTTCGAGTGCAGGCCGACGTTCGACCACATCTTGCGCTTGGCGTGGTCGCCGCCGGTGACGACGAACTCGGCGGCGAGGTAGATCGAGCCGGTCTCGAAGGATTCGGTGGCGTAGCCGCCGCCCCAGCCCTGTTCGGGATCGTCGTGGCCACCGGGCTTGATGGTCATGCGCACCGGCACCAGCGTGCCCTTGGGGATGAGGTCGAAGCCGGACTGCTGCGATTCGGCGTCGTTGAAGTCGTTCCAGTTGCTGGTCATGGCAATTACTCCTGAGATTCGTGGGATGCGGGGATGGCGGGATGGGCGGCGGCGCTGGCGGGCGCGGCAGTGCCCGCGCACTTGGCGATCAGCGCGCCCAAGTTCGGCGGTTCGAGCAGGTCGAGACGACCGCTTCGGTCTTTGGCCGGGTAGCCGTAGGGATTGACGGTGTGGGTGACGAAGGCGCGGTAGGCGCTGCCGTCCTCGGCCTTGATCTCGGCCAGCGTCACAACCTCGTCGACGATGCCGGGCAGTTCGAGGCTGGTCTTGCTGCCCTCGATCTGCGGCACGAACACCTTGCGGTTGTAGTCGTCGAGCCGTTCGTCGAGGATGGCGACGAACACCACGTTCTTGCCGCGCGCGTGCTGCAGGTGGGTCAAGGCGCTGACCATCTCCTGCCCGAGCTGGCCGTAAGCGCCGCGCATGTCGGGCTTGCCGGTCCGGTCGCTGACCGCGCCCGGTTGCGTCTTGCACCACGCGAAGCACTGGCGCGAGAGCTGCGTGATCGAGTCGAGGAAGAAAGTCTGGTAGCGGTCGAGCTGCGTCGGATCGCCGAACTTCTCGATGACGTGGTCGTAGTGCGCCTGCGAGAACGCGGCGTCCGGCGGCAGTGAGCGATCCGGCCCGGCGAGGAACACGAAGAAGTCGCGCGACTCCGGCCACGATGCCGGGCGGATGGTGTCGCCCGGCCAGTCGGCCACGGCCAGGTCGCCCGCCTCGATGTCGAGGAACAGCGTGGTGGCCGGGTCGAGGTCTTTGAGCCGAGTGGTCTTGCCGATGCCGGATTTGCCGAGCATCAGCAGCTTGACGCCCTTGCGCTCAGCCATCCGCTGCTGCGCGGAGATAATCGGGAGGGCCATCACGCCACCTCCTTCAATTCTTCGGCGACGGCAGGATTCCAGAGAATCTGGTAGCCGCTGTGGCCGTTGCGCGAGTACGGCATGGCCTCGGCCCACGCTTCACCGGCCTCGGTCAGTTCCCATTCGTCGCGGTCGTTGCGGAACTGGAAGCCACCCGCCGCCAGCAACTGGTTCGTGGCCTTGGCCGAGCGGTTCAGCAGCTTGCCGAGCTGGGTGGCATTGAGCGAACAGATCGGCTCGTTGGCGGCGGGCAGCGCGCGGCGCAGGGTTTCGACGGCGAGGCCCGTGTTCTCGTGGATGCAGGTCAGCGTCGCCGCCATTGCAATGCCGGTCTTCACGCCCGGCACCTTCGCCACGGCCTCGCCGATCAGCAGGATCGCGCTGACGCGGTCGTGGGTCAGCGCGGGCAAGGCCGCCAGCGTGCCGGGGCCGGAGTAAGCGCCGGTCTTGCGGATCGCGGGCAGCACCTCGCCGGTCACCCAACGCTTGAAGCGTTTCGCGGCCTCCTTCGTGCTGCCGAGGATCAGGGCGTAGAGGCCCGATTCGTTGACGTGGTTGGCGCGCTGCGTGCGACCGAGGTTGTCGATGACCTCCAACTTCTGGAGGTCATCGGCATCGACGTGGGACTTGATCGCCTGAGACGGGTTGCCCATCTCCAGCGCATCGCATACGTCGGTGGCGTTGAACCACGGCAGGCCCGCGTCGTCGACCTGCACGCGCACGGCGTGCGCCTCGAACTGGAAAGGGATGATCGCGCTCATGATCAGCCCTCCCACGCGATGTCGGCGATGCAGTCGGCACCGCGCGCGGCACGCTTGCGCACCTCAGTGTGGAGTTCTTCCAGCGCGGTGCGGCGTCGGGCGAGCGCCAGGGCTTCTGCGTTGGCGGTCTGGATGGCGAAGGCCAGTTCGTCCACCGTGGCCGCGTCGAGCGCCACGACCACGTCATGGCCATCGGTGCCGCGATAGCGGATGTCGTCGGGGAGGTGTTCGCCGTAGATGGACGGCAGCTGCTTGCGCAGCAAAGCGATGAGGCTGGTGCTCATGATCAGTGCTCCGAATCGAGGGAAAGGGTGAAAGACGGCTTGCCCGGCTCGACCGTGCGAGCGGCAGCGAACTCCTGCTGGAGCGTCGGCGGCCAGTTGGTGAAGCGCGATTCGGAAACCGCCAGCTTCACGTCGATGAAGTGCTCGACCTTGTCGCCGGCGGCGACGATGTGGGCCGCGATGTCGCCGAGCTTCTTCTGATCCCAACTGACCTTCTTGGGCAGCTCGAACTTGATGTGCAGCGCGCCGTCGTCGATACGCGCGGTGCCGAAGTCGCGCCCGGAATCGCGCAGCGCCGTGCGGGCCTGCTCGCCGTAGGCAGCATCGAGCGCCGCGTCGAACTTGGCGCGTGCCTTCTTGAGCCAGTCGAGGGCTTCGTCGAGGTTCTTGTCGATCTCGGCCTTTTGCGCGACGGGCAGCGCGGCCAACTGGCTGACGGACATCGCGGCGATGTCGGCGGGGAAGAGAGTGATGTCGTTCATGGCATCGCTCCTCAGACCGCCGCGCGTTCGGACGTCGAGTCGTGCAGCGCCTCGCGCTCGAACTCGATGACCGCGTCCACGGGATAGCCGACGCGCTTGGACAGCTTCAGGTAGCGCGGGCCGCGACCTTCGCTGCGCCAGCGTTGCAGGGTCTTGGGGCTGACGCCCCACCGCTGGGCCAGTTCGTTTTCGTTGAGCACCCGGCGGTCGCCGGGCGAGAGGCTGTTGATCGCCTGAGAATTCGTCGGTGAGGGCGACCGGGGGATACTGCTTGCTGCTGTCTGCATGGAACGCTCCTGTTGCGTTGTTGAGGAACAGGTGTCATTCCAAATTTCGGGTGGCGAACCTTGAAGGGACGCAATGGCGAACCACGCGGAAACTTCGGGTTCGCCAATCCCCCCGCGCGCAAGCGAAAACGGCGAGCACATGGCTCGCCGTCGTCAGAGGAAATCGGGGATGGGGTTCAGGCGTCAGGGAAACCCAGCGACCGACGCTGCTTGCCCCAGTCGCGCGGCAGCAGGTCTTGGCGGCCGCGCAGCGTGTGCAGGTTCAGATGCCGGGGCTGGCGGCCCTCGAAGATCGCCTCGACGATGTCCGGGGCCAGCATGGTCATGCGCAGCACCTCGGCCGCCCAGCCTGGCTCCACCTTCAGCGCGCGCGCCAGATCTGCGGTCGTCGGATGGATGCCTTCGTCGATCAGCCGCTTCCAGTAGAAGGCCTTGCCGAGCGTCTTGATCATCGGCACGTCGAAGCCGCCCGTCGGGGCGGTGGCGTCGGGCGCGGGTGGGATCAGCAGTTTGCGGTTCTGGCGGCGCTTGATCTTCAACGGCACCAGCGTGACGCGCTGGCCACCACTGACGTAGCTGCGGGCATCGGTACCGACCTCGATGTGGACGGTGCGCTTGCGCGGGTTCGCCGTGGTGTTCATGCCAGTGCCTCCACGGCCTGTTCACGAGCTTCCTCGACCAGCGGATGCGTGCCGATGTCGGCCCCGAACCCGATCCAGCCGTCCTCGCGCCAGACGATGTCCAGCCCGTGCTCGTGCAGTTGCACGCGGTCGATTAGCAACCGCGTGATGCGTTGCTGCTCGGCGGGGAACAACTGCGCCCAAACATCGCCAATGCGCTGCATCGCCACCACCACCTGCGCTTCGTCGAGCGCGGCACCGGCAGGATGCTGCTGGCAGGCCCGCCACACCGCGATCAGCATCTGCGGCGCGGAGAGCGCAGCGTGGATTTGCGCCAACACCGCGTTCTCGATTTCGGCGGCGGGCAGATGCCCGACGTCCGGCGTGCTGGGTGACAGGCTCGCGCCCGCGTTGCGCCGCTTGTGCAGGTAGGGGACGTAGTAGCGGTACTGCCGCCCGCTTTTCTTCTTGACGAAGGAGTGCAGCATGCGCTGCCCGTCGGGTGCGAACAGCAGTCCCGCCAGCAGCGCCGGATGCTTGGCGGCGTGCTCGCGCGGCGCTTGCTTGCGTCGTTCGATGAACGCGTGCGCGGCGTCCCACGGGCCCGGCGCGACGATGGCGTCGTGCTGCCCCGAGAACCACTGACCGTTGTGCGAGATTTCGCCGAGGTAGATGCGGTTGCGCAGCATCGTGAAGAGGTACTGCTGGTCGATGGTGCGCCCCGGACGCTGCCGCCCGGTCTGCGTCACCCAGGCCTTGGTGGTGTGGCCTTCGATGTCCAGTTCACGCACCAGTCGCGCCGCCGAGCCATGCTCGCCGTAGCGCCGGAAGATGTCGCGCACCAGCGCCGCCTCGCGTTCGTTGACGATGAGCTTGCGCTCGACTACGTCGTAGCCCAAGGGCGGCACGCCGCCCATCCACATGCCCTTGGCCTTGCTGGCGGCAATCTTGTCGCGAATGCGCTCTCCCGTGACCTCCCGCTCGAACTGCGCGAAGGACAGCAGGATGTTGAGCGTCAGCCGCCCCATCGACGTCGTGGTGTTGAACTGCTGCGTGACCGAGACGAAGGACACGCCATTGCGGTCGAACACCTCGACCAGCTTGGCGAAGTCCGGCAGGCTTCGGGTGAGCCGGTCGATCTTGTAGACGACCACGGTGTCGATCTTCCCGGCCTCGATGTCGACCATCAGGCGGCGCAGCGCAGGGCGATCCATGTTGCCGCCGGAGTAGCCGCCATCGTCGTAGCCGTCGCCGACGGCGATCCAGCCTTCGTGCCGCTGGCTGGCGATGAAGGCGAGGCCCGCGTCGCGCTGGGCTTCGAGGCTGTTGTATTCCTGATCCAGCCCCTCGTCGGTGGACTTGCGGGTGTAGACGGCGCAACGCTTCTTCGGCGTGACCGTCGGCAGCGGGTTGGCGCGCGGCGACCTCATGCCGTCACCTTCTTCGCGGCGGGCGTCTTCAGGCCGAAGAACACCGGCCCCGACCAGTGGCTGCCCGTGATGTGACCTGCAATCGCGGACAGGCTCTTGAAGCGTTGTCCCTGGTACTCGAAGTCGCCCGTGCCGCGCACCAGCACGCGATGCTCGACGTCGTCGTAGATGCGCGTGAGGATGGTTCCGGGCAGCAGGCGCTGGCTGTCGCCGCGCAGTTGTTTGGGCAGGATGCCGGTCTCGCCGACCTCTTCGAGCTTCTTGCGCAGCGAGGACTTCAGGCCGCCGAAGGCGCGCTCCTGAATCTTGTAGGCCAATCGGCTCTCCAGCCAGCCGCGATGGTGGTGGCCGGGCCGTTCGTCGAAATGCGCGTCCCACAGTTTCCAGAGATCCTCCATCGAGAGATGGGGAAGCCCGGCGACCTGGGCGGCGACCGAGGTGGTGGTGGATGGTGCGTGTGCCGTCATCGGCGAACTCCGTGGTGGTGATCGGGGTTCGCATTCACGCGCTGTTGGCCGGGGAAGCCAAGGCGAACGCACTCGCTGTTTTCGAGAGTGTCGCGCGATGGACGCCGGCGCAGGCGCAGCAGTGCGGCGGCCAGCAGGTCGGCGATTTCCTGCTGCGCGTGCCGGGGACGGTCAGACGGCGGGGAAATGGAGATGGGTTCGAGTTCTGTCATGGCAGGCGTTTCGATGGAAAACGCTGCTCATGCTAGAAACCGGGGGCACTTCGCGTAACGTGATTTAGCGTGAGTGCGCGGAGTCCTGCTTCGCCCGATACCACGCGGCGCGCTGCCCATCCACTTCGCGGTACCGAAGCTCGAAAAGACGCGACTCATGCACCACCTGCCGCCAACTGCTGCAGCCATACTTGGCAGGCAGTTGTTCTGGGTGCCGCTCGGTGATCCATCGTCCAGCCGATGCGACAGGTGCCCAGCCCTCGACAGCCAGTTCAACAGCGGCTTCCCGCAGCGCGCGCACGATGCCTGCGGCAGGCCAATCCACGACGCCATCCGGGGCGATGCCATTGACCACGAGGTCGTGGAACGCATCCGACTGGACGAACTCCGCCGTCAGCCGCCGGGCCTGATCCATGTGTTCGGCCCATCCCCGTAGTTGCTCGAAGTGTTGGTCGATTCGGCCGTAGGCAGCGACCAAGGCATCGTGCGCACCACGACAACCGTCCAAGCTCCATAGGTCGTGCTGGTCGATGAAGTGGTGAACGAGGTTGTTCCGCAGTAACACCAACTCTTTCAGTTCGTTCTCTGTCCGGGCGAAATCCTCGGCGGACATGCTCAGGTGCATCCGCATGCCGAACGATATGACGTCCTCGGGTGCATCGGCCGTGACCTCGGCGGTAGTCTCGGCTTCATTGGTGACGACATACGATCCGAGGAGATTTCCGACCAGGGTGCCAAGCGTCTTGCTGGCGGTGTCGGCGACACGTGCCGCGCGGATCGACTCCAGAGCATGAGCCGGTCCTGCGATCTCGTGATGCGCCACGATGGCCTTGATCAGGTGTTCATACTGCTGCAGACGCAGCAGGCAGCGGCCCAGCAATCGCTGAACTTCATGCTGCAGCGTCTGCAATGCGCTAGCTGCGGGTAGTGTCGTCATGTCATTGATCGGCCGCGATTCATCGAGCCGGCAATTGGCCGTTCGAGACGAACTGGTCAAAGCTGTCGAAGCTGTCCTCGTCCTGCCACGACCGATCCCATGAGCGCGGTTCGGCGCTTTCGAGCAGGAGCAGTGTAAGGACGCGATCACGCGCGCCGAAGCTGTGCTTGAATTCGCGCAGCTTCATGTGCTGCGCCTCCTCCGGACACCAGATCGCGGCGGACATCTCCGTGCCATCCCATTCCTGATCAACGCTGGCGTCGGCTGCCAGCGTACCCGGCAGCGGTTCCTGCGGATCGGCGTTGCGCCGGATGCGCGCCCGTGTCTTGACGGCGCTGCTGCTGCGCCATTCGTACTTCACGTAGCCGTTGTCCCAATAGACGAGGATCGCGCGCTGCGTGGTGAACTTGATGAAGCGGATACACAGCGCCTCGAACGAAACCTGAAACCGCTTGGCGATGGCGCTGAGGACGTGCAGGTCGATGCGCTGGTTCGAAATCCAGTCGCGCAGCAGGTCGCCGGGCATCAGCAGGTTGCTGGCGAAGTCGTCGGCTTCGCGTTCGATGGCGCGGATGGTGTCGACGCCGGAGTAGACGCTTTCCTTGTCGCAGTTGAAGCTTTGCTGCTGCCGGCGATGCAGGATGAAGTGGCCCAGCTCATGGGCGATGGTGAAGCGTCGGCGCTCCGGACTGGCCTTGCCGTTGTAGAAGATGCCCCACTCGGCGACGTCCTTCGGGTTGCGCACCAGCATGCCTTCGCAGCTGTCGACGTCGAGCACCATCGGTGCCTTGATCTCCCGCACGTCCTTGCCGTAGGGCGTGGTTGGCAGCATCTGGCGCAGGATGTCCAGATCGACGGCATCGGGCATGCCGCTCTCACGGTGATACGCCCGCAACCACTTCAGGACGGTGCTGGCGGCAATGGAGCCAGTGAGAGCTTGCGGCGCGCTCAATCCTCAGTCCCCGCCTTCGCCCTTGTCGGGGAACATGATTTTGAGCGCCTGCCGGTAGCGATCCTTCTCCTCGTCGGTCATCCCGGCGTACTCGCGGAAGAACGCAACGTCCTCGGGGCTGGCCTCCGGTGCCTGCTGCATGGGCGTGCCCATCACATCCTCCATCGTTACGCCGAGCACCTGAGCGATCTTCTGAATCCGCTCTGCGGACGGACGCTGCCCGTCCTTCATCTCCAGTTCCCAGATGTACGCCTTGGTGCAGCCGACCGCGTCGGCGACCTGTTGCAGGGTCAACTTCTTCGCCTCGCGCAAACGCCGCAGGCGTGTTCCGAACGCCGAAGCCATGGCGATGCTCCTGTAGTGGGGTCAGTGAATGGAAGCTAGACCGACAGTATAGCTACGAGATACCAAATAGGTCTAGGTGTGCCCTGTTGATTGACAAGCGGAAATCTGCGGGTCAGAATCACGTCAGTATCTCGCAGCTTTACTTGTGCGGGATGCGTGTTCAGTACCCCTGTCGCTGGCCCGTGCAGCCCGATCCCCGGTCGCAGACCTCCGACGCCGATCCAGAAAGGACGAACAAGATGAAGAAAACCTTTGTCGACGTGATGCTCGAGCTGCCGGTGGATGCCACGCTGCGCGACTTCCTGACCTCGCATGGCCTGCCCGTGCCGCACGGGTTCGCGTGGGACGACACGCCGGAAACCAGCCAATTCTTGGTGGAGGCGGTCAAGGTCTGGCCCGACACCGCAGCCCGCGACCAGATGATCGCCAACCTCATGGCCAGCGTTCAGCTGGGCGACGCGGCGGGCAAGCAGGCGATGTTCGAGGCCGTGGTGGCGGACGGTGCCGCGCTGGCAGGACTGACGCTGTGCGGCAGCGACATCCACCGTTCGTTCTGGCTGTACGTCAACCACCCAGCGCTGTTCGAGCGCGCCTACGACTTCAGCTTCTGGGAGCATCACGGGCCGCAGACCCAGCAATACGATCTGGGTCTGAAGCGCCAGCCGAACGGCGCTGACCACAATCTGGCCGCACTGCGCAACGCGATCTCGGCCTTCTACAAGCGCGAGATGCAGTGCGGCGACAGCAGCGTGGCGCATCTGGTCCAGCGCAGTCCCGGCGTGTTCCTGTTGACCGTCCACGTCAAGGACATGGCCATGCTGCGGCTGGAGTTCGAGGGTTCGACCCTCAAGCGCCGCGTCGGCAACCCCAACATCCACATGGTGCTGGAGTACGCCAAGACCACCGGCGTGGTGCGCACGCTGGTGCGCGGCGGCCAGAAGTACCAGCAGATGCTGGTCGAGGCCTTCGCCGAGCATGTGCTGGGCGTCAAGGCGAGCGCGCACCGAATCAAGTCGCCGACGCTGGATTTGTCGATGCTGCGCACCGGCTTCGACGCGCCGGAGGCGTTCGAGGACGGTTTCTCGATGGTGCAACTGAAGGCGCTCACGCTCCTCAGCCCGGATACCGCGCTGAAGATCGAATGCACCGCGATGCAGTCCAGCCAGCAACGCTCCGTGCATGAGCTGCTGAAAGAGAAGCTGCCCGGCCCGCTGGAAGGCAAATGGGCAGTGACGGCGGCGCAGGTCAATCTCTACTACCCGCCCGAGCCGGGCCGCACGCGCGCCAAGGTGGTCACCATCGAGGTGACCAGCAAGGGGCGGCTGAACCTGCACAAGTTCGACGCCAAGATGCAGGCGCAACTGGAGGGCTATCTCGTCGCGGTGGGCATCTTGCAGAAGGGCCAGACCCTGAGCGCGCACGAAGTGCCGCCGGAAGCGGATGCGATCAGTTCGTCGCCGGTGATCGAGGACTGATCGATGGCGGCGCACGACGCCTGGGCCTTGGTCTGCCGCCTGTTCGCGGGCGGCACGCCCATGCTGCGCGCCACGCTGTCGCTGCGTGAGGCGACGGCGCTGACCGTCCTTGGCAAGGCGGTCAAGCCGACGGTCGTGGATCAGTCCTTCGTGCTCTGCCCGCACTGCCAGCAGCATCGGGTGCAGGTGTGGGGCGATGGTCGCGGCGGGCGCATGTGCCGTTGCCCGGAGTGCGGGCCGGTGGCGGTCGAAGCGAACGACGGTGCGGCCTTGGCCTTGGACGAGGACTGGCTGAGGCAGAAGATGCGCCTCGCATTGGAGATCGAAAGCCGCGATGGCATCGATGATCTGGGCGACGGCGTGTGGCGGCTCGGCGATGCCCGCCGTTCGCCCGTCCTGCTGGCCCGCAATCTGACGCGGGTGCTGCACGAACCCGCGCTGCTGGATCGCGTGCGCGTGGCGGGCGGCGACATCCGGTTGATCACGCCGAGGCCGAGCACGACGCGCGGCTCGCCCTTCGGAGCGGGCATCGAGTGGTTGGCGCTGGAAGAACGCTTCACGTTCTACGGCGGTGGGATCACGCTCCTCGGCACGCCGTCGCCGCCCGTGACACCAGCAGTCGTCGATCTAGCCACGCCAGTGAACGGGCCATTCTCGGCGGACTTCAAGTGGGCGACGCTGCCTGACATCAGCAGCGCGCCGATCCAGTTCACCGACGGTCAGGCCAAGGTGTTCGAGTCGCTGTGGTCGTTCAAGGGCGAAGCCACGACGGCGGAGCGAATCATGCAACGCGCGGGCTTGGGAAGCGACAAGCCGATTGACGTCTTCAAGATCAAGGCGAAGGACAAGGGCAAGCCGGAGCCTGCGGCGCAGCACGCGGCCTACGGTGCGGTCGTGGTCACGCAGAAGCGCGCAGGCTTGTATGCGATGCCGTGCGCGGCAGCGGGAAAGGAGGTCGCCATGACGTGATCTCGCCACCCGACGCGCCGAGGCTCGCGCCGACTTCAAGAGCCTGACCTTTTCAATTTTTGGAGTGCTTGAAGTGAGCGGAAAGAACCAATGGGTCGTTCCCATCAACGGCGGCGATCAGTGGGGTGTGCGAGGTGAAGGCAACGACCGCCTCACCTCCATCCACGACACGCAGCAGCAGGCGATTGACCGTGCGCGGGACATCGCCATCAACCAGCAGAGCGAGATGTTCATCCAAGGGCGTGATGGCCAGATCCGTGAGCGCAACAGCTACGGTGACGACCCGTTCCCGCCCAAGGGCTGACGTGGAGGCTGGCCTCGCGGGTTTGCCGTTCTGCATTGCTCGTGCAAACCCGCGAGGCAACCATTCGCGTCGGCACGCGCACAAGTGGTTGATGAACAACGCCGTCTGCGAGTGCCACGGCGAAGAAGTTGGCGCAGGTTTCGAGAGAAGATAGGGCGGAACAGGGGCGAACCGGGCGGGTCATGCCGCCCGTGCCCGGAACGGCTGGCACACGCAGAACGGCCCGCAAGCCCGCGTGGTGCGCGGAACCCGCAAATGAAAACGCCCAACCGAGAACGGTTGGGCGCTGAATAGTGGTGGCCTGGGGCGGAATCGAACCACCGACACGCGGATTTTCAATCCGCTGCTCTACCAACTGAGCTACCGGGCCGTTGTATGCAGCCTTAGATTATACAGTGCTTCGGCGCCCTCTCGAAAGATCGACGCCAAGTTGCTTCAGTTTTCTATAGAGGTGCGTGCGCTCGAGCCCGGTCTTTTCGGCGACGCGGGTCATCGAGCCGTTCTCCATCGCCAGGTGGAACTCGAAATAGGCCTTCTCGAAGCCGTCACGGGCATCGCGCAACGGGCGGTCGAGGTCGAAGCTCTGCGTCGATTGCGGGCCTGTCTCGGCCACGGCAGTCTGCGGCGCCGGCGGCACCAGGGTACTTTCGCCGACGGTCGTGACCACGGCGGAGAGATGGCTCGACGGCGGCACGACGCTGGCTGCAGCGCGGCGCGCGCTTTCGCGTGCGAGGCCCTGCTCGACGGCCTTCAGCAGTTTCTGCAGGGTGATCGGCTTTTCGAGAAACGCGAACGCGCCGATGCGCGTGGCATCGACGGCGGTGTCGATGGTGGCGTGTCCGCTCATCATCACCACGGGCATGCTCAGGAGGCCGGCCGCCGACCATTCCTTGAGCAGCGTGACGCCATCGGTGTCGGGCATCCAGATGTCGAGCAGGACGAGGTCCGGACGGGCTCGCTGTCGCGCCGCTCTGGCCTCGGCCGCGTTCTCGGCGAGTTCGACGTTGTGGCCTTCGTCGTTGAGAATTTCAAAGAGCAGGTCTCGGATGCCCAGCTCGTCATCGACCACGAGGATGTTTGCCATTTGCTTGAGATGTGCGCCGATGTATGTCTAGTTGGTGAGGTGCCCGAAGGTCCATGCGATGGATCGCCTGCAGTTTGCTCAGGTCGCGGATGACTTCGAATCTTCTGTGTGAGCAACCGCTCCCTGCGGCCCCCCTGCAAGCGCGAATGATAGCGAGACTTGCGCACCAGCCACAGCCCCATCGACCACGCGATTCGAAAGTTCGATGCGCGCGCCGTGCTCGTCGGCGATCTTCTTGACGACGGCGAGGCCCAGGCCGGTGCCCTTCGCCTTGGTCGTGACGTAGGGCTCGAAGGCGCGCTTGAGGATGTGCTCGGCGAAGCCGGCGCCGCTGTCCTGCACCGTGAGGCGCACCCGCTGGCCGGATTCCGCGAGCCGCGTCCGGATGACGACCTCGCCGGCATGCCCGGTCCGACCCGCATTGGCCTCCGCCGCATCCTGGGCGTTCTGCAAGAGGTTGTGGATCACCTGCCGGATCTGCTGCGCATCGGCGCGGATCGGGGGGCAACGATCGTCGAATTCCGGCCGCAGGGCCACCAGGGCATTCTCCGCCGGGTAGAGATGGAGGATGTCGGTCACCAGCGCGTTGAGGTCCACGGCCTTCAGGTCGGCCGCCGGCAGCCGTGCGTACTCGCGGAACTCGTTGACGAGCCGCTTCATGGCGTCGACCTGGTCGACGATGGTCTTGACGGACTTGGTGAGCACCGCTTGCTCGGGCGCCGCGACCTTGCCGGAGAGCTTCATTTCGAGCCGCTCGGCCGAGAGCTGGATCGGCGTCAGCGGATTCTTGATCTCGTGCGCCAGCCGTCGCGCGACTTCGCCCCAGGCCTGGGCGCGCTGGGCCGAGACGATTTCGGAGATGTCGTCGAACACCAGCAGCCGGGTCGCGCCGGGCAGTTCGGCCCCCCGGGCAACGATGTTGATCGTGTCCTCCACCATGGCGTCGCCGGCGGCGTGCAATTCGAACGCGTGCTGCCAGTGGTCGAGGCCATGCTGCAGGCGCTCGACCTCGAAGTCGTCGAACTGCTGCTGCACGCTCTGCGCGAACTCGGCAAGGCCCGGCACGTCGCACAGCCGCTGGCCTTCGAACGCCGCCAGCGGCGCCCGCAGGACCCGCGTGGCGCCCGGGTTGGTCGAGACGATCACCCCGTCCGCCTGGAGCACGATCACGCCCGAGGTCAGGTTGTCGAGGATCGTCTGCAGATTGGACCGGGCGGCGTCGAGCTCGCCCATGGTCTTCTCGACCGCGCCGCGCGCCTCGGCCAGCTGCTGGGTCATCACGGCGAACGAGCGGGTGAGGCCACCGAGTTCGTCCTTGCCTTGCAGCACGGCGGTCGGCCGCAGGTCGCCGCCGGCCACCTGGCGCACGCCGTCGGCCAGCACCAGCAGCGGCCGGGCGAGCTGGTTGCCGAACAGCACGGCCAGCAGCACCGCCCCGAAGACCGCCAGGAAAAGGGTCAGCGTGAGCGTGCCGATGTACATTCGGCGCAGGCCTTCGCGCGCGAGTGCCCTTTCCTGGTATTCGCGATTGGCTTCCTGCACGGCCAGCGCGTTGGCGACCACGGCCGGCGGCAGGGGGTGCGTCACCTGCAGGAAACGCGGCTCGGTGTTGAACTCGAATCCTTGCCGCTGCACCAGCGCGATCGCGCGGACGCTCGCGGGCGGCGGGGTGGCAGTGCCCGGGGCAGGGATTTCGTCGAGGCCTTCGATGTGCGCAATGGCCCGGTCGGCGCGCACCTGCCGCAATTGCTGCGAAGTCGGGCGCTCGGGGCTGAGCTGGAAGCGCGAGGCGCCCGCCCCGGCGATGAGCTGGCCGCTGCTGGACCACAAGACGACGTCGGTGGCGCCCAACTGGTCGCGGATCCGCTCCAGCACCAGGCCGGCGCCCGCATCGGAGACATTGGCCAACTGCGCGCCCGCCGCCTTCGTCTTGTTCATGAGGTCGTCGGACAGCGAATCGAGCGTGGCCCGGCCGAGGTTCAGGCCCGCATCGAGCGCACCTTCGACCTTGACGTCGAACCAGCTCTCGATCGACCGCGCCACGAACTGGTAGGACACGACGTAGACCAGCATGCCCGGCACCACGCCCACGAGCGCGAAGATGGCGGCCAGCTTGATGAGCAGCCGGCTGCCGAACTTGCCCTGCCGCAGCCGGCTGAGCAGCCGGTACGCGACCCATCCGATCACCAGGATCAGCACCACCGCGACGACGACGTTGATGCCGAACAGCCGCGCGTAGTTGCGCTCGTAGAAGGCGCGGTTGTTGGTCGCCTGCGCGAGCAGGAACATCAGCACGAGGCCGATGGCCGTGACCATCGCCGCGCCGACGCCGATGGCCCAGCGGACCGCGCGCGAACGCCGCGCCGCCGGCGACCTGGAGCCGCCGCGCGATGCGATGCTCACTTCGCCTTCTCCAGCGGCAGGCGGGCGCTTTTCTCGATGGAGATGTTCCAGTCGGGCTGGCCACCCAGGCCGCCGATCTGGAGCTGGAACGGCCTCGGCAGTTGCGAGGTGTCGAGGCGGAAGCGGAAGGTCACCGGATGATCCGGCGCGTCGCCGATGTCGGACAGATCGCCAAGGCGCATCCGGCCGACCCGCCGCACCCCTTCGAGGGCATCGGCGAGGGTCTCGAAATTCTGGTTCAGCGAAACGCCGAACCCGGCATTGGTGATGGGCACGGGCGATACGTTGAGGCGCCACCGGCGGCTGAGCGGCTGGTAGGCGAGCCGCATGTGCCGCACGGCTTGCGCCACTTTAAGGTCTGTCCAATACCAGCGTTCGCGGTAGACCTCGGCCTCGGCCACGAAATAGATCGCGATGCCCTTTTCCAGCACCTCCTCGACCAGGGCGGGCAGTTCGAACTGGACCTGGGCGGTGAGGTAGATGCCGTCGTCCGCCTGCTCGAGCCGCATCTGGGTGACGGATGCGCCGTGCGGTTCGGCGAAGACGGCGCCAGGGAACCATGCGAGACACCAGGCGAGCACCAGCAGTACGGCCAGCCGGGCCGGGGAGCATCGGTCAGCGCTGCTGCTTCTCCAGCAGGGCGTAGAAGAAACCGTCGTGATCACCCAACGGATTGTCCGGGACGCCACGCGCGTTTTCCCCAGTTTGCGGGAGCAAATGGCCCGGCGAGGGCAGTAATCGGGCGTCGGTGTTGCGTGCAAAGAACGCCTCGATTTGGTGCGAACCCTCTTCCCTGAACACCGAGCAGGTGCAATAGAGAAGGCGGCCGCCCGGCCGGACCAGCGGCCAAAGCGCCTCCAGCAGCATGGCCTGCTGCAACGCGAGCTGCTCGACGTCGCTCTCGCGGCGCAGCCATCGCACGTCCGGATGCCGCCGGACGATCCCGGACGCCGTGCACGGGGCGTCGAGCAGGACGGCGTCGAAAGGCACGCCGTCCCACCATTGCGCGGGCCGGGCGGCGTCTGCCACCAGGACCTTGGCGCGCATGCCGAGCCTCGACAGCGTTTCGTCGATGCGCCGGCTGCGCGCCGCATCGACCTCGAGCGCGGTGACTTCGATTTCGCCGGGAGCGGCCGTCTCCAGCAGGTGCGCCGTCTTGCCGCCGGGTGCCGCGCACGCATCCAGCACCCGAAGCGGTGCGGCGCCGGAGCGCAGACCGGTCATCAAGAGCGGCGCGGCGATCTGGGCGGCGGCGTCCTGCACGGAGCATTCGCCTTCGCCAAAGCCGGGCAGTTGCTGCACCGGCCGGGCACGCGTCAGCTGGATGCCGCTGTCCCCGACCGGGAAACCGTGCAAGCCGGCGGCATTCAGCTTGTGGAGGTAGGTGTCGACGCTGCCCTTGCGAAGATTGACGCGAAGGGTCATCGGCGCCTGCGAATTGTCGACAGTGAGCACACGCTGCCATTCGCGAGGATGGTCGCGCTTGAGGCGCTCGATCCACCAGCGGGGGTGGTTCCATTGGGCGACCGGCTCGCGGTCCGTGGCCGCGAGCAGCTCCTCGCGATCCCGCAGGAAGCGCCGCAGGCAGGCATTGATGAAGCTCGCCTGAGCGCGGGTTTCCGGGCTGCGCTTGGCGGCTTCGACAGTCTGGTCGACCAGGGTGAAGGGCTCGTACTGCGAGCGCCCGGCATCCCATGCCAGCGCGAGCGCCGTGCAGAGCAGCGCGTCCGCCGCGGGCGGCGGCGTGCGCTTGGCCAGCTGGCGGCGCAACGCCTCGGCGCGGCCGAGCCAGCGCAGGGCCTGGAAACCGAGCGCCTGAACGCCCGGCCGCATGGAAGGCTCCACCGCTTCGAAGGCGACGGAGCCCGAAGTCCCCGCGCGGATCGAAGCCAGCGCGGCGGCGGTCAGGTGCAGCTGGCGCCAGAGGGGCGGCGAGACGGAATTGGGATCGGAAAGGTCTGGCAAATCGGGTCGATGGTAATAGGGTGATGCGTCAGCCACGCAACACGGGAATCAGCGCAACGCGGCTGCCGGCTTGAGCTGCATGATCCACGCCACCAGCACTGCCGGGAACTCGGCGATCGCGGCGTTGTACCGGGCCACGGCGAGATTGAACTGGCCCCGGGCCATCTCGGCGGCGGCGGAAGGTTCCGGCCAGGCGATGGGCGTGGAGGGTTCCGGGAGACCTTCGAGCGGTGCCGGCCGCGACAGGGTGCCGTCGGCATCGAAGCTGACGACCGCATCGGGATGGAGGCTCTGCCAAGCCGCGAGCATGACGTGCATCGCGGTGCTCATCGCCGCCACCCCCGCGGGGTTCAATGGCCGAAGGCGCGTGGCCGCGAGCAGGGTCGAGAGCTGGTTCGCGGCAGCCCGCACCGAAGCGCTGGGCGACTCCAGCGGCGTGGCGGACGGCTCCTCCTCGGCCGCGCGGGCGAGCACGAAATCGAGCTGCCGGACCAGCGCCGCATCGAGCACCGCATAGGCCTGCAGCGCGGCCGAACGCAAACGCATGAGCCGGTTGTAGGCGCCGACGAACCAGAACAGCGCAATTGCGCCGGCAATCCAGTAGGGCAAGGATCCAGGCATCTCCGGCATTCAGCGCACACCCAATAAAAAGCCCCCGATCCGCGGGCGGAAGGGGGGCAGTTGGGAACCGGTCATGACCGGCGATGCTACTACCGCTTATTCGGTTGCAGCACCTTCGCCGGCGTCGACCGTTGCGGTCGCTTCGTCGGCCGCGGAGGAACCGGACAGCTCGGCCGCTTCGGCTTCGGCAATGGCGCGGCGCTCGGCCTCGTCCATGGCGTCCTTCGCCTTGCGTGCCTGGTGGTAGGCCATGCCGGTGCCCGCAGGGATCAGGCGGCCGACGATAACGTTTTCCTTCAGGCCGCGCAGCTCGTCGCGCTTGCCCATGATCGCGGCTTCGGTCAGCACGCGCGTCGTTTCCTGGAACGATGCGGCGCTGATGAAGCTGTCGGTCGAGAGCGATGCCTTCGTGATACCCAGCAGCAGGTTGGTGTACGTCGCGGGGATCTTGTCAGCGGCGCGCAGGGCGTCGTTGGTGTTGAGCATCTCGCTGCGTTCGATCTGTTCGCCGGCGATGTAGCTGGTGTCGCCCGGGTTCTCGACCACGACACGGCGCAGCATCTGGCGAACGATCACCTCGATGTGCTTGTCGTTGATCTTCACGCCCTGCAGGCGGTACACGTCCTGCACTTCGTCCACGATGTAGCGCGCCAGTTCTTCGGAGCCCAGCAGGCGCAGGATGTCCTGCGGATCGGCCGGACCATCGACGATCGACTCGCCCTTGTTCACCACCTGGCCTTCGTGCACCAGGATGTTCTTTTCCTTCGGCACGAGTTCTTCCCAGACCTTGCCTTCCGGGTCGGTGATCTGCAGGCGGACCTTGCCCTTGGTTTCCTTGCCGAACGACACCGTGCCGGTCATCTCGGCCAGCATGCCCTTGTCCTTCGGCGAACGGGCTTCGAACAGCTCGGCCACGCGCGGCAGACCGCCGGTGATGTCGCGGGTCTTCTGGCCTTCGACCGGGATGCGGGCCAGCACTTCGCCGGGGCCCACGTCCTGGCCGTCGCGCACCTGCACCAGCGCGCCGATCGGGAAGCCGATCGTCACCGAGTGGTCGGTGCCGGGGATCTTCACTTCGGCGCCGGAAGCGTCGATCAGCTTCACCTGCGGACGAACGACCTTGGCAGCGCCGCGGCGCTTCGGATCGATCACGACCAGGGTCGACAGGCCGGTGACTTCGTCCACCTGCTTGGCGACCGTGAGGCCTTCCTCGACGTTCTCGAACTTCGTCTTGCCGGCGAATTCCGTGATGATCGGGCGCGTCAGCGGATCCCAGTTGGCCAGCACGTGGCCCGCCTTGATCTGCTGGTCGGCCTTCACCGTCAGCGTGGCGCCGTAAGGCACCTTGTGGCGCTCGCGCTCGCGGCCGTGTTCGTCGTGGATGACGATCTCGCCCGAACGTGCGATCACCACCAGCTCGTTCTTGCTGTTGGTCACGTAGCGCATCGTGGCGTTGAAGCCGATCACGCCGTTGGACTTGGCTTCGACGCTCGAGGCGACCGCCGCACGCGATGCCGCACCACCGATGTGGAAGGTACGCATCGTCAGCTGCGTGCCGGGCTCGCCGATCGACTGCGCCGCGATCACGCCGACGGCTTCGCCGTTGTTGACGAGACCGCCGCGGCCGAGGTCACGGCCGTAGCACTTGGCGCAGAGGCCGAAGCGGGTTGCGCAGGTCAGCGCGGTGCGGACCTTGACCTCGTCGACACCTTCGGCTTCGAGGGCTTCGATCGTGTCTTCGTCCAGCATGTCGCCGGCCTTCGCCAGCACCGCGCGCGTTTCGGGGTGCAGCACGTCTTCCGCAGCCGTACGGCCCAGGATACGTTCGCGCAGCGATTCGATCACTTCACCGCCTTCGACGATCGCGCGCATCACGGCGCCGTCCTGCGTGCCGCAATCCTGTTCGATCACGACCAGGTCCTGCGTCACGTCGACCAGGCGACGCGTCAGGTAACCCGAGTTCGCGGTCTTCAGCGCGGTGTCGGCCAGACCCTTGCGGGCACCGTGGGTGGAGATGAAGTACTCCAGCACGTTCAGGCCTTCGCGGAAGTTCGCCGTGATCGGCGTCTCGATGATCGAGCCGTCCGGCTTGGCCATCAGGCCCCGCATGCCGGCGACCTGGCGGATCTGCGCGGCGGAACCGCGGGCGCCCGAGTCGGCCATCATGTAGATCGAGTTGAAGGACTCCTGCTCGACTTCCTTGCCGTTGCGGTCGATGACCTTTTCCTTCGACAGCTTGGCCATCATGACCTTCGACACTTCGTCGCCGGCCTTGCCCCAGATGTCGACCACCTTGTTGTAGCGCTCGCCGGCGGTCACGAGACCGGAGACGTACTGCTGCTCGATCTCCTTCACTTCCTTGGCCGAGCGGTCGATGATGCCGTGCTTCTCCGAAGGCACCAGCATGTCGTCGATCGCGATCGAGATACCGGCCTTGGTCGCGAGGCGGAAACCGTTCTGCAGCAGCTTGTCGGCGAAGACCACCGTTTCCTTCAGGCCGCACTTGCGGAACGAGGCGTTGATGAGCTTGGAGATTTCCTTCTTCTTCAGCGCCTTGTTGATATTCGAGAAGTCCAGGCCCTTGGGCAGGATCTCGGACAGCAGCGCGCGGCCCACGGTCGTGTCGACGAGCGAGGTCGACGGCGCGAACTCGCCCGTTTCCTTGTTCTTCGTGTACTCCGTGATGCGCACGCTCACCTTGGCGGTGAGTTCGACCACGCCGGCGTCGAGCGCGCGCTGGACTTCGCCGATGTCCGAGAACATCAGGCCTTCGCCCTTGCCGTTGATGCGCTCGCGGGTCGTGTAGTAAAGACCCAGCACCACGTCCTGCGACGGCACGATCGACGGTTCGCCGTTGGCCGGGAACAGCACGTTGTTGGAGGCCAGCATCAGCGTGCGGGCTTCCATCTGCGCTTCGACCGACAGCGGCACGTGGACGGCCATCTGGTCACCGTCGAAGTCGGCGTTGAACGCCGCGCAGACCAGCGGGTGCAGCTGGATCGCCTTGCCTTCGATCAGGATCGGCTCGAAGGCCTGGATGCCCAGGCGGTGCAGCGTCGGTGCGCGGTTCAGCATCACCGGGTGTTCCTTGATGACTTCTTCAAGGATGTCCCACACCACCGGCGTGCCGGATTCGACTTCCTTCTTCGCCGCCTTGATGGTGGTCGCGATGCCCATGGCTTCGAGGCGCGAGAAGATGAAGGGCTTGAACAGCTCGAGCGCCATCAGCTTCGGCAGGCCGCACTGATGCAGCTTGAGCGTCGGGCCCACCACGATGACCGAACGGCCCGAGTAGTCGACGCGCTTGCCCAGCAGGTTCTGGCGGAAGCGGCCGCTCTTGCCCTTGATCATGTCGGCCAGCGACTTGAGCGCGCGCTTGTTGGCGCCCGTCATGGCCTTGCCGCGGCGGCCGTTGTCCAAGAGGCTGTCGACAGCTTCTTGCAGCATCCGCTTTTCGTTGCGCGCAATGATCTCGGGCGCCTTCAGCTCGAGCAGACGACGCAGACGACTGTTGCGGTTGATCACACGTCTGTAGAGGTCGTTCAGGTCGGAGGTCGCGAAGCGGCCGCCGTCCAGCGGCACCAGCGGACGCAGGTCCGGCGGCAGCACGGGCAGCACGTCGAGCACCATCCACTCGGGCTTGATGCCCGATTTGCGGAAGGCTTCCAGCACCTTGAGGCGCTTGGAGTTCTTCTTGACCTTGACTTCGGAGCCGGTCAGGTCGCCGCGCAGCTTCTCGATCTCGGTGTCGAGCTCGATGCCCATCAGCAGGTCCTTGATGCCTTCGGCGCCCATCTTGGCGATGAACTCGTCGCCGTATTCCTTGCGCTTCGCGTCGTAGTCGTCCTCGGACATGATGCTGAACTTCTTCAGCGGGGTCATGCCGGGGTCGGTCACCACGTAGGCTTCGAAATAGAGCACGCGTTCGATGTCGCGCAGCGTCATGTCGAGCACCAGGCCCAGACGCGACGGCAGCGACTTCAGGAACCAGATGTGCGCGCAGGGCGCGGCGAGGTCGATGTGACCCATGCGCTCGCGGCGCACCTTGGTCTGCGTGACTTCGACGCCGCACTTCTCGCAGATCACGCCGCGGTGCTTGAGGCGCTTGTACTTGCCGCACAGGCACTCGTAGTCCTTGATCGGGCCGAAGATCTTGGCGCAGAAGAGACCGTCCCGCTCGGGCTTGAAGGTGCGGTAGTTGATCGTCTCGGGCTTCTTCACTTCGCCGAAAGACCACGAACGGATCTTCTCGGGCGAAGCCATGCCGATCTTGATGGCATCGAAATGCTCATCCGGGGTGAACTGCTTGAACAGGTCGAGTAGCGATTTCATAAGACTCTTTCCCCTTTTCGATTACGAACGCTCGAGCTCGATGTCGAGACCCAGCGAACGGATTTCCTTGACCAGCACGTTGAACGATTCCGGCATGCCGGCTTCGATCGAGTGCTCGCCCTTGACGATGCTTTCATAGACCTTGGTGCGGCCCTGCACGTCGTCGGACTTCACGGTCAGCATTTCCTGCAGGACGTAGGAAGCGCCGTAGGCTTCGAGCGCCCACACTTCCATTTCCCCGAAACGCTGGCCGCCGAACTGCGCCTTGCCGCCGAGCGGCTGCTGCGTGACCAGCGAGTACGGGCCGGTCGAGCGGGCGTGCATCTTGTCGTCCACCAGGTGGTGCAGCTTCAGGAAGTGCATGTAGCCGACGGTGACCGGACGCTCGAAGCGCTCGCCGGTGCGGCCGTCGTACAGGTACGCCTGGGTGCGGCTCTCGCTCAGGCCCTTGAGCTTGGCGATGTCGTCCGGGTAGGCAAGCTTCAACATGCCGCGGATCTCCTCTTCCGAGGCACCGTCGAACACCGGCGTCGCGAAAGGCACGCCCTGCGACAGGTTCTGCGCCATTTCGATGACGTCGGCGTCGGAGAGCGCGTTCAGCTCTTCCTTGCGGCCCGACCCGTTGTACAGGTCTTCGAAGAACTTGCGCAGCTCGGCCACCTTGGCCTCCGCCTGCAGCAGGTCGCCGATGCGCTGGCCCACGCCCTTGGCGGCCCAGCCCAGATGCACTTCGAGCACCTGGCCCACGTTCATCCGCGAAGGCACGCCCAGCGGGTTCAGGCAGATGTCGCACGGCGTGCCGTCGGCCATGTGCGGCATGTCCTCGACCGGAACGATCTTCGACACCACGCCCTTGTTGCCGTGACGGCCGGCCATCTTGTCGCCGGGCTGCAGGCGGCGCTTGACGGCCAGGTACACCTTGACCATCTTGAGCACGCCCGCGGGCAGTTCGTCGCCCTGCGTGAGCTTCTTGCGCTTTTCTTCGAACGCGAGGTCGAAGCTGTGGCGCGTCTGCTCCAGCGAGTTCTTGATCGACTCGAGCTGCGCGGCCACATCGTCTTCCGCCGGGCGGATGTCGAACCAGTGGAACTTCTCGATCGACGAGAGGTAGGCCTTGTCGAGCTTGGTGCCCTTGGCGAGCTTGTTCGGACCGCCGTTGGCGACCCGGCCCGTGAGCAGCTTCTCGATCCGGTCGAACGCGTCGGCCTCGACGATGCGAAGCTGGTCGTTCAGGTCGAGGCGGAAGCGCTTCAGTTCATCGTCGATGATCTGCTGGGCGCGCTTGTCGCGCGTGATGCCTTCGCGCGTGAACACCTGCACGTCGATCACGGTGCCTTGCGAGCCCTGATCCACGCGCAGCGAGGTGTCCTTCACGTCGGAAGCCTTCTCGCCGAAGATCGCTCGCAGCAGCTTCTCTTCCGGCGTCAGCGTGGTCTCGCCCTTCGGCGTGACCTTGCCCACCAGCGTGTCGCCCGGCTGCACTTCGGCGCCGACGTAGATGATCCCGGATTCGTCCAGGCGGTTGAGCTGCTGCTCTGCCAGGTTCGGGATGTCGCGCGTGATTTCCTCGGCGCCCAGCTTGGTGTCGCGGGCCATCACCACCAGTTCCTCGATGTGGATCGAGGTATAGCGGTCTTCGGCAACGACGCGCTCGCTGATCAGGATCGAGTCCTCGAAGTTGTAGCCGTTCCACGGCATGAAGCCGATCAGCATGTTCTGGCCGAGCGCGAGTTCGCCCAGGTCGGTCGAAGCGCCATCGGCGATGACGTCGCCCTTGGCGATCTTGTCGCCGCGCTTGACGATCGGACGCTGATGGATGTTCGTGTTCTGGTTCGAACGCTGATACTTGATCAGGTTGTAGATGTCCACGCCGACTTCACCGGCCGCCGCTTCGGCGTCGTTCACGCGCACCACGATGCGGGTCGCGTCGACATAGTCGACGACACCGCCGCGGGTCGCGGTCACCACGGTGCCGGAGTCGACCGCGGAGACGCGCTCGATGCCGGTGCCGACGAACGGCTTTTCCGGACGCAGCACAGGCACGGCCTGGCGCTGCATGTTGGCGCCCATCAATGCGCGGTTCGCATCGTCGTGCTCGAGGAACGGAACGAGCGAGGCTGCCACCGACACGATCTGCGCGGGCGACACGTCCATGTACTGGACGCGCTCGGCGCTCACCAGGATCGATTCGCCGGTTTCACGGGCCGAGACCAGGTCGCCAGTCAGCCGGCCTTCCTTGTCGAGCGCGGCGTTGGCCTGCGCGATCACGTACTTGCCTTCCTCGATGGCCGACAGGTAGTCGATCTCGTTCGTGACCTTGCTGTCCACCACGCGGCGGTACGGCGTCTCGATGAAGCCGTACTCGTTGAGGCGGGCATACAGCGCCAGCGAGTTGATCAGACCGATGTTCGGGCCTTCAGGCGTTTCGATCGGGCACACGCGGCCGTAGTGCGTGACGTGCACGTCGCGCACTTCGAAGCCGGCGCGCTCGCGGGTCAGACCGCCCGGGCCGAGGGCCGAGACGCGGCGCTTGTGCGTGATCTCGGACAGCGGGTTGGTCTGGTCCATGAACTGCGACAGCTGCGAGGCGCCGAAGAATTCCTTCAGCGCCGCCGAGATCGGCTTGCTGTTGATCAGGTCGTGCGGCATCAGCGGCTCTTGCTCCGCCTGGCCCAGACGTTCCTTCACGGCCTTCTCGATACGCGCGAGACCGGTGCGGTACTGGTTCTCGGCCAGTTCGCCAACGCAGCGCACGCGGCGGTTGCCGAGGTGGTCGATGTCGTCGACTTCGCCACGGCCGTTGCGCAGGTCGACCAGGATCTTGACCACGGCCAGGATGTCTTCGTTGGTCAGGACCATCGGGCCGGTCGACTCGTCGCGGCCGACCTTGGCGTTGAACTTCATCCGGCCGACGCGCGACAGGTCGTAGGTGTCGGGGTTGTAGAACAGGCGCTGGAACAGGGCCTGCACCGCGTCTTCCGTCGGCGGCTCGCCGGGGCGCATCATGCGGTAGATGGCCACGCGGGCGGCGAACTCATCGGCGGTTTCGTCGATGCGCAGGGTCTGCGAGATGTACGCGCCCTGGTCGAGCTCGTTGGTGTAGATGCACTGGATCTCCTGCACACCGGCGGAACGCAGCTTCTTCAGCAGCGACTCGGTCAGCTCGTCGTTGGCCTTGGCCAGGATTTCGCCCGAGTCGGGATCGACGATGTTGCGAGCGACCACGCGGCCGATCAGGAAATCTTCCGGCACGCTGATGTGCGTGGTGCCCGACTGCTCGAGCTCGCGCGTGTGGCGAGCGGTGACGCGCTTGTCCTTGGCGACGACGACCTTGCCCGACTTGTCGGTGATGTCGAAGCGCGCCACTTCGCCGCGCAGGCGCTCGGAGACGAACTCCATCTGCGCGCCGCTGTCCATGAGGCGGAAGTTGTCGTTGACGAAGAAGTTCGCGAGGATCGATTCCGGATTCAGGCCGATCGCCTTCAGCAGGATCGTGACCGGCATCTTGCGGCGACGGTCGACGCGGAAGTACAGCATGTCCTTGGGGTCGAACTCGAAGTCGAGCCACGAGCCGCGGTAGGGAATCACGCGGGCCGAGAACAGCAGCTTGCCCGAGCTGTGCGTCTTGCCCTTGTCGTGCTCGAAGAACACGCCCGGCGAACGGTGGAGCTGCGACACGATGACGCGCTCGGTACCGTTGATGATGAACGAGCCCTTGTCCGTCATGAGCGGCACTTCGCCCATGTAGACCTCCTGCTCCTTGACTTCCTTGACCACCTTCGACTGCGGCGTCGAGGACTCGCGGTCGTAGATGATCAGCTGCACCTTGGCGCGCACGGCCGAGGCGAAGGTCAGACCACGGGTCTGGCACTCGCGCACGTCGAAAGCCGGCTTCGCCAGGTTGTACTCGAGGAATTTCATCTCGACGAAACCGTTGTGCGAGACGATCGGGAACGCCGCGTGGAAGGCGGCCTGCAGGCCTTCCACCGTCCGCTTCTGCGGCGGGACACCCGCTTGCAGGAACGCGGTGTACGCGTCTTTTTGCATCTGCAGCAGGTAGGGGATTTCGACGACGCTGTCGCGGCTGCCGAAATTCTTTCGGATGCGCTTGCGTTCGGTGTAACTGTACGTGGACGTTTGGGCCATGAGAGCTCCGGTGCTTGAGATCTTCAGCGACTTGTCAGCGGCGTTTTCGCGCCCCTGCTTGGCGGCTGGCCACTACCAGCCGTTGGCGGACAGTGATGCGTTGCACATCACCCGAACCAAGGGGTCTTCTGTAGTCGGGGTCAGAAGACACTCAAAAGACGCTGGGAAATGGCGGCTTTTGAGTGCGCTCTGAAAGCGGCAAAGGCTGGAGGGCCTTTCGGCGCACTCCAGCCCTCCAGGATGACTGAATTACTTCAGTTCCACCTTGGCGCCAGCTTCTTCCAGCTTCTTCTTGGCGGCTTCGGCGTCGGCCTTCGGCAGGCCTTCCTTGACGGCCTTCGGAGCGGCTTCCACCAGGTCCTTGGCTTCCTTGAGGCCCAGGCCGGTGATTTCGCGCACGGCCTTGATCGCGCCAACCTTGTTCGAGCCGGCTTCGAGCAGAACGACGTTGAACTCGGTCTTTTCTTCAGCGGCAGGGGCGGCGGCGCCACCGGCGGCAGCCGGAGCAGCCATTGCAGCGGCGCTCACGCCGAACTTCTCTTCGATGGCCTTCACCAGGTCGTTGAGTTCCAGGACCGTCATGCTGTCGAGCGCGGTCAGAAATGCGTCTTTATCGAATGCCATTTTTGTTTCCTAAAAATATGTTGGATCGAAAGTCGCCGCTTAGGCGGCGACTCCTTCTGCGGGAGCTTCCGCCTGCGTTTCGCCACCACCACGCTTCTCGGCGAGCGCGGCCAGGACACGGGCCGTGCGCGAGATCGGGGATTGCATCAAGCCCAGCAGCTGCGCCAGCAACACTTCCTTCGAAGGAATGTTGGCCAGTTGCTTCACGCCGTCGACGTCCAGGGCCTTGCCACCGAATGCGCCACCGCGAATCACCAACTTGTCGTTGGTCTTCGCGAAATCGGCCACCACCTTCGCGGCAGCCACGGCGTCTTCGGAGAAGCCATAGATCAGCGGACCGGTCATCTGGTCGCCGACGATCTCAAACGCGCTGCCGGCGACAGCACGGCGGGCCAGCGTGTTCTTCAACACGCTGAGGCTCACACCCTTGCTGCGCGCTTCGGTGCGCAGTTTGGTCATATCGGCAACCGTGATGCCACGGTATTCCGCCATCACGAGCGTTTGAGCTTTTGCGGCGAGGCTGGTCACTTCATTGATGACCGCTTCTTTCTCACTGCGATTCAGACTCAAGGTCTACTCCTTTTCAATGCGCCCCTCGACCAAAGTCTCGGAACGCGCTTCATGCAGCGACCAACTGTTCCGGAAACGAGTTCCTTTGCAGCGGGATCGCCATCTGCGCTGGCCGCATCACGGGGGTGAAGCGATTAAGTACAGGCAATTCCTGTACGCCAGCGGTCTTGGATGGCCCGAAGCCGCTTGACGCAGCTCCGACCCACCACATCGCCCGGCGACCTTTTGACGGGCCGCCGGACAAATTCACATCAGCCCTGGGCGATGGTCTGCGTGTCCACGCGGACACCCACACCCATCGTCGAAGACACTGCCACCTTGCGCAGGTAGACGCCCTTGCTCGAGGCCGGCTTGGCCTTGACCAGGGCTTCGATCAGCGCAGCCAGGTTGCCCTGCAGCTTGTCGTTGTCGAACGAACGGCGGCCGATCGTGCCATGGATGATCCCGGCCTTGTCGACGCGGAACTGGACCTGGCCGGCCTTGGCGTTCTTGACGGCCGTCGCGACGTCGGGCGTCACGGTGCCGACCTTGGGGTTCGGCATGAGGCCGCGCGGACCCAGGATCTGACCCAGCGTACCGACGACGCGCATCGCGTCAGGCGCGGCAATCACGACGTCGAAGGGCATGTCGCCGGCCTTCACCTGGGCGGCGAGATCGTCCATGCCGACGATGTCGGCGCCGGCGGCCTTGGCTTCCTCGGCCTTGGCGCCCTGGGCGAACACGGCGACGCGCTTGGTCTTGCCGGTGCCGTTCGGCATCACGACGGCGCCACGCACCACCTGGTCGGACTTCTTGGCGTCGATGCCGAGCTGCACCGCGACGTCGATCGACTCGTCGAACTTCGCCGTCGCGGCTTCCTTCACGATGCCGAGCGCGTCAGTCAGCGCGTAGAGCTTGCTGCTGTCGACCTTGCCTGCGAGCGCCTTTTGCTTCTTGGTGATCTTGGCCATTTACACGCCCTCCACATTCACGCCCATCGAGCGTGCCGAACCAGCGATGGTGCGAACTGCGGCGTCCAGGTCGGCCGCGGTCAGGTCCTTCATCTTGGTCTTGGCGATTTCTTCGAGCTGTGCGCGCGTGATCTTGCCGACCTTGTCGGTGTGCGGACGTGCGGAGCCCTTTTCGAGCTTGATGGCCTTCTTGATCAAGGTGATCGCCGGCGGCGTCTTGATGATGAAGGTGAAGCTCTTGTCAGCGAACGCGGTGATGACCACCGGCAGCGGCAGACCCGGCTCGACGCCCTGGGTCTGCGCGTTGAACGCCTTGCAGAACTCCATGATGTTCAGACCGCGCTGGCCCAGTGCGGGGCCGATCGGCGGCGACGGATTGGCTTTACCAGCTGGCACTTGCAGCTTGATGAAGCCGACGATTTTCTTCGCCATGCTTTTCTCCTTGCGGGTGATAACGCCTTGGCTCTCTTAAGCCTCAGCTCCCCGGGGTTGACGACTCTTTCCAGCCAAGATTCACGCCGAGTCGGAGGAACGTGAACCGCAAAAGTTCAAGGCCAGGGCACCTGGCCTTGTTTTGGCGTGCTTAAGTCTTTTCGACCTGCGCAAACTCGAGTTCGACCGGCGTGGCACGACCGAAGATCATGACCGACACGCGAACCTTGTTCTTTTCGTAGTTGACTTCCTCGACCGTGCCGTTGAAGTCGGTGAAAGGACCTTCCTTGACGCGCACGAACTCGCCGACGATGAACTCGACCTTGTGGCGCGGCTTCTCGGTGCCCTGCTGCATCTGGCTGACGATGTCCTCGACTTCCTTCTGCGAAATCGGGGCCGGCCGATTCTTGGCGCCGCCAACGAAGCCCGTCACCTTGTTGGTGTGCTTCACGAGGTGCCAGCTCTCGTCGTCCATGATCATCTCGACCAGGACGTAGCCCGGGAAGAAGCGGCGCTCGGTGGTGCGCTTCTGGCCGTTCTTGACCTCGACCACTTCCTCGGTCGGAACCAGGATCCGGCCGAACTTGTCCTGCATGCCGGCGCGCGTGATGCGCTCCGTGATGTTCCGCTCCACGGCCTTCTCCATGCCGGAGTACGCATGCACCACATACCAGCGGAAGTCGGGATTGGCGGCCGGGGCCAGCACATGTCCGCCTTCCGGCGCAACGTCGATGGCTTCGTCAGTCATTTACTTTCTCCAGCCCAGAATGAGATCAAAAAACACCCATTCGAGCGTCTTGTCGGTGAGCCAAAGGAAGATCGACATGATCGCCACGAAGGCAAACACGTACGCCGTCATCTGGATCGCCTCCTTGCGGGTCGGCCAGACCACCTTCTTGACTTCACGCCACGAGTCGCGACCGAAGGCCCACAACTGACGGCCACCCTCCGAACTCGCAAACACCCCGACGGCGGCGGCCAGGCCGACCAGCAGGGCGCCCCACTGCACCACCGCGCCCTGCCGGGCCAGCAGATAGAACGCAGCAATGGCCGCCACGACCAGGACGGCAGCCGTCGCCAGCTTGGCCTTGTCAGCACTCGTGCTTACGGTTTCGATTTGAGAAGAAGCCATCTTTGGCACTATTCCTGAAGCCTTTCGGCTTCCATTTCAATGCGTCTTCCGAGACGCCGAAGCCCGTCAGGCTATGACGGGCTTTTTCTGCCTTCCCGTCAGGGCATGACGGGCCTGTTTCGGAGACCACCCTCAGGTGGCAGGGGCAGTAGGAATCGAACCTACAACCTTCGGTTTTGGAGACCGACGCTCTGCCAATTGAGCTATACCCCTTCGCGATTCCTAAATCAGATGTCGAGGATCTTGGCCACGACGCCCGAGCCGACGGTGCGGCCGCCTTCGCGGATCGCGAAGCGCAGGCCTTCTTCCATGGCGATCGGGTTGATCAGCTTCACCGTGATGGACACGTTGTCGCCGGGCATGACCATTTCCTTGTCCTTGGGCAACTCGATCGAGCCGGTCACGTCCGTCGTGCGGAAGTAGAACTGCGGACGATAGTTGTTGAAGAACGGCGTGTGGCGGCCGCCCTCGTCCTTGCTCAGCACGTACACCTCGGCGGTGAAGTGCGTGTGCGGCTTGATCGAACCGGGCTTGCACAGCACCTGGCCGCGCTCGACTTCTTCGCGCTTGGTGCCGCGCAGCAGCACGCCCACGTTGTCGCCAGCCTGACCCTGGTCCAGCAGCTTGCGGAACATTTCCACGCCCGTGCAGGTGGTCTTCTGGGTCGGGCGGATACCGACGATCTCGATTTCATCGCCGACCTTGATGATGCCGCGCTCCACAGCGCCGGTCACCACCGTGCCGCGACCGGAGATCGAGAACACGTCTTCCACCGGCATCAGGAACGTGCCGTCCACCGCGCGCTCGGGCGTGGGGATGTAGGTGTCCAGCGCCTCGGCCAGCTTCATGATCGAGCCTTCGCCCAGCTCGCCCTTGTCGCCTTCCAGCGCCAGCTTGGCCGAGCCGTGGATGATCGGGGTGGCGTCGCCCGGGAACTCGTACTTGTCGAGCAGTTCGCGAACTTCCATCTCGACCAGCTCGAGCAGCTCCTTGTCGTCCACCATGTCGCACTTGTTCAGGTAGACGATGATGTAGCCCACACCCACCTGGCGGGCCAGCAGGATGTGCTCGCGGGTCTGGGGCATCGGGCCGTCAGCGGCCGAGCACACCAGGATGGCGCCGTCCATCTGGGCAGCGCCGGTGATCATGTTCTTCACGTAGTCGGCGTGGCCGGGGCAGTCCACGTGCGCGTAGTGGCGGTTGGCCGTCTCGTACTCGACGTGCGCGGTGTTGATCGTGATGCCACGCGCCTTTTCTTCGGGCGCCGCGTCGATCTGGTCGTAGGCCTTGGCTTCGCCGCCGAACTTGCTCGACAGCACGGTCGCGATCGCCGCCGTCAGAGTCGTCTTGCCATGGTCAACGTGACCAATCGTGCCCACGTTCACGTGCGGCTTCGTGCGGGTGAATTTTCCTTTTGCCATTTTCTCGACTCCGAAAAATAACTAGATCAACACACTGACATGGGGTTGCAGCCCCGAGACTGCAACCCCAAAACTGGTGCCCATTGCGGGAATCGGACCCGCGACCTCTCCCTTACCAAGGGAGTGCTCTACCACTGAGCCAAATGGGCGAAATTCAAAAAACCTACACAGCGCCGACGGACCTTTTTTGGAGCGGGAGACGGGAATCGAACCCGCGTCATTAGCTTGGAAGGCTAGGGTTCTACCATTGAACTACTCCCGCATTGCGGCATGATCTCTCTAGATCCGATCACACCGCATCACGGTCAGAGCCGCTGCCTTCGCTCAGCTCCGCACATCACATTCAAGCGCTCTCTCAAAAATCCATTTTCGCTGGTGGAGAGGGCTGGATTCGAACCAGCGTACTCGTAAGAGGGCAGATTTACAGTCTGCTGCCATTAACCACTCGGCCACCTCTCCGGCGAACCTCGAAATATAGCACGATTACCAGCCTGCGTCGATGACAGTTTGGTGATTCGCACCACCGTCGCACCAGGTCGCACCAGGTCGCACCAGGTCGCACCACTGCGTCGCACCGGAACATCGACGACCCGCCGTTTCGCTTCGAGCCCTGGATTCTCGCATGGAATCAAACACTTACCGGGTCAGGCGCGCTGGGCATCGCGCCAGGCCCTCGCTTCGCCGAAGTGGCCGCAGCCGATGAAAGGCAGTGGCGGCCGCAGCGCCGACAGCGGCGAGGGATGGTTGGCCACCAGGACCTTGTGACGATTTGTGTCGATCAGCGAGCGCTTGCTCTGCGCATGCGACCCCCAAAGCATGAAGACGCTCGGCTGCCCGAGATTCGCGACGTGGCGGATCACTGCGTCCGTGAGCACTTCCCAACCCCGCCCGGAGTGGCTGGCGGGCTGTCCCTCCTCGACGGTGAGGCAGGTGTTGAGCAGCAGCACGCCGTGCGTCGCCCACTTGACGAGGCTGCCGCCGGGATCCGGGAAAGCCGGCGGCGGCGCGCCAAGGTCCCGCTGGAGCTCCTTGAAGATATTGCGCAGCGACGGCGGCAGTGGCACGCCGGGCGCCACCGAGAAGGCAAGCCCCTCGGCCTGACCGCGCCCGTGATAAGGGTCCTGGCCCAGGATCACGACGCGAACGTCCTCGGGCGGGGTCAGCTCCAGCGCCCGCAGCGGACGCGGCGGGAAGATCACCGCGCCCGCATCCAGCCGCTCCTGCAGGAAGCCCAGCAGCCTCTGCCCGACGGGGCCGCCGAAGAACTCGTCGACCAGCGGCTGCCAGCCGGCCGCCACGGGCCAGTCGGCAGGATTGCTGCTGACCAGTTGACCCGCGCTCATTCGAGCCCCCACGCTCGGCACTTCGTGTCCTCGCTGCCCCCCGAGGGGGCGCGAGCTTGCTTGGGGCGGCCCGGCGCGGCGCTCATTCGAGCCCCCACGCTCGGCACTTCGTGTCCTCGCTGCCCCCCGAGGGGGCGCGAGCTTGCTTGGGGCGGCCCGGCGCGGCGCTCATTCGGGCCCCCACGCTCGGCACTTCGTGTCCTCGCTGCCCCCCGAGGGGGCTGAATGCCGCGGCTCCAAGTCTGCACGGGCAGACTTGGACGGCATGAAGAGACGCTGCGTCTCGCAGCGGCGCGGCCTGCAAGGCCGAGCTTGCTTGGGGCGGCCCGGCGCGGCGCTCAACGGAACATCTCCGCGAGCGCTTCTCCCGGCTCGTCGGCGCGCATGAACGCCTCGCCGACCAGGAACGCATGGACGCCCGCCGCACGCAGCGTCGCGACATCGGCGCGCGACGAAATGCCCGATTCGGTCACGAGCAGCCGTCCTTCCGGCACCTCTGCCAGCAGATCGATGGTCGTCTGGATCGACACCTCGAAGGTGCGCAGGTTGCGGTTGTTGACGCCGACGAGGGGCGTGCGCAGCTTCAGCGCCCGTTCGAGCTCGGCGCGGTCGTGCACTTCGACCAGCACCGCCATGCCCAGCCCGGCCGCGATCGCCTCGTAGTCGCGCATCTGCGCGTCGTCGAGGCAGGCAGCGATCAGCAGCACCGCATCGGCGCCGATCGACCGCGCTTCGTAGACCTGGTAGGCGTCGACGATGAAATCCTTGCGCAGCACCGGCAGATCGCACGAGGCGCGGGCCTGCTTCAGGTAGTCGATGCCACCCTGGAAGAACTGGCGATCGGTCAGCACCGACAGGCAGGCTGCGCTCACCTTGCCGTCACCCGCCGCATAACTCTGCGCGATGTCGGCAGGAACGAAGTCCGGCCGCAGCACGCCCTTGCTCGGGCTCGCCTTCTTGACCTCCGCGATCACGGCGGCGGCGCCGGCGGCGATCTTCGCGCGCAAGGCGCCGACGAAATCGCGCGTGAGCACGCGGCTTTCCGCGTCGAAGCGGATGGCTTCGAGCGAGGTCCGCTTTTTCGCCGCCGCGACTTCCTGGCGCTTGACGGCAACGATCTTCTCGAGGATGTCCGACATGGTGCGCCGCCCTCCTCAAGCCGCCGCGGTCGTGGCCGCGACGAGTTCCGCGAGCTTGGCCTTCGCCGCGCCGGATTCGAGCGCCGCGCGCGATTTCTCGATGCCGGCCGCGATCGTGTCCGACACGCCGGCCGCATACAGCGCCGCGCCGGCGTTCAAAAGGACGATGTCGCGCGCAGGACCCGGCTTGTTGTCGAGCACGCCGAGCAGCATCTCGCGCGACTGATCGGGCGTCTCGACGCGCAGCGTGCGGTTGCTCGACATGGAAAAGCCGAAGTCCTCGGGATGCAGCTCGTATTCGCGCACCTCGCCGTTCCTGAGTTCGCCGACCATGGTGGCGGCGCCCAGGGAGATCTCGTCCATGCCGTCGCGGCCGTAGACGACGAGCGCGTGCTCCGCGCCCAGTCGCTGCAACGCGCGGACCTGGATGCCGACGAGGTCCGGGTGGAACACGCCCATCAGGATGTTGGGCGCCCCCGCCGGATTGGTGAGCGGACCCAGGATGTTGAAGATGGTCTTGATGCCGAGCTCCTTGCGCACCGGCGCGACGTTCTTCATCGCAGGATGATGGTTCGGCGCGAACATGAAGCCGATGCCCACGTCGGCGATGCACCTGGCGATCTGCTCGGGCTTCAGGTTGATGTTGACGCCCAGCGACTCGAGCACGTCGGCGCTGCCCGACTTGCTGCTCACGCTGCGCCCGCCGTGCTTGCTGACCTTGGCGCCCGCCGCCGCGGCGACGAACATCGAACAGGTCGAGATGTTGAAGGTGTGCGAACCGTCGCCGCCGGTGCCGACGATGTCCACCAGCCGCGAGGTGTCGGCCACCGGCACCTTGGTCGAGACCTCGCGCATCACCTGCGCGGCCGCGGTGATCTCGCCGATGGTTTCCTTCTTGACGCGCAGGCCGGTGATCAGCGCCGCCATCATCACCGGCGAGCATTCGCCGCTCATGATGAGCCGCATGATGTGCAGCATCTCGTCGTGGAAGACCTCGCGGTGCTCGATGGTGCGCTGCAGCGCTTCCTGGGGGGTGATGGACATGGGGCTGTCTCGCTCGGTTCGGTGGATCGGGTCGTTGCGGGAGATGGTCCGCTCAGGCATGGAAGAAGCGCCGGATGGCGCCGATGGCGCGGTCGATGCCGCTTGCGTCGACGTCGAGATGGGTCGCGAAGCGCAGCCGGTAGAGCCCGGTGGCCAGCACGCCGTGCTGCTTCAGGTGCGCCAGCAGTTCGGCCGAACGGTGGCGCGCTTCGCCCTCCAGGTCGACGAACAGCAGGTTGGTCTGCGGCGGCTCGACGCGCAGTTCGGGAATGCCGGCCAGGCCGTCCGCCAGCCGCCGCGCCAGTTCATGGTCCTGCGCCAGCCGGTCGATGTGATGGGTGAGCGCATGCGATGCCGCCGCGGCCAGCACGCCGGCCTGCCGCATGCCGCCGCCGGCCATCTTGCGGATGCGATGGGCGCGTGCGATGAACTCGCGCGAGCCGCACAGTGCAGATCCGACCGGCGCGCCGAGGCCCTTGCTGAAGCAGACCGACACGCTGTCGAAGCAGCTGGCGATGCGCCGGGCTTCCGCGCGCACCTCGGCGCCGGTCTGCTCGGCCTGCGCCGTGGCCGCGTTGAAGAGCCGGGCCCCGTCGAGATGGCGGCCGAGGCCCTTGCGACGCGCCAGTTCGGTGGCCTGCTGCACGTAGGCGAACGGCAGCAGCTTGCCGCCGAGCGTGTTTTCGAGCGCGAGGAGCCGCGTGCGCGCGAAGTGCGCGTCATCGGGCTTGATCGCCGCCTCGATGTCCGCGAGCGCGATCGTGCCGTCCGGCTGGTGATCGAGGGGCTGCGGCTGCACGCTGCCGAACACCGCCGCGCCACCGCCTTCCCAGCGATAGCAGTGCGCCTGCTGGCCGACGATGTACTCGTCGCCGCGCTGGCAATGCGCCAGGACCGCGCAGAGGTTGCTCTGCGTGCCGGTGGGCACGAACAGCGCCGCCTCGAAGCCCAGCATGCCGGCGATCTGCGCCTGCAGCGCATTCACGCTGGGGTCGTCGCCGAACACGTCGTCGCCGAGCGGCGCGGCCATCATCGCGTCGCGCATGGCGGCGGTCGGCCGGGTGACGGTATCGCTGCGCAGATCGATCAGGTCCGATGAAGTGCTCATGTCGTGCCTCACGCGAGGAAGTTCTTCAGCATGGCGTGGCCGTGCTCGGTCAGGATGGACTCCGGATGGAACTGCACGCCCTCGATGCGCACCTCGTGCGCGAAGCCGGTGTGCCGCACGCCCATGATCTCGCCGTCGTCCGTCCAGGCGGTGATCGCCAGGTCGGACGGGCAGCTTGCGCGCTCGATGGCCAATGAGTGGTAGCGGTTGACGCTGAATTTCTCGGGCAGGCCGGCGAAGACACCCTCGCGGGTGGTCGTGATCTGGCTGGTCTTGCCGTGCATCAGCTGCTGCGCACGAATGACCTTGCCGCCGAAGGCCGCGCCGATCGACTGGTGGCCCAGGCACACGCCGAGGATCGGCAGTCGCCCCGCAAATTCGCGGATCGCCGCGACGGACACGCCCGCTTCCGCAGGCGAACACGGCCCCGGCGAGATCACCAGCCGCCCAACCCCGCCGGCGATCCGCTCGCGCAGTTGGTCCAGCGTGATTTCATCGTTGCGAAACACCTCGACATCGGCGCCCAGTTCGCCGAAGTACTGCACCAGGTTGTAGGTGAAGCTGTCGTAGTTGTCGATCATCAAGAGCTTCATGGCCTGACTCCGATCCGTTGCGCCGTTCATTCCAGTCCCTCCTCGACCAGTTCCGCGGCGCGCAGCAGGGCGCGCGCCTTGGCCTCGGTCTCCTTCCATTCGAGCTCGGGCACCGAATCGGCGACCACGCCGGCCGCCGCCTGCACGTGCAGCATCTGGTCCTTCACGATGCCGGTGCGGATCGCGATCGCCACGTCCATGTCTCCGGCATAGCTGATGTAGCCGCAGGCGCCGCCGTAGATGCCGCGCTTGGTCGGCTCGAGCTGGTCGATCAGCTCCATCGCATGCACCTTGGGCGCACCGGTCAGCGTGCCGGCCGGGAAGGTGGCCTTGAGCACGTCGATGGCGGTCATGCCGTCCTTGAGCGTGCCTTCGACGTTGCTCACGATGTGCATCACGTGGCTGTAGCGCTCGATCGCGAAGGCCTCGGTCACCTTCACCGTGCCGATCTTCGCGATGCGGCCGATGTCGTTGCGGGCGAGGTCGATCAGCATCACGTGCTCGGCGCGTTCCTTGGGATCGTTGATGAGCTCGATCTCCGCGGCCTTGTCGAGCTCGGGCGATGCGCCACGCGGCCGGGTGCCCGCGAGCGGGCGGATGGTGATCTTCTGTTCGCCCTCGCCGGCATGCTCCTGTCGCACGAGGATCTCCGGCGAGGCGCCGACGACCTGGAAATCGCCCAGGTCGTAGTAGTACATGTAGGGCGAGGGGTTCAGCGACCGCAGCGCGCGATACAGCGACAGCGGCGACTCGGTGTAGCGCTTGCTGATGCGCTGGCCGACCTGCACCTGCATGAAGTCGCCCGCGGCGATCAGCTCCTTCGCACGCTCGACGGCGGCCAGGTAGTCGGCCTTGGCGAAGCTGCGCTGTGGCGGATGCGCCTGGGACGGCCGCACCTGCGGCGCGCTCACCGAGTACTTGAGCTGCTCGCGCAGCTCGCGCAGCCGGCGCTTGGCCTTGGCGTAGGCCTCGGGCTGCGCCGGGTCGGCGTAGACGATCAGGTAGAGCTTGCCCGACAGGTTGTCGATGACCGCCAGTTCCTCGCACTGCAAGAGCAGGATGTCCGGACAGCCCAGGGCGTCGGGCGGGCAGGTCTTCTCGAGTTTCTTCTCGATGTGGCGGACCGCGTCGTAGCCGAAGTAGCCGGCCAGCCCGCCGCAGAACCGCGGCAGCCCCGGACGCAGGGCGACCTTGAAGCGCTGTTGGTAAGCCGCAACGAAGTCGAGCGGATTGCCTCGGACTTTTTCCACGACTTTGCCGTCCGTGACGACTTCGGTCACGGCCTCCGATCCGAAGCCGGAAGCCCTCAGGAAGGTGCGCGCCGGCAGGCCGATGAAGCTGTAGCGGCCGAAGCGTTCGCCGCCCACGACCGACTCCAGCAGGAAGCTGTAGCGGCCGTTGTCCTTGGTGTAGGCGAGCTTGAGATAGAGGGAAAGGGGAGTCTCGAGGTCGGCAAAGGCCTCGACCATCAGCGGAATGCGGTTGTAGCCCTGCGCGCTGAGGCTTTTGAATTCGAGTTCAGTGATCACGGGTGGGGTCTCCGTCTGCCAGCGGACGCTCCTCGGTCGCTGGCGGTTCATCCAGTTTGGCCGATCAGTGTGACTGAGGGCCGCGGGCGCACGACGTGCGCCGTGCAATCAAGCAAGCAACGTCGATGGCGTACGCCAAGGCCAGGCTCCCCGGCTGCCTTGACCTGTCTGGATGACGTGATGAATGAACATGGAATCGAGAGTTTAGCCGAGGGACAACGGGTATACAAAAAGATACATTGCGTTTATTAACTTGCATCTTGTCGTTCACGGGAGCTCTTCAATGTCCAAGTCCGCCCTTCGCCGCGCCGCCCTGCTGGCCACTTTCGCCCTGGCGTCGCTCGCCGCCTCGGCCGTGCCGATCGATGTGGCCGGCGTCAAGCTCGACGACGCCGTCGACGTCCACGGCGCCAGGCTGCAGCTCAACGGCGCCGGGGTTCGGTACAAGGCGGTGTTCAAGGTCTACACGGCCGGCCTCTACCTCGGCAAGAAGGCGGGCACGCCCGAAGAGGTGCTGGCGGCGCCGGGCGCCAAGCGCGTCACGATCACCATGCTGCGCGACATCGACGCCAACGAGCTCGGGAAGCTCTTCACGCGCGGCGTGGAAGACAACTCGCCCAAGAACGAGATGTCGCAACTGATCCCGGGACTGCTGCGCATGAGCGGCATCTTTTCCGATCAGAAGCAGCTCAAGACCGGCGACACCTTCACCATCGACTGGGTGCCCGGCAGCGGCACCATCATCTCGGTGAAGGGCGCTGCGCAGGGCGAGCCGATCAAGGAGCAGGCCTTCTTCAACGCGCTCGTGCGCATCTGGCTCGGCCCCAGCCCCGCGGACTGGAAGCTCAAGGACGCCCTGCTCGGGAAGGGTTGACCGCCGGGCTCAGCGCAACCCGGCCAGTTCGGCCAGCGAGTCGACGAAGCCGTCCGCGTCCACGCCACGGACGGGCTCGCCGTGGTTGTAGCCGTAGCTCACGAGCACGACGGGACAGCCTGCCGCACGCGCGGCCTTCGCGTCGTTGCTGGAGTCGCCGACCATCAGCGTGCGCGCGGGCAGCGTCGCCAGCGCCTCGCAGGCCTTGAGCAGCGGCAGCGGATCGGGCTTCTTGCGCTCGAAGGCATCGCCGCCGAACATCACCTCGAAGAATCCGTCGAGCCCCTTGGCCGCCAGCAGCGGGCGCGCGAAGGCGGTCGGCTTGTTGGTCAGGCACGCGAGGCGCAGGCCACGCGCCCGCAAGGCAGTCAGGCCTTCGACCACGCCGTCATAGACGTCCGCGTGCTGCCCGTTGATGGCGAGGTAGTGGTGCTGGTAGCGCGGCCAAGCGCGCTCGAACCACGCATCGCCATCCTCCGACGTGCCGCGCACATGCCGGAGCACGGAGTGGATCAGGTGCTCCGACCCCTTGCCGACCATCCGCTCCACCGTCGGCCCGTCGATGTGCGGCAGCGCGAGTTCGTCGAACATGCGATTGAGCGCGACGACGAAGTCGCCTATGGTGTCGACCAGCGTGCCGTCGAGATCGACGATCGCCGCATCGAAGTTTGAGAGTTCCAGAGGCATCCCCCGAGCATAAGACCAGGAATCCCGCGGAACCGGCTCGGCCGGGCCGCTGGGATTGCCCCCGGAGGGGGGCGAGACTGGGGAAGAGCTAGGCCTCAGTCAACGACTGCGCCGCCACCACAGCCTCGGTCCGGTTGCGAACGTTGAGCGCCCGGAAGATCGCCGCGAGGTGGATCTTGACCGTGCCTTCGCTGATGCCGAGCGCGCGCCCGATCAGCTTGTTCGGCTTGCCTTGCGAGAGCAGTTGCAGCACCTCGACCTGGCGCTCGGTCAACACGTTGCGCAGGTGTTCGAGGGTCTGGGCCCCGGCGGCTGCGCCGGCGCGCTGCGCGCCATCCGCGCCGGGCATTCCGGCGATGAGGCCGGGCGGCACCGACGACAGCATCATCGGCGGCACGTAGACGCCGCCCGCGAGCACCAGCCGCACGGCGGACAGCATGACTTCGGGCGAATACGCCTTGGGGATGAAGCCGAGCACGCCGCGCTCCAGCGCGCTGCGCATGACCGCCGGGTCTTCGTAGCCCGACAGCACGATGACCGGCACCGCCGGATGCCGGCGGCGGATCTCATCGATGTGGGCCTGTCCCTCGGCGCCCGGCATGTTCAGGTCGATCATGGCCAGGTCGATGTCGTCGGATGCACCGGCGAGCAATTCGTCGACGCTCATCGCCAACACGAATTCGATGTCGGCTTGGATCTCCGACAGTTTGGCCTTGACCGCTTCGATGACGAGCCGGTGGTCGTCGGCGATCAGGATTTTCATGGCTTACCCCAGCGTCAGTGATGAACTCAGCACGTCGAAGATAACGGCGAAACCGGCGCGCAGCAAGGCGGATTCGCTTTCCGAACGACATAGCACCCAAGCGGTATGGCGCGGGCGGGCGCCCATGGAAGAATCGATTCGCATCCAGAAACGACAGGGGATACGGGCATGTGCCATCGATGCACGCGCGGTCAGAGCGCTTTCCCCGTCCCCGGCGACATCTAGCCGCGAGCCCCGCATGGCGCGCCTGCTCGATTGCTTTTCGGCCTTGCTTTCGTTCGGGCTGGCCCTGGATGCCTCCATCGCTGCCGGACGGACCGGCGCCACCACCTGCGAAGAAGCGCAGCGCCGGGCCATCGAGCTGCTCGACGAAGCCCGCGCGGCGGCCGAGCGCCTGGGCAAGTCCGCCGGGCAGATCGAGTCGGCCCTGTTCGCGATGGTCGCGTGGATCGACGAAGTCCTCTCGCGCCATCCCGGCTGCGAAGCCGCGGCCGCACCGCTGCAGATGCGGCTCTTCAATTCGAGCAACGCAAAGACCGAGTTCTTCCACCATCTGTCGGCGCTGCCGGCCGACGAAGAGGAAGTTCGCGAGGTCTACTGGCATGCATTGGCGCTGGGCTTCAAGGGCCAGTACTACTTCGAGAGCGGCGACGACGGCGAGCTCGGCAAACTCAAGGACCTGCACGGGCAGCAGCTCGCCATCCGCCCGGCGTCGCTCGACACGCTCGCCGAGGACCGCATCACGCCCCAGCCCTACGGCGTGCCCGATCCGCCGGGCCCGCGCGACCCGCAGGGCCGCAAGCGCGCCCTGCTGCGCACCGTCGCGGCGCTGGCGGTTGTGGTGCCGCTCGCCTACCTGGCCACGCATCTGCTGACCCACTCGCGCGAAACGCCGCTCACGCTGGTCCAGCGCGTTGAGCAGCAGGTGCAGACCTACGCCTGCGCGGATCTTTCCGCGCGACAGACGCCGGAGGGCATCATCCGCGTCAGCGGCTGGGTCCCGACCATGGAGGACGTGGTCCGCGTCCAGCGCGAGGTGCGAGGATTGCCCGGCGTGACCGAGACGAGCTTCGACCTGCGCCTGCGCGTCTGGCCGCACTGCGAGGTGGTCGAGATCCTGAAGCCCTACCAGGCGCGCAATCGCGAGCTGGGCCACGGGCTCAAGGTCGAGGCGGCGAGCGCGCACAAGGGGCAGCTGCGCGAAGGCGATCCGGTGCTGTTCCACGTCACCGGCCCCAACTACGACGGCTACCTCTGGGTCGACTACTACACGGCCGACGGCGCGGTGATGCACCTCAAGGCCGGCCGCGGGCAGCAGGCCCAGGTGCGCGCGGGCGAGACGGTCGAGCTGGGTCGCGACATTCCGGCGAGCTGGCTGGTCGCGCCGCCCTTCGGCACGGTGCTGCTGGCCGCGCTGTCCTCGCCGGTGCCCTTCAGCGAGGCCGCCGCGGAACGGCCGCCCTTCGAGCTGGCGTCCGCGTACCTGCAGCGGCTGCGCGAGACGCTGGCGGCGGGCCAGTCCGGTGCCCGGGTGATCGCCGACGCCCTGTTTCTCGAAACCGTTCCACGCTGAGGCAGCGATGAGCCAGTTGCCGCCGATTCCCCTGCAGTTCTGGACGCTGCTGGCGCTGTGCCTCCTGGCGCTCCTGAGCCTCTGGTGGGTGCTCCTCGGCGCGAGCCGGGCGGCGCGCCGCCGCTCGCTGCGCGCGCGCATCGCCGCGGTCACGCCCGGCGGCGCGGCAGGCCTCGCGCCGGCAGAAGATGCCGCGATCCAGCAGTCGCTCGCGCAGCAGGTTCCGCCGTCGCGGCCGGCATCGGCCGGGACGCCCCGGCGCAGCACGCTCTACACGACGCCCTGGTTCCTCTTCGTCGGCGACGCATCGGCGAACGTGACGGAGCTGCTCGCGCTCGCGACCGGCAGGCGGTCGGCAAAGCACGCTCCGCCCGCGAGCCGCCCCTTCTGGCGCTGGCACCGGCTGCCTTCGATGATCGCGATCGAAGTGGATCCGGCGGTGCTCGGCAACGCGCCGGACGAGCGCGGCCTCTGGTATCGCGCACTGCTGGAACTGGCCGAGCGCCGCAAGCGGCTGCCGCTCAACGGCATCGTGGTGTGCGTGGGCGCGGCGACGCTCCTCGAAGCCGGCCGCGCGAGGGACGAGCTCGCGCGCCGACTGCGTGCCCTGGTGTACGACGCGGCGGAGCACCTGCGCATCCAGCTGCCGGTGTACCTCGTCGTGACCGGGCTGGAACGCCTGGGCGGTTTCGATGCGCTGCGCGCGGCGCTGCCGGCCGGCGTGCTCGAACAGGCGCTCGGCCACCGGCTGCACAACGGCGCCGCGCCGCGCGTTCCGGCCGCGACGCAGCTCGACGGGCTGTTCAGCGAAATCATGCAGCGCATGCACGCGCTGCGGATGGCGCTGTTCCGGGCCGAGCGCAGCCCCGCAGAGCGGCACGCGACCCATGCATTCGTCGAGCAGCTGCGGTCGCTGCAGCCGGGGTTGCGCTCGACGGTCGATGTGCTGTTCGGCTATGGCGCCGGGCCGAGGTCGCCGCGCTGGCGCGGGCTCTACCTGGCCGCCACGCCATCCGACGGCAGCGCGGGTGCCTTCGCGCTCGATCTGTTCACGCGCTTTCTGCCCTCCGATCAGCCGCTGGCGCATTCGCGGCGGCCGGGTGCGGCGAACGACAGCGACTTCGCCTCGACGCGAATGTGATCGGCGGCGAAGCCCTCATTCGTCGTCGCGCACGCGGTGCTGGCTCGTCAAGGTCTGCTGGATCGCGGGCGGCACCGCCTCGTAGTGCGACAGCACGATGGTGTAGCGCCCCTGGCCGCTGGTCATCGCGTTGAGTCGCGACTGGTAGCTCGCGAGTTCCGACATCGGCACCTGCCCCTTGATGACGACGGTACCGGCCGCGAGGTTCGCGGTGCCGGTGACCAGCCCGCGCCGCGACGACAGGTCGCCGGTCACGTCGCCCATGGCCCCATCGGGCGCGGCGATCTCGATCTGCACGATCGGTTCGAGCACGATGGGACGCGCGTCGCGGATCGCCGCCATGAAGGCCTTGCGCCCCGCGGTGGCGAAAGCGATGTCCTTGCTGTCCACGCTGTGGTGCTTGCCGTCGTAGACCACCACCCGCACATCGACCACCGGATAGCCGGCGATCGCGCCGGTCGACAGCACCTCGCGCACGCCCTTCTCGACGGCGGGAATGAACTGCCCCGGGATCGTTCCGCCCTTGACCTGGTCGACGAACTCGAAGCCCTCCCCGCGGCCGAGCGGTTCGATGCGCAGGAACACCTCGCCGAACTGGCCCGCGCCGCCGGTCTGCTTCTTGTGGCGGTGGTGCCCTTCGGCCGGCGAGGTCACGGTCTCGCGGTAGGCGATGCGCGGCGGCCGCGTGTTGACCTCGAACTTGTAGACCTCGCGCAAGCGGTCGAGCAGCACGCGCAGATGCAGGTCGCCGAGTCCGTACACCACCGACTCGTTGGTGGCGGCCACGTGCTCGACGCGCAGGCAGGGGTCTTCGCCGACCAGCTTGCCGAGGATTTCCCACATCCGCTGCTCGTCGCCGTGCCGCTTGGGCTCGATCGCCAGGCCGTGCACCGGCACGGGAAAGTCGAGCGGCGCCAGATGCACGTGGTCATCCTCGGCCGCATCGTGCAGCACCGAGTCGAACTTGATCTCGTCCACCTTCGCGACCGCCACGATGTCGCCCGGCAGCGCACGCGCAACCTCGACGTGGTCCTTGCCCTGCAGCATGAACAGGTGCCCCACCTTGAAGGGCTTGCGGCCGTCGCCCACGTAGAGCTGGCTGTCGCGCGTGACCGTGCCCTGGTGCACGCGGAAGATGCCCATCTTGCCGACGTAGGGGTCCACCGTGACCTTGAACACGTGCGCGAGCACATGCAGCGAAGGGTCCGGGACGGCCTCCATCGGCTCCGCGGCGGCGCCCTCGCCCAGCAGGAAGTCCGGCGGATTGGATTCGGTCGGGTCGGGCAGCAGCTTGACGATGACGTCGAGCAATTCCTCGATGCCCGCGCCGGTGCGCGCGGAGACGAAGCACACCGGTATCAGATGCCCTTCGCGCAATGCCTGTTCCAGCGGCGCATGCAGCTCGGCGGGGTCCACGTCGCCATCGCTCAGATAGCGGTCCACGAAGGCGGCGTCGACCTCGACCACCTGCTCCACCAGCGCGCGGTGCGCCGCATCGACCGAGCCGACGTCGCACGTCCCCTCGCGGTTGAAGAAGCAGTCCACCACCCGTGCGCCACCGTCGCCGGGCAGGTTGAGCGGCAGGCATTCGCGCCCCAAGCTCGCCTGGATCTGCTGCAGCAGCCCTGCCAGATCCACGCCCTGGGCATCGATCTTGTTGACGATGATCATGCGCGTGAGGTGGCGCGAGGCCGCGTACTCCATCATCCGCAGCGCCATCTGCTCGATGCCGGTCGAGGCGTTGATGACGATGGCCGCGGTCTCGACCGCTTCCAGGGCGGGCAGGCTCTGGCCGAGGAAATCGGGGCCGCCGGGCGTGTCGATGAAGTGGATGCGCGTGTCGGCGTGCGTCAGATGCATGATCGAGGCGTTGAGCGAGTGCTGCATTCGCCGCTCGAGCGGATCGTGATCGCTCACCGTGCTTCCGCGCTCGACGCTGCCCGCCGCGCCGATGGCGCCGGCGCGCTGCAGCATGGCCTCCGCGAGCGTGGTCTTGCCGGAAGCGGACGCTCCGACGAGTGCCAGCGTCCGCACCGCTTCCATTTCGGCCGCGAGGCCGTTCGATCGGCTTGGCATGAGTGGTCTCCTCAACACCCGGGCGACCCAGCGTACGGGATTGACCGGCCGGACGCAAGCCGGGCTTGCATTGCCGGACAATGGCGGCACTCACGGCAGAACGCATGGCACAGCCACCCCTCACACCCCGCGCGACCGGCTACGCCCGCACGCAATTCATGGTCGTCAAGATCCCGGTCGTCGCCGACATGGACGATCTGTATCACCAGCGCGAGGACCGCATCGACCAGGCGCTCAGGGCCAGGGGCCTCGGCACGGTGATCGGCTGGGGCGACTCGCTCGGCGAGACGCGGGCCGGCGGATCGCGGCGCGTCGCCTACACCCGCGTCGATCTCGACGTGGCGGACATCGAGGCCGCGCGGGCCGCGCTGCAGCAGGTGCTCGCGGCGCTCGGCACGCCGGCCGGCACGGAGATCCACTACAGCCGCGACGGCGCCAGCGTGGCCGACGTCTACGCCCCGCCGGAATGGCGGCTGGCACAGCCGGTGGTGCGCGGGCTCCGGCAGCGCTAACCGCCGCCCGGCCGCTCAGGGCTGAAGCGGCAGCGGCTCGGTCGTGTCCTCGTCGGCGCGCAGCCACATCGCGACCGCGGTGTAGTTGTCGTAGCCGGGCGCGGCGAGGAGCCCGATCTCGGCGTCGATCGTGTCGATCCACTGGTGCGGATCGAGCGACGCCCGCAGGATCTCGCCCAGCCGCCGGTCGCCCAGCACCTCCCAGACGCCGTCGCTGCACAGCAGCACCACATCGCCGACCCGCACCGGCATGCGCTCGGAAACGTCGATCTCGACGTCGCCGTCCGGCGCGCCGAGGGCCGACAGCAGCAGGTTGCGCTGCGGATGCAGCCGCGCACGCTCCTCGTCGATCATCCCGCCGTTGACCAGTTGCTGGACGAGGCTGTGATCGACGGTGCGCGCCACCTGCTCACCGTCGCGGAACAGGTAGGCACGGCTGTCGCCGGCGTGGACCCAGGCGAGTTCGCAGGCCTCCAGGTCGACGACCGCGACAACCGCGGTCGATCGCATGTCCGCCAGCCGGCCGCCCTCGGCCTGCCGTGCGACCACGTCGCGGTTGGCCTGTTCGAGCAGGTGGCGCAGCCGGCCCTGCTCCAGCCCCGGCGAAGCGGCCAGGGCACCGAGCACGCTCGATCGGGCGACGTCGGCGGCCACGTCCCCACCCCCATGCCCGCCGGCACCGTCGGCCACGAGGCAGGCGGCGAAGCGTCCGTCGCTCCACTGCCCGAACACGTCCTCGTTGTAAGGGCGCCCGCCCTGCTTCGAGACGGAGACGATTTCGATGTCCACCGGCCGGCCTCGCTTCGGTTCAGCGGACGCTGAACGCCCACCACACCATGACGGCCATGGCGAGCGGCAGGCTCGCGGCGACCGAGGCCGCCACGGCGAGCAACTGGCGCTGGCGCTTGGTCGCGGGCGCGGGGCTTTGCGGCGGCTGCGCGGCTGCCGCCGCCTGCCGGCGGCCGGGCGCCAGACGCATCGGCGCCGGCGCAGGCTCGAGGCCCAGCGCCTCCCGGAAGGCCGCCATCGACTGCGGCCGCGATTCGGGCCGCACGCCGAGCCCTGCGTCGATCGCGCTCAGCAGTCGCTCGCTGTAGCGCTGGCGCAGCGCCTCGTTGCGCGCCAGCGGCAGGTAGCTGTCGGACAAGAGCCGCGCCACCGACGGCGGCGGCGGCCGTCCGCAGACCGCGACGTGCAGCACGGCGGCAAGCGCGTACACGTCGGTCCATGCGCCCTGAACCATGTCGGGCGCGCTGGCGTACTGCTCGACCGGCGCGTAGCCGGGCTTGAGGATCACGGTGATGGTCTGCGTCTTGTCGCTGATCACGCGCCGCGCGGCGCCGAAGTCCAGCACCACCGGCCGCCCGGAGCCTTCGAGAAGGATGATGTTGTCCGGCGCGATGTCGCGGTGATAGCAGTGCGCGGCATGCATGACCATCAGCGCCTGCGTGACGCCGTCCATCACCTTCAGCAGCCAGGCTTCCTGCGCGATGCCCGGCGAGGCGGCCAGCGCCTGCTTCAGCGTGTCGCCGCGATAGAAGGGCATGACCATGTACGCCGTGCCGTGCTCCTGCCAGAACCGGTAGACCTTGAGCAGCGACGGATGGCCGAACTGCGCCAAGAGCCGCGCCTCGTTGATGAAGCCGCGCATGCCGAGCTCGAAGGTTTCGCGGTGCCGCTCCGACAGCGGCACCACCGCGCCGTCCGACCGCCGCGCCGACAGCGACGACGGCAGGTACTCCTTGATCGCGACCACGCGCTCCAGCACCGGGTCCCACGCCTCGTAGACCACGCCGAAGCCGCCCTGGCCGACGATGCGCGTGATCTCGAACTCGGCCAGCCGCGCGCCGACCGCGAGCAGGCCCGCGCCGACGCGGCGCGGCGCCGACCGCACGGCGGGCGCCACGGTGGGCGCGAGCGAAGGCGGAAATGCCACCGGCTCCTCCTTCCCCGCCGGAGGAGCCGGAGCCGACGCACGGGGATTCACGCTGCCTCCGGAGATGACTCAGGGAGCGTCAGTGTCCGGCGCTGGCGCTGCGTGGGAAATAACGCGAAAGGCCTACCGCGGAGGACGCATCCGCATGACGCCCGCGGCCTGGCATCGGCACCGGATGTTGCCTAGGATGAGCGCCACCTCCACAGAGTCAGGCCGGCCATGGACAGCGCTTCCCCATCCGTTCTCTTCGAAACCCACGGCGCGATCTGCACCATCACGCTTTCCCGCCCCGCCAAGCGCAACGCAGTCGACGGCCCCACCGCCGCCGCGCTGCTGGCCGCCTTCGGGCGCTTCGAGGCCGACGAGACCCTGCGCGTCGCGATCCTCACCGGCGCCGGAGGCCACTTCTGCGCCGGCGCCGATCTCGCGGCGCTGGGCGATCCCCTGCTCCGCAACCCGCTGACGCCGGACGGCAGCGGCCCCGGCCCGATGGGGCCCACGCGGATGGCGCTGTCGAAGCCGCTGATCGCCGCCGTCAGCGGCTATGCGGTGGCAGGCGGGCTCGAGCTCGCGCTCCTGGCCGACCTGCGCGTGGCCGACGAGGACGCGGTGTTCGGCGTCTTCTGCCGGCGCTGGGGCGTGCCGCTGATCGACGGCGGAACGGTGCGCCTGCCGCGCATCGTGGGGATGGGGCGCGCGCTCGACATGATCCTCACGGGCCGCCCGGTGCCGGCGGCGGAGGCGCTCGCGATGGGGCTGGTCAACCGCATGACCCCGCCCGGCGGCGCATTGGCGGCGGCCCGGGAACTGGCACAGCAGATCGCCGCGTTCCCGCAGCAGTGCATGCGGACCGACCGGCGCTCGGCCTACGCGCAGTGGGATCTGCCGCTCGCCGAAGCCCTGCGGCAGGAAGGCGCGAACGGCGTGCCGATGGTGTTCGCGGAAGGCGAAGCCGGCGCGCAGCGCTTCGCCCGCGGCGCTGGGCGCCATGGGCAATTCGGCGATCGGTGAGCCGGGACCGGCCTTCGCGCTCAGGGCTCGTTCGGGCCGGGCGCTTCCGCGCCGGCGGCGCAGCCGAAGAGCGCCTCGAACTGGTCGTCCTGCGGCAGTTCCTGGCCGGCCATTCCGAGCCCGCGCTCGGCAGTGGGATCGGTCAGCCAGAGGGACTGACCGACCACCGGCAGGGCCAGCGTCGCGTCGGGGTCCCCGTCCGGCCTTCCGGCGAACGCGAAAAGCTGGTGCAGGAGCACTTCGAAATGCAGCGCGTCGAGGTGCTCCCGCGTGCCCTCGCGCGCGGCGCGGTTCGCGAGGCCCCACCAGTGGCGCAGGCGTGCCAACGCATCGCCCCGGAGCTCGCTTTCGGCGGAGCCGAGCTCGGCCGCGAGCGTGAAGGGGAAATGGCGGCCCATCTCGTCGACCGAAGGGACGAGCACGCCGACCCAGCTTTGCGCATCGACCACGTCGTTGCCGAGCACGAAGCACCAGCGCGGCGCGTCCAGGTAGTGATCGGGCCAGTGCGGATGACGAAGCTGCATGCGCGCGATGCCGGCGCGCAGCCAGAGGCCCCAGGGCTCGCGAAAGCTCTGCGGCAGGCGACGGTGCGAGAAGTCGGCCATGCCCGGCAGCCTGCCGAGCCAGCCCGGCGCCGCGTCTGAAAAGAGGGAACTCGTCTGCCCGTGCACAAGCCCTCCGGCATGGGAAACATGCGTATTTTCGATTACAAATGGAAGGATCGCTTTCCATTTGTTCTGCAATGAAACCAATCTGTCGGCGAGCGCCGGCGGGGAAAGAACCGAAAGCATGCGAATTGCGGTGCTCATCCTTCTGCACAAATGGACGGACCAGCAGAAGCGTCTCGTCGAATTCCTCGCCCGCGAGTACGAGGTGTTCATCCATGCCGACAAGCGGTCGAAGCTGACGATCGAGACCGACCTGCCCCGCGTCCACGTCTACAGCGAGTACAAGAACTATTGGGGCCACCACAGCGTGAACGACGCCGCCGTCTTCCTTTTCAGGCAGGCGGCCAAGCTCGGCTTCGACCGCTATCTGCTGATCTCCGGGGACGACGTGCCGATCAAGCCGCTGTCCGAGATCACCCGCTTCTTCGCCACCAACGACCTGGAATTCTTCGAGCACCACCTGATGCCGCGCGACCACTGGCCGGGCAACGGCGGCTTCGACCGGGTCGACTTCTTCTATCCGAAGGTGCTGTCCAGAGGGCCGTCGCATCCGCTGACCGTCAAGTTCACCATCTTGCTGGACCGGCTCAACCGAAGACTCCTGATCCCTGCGATGCGAAAGGTCGCGCGCCGCCCGCGGATGCCGGTCGAATACTGGGGCGGCGGCTTGTGGCTCAACCTGTCCGCCCACTGCGTCGATCAGATGCTCGCCTGGCTCGACCGCAATCCGTGGTACCCGCGGAAATTCCACGGGACCCGCTGCGCGGACGAAATCTTCTTTCAAACGCTGATCTTCAACTTCGTGCCGGACGTCGAAGTCCGCAACGATCACCTGCGATACATCGACTGGCATTCGGGCCCGGAATTCCCCCGGGTGATGCGCGGATCGGATCTCGAAAAGATGCGGCAGTCGCCGGCCCTCTTCGCGCGCAAGTTCGACCACAACGTCGATCCGGCGGTGATCGACGCGGTCTACGCAGGCCTGGGCTGAGCCGGCGCGCAGCGCTGCGGCTCAGCGACTGTCCGCGCGCAGCACCGACTGCTGCAGGGCGTAGGCCTTCTCGATGCGGTCGAGCTTCGCCTGGCGCGCTTCCTCGCTGACCCAGCGGGCGTTGAGGGCGCTCTGCCGCGCAAGCTGGTATTCGAGCCGGGCCGCCGGAAGCAGCGCCTTGTTGTCGGCCGCCACGTAGCCGAGGCTCGCGTGCAGGTCCTTCAGCGTCTCGCGCTGCGCGTTGCCGCGCACGCCCGGCCCCTGCCCGTAGCCGGTGAAGAACGCGCGCAGCTTCTTCTGCAGCTCGGGCGGAAGGTCGCGCCGCACCACGATCGGCGCCTGCGGCGTCGGGTCCGAGCGCCAGACGATCTGCAGCCGCCCGGCCTCGGCCGGGAATTGGCGCCGGAAGCGCTCGAAGTCGGTGGTGTTGTTGGTCGCGACGTCGGCGTCGCCGTTGGCCACCGCGAGCGCCGTGGCCTGGTGCGTATCGACGATCTCGCTCTTGAAGCGCGTCTCCATCTCGATGCGGTGCGGCAGGAAGAGCTGCACCTGCGGCAGGATGAATCCCGACACCGAGCGGCTGTCGCCGCGCGCGAGCCGCCATCGCTCAGGGTGGGCCAGCAGCTCGTCGAGGCTGCCCGGCGGCCCGTCCTTGCGCACCAGCAGGATCGCGCGATGGTCCGGATCGCCGGGATGCCGCTTCACCAGCGCGAGCACGTTCATGCGCCGCTGCGTCACCGCATCGAGCGCCATCTTCGCGGACAACAGCCCGAGGTCGACTTCGTTGCGTTGGATCGCCTGGTCGAGCGATTCGTAGCTCGTCACCGAAAGCACCGTCACCGGCCGCCCGATGGCGCGCGCCAGATCGGCCAGCAGCGGCGACCAGCCGTCCTTCGACTCGACCGCGCCGCCGATCGGCAGCACGCCGAAGCGCAGCGGCTCGGCCGCCTCGCGCGGGGCGGCGAGGGCATGCCAGCCCAGCGCCGCCAGCAGCAGGCAGCGGCCCACCCGAACGATCCAGGCTTTGCTCACGATCCGATCAACGCGGCGCGTCTCCACGAAGCGCGGCCATCTGCTCGGCGTAGGTGGCCTCGATGCGCTGCAGCCGCGCCTGGCGCGCGGACTCGTTGACCCACTGCGAGTTCATCGCGCTTTGCCGCGCGAGCTGGTAGGCCAGCTTGGCGGCGGGCATCAACGAGCTGTTGTCGGCGGCGACGAAGCCGGCCAGGTCGTGCAGCGACTTCAGCACGGCGCGTTCCGCATCGCCGCGCGGGCCCTTGCCTCTTGCATAGTCGACGAGGAAGCCCTGCACCTTCCGGCGGAAGGCGTCGTCGTACTCGCGGCGCATGACGATCTGCGCGTGCGGGATCAGCTCGGACTCCCAGATCACCTGCAGCCGATCGGCCTCGGCCGGGAACTGGAGCTTGAAGCGCTCGAAGTCCGCCGTGTTGTTCGTCGCCACGTCGGCTTCGCCGTTGGCCACCGCGAGCGCCGTCACCTGGTGGGTGCCGACGACCTCGCTGCGAAAGCGCGTCTCCATCACGATGTGATTGGGCAGGAAGAGCTGCAGCTGCGGCACGATGAAACCGGAGACCGAGCGGCTCTCGCCGCGCGCGATGCGCCATTTCTCGGGCTCGGCCAAGAGGCCCTTGAGGCTGGTGTAGTCGCCGGTCTTGCGGGTGAGCAGCAGCGCCCGGTAGCCCGGCAGGCCGTCATGGCGCGTGACCTGGGCGATCACGTTCATGCGGCGCAGCGTCACCGCATCGAGCGCCATCTTGCCCGACAGGAAGGCCATGTCGACCTGGTCGCGCTGGATCGCCTGTTCGAGCGCCTCGTACGAGGTCACCGAGAGCATGCTCACCGGACGGCCGATCGCGCGGCTCAGGTCCGCGAGCAGCGGCTCCCAGTCGTTGCGCGACTCGAAGGCGCCGCCCAGCGGGAGGATGCCGAAGCGCAGCGGCGCGGCGCCGGGCGAGGTCTGCGCCTGCGCCGCCTCGATGCCCATCAGCCCCATCAGGAGCATCGCCGCGCCGTACAGCGTTCGCGCGCACACGCGACGCACTGCCGCGCGGAAACGCTCCGGCCGGGCATGCGATGCGCTGGAATTGCTGTGGACCGGAGCCTGCATCGGGGCTGAAAGAAGAACGCGGACGGTTGAATTCACAATTAGAAACTAACTTCAAGAATTCCCGTGTCGTTTTTCTCCATCCATGTTTTTCGATCGGTAACGTATAACGGGACCCGCGCGCCGCTCGACATCCGTCCATGAACTGGTCCTTCCGTGCCTTCCATCTGCTGCGTCTGACGCTGGCCCAGCAGCTCGTCCTGCTCGCCCTCCTGCCGGCCACCGTCGCCACCCTGGGCGTGATCGCGGTGCTGACGCGCCAGCACCTGTCGAACGTGACCGAGCTGGTCCGCGCCAACGCGCAGACGGTGGCGCTGCAGGTCGCGACGGTGGCGCAGTCGCAGATCCAGCGCATGGACCGCCGCGCGCTGCAACGCACCGCGCAATCCGGCAGCTACCAGCCGCATGTGCAGCAGGTGCAGATCTGGTCGGAGGACGGCGAGATCGTCGCCAACTCGGAAACCACCGACCGCACGCGCGGCGAAGGCCTTCAGGTGGTCGCGCCGATCATCGGCGACGACGGCAAGACCGCGGGCAAGGTGATGGTCGAGATGAGCCTCGACGCGGTGGGCAGCGCCAAGCAGGCGGTGTGGTTCAACGTGGTGCTGGTGCTTGCCGCGAGCCTGGTGGGCGTCGGCCTCGCGGGCTGGTGGGCGGCGCGGCGGATCAGCTCCCCGATCCGCGAGCTCGGCGAGGCGGTGGAGCGCCTCGGCGCGGGCGAGGATGCGCAGGTGACCATCGAGGGCACGGCCGAAGTGCGCCGCCTGCAGGATGGCTTCAACCAGGCGGCGCGCGCGCTGACCGAAAGCCGCAACCAGCTCGAAAGCCGGATCACCGACGCCACGGCGGAGCTCGCGCGCAAGAACCAGCAGCTCGAAGTCGCGAGCCAGGCGAAGACCCGCCTGCTCGCCGCCGCCAGCCACGACCTGCGCCAGCCGCTGCATGCGCTCACGCTGTTCTCCGACGGCCTTGCCAACGGCGAGACCGACCCGGCACGGCTGCAGCGCATCGGCCACATCCGCGAGTGCGTGGAATCGCTCGACCGGCTGTTCACCGAGCTGCTCAACCTCTCGCAGCTCGACGCCGGCGTGTTGCAGCCGCAATGGACGGACTTCGCGCTCGACACCCTGTTCGACGAGATCAGCCGCAACTTCCGCGCGGTGGCCGAGCAGCAGAACCTGCGCCTGGTGGTGCGCAAGACCGATGCGTGGGTGCGCTGCGACTACGTGATGCTCTCGCGCATCCTCAACAACCTGGTGTCGAATTCGCTGCGGCACACCGTCGAAGGCGGCGTGCTGATCGGCGCGCGGCGGCGCCGCAAGGGCATCCGCATCGACGTCTGGGACACCGGCGTGGGCATCGCGGCGCACCACCAGGCGCGGGTCTTCGAGGAGTTCTACCAGGTCGAGCCGCAGGGCGGCCGGCAGGGCGGCCGCGACTCGCGCGGGATGGGGCTCGGCCTGGCGACGGTGCAGCGCCTCGCGGCCCTGCTGAACACGCGCGTCGAACTCAGTTCGCGGCCGAACAAGGGCACCTGCGTGCGCGTGGTGGTGCGCGCCACCGAACCGCTGGTCCCGCTGCCCGCGCCGCCCCTGCTGCCCATGGGCCTCGCGGCGGACGACGACGGCGGGCTGCGCAACATCCGCGTGCTGGTGATCGACGACGAGCGCACCATCCTCGAGGGCCTGCAGGTGGTGCTTTCCAACTGGGGCGCCGAGGTGCTCGCTGCGCAGAGCCGCAGCGAGGCACTGGCCCTCGCGAGCGCCTGGGAGCGGCCGCCCGACGTCGTGTTGAGCGACCTGCTCCTGCAGGGCGGCGACAACGGCCTCGATGTGCTGGCCGCGCTGGAGCGCCACCCCAACGGCATCGGTCCGGCCACCGCCCGCCTGCTGGTGACCGGCGAGACCAAGCCCGACCGCCTGCGCGAAGTCGCGAGCGCGGGGGTCACGGTGCTCTACAAGCCGGTCTCGCCGAAGGTGCTGCGGCAGGCGATCGCGGCTCAGTTGGCGACCGTGCGGGAACTCGCGTGAGGTCATGCGTCCATACGCCGTCTGACATAGGCCGTCAGGCCGCGAACCGGCTCGCGCACTCCCTCACGATCCGACCCCGTGCCGGGGGGAATAAGCCCTCTGCCTTATCGCGCGCAAAGAGCCTCGTCCGTACATTGGGCCCCATCACCCATGCGGATGCGGTTCGATGTTCGCCACGCTTTTCCCCCCACTGGTTCGAAGGAAGCGGTCCATCGCGGTTGCGGCATTCGCTTGCGCGGTAACGGTGTGGAGCGGTGCGAGCGCAGCCGGACTGACGGTGCTGATGGCCGACGAGAGCGCGCCCTATGCCGAGTTCGTCCAGCAGTTGCGCGAGCTGCAGGAAGCGGGCAGCCGCCTCGACCTGATCCATCTGGCGGCCGGACAGCCCGCACCGGCACCCTCCCCGGGCGACGCCGTCACCATGGCCGTCGGCGTGGCCGCGGCGCGATCGGCGATCGAGCGCCCCGGGCAGGACCCGCTGGTGCTCGCCATGCTGAGCCGGCTCGACTACGAAAGCCTGAGGATCAGCCCCGCGATGCGGCACCCGGAGCGCCAGATCGGCGTGCTGCTGCGCGACCCGGCCATGGCCGACCAGCTGGCGCTGATCGACGCGGTGATGCCGCGCAAGCGGCGCCTCGGCGTGGTGGCCACCAGCGAATCGGCGCCCCTCGTGCGCGAACTGCAGAGCGCCGCGCAGGACTGGGATCTGCAGGTGGAGTTCGCGCCCGACGCGAAGTCGCTCGCGGCGGCGTTGCGCGTGCTGGTGCCGCGCAGCGATGCGCTGCTCGTGCTGCCGGACATGATCGGCGACAACCAGGCCGCGACGCTCGCGGTGCTGCGCGCCGGCGCGGGCGCCGGGCTGCCGGTCTTCGGCGCCAGCGACGGGATGGTGCGCTCCGGCGGACTCGCGGCCGCGGTCTCCACGCCGGCGCAACTGGCCCAGCAGGCGCGCGCGCTCGGCCAGAAGCTGGCCGCCAGCACGGGGCCGCGCGGCGTGGTCGTCGAGGCCGCGACCCCGGCGACGGTACGCGTCAACGCCACCGTGGCGCGCGGGCTCGGCCTGCGGCTGCCTGAAGAACATGAACTCACGGAGCGGGTCACCGCGACCAGATGACTGCCAGCCAACCCATGATCGCGCCATCGTCCGACGCACGGCCCGCCGAGCCGGCCGCCACGCCGAGCCGCGACCTCGTCGTGGCCGGCAACCTGCAGCGCGACCTGTTCCGCCTCGGCGTGGTGCCCTGCGTCATCGTGGCGCTGGCGCTCACAGGCTGGTTCACCCACAGCCGCCTCGATGCGCTGGAAGCGGCCTTCGATGCCGAGGGCCAGGCCGTCGCGCGCCAGGTTGCGGCGATGTCCGACCTGAGCCTCTACGCCGGTGACGTGCCGGCGCTGCAGAACGTCGCCAACGCCGCGCTGCGCGGCGGACAGGTGACGCGCGTCGAGATCAGCAACAGCGCGGGCGTCTTCGTCTCCGCCGGACCGAAGACCGCGCCGATGGGCGAACTTCGCATGTTCACCGCGCCGGTCACGCTGCGCGAAGCCTCGCGCGCCACCGCCTTCGCGCCGGCCGGCTCGACCACCGCGGGCGAGGCGCCGATCGGGCTGGTCCAGACCTTCCGCGACACCACCGCCTACGCGCACGAACGCACGCGCCTGCTGATGGCCGGCATCGGCATCGCGCTGCTCGCGCTGCTGGCCGCCTGGGCCTGGGTGCGCCACACCGCGCGTGCGGTCGCGCAGCCGCTGCGCCGCATCTCGCGCACCGTCGCCGCGCTGGAAGCCGGCCAGTTCGATGCGCGCTGCAACGTGGTCACCTCCGGCGCCGACGAGGACGACGACGATGCCGGCGGCGGCCGCCGGCGCGCGCGGCACGAGTTCGCCAACCTCGCGCACGACATCAACCGGCTCGCCGAACGGCTGCAGCGCAACCAGCAGATCAGCGACGAGCAGGTCCGCGAGGCCACCGCCGTGGCCCTGCAGCGCATGGCCGAGGCCGAGCAGGCGGCGCTGTCCCGCGCGCGCTTCCTGGCCGCCGCGAGCCACGACCTGCGCCAGCCGCTGCACGCCATGGGCCTGTTCATCGACGGCCTGCTGCCGACCGCCAACCCGACGCAGCGCCCCGCGGTGCTGCGGCTGCAGGAAGCCACCGACTTCATGGGCGTGCTGCTCGACGACCTGCTGGAGATCTCGCGGCTCGATGCGCAGGTGCTGACACCCGCGATCGCCGGGGTGTCGCTCGCCAGCCTGTTCGACCAGCTGGAGGCGCAGCATGCCGCCGCGGCAGCCGCGGCGCACGTGCGGCTGGTCTGGAAGGACCGGGGGCTGGCCGTCAACACCGACCCGGCGCTGCTCTTGCGCATCGTCGGCAATCTGGTCAGCAATGCGATCCGCCACACGCCGGCCGACGGCGCGGTGCTGGTGGTCGCGCGCCGTCGCAACGGCGCGGTGCGCATCGAAGTGCGCGACAACGGCGTCGGCATCGCGCCGATCCACCAGACGCGCGTCTTCGAGGAGTTCTACCAGGTGGCGAACACCGAGCGCGACCGCCGGCAGGGCTTCGGGCTCGGTCTCGCGATCTGCGCGCGCATCGCGCTCCTGCTCGGCACGCGCATCAAGCTGCGCTCGGCGCTGCAGGCGGGCAGCACCTTCTGGCTCGACCTGCCGATCGCGCATCCGCGCGAGGTCGCGCCGTCCGCGAAGGAGCCCGCGGCCGCGGCACCGCTGGCCGGCCTGCATTGCCTCGTGGTGGACGACGACCCGGCGATCCTCGACGGCAGCCGGACGCTGCTCGAGCTCTGGGGTTGCCAGGTGGACTGCGCCTCCACGCGCAATGAGGCGCTGACGCGGCTCGACAAGTCCGACGCGCATTTCGACGTCGTGCTCTGCGACCTGCAGCTCGACGGCGAGGAAGACGGCATGGAGGTCATCGAGAACACCCGCCGCCTGCAGCCCGATGCGCTCGCGGTGCTGGTTTCGGGCGCCACCGGGCCCGAGGCGCTGCAGCGGCTGCGCAAGCGCGGCGTGATGCTGCTGACGAAGCCGGTCGCGCCGGCCAAGCTGCGTGCCCTGCTCTCGACGAAGCGCATCCCCGTCTTCGCAGCCTGCTGAGCCGCTCCCTCAGACTTCGGCCGGCGCCGGCAGGAGGCCGAAGCGCACCGAATCGGGCTCGACCGACACCGCGTAGCCCAGGCCCTCGGCCAGCGATTGCAGCGCGATCGCGTCGATGGCCAGCGCACGCGGCGCGCGGTGCGCGCCCGCCAGCGGATCGCCCGGCTCGGACTCGCCGCGCCGCGCCGACAGGCGCAGCGCATCGTCGCCGTCCGCCTCGATGCAGATCTCGCCGAGTTCCGCAACGCTGTCGTGCAGGTAGCCGAGCGCGCCGAGCAGCATGTAGCGCAAGGCGGCGCCCGAGGGGAAGCGCCTCTCGTCCTTCTCCGGCGACAGCTCCTCGGCCACCAGCAGGCCGATGCCGTGCAGCTCGAAGGGCACGCGCATGAGTGCGCTGCACTGCACCACCAGATCGCCGCGCGTGATCTCCTCGCCCTCCGCCGACAGCTCCCACGCGCGCAGCGAGTGCACGCCGCCCGCGAGCAGCGCCACCTGGTCCTCGATGAGCGACAGCCGCTCGCTCCAGTTCTCCGCATCGGGCGCGGAAGCGGCTTGGCGCTTGAGCACCAGCAAGCCCATGCGGATCACCGACACCGGCGCGGCCATGTCGTGCCGCAGCGCCGGAAGGGCGCGCGTGAGCAACTCGTGGCGCACGCCCGCCGCCATCCAGCTTCGCGCACCGGGGGAGGCCTTCATCGGCCTGCGGCCTGCGACAGGATCTGGTCGAGCGCGTCGAAATCGATGGGCTTTTGCAGATGGTGGTCGAACAGACCGGTCCCGTTCGTTGTCTCGTCGGCCGCGAAGCCCGAGATCGCCACGAGCAGCGGCGGCGTGCCGCGCGCAGCGGCGCGCAACCGGCGCGCCACTTCGGTTCCAGGGAAGTCGGGCAGCGTCAGGTCGACGAGCGCGGCATCGAAGGCCTCGCCCGCGGCCACCTCGAGCGCCTGCCGACCGGAGTAGGTGCAACGCGCGGTGTGATCCTGCAGCACGAGCAGCTCCTGCAGCAGGTCCGCCGCGGCCTCGTTGTCGTCGACGATCAGAACGTTCACTTCGCAAATCTCCGGGGAGCCAGCCTCGCAGTATGGAACCGGCACCGAGGCGCGGCGTGTAGGACACCTTCCCACGCCTTCGCCCTCTTCAGGCCTCCTGCGCCGGCGCCCGCAGCGGCAGCGTGACGCGGAATTCCGACCCTTCGCCCAGCCGGCTTTCGAGCGCGATGTCGCCGCCGTGCAGGCGGACGATCTCCCGCGTGATGTACAGGCCCAGGCCGAGCCCGGCCGCGCGCTTGCGGCTGTCGTCGGTGCGCTCGAACTGCTCGAAGATGCGCCCCTGGTCCTCCGGCGCGACGCCGATCCCCTGGTCGCGCACCGTGATGCGCGCCGCGCCGCCCGTCTGGTCCACCGAGACCCGGACCGCCTTTCCCCCGCCATAGCGCAGCGCATTCGTCAGCAGGTTGGTCAGCACCTGCTCGATGCGGAACTCGTCCCACACGCCTTCGACGGGTTCCTGCGCCTGCAGCTCGATGCGCGAACCCGCCGCCTCGGCCTGCTGCGCCAGCCCTTCGACCACGCCGCGCGCGAGCGCCGCGAGATCGGTGGGCTTGGGGCGGATCGACAGCGAACCGCTGCGCATGCGCGTCACGTCGAGCATGTCGTCGATCAGGCGAACCATGTTCTGGATCTGGCGCTGGTCCCGCTCGACCATCGCCGGCAGCTGGTCCGGCGCGAAGGGCGCGGTGTTGCCCTTGCCGAGGTGGAGCTTGCGCACCTGCGTCTCCAGGTAGAGCGTATTGAGCGGCGTGCGCAGCTCGTGCGACACCATCGACATGAAATCGTCGCGCATGCGCACCGCACGCTCCAGCTCGCGCTGGGTGCTCTTGAGCTGCTGCACGAGGGCTTCCTGCTGCCGGTTCAAGTCGGCCAGGGCCTCCATCTCGTGCGCGAGCGCCTTGCGATGGCGGTACAGGTCCACGAAGACGCTGACCTTGCTGTTGACCGCATGCGCGTCGAGCGGCTTCTGCAGGAAGTCGACGGCGCCGCTCTCGTAGCCCTTGAAGGCATAGTTCATCTCGCGGCCCGCGGCGCTCACGAAGATGATCGGGATGTGCCGCGTGCGCTCGGTGCCGCGCATCAACTCGGCGAGCTCGAAGCCGTTGAGGCCCGGCATCTGCACGTCGATGATCGCGAGCGCGAACTCGTGCTCCAGCAGCAGCACGAGCGCCTCCTCGCCCGACATCGCCCGGAACACCTGGCGCGACGGACCGCGGATCAGGGCGTCGAGCGCCAGCAGGTTCTCCGGCAGGTCGTCGACGATCAGCAGCTTGCTTTCGACTTCAATGGCCATGGGTGGAATCCAGCTGCATCACAGGCGCTCCATCTTCGGCATCCACACGCGCAGCAGCGAGAAGAGCCGGTCGAGGTCCACGGGCTTCGCCAGGTAGTCGCTCGCGCCGGCGGCGATGCACTGCTCCTGGTCGTCCTTCATGGCCTTGGCGGTGACCACGATCACCGGCAGATTGTCGAAGCGCGGGTCCTGGCGCAGGCGGCGCGTGGCTTCGAGGCCATCCATCTCCGGCATCATCACGTCCATCAGCACGAGGTCGATGTCGCCCACCTGGTCGAGCTTCTGCAGCGCCTCGCGACCGTTGCGCGCCACCTCGACCGCCGCGCCGCGCTGCTCCAGCGCGCTGGTCAGCGCGAAGATGTTGCGCACGTCGTCGTCCACCAGCAGGATGCGGCGGCCTTCGAAGACGCGGTCGCGGGCGCGCACCGTCTTCAGCATGTTGCGCCGCTCGGTCGAGAGCTCGGCCTCCACCTTGTGCAGGAACAGCGTGACCTCGTCGAGCAGGCGCTCCGGCGAGCGCGCCCCCTTGACGATGATCGAGCGCGAGTAGCGCAGCAGCTGCGCCTCCTCGTCGTGCGTGAGGTTGCGGCCGGTGTGGACGATGACCGGCGGGAAGGACACGATCTCCTCGGTCGCGATGCGCCTGAGCAACTCGCTGCCCTTCATGTCGGGCAGCCGGAGGTCGGTGACCATGCAGTCGAAGACGCGGGTGCGCAGCAGCGCCAGCGCTTCCTCGCCCGATTCGACCGCGGTGATCACCACGTCCTCGTCGCCGATCAGCAGGGCCGCGCTTTCGCGCTGCGCCGCGTCGCCCTCGACCAGCAGCACCGCCTTGACCTTCTGCGCGAGCTTGTCCTCGATGCGCCGGAACACGTCCATGAGCTGCTCGCGCGACGCCGGCTTGCGGGCATAGCCGATCGCGCCCATGTGCATCGCAAGCTCGGGGGTGTCCATCGCCGAGACCACGTGCACCGGGATGTGGCGTGTCTGCGGGTCGTCTTTGAGCCGCTGCAGCACGGCGAGGCCGGGGCTGTCCGGCAGGCGCATGTCGAGCAGGATCGCATCCGGCAGGAACTGCGTCGCGAGGCCGTAGCCGTCGGCCGCGCCGTGCGCGACGAGGCAGCGGTAGCCGAGTTCGTGCGCGAGGTCGTAGAGGATGTGGGCGAACTGCGGTTCGTCCTCGATGACCAGCAGGCGCCGCGCCGGGCCGGGCGGCAGCGCGCGATCGTCGGGGAACTGCGGCACGGCCGGCACCGGCGGCGCGGTCGGCGGCGGCGCTGCGCTCGCCCGCGGGTGGGCCGCGAGCGGCGCGGGCGCATCGGCCTGCGGTGCCCGCGCGGGCAGCGCCAGCGTGAAGGTGCTGCCCGCGCCCGGCGTGCTGGCCACCGAGAGCGTGCCGCCCAGCAGTTGCGCCAGGTCGCGCGAGATCGAGAGGCCCAGCCCGGTGCCGCCATGGCGCCGGCTCGCGGTCCCGTCCGCCTGGCGGAAGGCCTCGAAGACCACGCCCTGCTGGTCCCGGGCGATACCGATGCCGGTGTCCGCCACCTCGAACAGCGCGCCGCCTTCGGGCGCACCGCGTACGGTCAGCGCGAGCTCGCCGCGGTCGGTGAACTTCAGGGCGTTCGACAGCAGGTTCTTGAGGATCTGCTCGACGCGCTGCCGGTCGGTGACCAGCGTGGGCGGCGCGTCCGGGCGCACCTCCACGCGCAGAGCCAGGCGCTTGTCGTCCGCCGGCGGCCTGAACATCGTGTCGAGACCCGCGGCGATACTCGCGATGCCGACGTCCTCCGCGACCACGTCGAGCCTGCCGGCCTCGACCTTCGCGATGTCGAGGATGTCGTTGATCAGCGCCAGCAGATCGTTGCCCGAGCTGTAGATAGCATCCGCGAACTTCACCTGCTCCTCGCTCAGGTTGCCCTGCGCGTTGTCGCGCAGCAGCTTGGCCAGGATCAGCGCGCTGTTGAGGGGCGTGCGCAGCTCGTGCGACATGTTGGCGAGGAACTCGGTCTTGTAGCGGCTCGCCTCCTGGAGCTCCAGGGCGCGGTCCTCCAGCTCGCGCTGCGCGCGGCGCAGGGCGGCGTTGCGCAGGTCCAGCGCCTCGGTGCGCTCGGAAAGCTGGCTGTTGGTCTGCTCGAGCTCGGCCTGCTGGTTCTCCATCGCGGACTGCGAGACGCGCAGCGCGCGCGACTGTTCTTCCAGTTCCTGGTTGGCGGTGCGCAGCTCTTCCTGCTGCAGCTGCAGCTCCTCGTTGAGCTGGCGCGTCTCGGCCAGCGCGTCCTGCAGCTGCTCGCGAAAACGCACCGCCGCGACCGCGCTGCCGATGTTGTTCGCGACCATCTCGAGCAGCTGGTGAACCTCGGTGCCGGGCGTGCGCAGGAAGCCGAGCTCCAACACGCCGTTGACGATACCGTCGCTCGACACCGGCAGCAGCACCGCCGCCGCCGGCGACATCTCGCCGAGACCCGAATTGACCTTCAGGTAGGCGGCGTCGACCGGCTCGATCAGCATGCGCCGCCGCTCGGTCGCCGTCTGCCCGACGAGGCCTTCGGTGGGCGCGAAGACCCGCGGCGAGGCATCGGCCTGTGCCGAGAAGCCGTAGCTCGCGACGCGCCGCAGCGTGCCCTGCCGCTCGCGCAGGTAGAACGCGCCGACCGGGCTGCTGACGCGGCGCGCGAAGAAGGTGAGCACCTTGCGCCCCAGCTCGTGCGCGCTCAGCTCGCCGACCAGCTCGCCGCCGAGCTCGGTCTGCGCGCCGCGCAGGCGGGCCTGCGCTTCGAGACTCACGGCACTGGCAGCCTGGTCCTGGAGCATCGCGTCGTAGCTGCCCGACAAGCGCAGCAGGCGCCGGCGACCGAAGAAGGCCATGAGCCCGGTGGCAACCAGCGTGAAGAGCACGAAGGAGACGACCACCACGATCGCGGTGCGGTTGGCATCGTTGTTGCGCTGATAGCGCAGGTTCTGCTCGGCCTCCATGAAGGCAGCGTATTCGGCGCGCATGTCGTCGGTGATGCGCTTGCCGCTGCCCAGGCGCACAGCCTCGGCGACTTCGCCGCCGTTGCGGCGCCGCTCGATCAATTCGCTGGCGAAGGCATTCCATGCGTTCTGCAGCGAGGCGATGCGGTCCACCCGTTCCGCCTGGGCACGGTTGTCGGACACCAGCATCCGCAGCGCGCCGAGATCGTCCTTCATGCGCGCGAGCGCGCTGTCGTAGGGCTCGAGAAAGCTCGCTTCGCCCGTGAGGAGGTAGCCGCGCACCCCTGCTTCCATGTCGATGCTGCGGCGCTGCGCCTCGGCCGCGAAGCGGGTCACGCGGTCGGTCTGCTCCACCAGCGCGATCGTCGAGAGCAGGTATGCGATGAGCAGCACGAACAACAGGGCGCCGACGACGCCGGCGGCGATCGGCTGCTTGAGATTGCGATTCAGAAGGCGCTGGAAGTCCTCGGTGTCGATCGTTGCCTGGGTCGTCATGAAGGGGGCTTGCACAGGTCAGCAAAACCCTACAAGCTTGCCGGCCTCCGAGCCATGGAGGTGTCGGATAACGCCGCGCGATGGCGTGCGCTCCCGGCCCATCGCGTCCCGCGCGTGTAGGACCCCGGTGAATTGACAGGCGCGCGGCAACGGCGATGCTCAAGAGGGGCCCGCTGCGTATCCTGCACCGGCCCACGAAAGGGAATCCCGATGGACTTGAATTCCACAATCAACCCGCCTGCCGGGCCCATGGCCCGGTCGTCGAAGGCGCTCTGGGTTGTCATCGGCGTGCTGTCGATCGCCGTGGCCGCGCTGGGCGGCGCACTGGTTCACAAGGAGGTCGGCAACACCTCGCAACCCCAGGCGACTTCGCTCACCATCGCAACGCCGGTGCGCGCGCCGGACGACTTCAAGCCGGCGGCGGTGCAGGCGCCGTCCGACCCGCCGCCGACTCAGGCCGCCCTGGCCACCACGCTGCCACCGCCGCCGGTGAGGGCACCGCAAGTCATCCCGCCGAATACCGCGGCGGGCAGTCCCGCACAGGTCGCGCCGGCCGGCGAAGGCGCGGCGCCGCCGGCGCACAAGGTGTGCTCGGTGTGCGGGCACGTCGAATCGGTCAGGACGATCAAGCACCAGAAGCCCACCACCGGCGTCGGCGCGGTCGCGGGCGGTGTGGTCGGCGGCGTGCTCGGCAACCAGATCGGCAGCGGCAACGGCCGAACGCTGGCGACCGTGGCTGGCGCCGTGGGCGGCGGCTTCGCGGGCAACGAGATCGAGAAGCGCACGCACACCGAAACGGTCTACCAGGTCAGCGTGCGCATGGACGACGGCACGCTGCGCACCGTGGAGACCCACAGCGCACCGCCGGTCGGCAAGGCGGTCACGCTGAAGAACAACGTGCTGCGACCGGCGAACGGTCAAAAGTGAGCGCGGCCGCCCACCGGCTGACCTGATCGGCCGTCCATGGGCCGTCGTCGAGCGGCAAGTCGTGGCCCGCCGTGGGGTGCTCGACGATCGGCGCCCGCCATGCGCGCGCGAGGCGCTGCGAGCAGCGCACATCCACCAGTCCGTCGCACCGGCTCGACAGCACCAACAGCGGCACGGCGGGCGCCTCCACCGAGGCGCGATAGCGCATCGCCGCCCACAGCTGCCGCAGCGCATTCGCGCCGCTCACCGGATGGGCCTCGCGCAGCGCGGCCCATGCATCGACGGTGGCGGCCGCGTCCGGGGGATGCCGCGTCGTCAAGCGCAGGATGGTCGCTTCGCGCGCGCGCGGGCTGCGTTCGCACATCACGCCCAGCAGCGCCCCATAGTTTGCAGGCCTGAGGCGCCGATACCAGGGGCTGAAGGGCCGCAGGCTGGTGTTGACGAGCACGCAGCCTGCCAGCTCTGCGGCATGGCGCGACGCCCAGTGGGCCGTGACCATCGCGCCGAGCGACATCGCGACCACATGCACCGGCGTCTCCACGCCAAGCACGCGAAGCTGCCGGCGGCAGTCGTCGACATAGGCCTCGATCCGGGCCGGACTGCGCGCATGGTTCAGGCGGCCGTTGCCGGGCAGGTCGATCGCGATGACGCGATCGCCTTCGGGCAGGCGCTGGCGCAGCAGCGCCGGGAACGCGCCCCAATGGCCGGCTTCGCGCGTGAGGCCGCGCAGCAGCACCCAGGTGCTCACCGGCGGCCTTTCCGGCTCGCGGCGTACCAGCGCTCGAGCGCACGGCGCGTGTGTTCCTCCCGGTCTGCGCCGGTGGGCAGCCAACGCTCGTGGCTGCAGGCGGCGCGCGTGAGGAAGTCCAGCCAGCCCAGGTGGCGGCGCAGCACGCGCTGCTGGCGGTGCTCGATCATCGGATTGAAGATGCCGTGCCGCGAGAAGAGCTGCTTCGGATTCTTCTTCACCCAGATCCACGAGCCCATCTCCAGCGTGAGCGGCAGGAACACGCAGCCGCGCTCGCAGGCGCGCAGGTAGAGGAAATCCCACAGGTCGCCGTGCGCGAGGTACTGGCGGCTCTGCGGCTCCAGCACGTAGCGGTGGTGCAGCAGCGTTTCGTCCACGATCTCGCACAAGGCATGGACCTCGGCCAGATGCGCGATCGGCCGCGAGGCATGCGCGAACGGAAACCAGATGCGGTCCGCGAGCCCGAAGCCCGAATGGCAATCGATCGCGATGCTGAAGGGGCGATTCAGCAACTCGGTCTCGACGAGTTCGCACAACGCCGCGCTTTCGCGCTCCATCGCCGCGCCCGGCGCGCCGCGAAACCAGGGCAAGGCTGCGCTCACGCGCTGGCCGCCGATCAGGAAGGGAACGCGCTCGACCGATTCGATCGGCGCATTGCGCATCAGGTCCACCCCGTTCGGATTCGCGCGCGTGCCCAGCCACAGCCCGCCCGGATTGACCACCGGCATGAACACCAGCCGCACGCCTTCGAGCAGCCGCTGCACGGTGGCGTCCCACTGCAGCCGCATCACGAGGCTGCGCAGGTAGGCGATCGTGACTTCCGCGCCGATGCGCTCCAGGCCGTGCACGCCGCCGAAGAAGCCGATCGCCGGGGCTTCGGGCGCGCTGCTGCCGAGGATGAAGGCTTCCAGTGCGAAGCGTTGCGCGCCGGCCTCGACCTCGCCCAGCACGCGGCGCGTCATGCAGGAGCCCGCCCGTCGGGCGAGCGCCTGGAGCTCCATCAGTTCGGGCAGATCGGGCGACTTCACGCGCGCAGGATAACGAGGCGCGCGGACATCAAACAGTCATACATGCGCGTTAGCGTGGCGTGACCATGATCCGCATTTCCCGCCACGCCATCGCCCTGCTCTCGGGCGCCCTCGAACTCGCCGCGCTGGCGCGCTCGCGCTGGTCCGTGCGCCACGGCGCGCGATAACGCCCGCTCCGGGCTTATTGGGCCACCTCCGCGCAGCAGCGCTGCGGTATTCGCCTTGGGGCGGCCCGGCGGCTCAGGCGGGGACCGAATCGACGTTCGCCCGGTCCCAGTGCCGATGCTTCGCGATCGCCGCGATGAAGTCGTGCGCGATCTGCATCGCGGCCGCGGCGTCGCCGAGGTTGGTGACCGGCGTCGGAGCCACCACCACGCCCGCAGGCATGGGCTTCGTGTCCGGACCGACGCCGAGCGTGGAGAGCAGTTGCGCGCCCTCGCCCACCGCGCAGATCGCCTTGCAGTGCCTGTAGGCCTCCAGCACGAAATGCACCGCGTCGCCGTTGCGTGACATCGCGTCGGCGCCCTGCGCGCCCGCGGGCACGAGCACCGCATCGAACATCACCGAGGGCATGTTGACGTAGGTGGCATCCACGTCGAGCTGCCGCTTCGATGCGCTCGCGATCGTGCCCAGCTGCGGGCCGACCACCCTGCACCGTGCGCCGGCTTTCTCGAGCGCCTCGCGAATGGGGCGCAGCGATGCCGACTCGACCCCGTCGGCCACGAGGATCGCGACCTTGCGCGTCTTGATCGAACCGTCGCCGCTGTCCGCCATGCGAAGCGCCGGCGATTCCTCGATGGGCATCGTCATGCGGTAGTCGCGGAAGCCCGCGCGCCCCGCCGCCGCCTTCGCGTCCGGCGGGTTGATGCCGAGCGGCTCGGCCACCCGGCGCGCGAGCTTCTCGTCGACGTGCGCGAGGTTGTCCACCATGCGCTGGCGCACTGCCGGCGCCTCGCACTTGGAGAGCTCGAAGCGGAAGGCCGCGATGATGTGCTCCTTCTCGGCGGCGCTCTGGCTGTTGAAGAAGAGCCGCGCCTGCGTGAAGTGATCGTCGAACGACGGGCTGCGCCGGCGCACCTTCGGCGGCTCCAGGGTTTCGTTGGGGAAGGACTGGAAGCCCGCGCTGCCTCCGTCGACGCGGAAGTCCTTGCCATCCACCAGCGAGTGGGGTTCGTAGGCCACCTGGCCGCGCGCGATGGTCATGCGGTGCATGCCGTCGCGCTGGAAATTGTGGAAGGGGCACACGCCGCGGTTGATGGGGATTTCGTGGAAGTTCGCGCCGCCGAGCCGCGAGATCTGCGTGTCGGTGTACGAGAAGAGTCGGCCCTGCAGCAGCGGGTCGTTCGTGAAGTCGATGCCCGGCACCAGGTGGCCCGGGTGGAAGGCCACCTGCTCGGTCTCGGCGAAGAAGTTGTCCGGGTTGCGGTTGAGCACCATGCGGCCGATGCGCTGCACCGGCACCATTTCTTCCGGGATGAGCTTGGTCGGATCGAGCAGGTCGAAGCCGAAGGCGTGCTCCTTGTCGTCGGGGATGAGCTGCACGCCCAGCTCCCATTCGGGAAAGTCGCCGTTCTCGATGGCTTCCCAGAGGTCGCGGCGGTGGAAATCGGCGTCCTTGCCCGCGATCTTCTGCGCCTCGTCCCAGGCCAGGCCATGGATGCCGAGCCTGGGCTTCCAGTGGAACTTGACGAAGTGGCTCTCGCCGTGCGCGTTGACGAAGCGGAAGGTGTGGATGCCGAAGCCCTCCATCATCCGGAAGCTGCGCGGGATCGCGCGGTCGGACATGACCCACATCAGCATGTGCGTGCTCTCGGGCATCAGCGAGGCGAAGTCCCAGAAGGTGTCGTGCGCGCTCGCGGCCTGCGGGATCTCGTTGTGCGGCTCGGCCTTGACCGCATGGATGAGGTCGGGGAACTTGATCGCGTCCTGGATGAAGAACACCGGGATGTTGTTGCCCACGAGGTCGTAGTTGCCCTGGTTCGTGTAGAACTTGACCGCGAAGCCGCGCACGTCGCGCACCGTGTCGGCCGAGCCGCGCGAGCCGGCCACGGTCGAGAAGCGCACGAACACCGGTGTCTTCACCGCCGGGTCCTGCAGGAAGTCGGCCGAGGTGAACTGCGACATCGACTTGTAGACCTCGAAGTAGCCATGTGCCGCGGCGCCGCGCGCATGCACCACGCGCTCGGGGATGCGCTCGTGGTCGAAGTGCGTGATCTTCTCGCGCAGGATGAAGTCTTCGAGCAAGGTCGGGCCGCGCCCGCCGGCGCGCAGCGAGTTGTGGTTGTCGGGAACCTGCACGCCCTGGTTGGTGGTGACGAGCGGCGCATTCTCCGCGGTGAAGGCGTCGAGCTGCTCCTGCTTCGCGCCGGTGCCATTGGCCGTCTTCTGGCGGCGGCCCGCGGCCTTGTTCGGGTGCGTCATCGGGGTTCCTCTTCGGAGATCGGGATCGCGTGCGGACGGGCCGCGATGGCGCGATGGATTCCAAAGCATAGGCACGCCCCGCGGCCGGGACCGTAGTGGCCGCGCACCGCGGTGTGTGGGAGCTTCGCGGCGTCGCCGGTAGGACTTGGCCGACGAACCCACGCGCTGGATTTGGACTACGCCGCTTCGCGCGTTCGTCCACTCATCGGCGGCGGGCTTCGGTCCCTAGCATGGCCGGACCCTTCCACGCCCCATCGAGCCTTCGCACCATGCTCATCCACATCGGCTTTCACATCGAACTGGCAGTCACCTCGCCCACGGCGCTGATCTACATGCTGAACGTGCACCCTTCGCGCGCCGCCGACATCCAGGGCGAAGGCGGCGAGCGCGTCACGATCCGTCCGCATCTCCAGGCCGACCACTATGTCGACGTGTTCGGCAACCATTGCGCGCGCGTCGAGGTGCCGCAGGGCGTGGACAGGATCCGGCTGCGCAACGAGGCGGTGGTGTTCGACACCGGCTGGCCCGACGTGGTGAATCCGCACGCGACCAATCACCATCCGGCGCGGCTTCCCGCGACCACGCTGCAGTTCCTGCTGCCGAGCCGCTACTGCGAAGTCGACAGCGAGCTGCTGGCGCTCGCGTGGAACCTGTTCGGCAACGTCGCGCCCGGCTGGCAGCGCGTGCAGGCGATCTGCGATTTCGTGCACCAGCGGGTGCGCTTCGACTATGCATGCGCCCGCGCCACGCGCACCGCGCTGGAGGTGTTCCGCGAGCGGGTCGGCGTGTGCCGCGACTTCACGCACCTGGCGATCACGCTGTGCCGCTGCCTGAATATCCCGGCGCGCTATGCGACCGGCTACCTCGGCGATATCGGCGTGCCGGTCGCACCGTATCCGATGGACTTCAGCGCCTGGTTCGAAGCCTACCTCGGCGACCGCTGGTACACCTTCGACGCGCGGCACAACGTTCCGCGCATCGGCCGCATCGTGATCGCGCACGGGCGCGATGCGGCCGACGTGCCGATCACGATGGTGTTCGGTGCCAGCACGCTGGAGCGCTTCGAGGTGACGACCGACGAAGTGGTCGCGGTGCCCGCCGACGCCCAGCCTCAGGGCGCGTAGCCCAGCCGCTTCATCGCCGGCCCGAGCGCCTTCGCGCTCTTGGCCATGTCGTCCCATGGCGTGTTGCCCGCGGGCAGGCGGCGGCCGATGTTGCGCACGTTCCATTGCGATGCGCTGCTGAGACCGGGCAGTTCGTCCCAGGCCACCGGCACCGACACGCCGAGGCCCGGACGCGAACGTGCCGACCAGGCGGCAACGGTGGTCGCGCCGAGGCCGTTGCGCAGGTAGTCGACGAATATTTTGCCGACGCGGTTGCGCGGCCCGCTCTTGGCGACGAAACGGTCCGGGATGATGCGCGCGAGGTGCTGCACCACCGCCTGCGAGAAGCCCTTGACCGTGTCCCAGTCGTACTGCCGGCGGATCGGCACCATCACGTGCAGGCCCTTGCCGCCGCTGGTCTTCAGGAAGGTCACCAGCCCCAGCTCGGTCAGGATCGTGTGCACCAGCAGCGCGGCTTCCTGCATCTGCGCCCACTGCACGCCTTCGCCGGGGTCGAGGTCGAAGGTCATGCGGTCGGGCTTGTCGATCGCGTTCGATGTCGCGTTCCAGGTGTGCAGCTCGATCACGTTCATCTGCGCGGCGGAAAGCAGCCCGCGCACGCTGTCGATCTGCAGCAGCGGCTCGTGGTCGCGATCGAGCGAGGGATCGAGCAGCTTCACGCCCGGCAGCTCGGTCTTGCGCGCGTGCTTCTGGAAGAAGAGCTCGCCGCCGATGCCCTCGGGCGCGCGCACCAGTGCCACCGGGCGGCCCTTGAGGTGCGGCAGGATGAGCTCGGCGACCTGCTCGTAGTAGGCGACCAGCTCGCCCTTGGTGACGCCGCTGTCCTTGTCGATCACGCGGTCGGCGTGCGTCACGCGCTGCTTCGGCACGGCGGGCGTGCCCTCCCTGGCCGGCGCGGCCGGCTCCGTCTCGGGCGCGAATGCGGTCTCGCGGCGGATCTGCCGGGCGGGCTTGTCGCTGCGCAGGCCCTGGAACACCGGGTGGCGGATGCGGTCGTCGTCCGTCCATTCGCCGAAGGAGACCTCGCACACCAGCACCGGCGTGACCCACTGAGCCTTGACGCCGGCGGGCCGCTTGGCGAAGGGACATTCCTCGCTTTGCACCTTGTCCAGCCGCGCCTTGATGTCCGAGAGCCGGCCGGCGTCGAAGCCGGTGCCCACGTTGCCGCAGTACTGGAGCGCGCCCGCGTCGTCGTACACGCCCAGCAGCAGCGAGCCGAAGCCCGCCCGCGACCCCTGGGGGGCGGTGTAGCCGCCGATCACGAATTCCTGCCGCCGCTGGTTCTTGAGCTTGATCCAGTCCGGCGAGCGGCGCGACACGTAGCCCGAGCCGCGCCGCTTGCCGATGATGCCCTCGAAGCCGATGCGCGCCGACGACGCCAGCAGGTCGCGCGGCGAGGCCTCGAAGGCTTCGCTGAAGCGCAGCAGCGGCTGCGGTTCGCTGGCGAGCACGGTGGCGAGCAGGTCGCGCCGCTCTTCCACCGGCACGCTTCGCAGGTCGCGCCCGTCGAGAAAGGGAAGGTCGAAGAGCCAGTAGACGATCGAGGAGGTCGAGCCGCGATCGAAGGCGTTCTGCAGGGCCTGGAAGTCGGGCGCGCCGTGCTCGTCGTCGACCACGATCTCGCCGTCCAGCCATGTCGAGCGCAGCGGCAGCTTCGCCAGCGCCTTCGCCAGCGCGGGCAGTTTCGAGGTCCAGTCATGGCCGTTGCGGGTGATGCACTGGACCTTGCCCTTCTCGTCGATGCGCGTGAGCAGGCGGTAGCCGTCGAACTTGAGCTCGTAGAGCCAGTCGCCCTCGCGGGCCGGAGGCGCGGTCGCCAGCGTCGCGAGCTCGGGCGAGAGCGTGGCGGGCAGATCCGCCTTGCGCCCCGGCGGTTCGGCCGGCTTCGCGGCAGCCTTGCGCGCCGGCGCTGCTTCGTCCGCTGGCGGGTCGGGCTGGCGCTGGTAGGTCACCGGCGGCGGGCTGTCGACGTCGCGACCGGTCAGCACGCTGTCGGGCTCGGCCTCGACCACGTCGTATTCGTCGATGGGGCGCGCTTGCCGATCGCGTTCCTTGATGAGCAGCCAGGGTTCCTGCTTCTCGCCGGCCTTGCCGTGCATGCGCACCAGCGTCCAGTGGCCGCGCAGCTTCTTGCCGCGCAGCTCGAACTTGAGCTTGCCCTCGGCCAGCGCCTTGCGTGCATCGCCCTCGGGCACCCAGTCCCCGCGGTCCCAGACGATCACGGTGCCCGCGCCGTACTGCCTGGGCGGGATGGTGCCTTCGAAGTCGGCGTACGAGATCGGGTGGTCTTCGACGTGCACCGCCATGCGCTTGACCGTGGGGTCGAGGCAGGGCCCCTTCGGCACCGCCCAGCTCTTGAGCGTGCCGTCGAGCTCGAGCCGGAAGTCGTAGTGCAGCCGGCTCGCATGGTGCTTCTGCACCACGAACGAGAGCACGCCGCGGCGCGCGCTGCCGCCGGAGTGCGGCTCCGGCGTCTTCCTGAAATCGCGCTTGCGACGGTATGGCGCCAGCGCTTCGGTTTCCACTTGCTTGCCCACGGTGCTGCCTTCCGCTGGTCATGCCGCCTTGGGGGCGGTCTTCGCCGATACGTGCCTGCGCGCGGCCTTCCGGGCCGGCGCCTTGCGCGCCTTCTTCGCCGGAGCGCTGCCCGCATCCGCATCGTCGGCGCTCCCCGCCTCATCCGCACCGGACTTGCCGCGATTCTTGCGCAGGCTGCGCTGCAGCAGCTCGGTCAGATCCACCACATTGCCGCCGCGCCTGCCTTCCACTTGCTCAGCGGCTTCGGGCTGCGTGACTTCCTCGGTCTGGCCCGCTTCCACCTTCTGCTCGATGAGCCGATGGATCTTCCCGGTGAACGAATCCTCGAAGTCGGCCGGGTCCCAGTCGCCGCTCATGTCCTTCACGAGCTGCTCGGCCATCTTCAGCTCGCGCTCCGTGACGCCGGCCTGCTTCGGGCTTTCGGCCGGCAGCGGCAGGTCCTTCCACGGCCGGATGTCGGCGCCCCAGCGCAGCAGGTTCAGCACCAGCCCCGGACCGGTCGGCACCAGCACCGCGAGATGTTCCTTGGTCTGGATCACCACCCGCGCGATGCCGATGCGGCCGACGCGCTTGAGGGTGTCGCGCAGGAGCGCATACACCTTGCCGCCGCGGTTGATCGGCGCGAGGTAGTAGGGGCGGTCGAGATAGATGAAGGGAATGCTGTCGGCCGGCACGAAGCGCTCGATCGACACGGTCTGCGTCGTCTTCGGGTAGGCGGCCTCGATCTCATCCTTGCTCAGCACCACGTACTGGCCGCGTTCGTACTCGACGCCCTTCACGATCTGCTCGCGCGCGACCTCCCGGCCGGTCTTCTTGTTCACGCGCTTGTAGCCCACCGGGTCCATGGTGCGCTTGTCGAGCCAGTCGAAGTCGATGCCGTGGTTGACCGTGGCCGCATAGAGCGCCACCGGAATGTGGACGAGGCCGAAGCTGATCGCGCCCTTCCACAGGACGCGCGGCGCGGGGGGCTTGGATTTGGGCATGGTGCAGTGCTCCGGGCTCGACCGTAGTTTGCGCCCGCTCGTGCCCATGTAGGAGCGCACGGGCGGGGGATGCAGGCCCGAGGCTGGATCGCTAGATCGGGCGGTCCGCGAATCGCTCCAGCACATCGGCCGCCCCGGCGCCCAGGTGCACCTCGCTCTGCGGCCGCGGCAATTCGATGCCCGCCTCGGCGAGCGCGGTGCGGATGTTCTTCGCCAGGTTGCTGCGCACCAGCAGCCAGTTCACGCCTTCCACCGTCCATGCGCGCAGGCTGATCTGCAGCAGGCCGCCGCCCAGGCCGATCACGAAGGCTTCCGGCGCGGGCGACACCGACACGCCTTCGAGTTCGCGCGCGACACGCTGCAGCAGCTCCATGGTTCGCTCCGCCGGCACGTCGGGGCGCGTGTTCACCTCGAGCTCGATGCGGCGGCGGGTGCCGCTGAGCGTCCAGTTGACCAGCTTGTCGGCCAGCAGGACGCCGTTCGGGATCACCACGTCCGCGCCTTCGAAGGTGGTGACGATGGTGGCGCGGATGCCGATGTGGCTGACCGTGCCCAGGAGACCCGCGATGTCGACCACGTCGCCCGGGCGGATCGGCCGCTCGAACATCAGGATCAGGCCCGCCACGAAGTTCTTGACCACGTCCTGCAGGCCGAAGCCGATACCGACGCCGAGCGCGCCGAACACGATCGCCAGCTGCCCGACCGGAAAGCCCAGGAGGCCCAGCGCCGTCAGCAGACCGAAGGTGACGAGGAAGTAGTAGGTCAGCGACGAGATGCTGTTGCCCACGCCGCGCGGCAGCGACATCGAGGGCAGCACATCCTTCTGCAGCACCTGCCGGATCACCCGCGCGACCCAGAAGGCGACCAGGACCGCGGCGACGAAGGCGACCACGTTGCCAAGGCTCAGCGACAGCGCGCCGAGCGTGAACACATGATTGAGCGCACTCGACAGCATGTCCGCAAGCGGCCGGTAGATCCGGAACGACTGCAGCAGGATCACGACGAACGCGACCGTCAGCAACGCACGCCCGACCTGCGCGCCGGTCTGCGCCCACGAGCGGCCGCCCTGCGCCACCTGCGAGACGTCGTGGCGGATGAACAGCACCTGCGCGAGCGCCACCACGATGGTGACCGCGGCATACATCACGAGCCCGAGGTAGCTGCTGTCGAGCACGGCCGAGGCCAGCGTGATCGCGAGCGACACGTTGCCCAGCAGGTTCGACACCGCGGCCAGGCTGAGCGCCACCCCGGCCGCGCCGAGCAGCAGGACCATCACCGGCTGCCGGTGCGCCGGGGTGCCGACAGGCACTTCGCGGCGCGCGCGCACGAAGAGCACCACCACGGTCGCGAGCATCACGAGATCGAGCAGCAACAGCAGGCTTCGGTAGAGGAATTCATTGCTCACCGGCAACGAGGCCAGCATGTTGAGCAGGTAGAAGCCGGCGCTCAGGTAGGCCCACGGGCCGACCGCCGCCAGCAGCCGCGACGGCAGCAGCCGCAGCATGGGCAGCCAGGCCAGCAGCATGAACAGCTGCTGGCGCACCGCCGGGCCCTTGAAGTCGAACACCACGGCGAACAGCGCCACCAGCACCAGCCAGGCAGCCCAGGGGCGGCTCAGCGGCTTGACCGACTCGGGCGTCACGAGCCCGTCGGCCACGAGCCGGCGCGCCCGGCCGCGCAGCCACAGCAGGAGCGGCAACAGGACCAGCGCGGCCGCGAGGAGCATCCGCAGCAGGTTCACGTTGGCGGCATCGTGGTCGCGCGCGAGTGCGGATTCGATCGCCAGGCTCTGACGCAGTCCGGCACCGAAAGGCTCCAGCGCGATGCGGTCGCGCCCCGTGCTTTGCCAGAGCGGCGGCGCATCCACCGACAGCAGGCGGCGGTCCAGTTCGTCGATGCGCTGCTGCACATCCGACTCCTCTTCGCGCACCTGCCGCGCCAGTTCGCCGGCCACGCGCCCGAGGTGCAGCGACCTGGCGAGCGGGTCGGCCACCGTCTTCTCGGCCTCCTCGATCTTGGCGATCAGCTCGTCGATGCGCTCGCGCAATGCCGGTGCGATGGCCTGCGCATCGTTGCCGGTGGCGCTCCATTGCGCGCGCATTCCGGTCAGCGCCGCCGCGTCCTCGGAAAGCTCGCGCGCGACGCGCGATGCGCGCGTTCGCAGGTCGTTCAGCTCGCGCGCATAGAGCTGCCAGTGCCGCTGCAGGCTTTCGAGCCGGCGGATCGGCAGGTCTTCGAGCTGGTGCTCGGCGGACTGCTGCGCGAGCTGGTTGACGGACAGCGACAGCCGCGCGAGGCTGGTTTCGAGGCGCTGGAGTTCGTCGTCCTGCTTCGCGCGCTGCACCGCGGTCTGGATGCGGTGCTCGTCGCCGTCGGCGCGCGCGGTGATGTCTGCGGCGGGAATGGCCTCGGCCGCCGTGGCCGGTGCCGCGGCCGTTTCCTCAGGGGTGGCGGCCCAGGGCGACGGGCCCGACAGGCACGCCACGCAGGCCGCGATGCCGAGGAGGATCGGAAGGATCCCCCTCCGTGGGCGCACAAGTCCATCCATGCGGCGGAATTGTGCTCACGATCGCCCGCTTGGCAAGCCGGGCGAACATGCACTGAAAAGGCGCGGCTTAGCTGCGCTTTGCTACCAGCGTGAGAATGTCGTAGCTGGCGACCAGATCGCCGTCCTGGTTGCTCACTTCCACATCCCAGGCGACCACGCCCTGGCCGACGCCGTTGGCGTCCTTCTTGTTGCGGTCGATCTTGCGCTTGCAGGTCAGGCGCGCGCGGATCGTGTCGCCGATGCCCACCGGCTTGACGAAGCGCAGCGTGTCGAGCCCGTAGTTGGCCAGCACCGGCCCCGGCGCCGGCGAGACGAAGAGCCCCGCTGCCGCCGACAGCACGAAATAGCCGTGCGCGATGCGCTTGCCGAAGGGGCTTTCCTTGGCCGCGATCTCGTCGAAGTGCATGTAGAAGTAGTCGCCCGAGATGCCGCCGAAGGCGACGATGTCGGCCTCGCTCACCGTGCGGCGGTGCGTGAGCAGCGAATCGCCGATCGCGAGATCCTCGAAGTGCTTGCGGAACGGATGCACCTCGGATTCGTTGAGCCTGGCGCCGCGCATGTATTCGCCGGTGACCGCGGCGATCATGGTCGGCGAGCCCTGCACCGCCGTGCGCTGCAGGTAATGCTTGACCGCGCGCAGGCCGCCCAGCTCTTCGCCGCCGCCCGCGCGGCCGGGGCCGCCGTGCTTGAGGAAAGGCAGCGGCGAGCCATGGCCGGTGGATTCGACCGCCGCTTCGCGATCGAGCACCAGCATGCGGCCGTGATGTGCCGCCGCGACCGGAATGGCCTTGGCGGCGGTCGCCGGGTCCTTGGTGACCAGCGTGCCGACGAGGCTGCCGCGACCGCGCGCCGCGAGCGCGAGTGCTTCGTCGATGCCGTCGTAGGGCATCAGCGTGCTGACCGGGCCGAAGGCCTCGACGTCGTGCACCGCGTCGTGGCGCAGTGGGTCGCGCGCGAGCAGCAGCGTCGGCGAGAAGAACGCGCCTTCGGCGACGCCCTCGCCCTGCGGTTCGAAGCCGTCGCGCTCGCCGTAGACCAGTTCCGCGCCCTGCATCAGCGTGCGCACGCGCTCGGCCACGTCGGCCTTCTGCGCGTGCGATGCCAGCGCGCCCATGCGCACGCTCTCGAGCGCCGGATCGCCGACCACGGTCTTCGCAAGGCGTGCGCGAAGCCGCTCGGCCACCGCATCGAGATGCTGGCGCGGCACGATCGCGCGGCGGATCGCGGTGCACTTCTGGCCGGACTTGACCGTCATCTCGCGCGCCACTTCCTTGACGAAGAGGTCGAACTCCTCGTCATCGGGCGAGACGTCGGGCGCGAGGATCGCGCAGTTGAGCGAATCGGCTTCGGCGTTGAACGGGATCGACTGCCGCACGATGTTCGGATGCACGCGCAGCTTCGCGGCGGTGTCGGCGGAGCCCGTGAAGGTGACCACGTCGGCGCCGTCCAGCCGGTCCAGCAGGTCGCCGGTGCTGCCGATCACCAGCTGCAGGCTGCCCTCGGGCAGGAGGCCCGAGCGGTGCATGAGCCGCACCAGCGCTTCGGTGAGGTAGCTGGTCGAGGTCGCCGGCTTGCCGATGCAGGGCATGCCCGCGAGGAAGCTGGGCGCCCATTTTTCGAGCAGGCCCCAGATCGGGAAGTTGAAGGCGTTGATGTGCACCGCGACGCCACGGCGCGGCACCAGGATGTGCGTGCCCGCGAAGCTGCCCTTCTTGCCGAGCGGGATCGGCGGGCCCTCATGCACGAGGTTGCCCGAGGGCAATTCGTTGCCGCCGATGCCCGCATAGGCCGCGAGCGTGCCCGCGCCGCCTTCGATGTCGATCCAGCTGTCGGCGCGCGTCGCGCCGGTGTGGGCCGAGACCGCGTAGAGCTCCTCCTTGTGCTCGGCGAGGTACTTGGCGAGCGCACGCAGGCGCTGTGCGCGCTGCTGGAAGTCCATCGCGAGCAAATTGGTGAGGCCGACGGTGCGCGCGTGATGCAGCGCCTCGCCGAAGTCGATGGACTCGGCATGCGTGCTCGCCACCGGACGGCCGTTGACGGCGCTCTGGAGCACCTGCGCGCCCTGCTGGCCGAGCCAGCGGCCGGCGATGAAGCTCTGAAGGATCTGGGTCATGAATTTCTCCGAAGGAATCAGGCGAGGGCGGCGTTCTTGTTGCCGAGCCCGAGGTAGGTGTCGATGATCCGGCGGTCGTGCAGCAGCGCCTGCGCCGGGCCGGTGAGCGCGACCGCGCCGGTTTCCAGCACGTAGCCGCGGTCGGCGACCTGCAATGCGGCGCGCGCGTTCTGCTCCACGAGCAGCACCGACACGCCGTGCGAGCGCAGCGACGAGACGACGTGCAGCACCTCGCGCACGATCAGCGGCGCGAGGCCGAGCGAGGGCTCGTCGAGCATCAGCAGCTTCGGCCGCGCCATCAGCGCACGGCCGATCGCGAGCATCTGGCGCTCGCCGCCCGAGAGCGTGCTCGCGAGCTGCGCGCGGCGCTCCTTGAGGCGCGGGAAGATCGCGAAGACTTCTTCCATGCGCTCGCGCTGGTCGCGCCGGCCAGTGCGCCAGCGGTAGAAGCCGCCGAGCAGCAGGTTGTCCTCGACCGGCATTTCGCCGAACAGCTCGCGCCGCTCGGGCACCAGCGCCACGCCGCGCGCGACCATCGCCTCGACGCTGGGCCGCGCGATGCGCTCGCCGGCGAGCGTGACGCTGCCGGTGGAAGGCAGGAGGCCCATCGCCGCGCACAGCAAGGTGGTCTTGCCCGCGCCGTTGGGCCCGATGACGGTGACGATCTCGCCCTCGTCCACGCGCAGGTCGACGCTGTGCACCGCCTCGACCGCGCCGTAGGCGACGCTGAAGCCCTGGAGTTCGAAGAGCGGGTTCATGCGGCCATCTGGATCGGTTCGTCGCCGCCGCCGAGGTAGGCGTCGAGCACACGGGGGTTGACCTGCACCTCGGCGGGCGTGCCTTCGGCGATGACGGTGCCGAACTCCAGCACCGTGATGCGGTCGGCGAGGTTCATCACGAATTCCATGTCGTGTTCGACGATCAGGATGCCCAGGCCTTCGGCACGCAGTTGCGAGAGCAAGGTGGCGAGCGCCTGCTTCTCCAGGTGACGCAGGCCGGCGGCGGGCTCGTCGAGCAGCAGCGCGGCCGGCTGGCCGGCGAGCGCGCGGGCGATCTCGACCACGCGCTGCTGGCCGAGCGCGAGCGACGCGGCGGGCACGTCGGCGTATTCGCCGAGGCCGCAGCGCTCGATCTGCCGGCGTGCTTCGGCGAGCAGCGCCGCTTCCTCCGCGCGGTCGAGCCGCAGCATCGATGCGATCCACCCCTGGCGGCCGCGGCGGTGCGCGCCGAGCGCGACGTTCTCCAGCACGCTGCGGGTGCCGAGCAGCCGCACATGCTGGAAGGTGCGGCCGAGGCCGCGCGCCGCGTAGTCGCGCGAAGGCTTGCCGTTCATCGTCTCGCCGATGAGCCGCACCTCGCCTTCGGTCGGGTCGTCCACGCCCGAGATCATGTTGAAGAAGGTGCTCTTGCCCGCGCCGTTCGGACCGATCAGCGCATGCACCTCGCCGGCCTTGAGCGTCATCGCGACCGCGTTGTTGGCAACGAGGCCGCCGAAGCGCTTGGTGACCTTGTCCGATTCGAGCAGCAGGGTGCCGGCCGGCGGCAGCGTGCGGCTCGCGAGCGATGCGGCCACCTTCGGCGCATGGATCGGATTGGGCTTGAGGAAGCGCGCCGAGAAGCGCGCCAGCGTCGGCCAGATCCCGTCGGCGAAGCGCTGGAGCACGAAAAGCATCAGGAGGCCGAAGACGATCACCTCGAAGTTGCCGCTGGCGCCGAGCAGCTTGGGCAGGATGTCCTGCAACTGTTCCTTGACCAGCGTGATGAGCGTCGCGCCGAGCACCGCGCCCCACAGATGGCCCGCGCCGCCGACCACCGCCATGAAGAGGTACTCGATGCCGATGTTGAGGTTGAACGGCGTCGGGTTGACGAAGCGCTGCATGTGCGCATAGAGCCAGCCCGAGAGCGCCGCCAGCAGCGCCGCGAGCACGAACACCTTGACGCGGTAGCGCGCGGTGTCGACGCCCATCGATTCGGCCATCACGCGGCCCGACTTCAGCGCGCGGATCGCCCGGCCTTCGCGCGAATCGAGCAGGTTGTGAAGCGCCCAGAGCGACAGCAGCAAGAGCGCCCAGATCAGCGGCCCGAGCGCGCGCGGCGAGGCGAGCGACAGGCCCGCAATCGTCAGCGCCGGCAGGCCGGTGATGCCGGTCTGGCCGCCGAGGAATTCGAGGTTGCCGAACAGGAAATAGAGGCTCAGCCCCCAGGCGATGGTGCACAGCGGCAGGTAGTGGCCCGAGAGCTTGAGCGTGATCGCGCCCAGCGCCCAGGCGACGAGGAAGGTCAGCACCAGCCCCAGCGCGAGGCCGACCCACGGCAGCGCGCCGGCCGGCACCACACCGCCCAGCGCCGCGGTGGCCGCGGGCGAGGTGCAGATCCAGGCCGTGGCGTACGCGCCGATGGCGACGAACGCGGCCTGCCCGAACGAGGTCATGCCGCCGATGCCGGTGAGCATCACGAGCCCGGCCGCGACCATCGAATAGAGGCCGATGTAGCTGAACAGCGTGACGGTGAATTCGGGCAGCCAGGCCCAGCACAGCGCCAGCGCGGCGATGCCAAGGAGGGTCAGGTGGCGGCGGGTCATTCCTCGTCCTCCACATGGCGGCTGCGCAAGGAGCGCCACCAAAGAACCGGGATGATCAAGGTGAACACGAGCACTTCCTTGAACGCGCTGGCCCAGAACGAAGAGAAGGCTTCGAGCTGCCCCACCAGCAGCGCGCCGAGCACCGCGATGGGATAGCTCGCGAGCCCGCCGACGATCGCCGCGACGAAGCCCTTGAGCCCGATGAGAAAGCCAGTGTCGTAATACACCGTGGTGAGCGGCGCGATGAGCAGGCCGGAGACGGCACCGATCAGCGCCGCGAGCGCGAAGCTCAGGTCGCCCGACAGGTCGGTCGGGATGCCCATGAGGCGTGCGCCGACACGGTTCATCGCGGTCGCGCGCAGCGCCTTGCCGACGATGGAGCGTTCGAAGAAGAGGAACATGAGGACCACCAGCACCGCCGCCACGCCGACCACCACCAGCGACTGGCCGGTGATCGCGAGCCCGCCGATGTCGATACGTGCTTCGGAGAACGGCGGCGTGCGCGAGCCTTCGGCGCCGAAGAACAGCAGGCCGAGGCCGACCAGCACGCCGTGCAGCGCCACCGAGACGATCAGCAGGATCAGCACCGTCGCATCCGCCAGCGGCCGGTAGGCCAGCCGATACAGCAAGGGCCCGAGCGGCGTGATGAGCACCAGCGCGGTCGCCGCCTGCATCGCGAGCGACGTGGAGCGCACGCCGAGCACCAGCACGCAGGCCACGAGCGGGAACGCGAGGGTCCAGACGGCCGTGGCCTTCCAGTCCACCGTCGCGCCGCGCTTCCAGCGCCAGCCTTCGACCGCCAGCGTGGCCACCGCCAAGGCCAGCAACAGCCACAGCGTGGCCGGCGTGCGGCCGGCGTTGAGTGCGGCCATCGACAAGGCGCCGAAGGCCACCAGTTCGCCCTGCGGGATGAAGATCACCCGCGTGACGGAAAACACCAGCACCAGCGCCAGCGCCATCAGTCCGTAGACCGCGCCGTTGACGATGCCGTCCTGCCCCAGCAACAGGGCGATGTCGAAATCCATGTGCTCTCCCAGCGACCGCTGCCGGCCTGGTCAATCGATCAGATGCGACTCAGGGGCTCGGCGGGAGGTATTTCCAGGCGCCGTTCTCGATCTTGACCATCACGCGGGCGCGCTGGTCGAGGCCCAGGTGATCGTTGGGCGTCATGTTGAACACGCCGTGCGCACCGGGCAGTTCCTTGACCTGCTCGAGCGCATCGCGCAGCGCGGAGCGGAACTCGGGCGTGCCAGGCTGCCCCTTCTTGAGCGCGACCGGAACGGCCGCGGCCATCAGGAGGCCGGTGTCCCAGGCATGCGCGCCGAAGGTCGAGACCGAGCCCTTGCCGTTCGCCGCTTCATAGGCCGCCACATAGGCCAGCGCGGACTTCTTCACCGGGTTGCTGGCGGGCAGCTGGTCGGCGACCAGCACCGGGCCGGCCGGCAGGAAGGTGCCTTCGACGTCCTTGCCGCCCACGCGCAGGAAGTCGGCGTTGGCAACGCCGTGCGTCTGGTAGAGCTTGCCGGTGTAGCCGCGCTCCTTGAGGCTCTTCTGCGGCAGCGCGGCCGGCGTGCCGGACCCGGCGACGAGGATCGCGTCGGGCTTGGCGGACATCAGCTTGAGCGTCTGGCCGGTGACCGAGGTGTCGGTGCGCGCATAGCGCTCGTTGCTGACGATCTTCAGCTTCTTGAGGTCCGCCGCCTTGGCGAATTCCTGGTACCAGCCTTCGCCGTAGGCGTCGGAGAAGCCGATGAAGCCGACCGTCTTCACGCCGTTGGAGGCCATGTGCTCGGCAATCGCGAGCGACATCATGATGTCGTTCTGCGGCGTCTTGAAGACCCAGCGCTTCTTGGCATCCACCGGCTCGACGATGCGGGCCGACGCGGCCATCGAGATCATCGGCGTCTGGCTCTCGGCGGCGACGTCGATCATCGCGAGCGAGTTCGGCGTCGTGGTGGAGCCGAGGATCACGTCCACCTTGTTCTCGGAGATCAGCTTGCGCGTGTTGTTGACGGCCGCGGTGGTGTCGCTGGCGTCATCGAGCAGGATGTAGTTGATCTTCTGCCCCGCGATGGTCTTGGGCATCAGCGCGATGGTGTTCTTCTCGGGAATGCCGAGCGAGGCAGCCGGGCCGGTGGCCGAGACGGTGACGCCGACGTTGATGTCGGCGTGCGCGAGCGCCGAGGCCAGCAGGGCCGCGATCAGCGCGAGGGGCTTGAGGTGTTTCATGAGCATGTCTCCGTTTTGGTGGTTGATGAAAAAGTGAGCTGGCTTCTATGCGTCCACGTGCACGATGCGCTGGGGAATCTTCACGCCGGGAAGACCCCCGAGAAAGAGATCGGCCACCACCGGGGCCATGGCGTCGTAGTCGAGCTCGCCATCGGGCCGCATCCAGATGAACATCCAGTTGATCATGCCGAACAGCAGCATGGTCAGCGGCTTGGCGAGCGCGGCGCCCTGCAGGTCGGGCCGCAGTTCGGTCACCGCGCGCGCGAAGCCCGACACCACCTTGCGCTGCGTATCGAGCACGCGCTCGCGGTCGTCCGGCTCCATGAACTTCACGTCCTCGGTCAGCACCCGATGCGCATGCCGCGCACCGGCATATTCCTGCACGAAGCGGCGGATGAGCTCGCGCAGGCGCGCTTCCGGCGCGAGCTTCTGCGCCTCGACATCGGTCACGAGTCCTTCGAGCCGCGAGACATGGTTCTCGGCGATGCTGATGAGCAGGCTGTACTTGTCGCGGTAGTAGTGATAGAGCAAGGCCTTGGAAAAGCCGCACGCTTCCGCCACCTGGTTCATCGAGGTGGCGGAATAGCCGCGGTTGGCGAAGAGCTGCGCGGCATGCTCCAGGATCATCTCGCGCTGATCGTCGTAACCGGGTGAGCGTCCACGGGCCATGGGGTTCCTTGTTCTATCGTTCGTCGAATGAGAGGACCACCTTCTCTGTCAATGGATGGGCCTGGCAGGTCAGGACGAAGCCGGCCGCGACCTCGTTCTTGTCGAGTGCGAAGTTTCGCTCCATTCGCACCTCGCCTTCGACGAGCTTCGCGCGGCAGGTGCCGCACACGCCCGAGGTGCACGAGAACGGCACTTCGAGGCCCGAGGCCGATGCGCAGTCGAGGATGCTCGGCTGGTCCTTGCGGAACTCGATCTCGCGCTGCAGGCCGTCGCGGATGATGACGATCTTCGCGACCTCGGCATCGCCGGGCTTGGCCTCGTGGATCACCGCGCCCACCGGTGCGCCTTCGGGCGTCGCGACGCCGAAGCGTTCGATGTGGATGCGCTCTTCCGGCACGCCGGCCGCGAGCAATGCGGCCTCGGCCTCGTCGTTCATCTGGAACGGGCCGCAGATGTAGGCGTGGTCGATGCTGCCGGCCGGCACCACGCTGGCGAGGAACTCGCCGAGCTTCTCGCGGCTCATGCGGCCCATATTGAGCGGCGCATCGGTCGGCTCACCCGAGAACACATGGTGCAGCACCAGGCGCGTCATGTAGCGGTTCTTCAGGTCCTCGAGTTCTTCCTTGAACATCGTGGACTGCAGCTTGCGGTTGCCGTAGATCAGCGTGAAGCGCGAGTTCGGCTCGCGTGCGAGCACCGTCTTCATGATCGACAGGATCGGCGTGATGCCGCTGCCGCCGACGATGCCGACGTGGTGGCGCTTCCCATCCGGCTCGATCGGCACGAAGAAGCGGCCTTGCGGCGCCATCACGTTGATGGTGTCGCCGGGCTGCAGCTTCTCGTTGATCCATTTCGAGAAGGTGCCGCCCTTGACCTTGCGCACGCCGACGCGCAGCTCGCCGTCGTCGATACCGGCGCAGATCGAGTACGAGCGGCGCAGGTCCTGCCCGTCGATGTCCTTGCGCAGGGTGAGGTACTGGCCCTGCGTGAAGCCGAAGACTTCACGCAGGTCGGGGGGCACGTCGAAGGAGACGATCACTGCTTCGTCGGTGTCGGGTGCGATCTGGCGCACGCGCAGGGGATGGAACATGACGCTCATGGGACTCTCCGCCGCTTCAGATCGGCTTGAAATGTTCGAAAGGCTCGCGGCAAGAGATGCAGCGATACATGGACTTGCAGGCCGTGGAGCCGAACGCGGAGAGACGCTCCGTGTTCTTGCTGCCACAACGCGGGCAGGTCACTGCATCGGCCTTGCGGCCGAAGATGCGGATCGGCACTGCGCCGTCGGGCGCGGGACCGGGCGGCGCGATGCCGTATTCGAAGAGCTTGCGGCGGCCTTCGGCGCTGATCCAGTCGGTGGTCCAGGCCGGTGCGCGCTGCAGGGTCACGTAGGCCGGCCCGAGGCCGGCCTTCTCGATCGCGGCGAGCACGTCATGCTCGATGACTTCGGTCGCCGGGCAGCCGGAATAGGTCGGCGTGAGCACCACTTCGAGCCCGTCGTCGTGCTCGACCACGTCGCGCACGATCCCGAGGTCGCGCACCGATAGCGCCGGCACCTCGGGGTCGAGCACCGCCCCGAGCACGTCCCAGGCCTGTTCGCTGCGCTTTGCCATGGCGGCCTCGGTGTTCACCACACGCCCCCGGGGTAGGCGCGTTGCAGGTACTGCATCTCGGCGAGGATATAGCCCATGTGCTCGCTGTGCACGCCGCGCTTGCCGGTGCTGCGGAAGGCTGCATCGTCCGGGCGCTTCAGCGTGGCTTCGTCGAGGATGGCGTTCATCTCTTCGAGCCACTTGGCCTGCAGGTCGGACCAGCGCGGGCCGATGCCGTCGGCGCTCGCGGCTTCGTCGATCGCATCGGACTCGAAGAGCTCGGGTACGTAGAGCCACAGCTCGCGCAGGGCGCGCTCGATGCGCTGGCGCGCTTCGTCGGTGCTGTCGCCGAGGCGCACGACCCAGTCGGCCGCATGCTGCTGGTGGTAGCGCGCTTCCTTGACCGCCTTGCCGGCGATCGCGGCGAGGTCGGCGTTGCTGGAGTCGTGCAGGCGCTCCCACAGCAGCTTCATGAGCGTGGCCATCATCGCGTTGCGCATCACCGTGAAGGCGAAGTCGCCGCGCGGCAGCTCGACCATCGTGAGGTTGCGGAAGTCCTTCTCCTGGCGCAGGAAGGCGAGCTGGTCCTCGTCATGCCCGCGGCCTTCGAGCTGGCCCGCGAGCGTGAGCACTGCGCGGGACTGGCCGATGAGGTCGAGCGCCATGTTCGACATGGCGATGTCTTCCTCCAGGATCGGCGCGTGGCCGGACCATTCGGAGAGGCGCTGCGCATGGATCAGGCAGGTGTCGCCGATGCGCAGCAAATACTGCACGGCAGGTGTGAGTTGAATGTCGATGGAACCTTGCATCTCGGCCACCTTACATGTGGTCCACCGAACCCGGCAGCTTGTAGAAGGTCGGGTGGCGATAGACCTTGTCTTCCATCGGATCGAAGTACATGTCCTTGTCGGCCGGGTCGCTGGCGACGATCTGGTCGGAGCGCACCACCCACACGCTGGTGCCTTCCTGGCGGCGCGTGTAGACGTCGCGGGCCATCTGGATCGCCATCTTCGGGTCGGCGGCGTGCAGGCTGCCGCAATGCTTGTGGTCGAGGCCGGAGCGGCTGCGGACGAAGACTTCCCACAGCGGCCATTCGGTGGCGGTGTTCGACGGGTTCGGGTTGCTCATGGTCGTATTCCTTGGATCGTGGGTCAGGCGGCGAGGGGTTCGGGCACGGCGCGCTTGGCGGCATGGGCGAGCGCCGCTTCGCGCACCCAGGCGCCGTCGTCCCATGCCTTGACGCGCGCGCCGAGGCGTTCGCGGTTGCACGGGCCGTCGCCGCCGATGACGCGCCAGAACTCGCTCCAGTCGATCGGGCCGTGGTCGTAGTGCTGGCGTTCCTCGTTCCACTTGAGGTCCGGGTCGGGCAGCGTGACGCCGAGCACCTTGGCCTGTTCGACCGTGGCGTCGATGAACTTGGCGCGCAGCTCGTCGTTGGAGATGCGCTTGATGCCCCAGCGCATCGATTGCGCCGAGTTGGGCGACTGGTCGTCCGGCGGGCCGAACATCATGATCGACGGCCACCACCAGCGGTCGACCGCGTCCTGCACCATCGCCTTCTGCGCCTCGGTGCCTTGCTGCATCATCGTGAGCAGCGCCTCGAAGCCCTGGCGCTGGTGGAAGCTTTCCTCGCGGCAGATGCGGATCATGGCGCGCGCATACGGCGCGTAGGAGCAGCGGCAGATCGGCACCTGGTTCATGATCGCGGCGCCGTCGACCAGCCAGCCGATGGTGCCCATGTCGGCCCAGTTCAGCGTCGGGTAGTTGAAGATCGAGCTGTACTTGGCGCGGCCGGTGTGCAGTGCCTCCAGCATCTGGTCGCGCGAAGTGCCGAGCGTTTCGGCCGCCGAGTAGAGATAGAGCCCGTGGCCCGCTTCGTCCTGGATCTTGGCCAGCAGGATCGCCTTGCGCTTGAGCGTCGGCGCGCGCGTGACCCAGTTGCCTTCGGGCAGCATGCCGACGATCTCGGAATGCGCGTGCTGGCTGATCTGGCGCAGCAGCGTCTTGCGGTAATGCTCGGGCATCCAGTCCTTGGCCTCGATGAAATCGCCGGCGTCGATGCGCGCGTCGAAGCGCTCCTCGAGCTGCATTTCCTCGGCCGAGCGCACGGCCTTCTTGCCGTCCGCGGGGTCCTTGCCCATCGTGTCCATGGCTTGCGTGTACATGGCGATCCTTTCGGTTTGTTCAGTCGATCAGCGTCACTTCGGACGCTGGTCATTCACGCGCTTGGCCTTGCCCGTGAGCGTGCGTTCGATCGAGTCCGGCGCGAGCACCTGCACGCGCGTGCTGATGCCGACCAGCGTCTTGATGCGGTGCTGCAGCCAGCCCGCGATCTCGCGCAGCTCGGCGGCATCGACGGCCGACGCAGCGGCCGGCTGCAGCTCGCAGCGCACTTCCACTTCGTCGAGCAGGCCGGAGCGGCTGACGTTGATCTGGTACTGGCCGGAAAGCTTGGCGTGCTGCAGCACGATTTCCTCGATCTGCGTCGGGAAGACGTTGACGCCGCGGATGATCAGCATGTCGTCCGATCGGCCGACGATCTTGCCCATGCGGCGGAACGAGCGCGCGGTGGGCGTGAGCAGGCGCGTGAGATCGCGCGTGCGGTAGCGGATGATCGGCAGCGCTTCCTTGGTGAGCGAGGTGAAGACCAGTTCGCCTTCCGAGCCCTCGGGCAGCACTTCGCCGGTCTCGGGGTCGATGATCTCGGGATAGAAGTGGTCCTCCCAGATCACCGGGCCGTCCTTGGTCTCGATGCATTCGCTCGCCACGCCCGGGCCCATCACTTCGGAGAGGCCATAGATGTCGACCGCGTCGATGCCGGCCTTGCCTTCGATCTCGTGGCGCATGGCCTCGGTCCACGGCTCGGCGCCGAAGATGCCGACCTTGAGCGAGCTTTCGCGCGGGTCAAGGCCCTGGCGCACGAACTCTTCCACGATCACCTGCATGTAGCTCGGCGTGACCATGATGATGTCGGGCTTGAAGTCGCGGATCAGCTGCACCTGCTTCTCGGTCTGGCCGCCGGACATCGGCACCACCGTGCAACCGAGCTTCTCGGCGCCGTAGTGCGCGCCGAGGCCGCCGGTGAAGAGGCCGTAGCCGTAGGCCACATGCACCATGTCGCCGGCGCGGCCGCCGGCGGCGCGGATCGAGCGCGCGACCAGCGTGGCCCAGGTGTCGATGTCGCTGCGGGTGTAGCCCACCACCGTGGGCTTGCCCGTGGTGCCCGACGACGCATGGATGCGCGACACCTTCTCGCGCGGCACCGCGAAGAGGCCGAAGGGATAGTTGTCGCGCAGGTCCTTCTTGGTCGTGAACGGGTACTTCGAGAGGTCGCCGAGCTGCTTCAGGTCGCTCGGATGCACGCCCTTGTCGTCGAAGGCCTTGCGGTAGTGCGGCACGTTGTCGTAGGCGTGCTGGAGGGTCCAGCGCAGGCGCTGGATTTGCAGCGACTGGATCTGGTCGCGGCTCGCGGTCTCGATCGCTTCGAGCTCGCCGGGGCGGGGTTGCTTCACGGGCATGAGCATGGATGTCTCCTGGTGGCGGCTCACGCGGCGACGGCCGGCTTGCCTTTGAGGGTGTAGGAACGGCCGCGGAAGACCGCGATGCGCTCGTTGCGCTGGTTGGTGATGTCGCAGTCGTAGACGCCGGTGCGGCCGGCCTTCGAGACTTCGAACGCGCATGCGGTGAGCACGTCGCCTTCGCGGCCCGGCGCCATCAGGTCCATCGAGAAGCCGGAGGCCACGGTGAGTTCGTTGTACGAATTGCAGGCGTAGGCGAAGGCGGTGTCGGCGAGCGTGGTGATCAGGCCGCCGTGGCAGATGTCGTGGCCGTTGAGCATGTTCTGGCGCACGGTCATGGTGACGGTCGCCTTGCCGGGCGTGGTTTCGGTGACTTCCATGCCGAGGCTGCGGGCGGCGCGGTCGTTGGCGAACATGCGTTCGCGGACCAGGTCGGCGGTCTGCTGCGGAGTGTGTTCAGTGGTCATCGTGGGGATCAGCGGTCGGTGAATCGGGGAGCGCGCTTCGCGCCGAACGCCGCCACGCCTTCGAGGTAGTCGTGCGCGCGGCCCAGCTCGGCCTGCAGCGCGGCTTCGTGATCGAGCGCCTGGTCGAGCGTGAAGTGCTGCGCGGCATCGATGGCGGCGCGCGTGGCGGCCAGCGCCTTCACGGGCATGGCGGCGAGGCGCTCCGCGAGCTTGCGGGCGTCCTCGGCGAGCGCGGCGTCGTCGACGCACTTCCAGACGAGGCCTATGCGTTCGGCTTCGGCGGCGGAAAGCTTGTCGCCCAGCATCGCGAGGCCCAGCGCGCGGGCGCGGCCGACGATGCGCGGCAGCAGCCAGGTGCCGCCGGTGTCGGGCACGAGGCCGATCTTCGCGAAGGCCTGGATGAAGCTGGCCGATTGCGCGGCCAGCACCAGATCGCAGTTGAGCGCGAGGTTCGCGCCCGCACCGGCCGCCACGCCGTTGACCGCCGCGATCACCGGCACCGGCATCGACTTGATGCGCTTCACGAGCGGCGTGTAGTGCAGCGCGATGGCGCGGCTCAGGTCCTTGGGCGGCTCGCCGGCGGGCGACGGCGCGACCATCGGATCGGCCAGATCCTGCCCGGCGCAGAAGCCGCGGCCGGCGCCGGTGAGGACCAGGCAGCGCACGGCGGCATCCGCCGCCGCGGCATCGAGCGCGGCGCGAAGCTCTTCATGCATGGCGCCATTGAAACTGTTGAGCGCGGCGGGCCGGTTGAGCGTGAGCGTCAGAACCGGGCCGTCCTGCGAGGCGAGGACGAGTGCGTCGGACAAGCTGTGTCTCCAGTCGTGGGAACGGGATTCGGGCGCCGGGCGGGTCTTGATCTGTGTCAAAAGTATTGTTGACCGACCGGTCGGTGAATCATAAGATCATCACCAATCCTGATGCAAGTCAAACTTGCGCAGGGTTAACCCTTGGCTGGAAACAGCCCGTAACAGCCCCGCCAACAGGAGACAACCTTGCCCTGCTATTCCATCGAAGGCGTGGTGCCGGTCATCGACCCGAGCGCCTACGTGCACCCCACCGCCGTGCTGATCGGCGACGTCATCGTGGGGCCCGAGTGCTACGTCGGCCCGTGCGCCGTGCTGCGCGGCGACTTCGGCCGCATCGAGCTCAAACGCGGCTCCAACCTGCAGGACACCTGCGTGGTCCACGGCTTTCCGCAGCAGGACACGGTGGTGGAGGAGAACGGCCACATCGGCCACGGCGCGGTGCTGCACAGCTGCATCGTGCGGCGCAATGCGCTGGTGGGCATGAACGCGGTCGTGATGGACGAAGCCGAAGTGGGCGAAGCCGCGATCCTCGCGGCCTGCGCCTTCGTGCCCGCCGGCAAGAAGATCCCGCCGCGCTCGCTCGCCGCGGGCATGCCCGCGAAGGTGATCCGCGAACTGAGCGATCAGGAAATCGCCTGGAAGCTCGAAGGCACGAAGACCTACCAGGACCTCACGCGGCGCAGCCTCGCGAGCATGCAGCAGGTGGAGGCGCTCACCGCGGTCGAGGACAGCCGGCCGCGCGTGCAGGCACCGAACGTGAAGCCGTTGATTGCGACCAAGCGCGGCTGAGGGTCCTCACCAAAGTCAACGCCCCATCATCTGCGCGCCGCCGAGCTTGGCCGCGCGTCTGTCGAAGGTCCACAACGGCGACTCGCCGGCCTGTGCCGCCAGAGCGATGTGCAGGCAGTCGGCAAAGTCGGCCGTGCCGTTGCGGTACAGCTGCAGTGCCACTTCAAGGGCACGCTCCGACTCGAAGCTCAGTTCGGCCGCCGAAAACAGGCTTGACAAGGCCCCCATCACTTCGTCCTTGGGGTATCCGAAACTGGCGCGCAGAACCCACTCGATCTCGAGCGTGACCGTCACCGGCACGAAAAGCGTTTCTCCATTGGCTACGCACTTGCGAATGAGTCGGCGAGCCGCGGCCAACTGCGCTTCATCGTCCTGCACGACGTAGCGGATCAGGACGTTGGTATCGAGCGCCGGCATCAGCGCCAGGGGTTCATTTCCTCGACGCCAACGCGCTTGCCCTTCCGGGCTTTCAGCATGCCGCCCATGTCGAGGATGGACTTGGTCTTGGCCCGAACGATGATGGTGCCATCCGGCATCACGGACCAGACCAGCCGGGTTCCAGGCTTGGCATGCACCAAAGCTCTCACCTCGGCGGGAACCGTGGTTTGGCCCTTGACGGTGATGGTGGACTCTGTCATCGAGGCCTCCTTACTGAAAGCCGAATTGTAATGCGCGCAATCGCTGAGGTCTGTTTAAAGGGATTTGGACTGCTGATCGAAGCGAGTCGGGTTTCCCCCCGTAGCCCCCTCCACCCGCGAGCCCTTACCGTTGCGCCCTTCTGGAGGGGACAAGACCATGATGCTCAAGGCCGGCTTGGTGGCGGGGTGTGTCGCGCTTCTTTCTCAGACGCCGTGCTGGGCGCACGGCAACGCGGACGTCGAGCGCGAAACGCGCTTCGGGACGGTCGTCGGCATCGACGATTCGGATCGCTCGGGGACCCTGGCCTGGAAGGGCGTGCCCTTCGCGAAGCCACCGGTCGGCGACCTGCGCTGGAAGGCGCCGGTCGACCCGGACCGGTGGCGCCAGCCCAAGGCCACCCAGCAGTTCGCCAACGCGTGCGCGCAGTACGGCCGCATCTACGGCCCCGGCGCCAACAACCGCTACGACGCGACGATCGGCACCACGCTGAACCAGGCGGTGGGCAGCGAGGACTGCCTGTACCTCAACATCTGGCGTCCGGCCAGGGACAAGCGCCAGGGCGGCAACAGGGACAACGACCAGGGGCAGGACGAGGGCAACGGCGACGGCCTGCCGGTGATCGTCTTCGTTCATGGCGGCAGCGACGTGTCGGGCTACACCGCGGACCCGGTCTACGACGGGGCCGCGCTCGCCAAGGCCGCGAATGCCGTCGTGGTGACCGTGAACTACCGGCTCGGCATCTTCGGCTTCCTCGATCTGCCGCAGTTCAAGTCCGGCACCAACGGCGTGGGCGACTCGGGCAACTTCGCGCTGCTCGACATCGTCAAGGCGCTCGAATTCGTTGGCGGCAATATCGAGGCGTTCGGGGGCAATCCGCGCAACATCACCTTGATGGGCCAGTCAGCGGGCGCCATCAACGTCTATGCGCTGCAGACCTCCCCGCTGGTGACGAGCGCCCGTCAGCCGCTCTTCCACCGCCTGGTGCCGCTCAGCGGCGGCATCTCGCTGGCGGCCAATCTGGCGCCGGGGCGCATTCCGACGCTCAATCCGCAATCGGTCTATGCCGCCCAGGGCAGCGCCTTGCTCGCCAATCAGCTCATCGCCGACGGCCTCGCCACCGATGCCGCGTCCGCCGCAGCCTACGTGGCCAGCCAGACGCCGGCGCAGATCGCGGCCTATCTGCGCTCGAAGAGCCCGGCCACGCTGCTCTCCACGCTGCTGACCCGGCTCGCGCCGCTCGGACTGGCGGGCTCGGGCCCGATTCCCGACGGCATCGTGGTGCCGGTCAATCCGATCGCCGCGATCCAGGCCGGCAACTACCTGCGGGTACCGGTCCTGGCGGGGAACACCCGCGACGAGGCCAAGCTGTTCCCCACCTTCCTCGCGCTGTCGCCTGCGCTCGGCGGCGTGAGCGGCCGGCTGGTGAGCGATGCCACGCTGTTCTCGACGCAGTTCGGCTACAACCCCGACGCCCCGCCGACGATCACCATCCAGCAGTGGATCCCGGCGGTCTACCTTCCGGTGACGACACCGGTCACGGGCTTCAACGCGAGGACGGACCTGCTCAACCAGATCTTCTTCATCGCGAGCCGCGACAACGTGCTCAACGCACTCAAGGCGCAGCAGAACGAGGTCTGGTACTACCGCTTCGACTGGGACGAGGAGCCGGCGCCGTGGAACGACATCTATGGCGCCGCGCATGCCTTCGACCTGCCCTTCATCTTCGGCAATTTCGGGCCGTCGCTGTTCTCGAACATCGCGAACTCGACGGCCAACAAGCCGGGCCGTCTCGACCTGTCCAACGCGATGATGAAGAGCCTGGGCGCCTTCGCCAGACGGGGCGATCCCAATGCGCCGGCGGTGCTGGGCGTCTCCTGGCAGCCCTGGCCCTCGACGCTCGTCTTCGATGCCTCGCCCACGAGCACGGCGATCTCGCTGCAGTAGGCGTCCGGCAGGCCTAGCGGCTCGGCCGCGTCAGATCCCTGTCGCTGTCCACCGCGAAGTAGAACCACTCGGTCCCCGCCAACGCCTCCGCGTTCGGGAACACGATGAAGCCGTCGCGCTCCGCGTAGACCATGCTGCCGTCCTCGCGCACCGCAATCGGATCGCCGCGCGAGACGGGGTCGAAGGTGGCCCATTCGCGCACGAACTGGTCTTCTTCGTGGAAGCGATCGACCACGCTGACGAGGCGCAGCAGCGAAGGCTTCGGCGGCGCGGCCGCGCCCGGATCGGGCGCGATCATGCCGAGCAGGCGCAGCGCCGAGAGAATCGCCTGGTAGGCCACGCCGGGCGCGGCCGGATCCTCGTGCTGGCCGCATTCGAGCGTGACGCCGTAGCCGCCGCGGCTTCGCATGTATTCGTTGGTGCCCTTGCCGAAAGCCACCTCCACGGGATCGACCGGCTTGCCGCCCGCGCGTTGCGCGACGCCGGCGGCGTAGATGTCGAGCCAGCCCTCGACCACGCGCGGCGTGCGCAGGTGCAGCGCGAGCTGGCCTTCCTCGAAGGCACGCGCGAAGGGCTCCAGCGTGCCCTGGTTGTCGCGCGGGCCGATCATCGCGAAGGCCTCACCGGCGCTCTGGAAGGAATGGAGGTCGAGCAGCACCTCGTGCCGGTCGAGCAGCGGGCACAGCAGGTCGGTGATGCGGGCCTCGTAGTCGGCCGGCGCCCGGCCCGGCGCGGTGGGCTCGAAGAGCCGGTTGAGATTGCGCTCGCCTTCGCGCCGCAGGCGCCGGCGCGCGAGCGGATTGGCGACCGGCACCATCGTGACTTGCCCGCGCAGCAGGCGCAACGCGCCCGAATCGAGTTCGGCCACTGCGCGCTCGATGCCCGCGGTGCCGCAAGTCTCGTCGCCATGGACGCCGCCGAGCACGATGAGCTTCGGGCCGGATTCGATCGCGCCGAAGGCGTGGATGCGGAGCGTATCGTTGGCGGTGAGTGCGGCGGTGGAGTCGGTCATCAGCCGGCCATCCTACAACGGGGCAGAGGACGGTCCTACCGTGTTTCCCGCGATGGCGCGAACGAGGCGCGGGGCAGGCTCAGGCCTTGAGCGAGGCGTCGAGCTGCTCTCGCATCGCCGTGATCACGCCCTTGTAGTCCTTGGCGTTGAAGATGGCGCTGCCGGCCACGAAAGTGTCCGCGCCGGCGCTCGCCACGCGCGCGATGTTGTCGGTCTTGATGCCGCCATCGACTTCGAGGCGGATGTCGCGGCCGGTTTCATCGATGCGCTTGCGCGCGAGTTCGATCTTGCGCAGCGCGGAATCGATGAAGCTCTGGCCGCCGAAACCGGGGTTCACGCTCATGATGAGGATCAGGTCGATCTCTTCGATCACCCAGTCGAGCGCCTCGAGCCCCGCGCCGGGATTGAACACCAGCCCGGCCTTGCAGCCGGCCGATTTGATCGCCTGGATGCTGCGGTGCATGTGCGGCGAGGCGTCGGGATGGAAGCTGATGTAGTCGGCACCGGCCTGCGCGAAGGCCGCGGCGAGCGCATCGACGGGCTCGATCATCAGGTGGACGTCGATAGGCACCGGCGTGCCGTCGGGCGCCTTTGCGTGCGGCTTGAGCGCCTGGCAGACCATGGGCCCGAAGGTCAGGTTCGGCACGTAATGGTTGTCCATCACGTCGAAATGGATCCAGTCGGCGCCGGCGGCGATGACGTCGCTCACTTCGGCGCCGAGGCGCGCGAAATCGGCCGAGAGAATGGAGGGGGCGATGCGGAACGGGCTGCTCATGGGGGCGAATTGTCGCAGCTTGGCCGCGAGGAGACGCAATGCCGGAGCTCGGGGGCGATGTAGGATGCTTGGGATGTCCAGCTTCCCGATGACCGTGCAGGTCGAGCCCCGATTCCTGCCCGACCAGTCTTCGCCCGAAGACGGCGTGTACACCTTCGCCTATGCGGTGACGATCACCAACAACGGCCGGCAGGCGGCGCAGGTCATTGCCCGACACTGGTTCATCCAGGACGCCGCAGGCCACACGCAGGAGGTCGCCGGCCTCGGCGTGATCGGGCAGCAGCCGCTGCTCGCGCCCGGCGAGACCTTCCGCTACACCAGCGGCTGCCGGCTGCAGGCATCGACCGGTACCATGCACGGCAGTTTCTTCATCGTGACGGAACGGGCGGAGCGCTTCGACGTGCCCATTCCCATGTTCGTGCTGGAAGCCGATGCGGGGGGCGGCATGCCCACCCCGCGCGTGCTGCACTGAAGCACGTTTCTTCTTTCTCCATGAACGCCCTCGTGCGCTCTGGATGTTTCGCGGCCTGCGCCGCCGAGTCAGGTTGATGACGTCTATCTTCACCAGTGATCTGCTGGGTTTCTGGGCCGAGTGGGTCCGACCTTCCGCCGGCCTGCCCACGGTCCTGTGGGCCCTGTTGCTGGCCGCCGCGGCAGCGGCCGGCCACCTCGTTCAGCGCTACATCGGCATGCCGAAGGTGCTCGGCTATTCGATCGTCGGCACCGTGGTGGGCTTCGCCGGCTTCGAAGGCGCGATCTGGCCCTTGCAGGGCATCAGCCTGTTCCTGGTCGAGCTCGGCGTGGCGATCGTGCTGTTCGAGGCGGGCGGCCGCCTGCCGCTGCGCTGGTTCCGCCACAACCCGATGATCCTGGTGCAGAGCATCCTCGAATCGGCGCTGACCTATTTCGGGGTCTTCTGGACGCTGCACTGGCTCGACGTGCCCGACCCGGTGGCCAACCCGGTCGCGCTGATCGCGATCGTCGCCTCGCCCGCGGTGCTGACGCGCGTGGTGATCGACACGCGCGCCTCGGGCCCGGTGACCGAACGCGCGATGACGCTCGCGACGCTCAACACCTTCTACGCGCTGGCGCTCGGCTATGCGCAGGCCGGGCTGATCGAGCATGCGCCGCTCGGACTCATCCAGAAGCTGCAGCCGGTGCTCGTGGTGCTCGGCATGTCCTTCGTGGTCGGCGCGCTGATGGCGCTGTCGCTGCGCTCGGCGCTGCGCGTGATGAGCCCGACCAGCGAGAACACCTCGATCCTGCTGCTCGCGATCATCGCCGCGGGCGCGGCGCTGGCGGCGCACTTCGGCGGCTCCGCGCCGCTCGCGGCGCTCATCGGCGGGGTGCTGCTGAAGGCGCTCAACCCCAAGCCGTGGACGTGGCCGCGCCAGCTCGGCACCGCCGCCACGCTGATCACGATGATGATGTTCGTGCTCGTCTCCACCGTGGCTGCGCAGGCCGACTGGAGCCTGCCGGTCGCGGGCATGGTGCTGGCGATGATCGGCGTGCGCGCCTTCGCCAAGATCGCCGGCGTGGCGATCGCCAATCCGGGCAGTGGCGCCAGCTGGAAGCAGGCCCTGTGGGTGGGCTGCGCGATGTCGCCGCTGTCCTCGATCGCCCTCCTGATCGCGTCGGCTTTCGTGACCGCTTCGCCGCTCCTGGGTGCGATGATCACGCAGATCACGCTGCCGGCGATCCTGCTGATGGAAGTGCTCGGCGCGGTGATCGCGACGATCGCCATCCACGGCGCTGGCGAGAGTTCCAAACCCTGGTTTCCCGAGGCCTTCCGCGCCGTGGAGGACACGCAACGATGAGCGCAGCGCCGGGCCGCCCCCAGCAAGCTCAAGCCCCCTCGGGGGGCAGCGAGGACACGCAGTGCCGAGCGTGGGGGCCGATATGAGCCTGCGCACGCCGCCGCCTCCGCCGTCGAACGCGGACGACATGCCCTCGACGCCGAACCGGCGCGTGGTGCACATGGAGCGCTTCAACAAGTCGGTCGCGCTCTCGCTCGGCGTCGAGCTCGAGCTGCAACTGGTCAACACGCACGACTACGACCTCGCGCCCTATGCCGAGGACATGCTGCGGCTCATGGCGCAGACGCAGCTTCCGGGCAGCGTGGTGCCGGAGATGACCTCCAGCATGATCGAGATCTCCACCGGCGTGTGCCATTCGGCAGAGGACGTGCTCGCGCAGCTCACGCCGATCCGCGACGCGCTGGTGCGCAACGCCGACAAGCTCAACATCGCGGTGGTCGGCGGCGGCACGCATGCCTTCCAGCAGTGGCACGAGCGGCGCATCTACGACAAGCCGCGCTTTCGCGAGCTGTCCGAGCTCTACGGCTATCTGTCGAAGCAGTTCACCATCTTCGGCCAGCACGTGCACATCGGCTGCCCCGATGCCGATGCGGCGCTCCTGATGCTGCATCGCATGTCGCGCTACATCCCGCACTTCATCGCGCTGTCGGCGTCCTCGCCCTTCGTGCAGGGGCAGGACACGCAGTTCGATTCCGCGCGGCTCAACTCGGTGTTCGCGTTTCCGCTGTCGGGCCGCGCGCCGTTCACGCTGTCGTGGAAGGAGTTCGAGAACTACTTCATGCGCATGACGCGGACCGGCGTGGTGCGCAGCATGAAGGACTTCTACTGGGACATCCGCCCGAAGCCCGAATTCGGCACCATCGAGATCCGCGTCTTCGACACGCCGCTGACCGTCGAGCGCGCCGCCGCGCTGGCGGGCTACGTGCAGTCGCTCGCCGCGTGGTTCCTGCAGGAGCAGCCCTTCACGCCGGTGGAGGACGACTACCTCGTCTACACCTACAACCGCTTCCAGGCCTGCCGCTTCGGGCTCGATGCGGTCTACGTCGATCCCGCGAGCGGCGAGCACATGCCGCTGCGCGACCATATCCTGATGACCATGACCCAACTCGAATGGCACAGCGAGGCGCTCAACGCCACGCAGGCCCTGGCGGCGCTGCGCACCAGCGTGGAGGCCAATCGCAACGACGCGCGTTGGCTGCGCGAGCGGCAAGGCAAGGAGAAGCTGCTGGCCGAGACGGTGCGGCAGTCGGCGCTGCGCTTCCGGAACGCGGCGCCGTGAGGTCGACATGAGCATGGGCGAATTCGACCTCATCGAGCGCTACTTCAGGCGCCCCGCAAAGCGCTCGCCGCTGGGCGTGGGCGACGACTGCGCGCTGCTGGCGCCGGCCGCGGGCATGCAGCTCGCGGTCTCTTCCGACATGCTGGTCGAAGGCCGGCACTTTCTCTCCACGGTCGACGCCGAGCGGCTCGGCCACAAGGCGCTGGCGGTCAATCTCAGCGACCTCGCGGCCTGCGGCGCGAAACCACTCGCGTTCACGCTCGCGCTCGCGCTGCCGGCGGTCGATGAACAGTGGCTCTCCGGCTTTTCGCGCGGCCTCTTCGCGCTGGCGCACCTGCACAACTGCGAGCTGGTCGGCGGCGACACCACGCGCGGGCCGCTCAACATCTGCATCACGGTGTTCGGCGAAGTGCCCGCCGGCGGCGCCCTGCTGCGCTCCGGCGCGAAGGCGGGCGACGACGTCTGGGTCAGCGGCACGCTCGGCGATGCGCGACTGGCGCTCGAGGTGTTTCGCGGCACGCTGTCCCTGCCGGGCGATCTCTTCGAGCGGGCACGCGCGCGCATGGAGCAGCCGACGCCGCGCGTCGCGCTCGGGCAGGCGCTGCGCGGCATCGCGTCCGCCGCGGTCGACATCAGCGACGGGCTGGTGGGCGATCTCGGCCACATCCTCAAGGCCAGCGGCGTGGGCGCGACGCTCGATGCCGACGCGGCTGCCGGGCTGGTCGGGATCGAGGAGTTCGCCAACGATCTCGGCATCGACACCCTGCGCGCCTGCGCACTCGCGGGCGGCGACGACTACGAGCTCGCCTTCACCGCACCGCCGTCGGCGCGCGAAGCGGTCGAGCAGGCCGGCCGCGCCGCATCGGTGCACGTCACGCGCATCGGCCGCATCGAAGCGGAAGCGGGGCTGCGCCTCGTCGACGGGCTGGGCCAGCCGGTCGCGCAGCACTGCTACGCCTCCTTCGACCACTTCAGGTAGCCGCAGCCACCCGGACTGCGCGCTCAGGCCCGCTTCAGGCTCGAGCCGGGCGTTGCGTCGAGCAAGGCGAAGGACGAGTCCAGCTCGACTTCGTTCAGCACGCACACCAGCCCGTGGTAGAGCTGGTTCGGCGACACCGGCTTGTGCAGGAGCGGCACGCCGCTGGCGCGCGCCTCGCGCAGACGCTGCGGCGCAGTGTCGCCGGTGATGAGCAGCGCCGGCAGCGCGGGGCCGAATTCCGCGCGCAATGCCGCGATCGCTTCCGCGCCGGTGCGCAGTTCGCGCAGGCGGTAGTCGCTGATGACGAGCCCCGGCGGGCGCAGCCGCGCGAGCGCCAGCGCCTCCTCGATGGAATCGGCCACGTCGCACTCGCAGCCCCAGGCGGTGAGGAGCTGGCGCATGCCGGCGCGGATCGCGTCGTCGTCGTCGATGACGAGCACGCGCACATCGAAGACACGCGAATGGCCGGGAATGACTTCGACCCCGCGGCTCACCACGCCCATCCGGGCCGTCGGCAATGCGAGGCGAAAGACGCTGCCGCGCCCCGGCCGCGAAGCGAGCGTGAGCGCGGTGCCCAGCGCACGCGCCAGCCCCTGCGCGATCGCGAGGCCCAGCCCCAGGCCCTTGCGCCGGTCACGCTCGGCATTGCCGAGCTGGTGGAACTCGCGAAAGATGTCCTCGTGCTGCGAGGCCTCGATGCCGATGCCGGTGTCCCACACCTCGATCACCGCACGGCCCTCGCGCTCGCGGCAGGCCACCAGCACGCCGCCGCGCTCGGTGTAGCGGATCGCGTTCGACACCAGGTTGCGCAGGATCAGCGCCACCAGCGCCGGATCGGAGCGCACCGCCACATGGGTTTCGTGCGAGCGGTAGACGATGCCCTTCGCATCGGCCTGCGGCGCGAGCTCGTTCTCGATCTTGTTGAAGAGCGGCTGCAGCGGGAACACCTGCATCTGCGGTTCGACCACGCCGGCCTCGATGCGCGAGAAATCGAGCAGCGTGTCGAGCATTTCGGCCGATGCCTGCCAGGTGGCGCGCGCGTTCGCGAGCGCGTCCTGCTGCGAGGCCGAGAGCTTGCTGCGCGCGAGCACCTCGAGGAAAAGCCCCTGTGCGTGGATCGGCTGGCGCAGGTCGTGGCTCGCCGCGGCCAGGAACTTGGACTTCGCGAGATTGGCCTCGTCCGCCTGCTGGTGCGCGGCCTGCGCGTGCTCGGTCTCGACGCGCAGGCGCTCGATCAGCTCCACGTTCTCGAAGCGCAGCTTGATGGCCGCCAGCGCCGCCTTGGCGCTGTTGCGCGCCTGCCCGAGCAGGGTCGCGACGTAGAGCAGACCGGCCACGCCGAGCGCGTTGTAGGCCGGATCGTCCAGCGTCCAGAGCTTGGCGGCGAGCACCGCGAGCTCGGCGGCGCCGAACACGATGAACACCGGCAGCACCGGCGCCAGCGAGGACATCGAACTGCCGGCCACGCCCGCGAGCACCGCGACCACCAGCACGCTGCCGGCCAGCGTCGTGGTGCCGAGCGCGGCCCATGCGAGCGCGCCCCAGATCGCGCCGTCGACCGCGTTGAGCACCGTCTGCTGCCACACGAGACCCGGCGCCCGCTCGGGCGGGATCTCCATGGCCAGCATGCGCCGCGCCTCGCGCGCGCACCAGAGCTTGCTCAGGATCACCGTGCCGGCCCACACGCGCAGCCCGGTCGCGTTGCTTGGGTTCGACAGCACCCACACCAGCAGCAGCGCCACGAGGATGGTCGGACCCACCGAGCTGCCGACGTTGCCCAGCAGCAGGCGCAGTTGCTCCACCAGCGTGCGCCCTTCGGCGAGGCGCAGCGGATTGCGCATCAGGAGACGAGCCCCCGGCGGCGCGCCTCGAAGCCGGCTTCGGAGCGGCTCGACACCTCGAGCGCCGCGAGCACCGCCTGCACGTGGCCGCGCACCGTGTTCTCCGACAGATCGAGACGCCGGCCGATCACCTTGTTCGACAGGCCCTGGCACAGCAGGTCGAGCACCTCGAACTGCCGCGGCGTCAGCAGCTGACGCGCCTGCCCGCCGCTGGCCGGCGGCGCATCGGCGTGCACCGGGGTCTCGACTTCCTGCCCGCGGCGCAGCTGCTCGATGACCGCGAGGATGTTGTCGGCCGTCTCTGCCTTGGAGACGAAGGCCGCCGCCCCGCGATCCAGCGCGAGGCGCACGCTCTGCGGCGTGGCGTCGGAAGACAGGATGACCACCGGCGCATCGGGCCACTTGCGCCTGACGAGCGCGATGCCTTCGAGGCCGTTCAGGCCGTGGAGCTGGATGTCGAGCAACACCAGACCGGGATCGGCCATGCCGGTCTTCATCGCCTCTTCCAGCGAGCCGGCCTCGGCCACTTCCACGTCGGCGATTCCGGACGAAAGCACCATCCGCAATCCGCAGCGGAACATGGCGTGGTCGTCGATGAGAAGGATCCTGGCAGGCAGCATGACCCGCGAATTCTGCGCGAAGTCCGGCCGGTCCAAATGGACTATTTACCGCCAGCGGCGGGGTGCCGATGATTGCCTTGCCATGAAGCCCGTGCTCGAGATCCGCCGTGTCGAATCAGACGCCTACTCCTATCGCATCGGCGATCAGGAAGCCGGCGGCTTCTTCGCGTCGGTCGAGCACTGCCTGATCGACGCGGCCGCTTCGCTCGGCCACTACTTCGCGAGCGTGGAGCTGAATTTCGAAGGCCTGTTCCTCGGCGCCTGCGCCCTCGAGTCCCTGCGCCGCACGCCGAAGGCGGTCGCCCAGCGCATCGAGCAGCACTTCCAGCCGGCCTGAGCGCAAGACACCGGCGGGCGGCACGCCAAACGGACCGCAGATGGGCGACACTGTCGCCCTCATGTCCGCTGCTTCCCCACCCGGTGCCATGCCCGACCTCTCACCGCGCCGCGCCACGGTGCGCTTCATGTTCGAACATCCGGCGCATCTGATCGCCCTGGGCTTCGGCTCGGGCCTGCCGCGCCGCGCACCCGGCACCTTCGGCACGCTCTGGGCGTGGGCGGCCTACCTGGCGATGCAGCTCTGGCTGTCCCACGCGGCGATCGGCTGGGTGATCCTCGCGTCGCTGCCGATCGGCTGGTGGGCCTGCACCGTCACCGCCCGGCACATGAACGTGGCCGACCCCGGCAATATCGTGTGGGACGAAGTGGTGGCGTTCTGGATCGTGCTCTGGCTCGTCATGCCGGCCGGGCTGCTCATGCAGCTCTTCGCCTTCGCGCTCTTCCGCTTGTTCGACGCGGTCAAGCGCGGTCCCGTGGGCTGGGCCGATCAGCTCTTCAAGCAGAAGGACACGACACCCGAGACGATGCGCTGGCGCGCAGCCGGATTCGGCATCCTCTTCGACGATCTGGTGGCGGCCTTCTGCACGCTCCTGGTGATCGCCGTCCTTCGCGCCTGGTGACCACGATGACGCAGACCTCCGCCCTTTCCGATCTCGACACACCGGCGCTGGTGCAGACGCTCGCCGACCTGCTGCAGCGCAAGCGCTGGATGATGGCCACCGCCGAGAGCTGCACCGGCGGCCTCATCGCCGGCGCGTGCACCGATCTGTCGGGCTCCAGCAACTGGTTCGAGCGCGGCTTCGTCAGCTATTCGAACGAGGCCAAGACCGAGCTGCTCGGCGTCGATCCCGCGCTGATCCAGGCACACGGCGCGGTGAGCGAGCCAGTCGCGCGCGCGATGGCCGAGGGCGCAGTCCGGCACTCGCGGGCGCAGGTGGCGGTGGCGGTCACCGGCGTCGCCGGCCCCACCGGCGGCTCGCCGGAAAAGCCGGTGGGCACGGTGTGGTTCGGCTGGTCGGTGGACGGGCAGGTACGCACCGAGCACCGCCGCTTCGACGGCGATCGCGCGGCCGTGCGTGCCGCCACCGTTCACCACGCCCTGCAAGCACTGGCAGAAATCTTGCACTCCTGAGCCATGACGGTCACCGCGCGCAACGAACAAACCATCCGCCGCTTCTACGACGCCTTCGCGCGGCTCGATGCGGACACCATGGCCGCGTGCTACGCCGCGGATGCGAGCTTCGACGACGAGGCCTTCTCGCTGCGCGGCGCGCGCCAGATCGGCGGCATGTGGAAGATGCTGTGCAGCGGCACGCGTACCAAGGGCGCATCGGTCTGGAAGCTCCGCTACCGCGACGTGCAGGCCGACGCGGCCAGCGGGCAGGCGCACTGGGATGCGCACTACCTCTTCAGCGCGACCGGCCGCATCGTCGACAACGCGATCGACTCGCGCTTCACCTTCACGCCCGAGGGCCTGATCGCGACGCAGCGCGACAGCTTCGACTTCTGGCGCTGGTCCCGGCAGGCGCTCGGCACGCCGGGCCTGCTCCTGGGCTGGTCGCCGATGCTGCGCAACAAGGTGCGCGCCACGGCGGCGGCCAATCTCGCGACCTTTCTCGCACGCCAACCCTGAACCTCAGGACACACGCATGACGGACATCACGATCACCGACAAGCCCGAACTGCACCGCTACGAAGCAAGCATCGGCGGCGAGCTCGCGGGCTACTGCGAATACAACCTGCTGAGCAACGCGATCATGTTCACGCACACCGAGGTGCTGCCGGCGCACGAAGGCAAGGGCGTCGGCTCCGCGATCGCGCGGCACGTGCTCGACGAGGCGCGGGCGCAAGGCCGGCCGGTGATTCCGGTGTGCCAGTTCATCGCCGGATGGCTGCGCAAGCACCCCGAGTACGTGGATGTCGTGCAACCCGCGTCGCGGCGCGCTTTCAACATCTGAACGCTCGGTCCCGAGACCGAACCGAGGAGGTCTGCCATGCTGATCCAGGGCGGCTGCCACTGCGGCAACATTTCCTTCGACCTCAGCTGGGAGCCCGACCCCGCCGAGATAGCGGCGCGCGCCTGCGGCTGCTCGTTCTGCGTCAAGCACGGCGGCGTGTGGACGTCCAATCCCGCCGGCGCGCTGCGCGTGACGGTGCGCGACCCGTCGCTCGATCCGGGCTACTTCTTCGGAACGGGCACCGGCCGCTTCCACGTCTGCAGCCGCTGCGGCGTGGTGCCGCTCGTGACCTGCGAACTGGACGGGCGCACCTACGCGGTCGTGAACGTGAACAGCTTCGGCAACGTGGACCGGTCGCTGCTGCGGCCGGTGCCGGCGTCGTTCGAGGGCGAGGACCTCGACGCACGCCTGGCGCGCAGAAAGCGCAACTGGATCGGCGATGTGACCTTCACCACACCGGCTCCGGAGGCGGCCGCCTGAGGCGCGTTCAAGCGCCGTTCCTCGGCGCCGGCAGCCACGCGAACGCGATCGTCGCGCCCACCAGCAGCAGCGCGATCGTCGCGAGCACGGCCCGGAAGGGATCGGCGCCATGCACCTGTGCCACCGACGCGGCGACGCCGGTGACCCACTGCATCAGCGCCACGCCAAGGAACATCGCCATCGTGAACACCGCCATCGCGCGCCCGGTGATGGCGGCCGGATACGCCGCGCGCACGTCGGCGTACTGCCAGACGATGAAGCCCGAGGCGAAGCCGATCAGCACCGCGCAGACGATGTCGACCCACACACTGGCGAACAGCGCGATCGCGGCGAAGAAGCCCGTATACGCGAACGCGCAGGCCACGATGCGCCGCCGGCGCGCCGGGCCGCCCTGATCCATGCGGCCGAAGAGCGGCGCACCGGCCAGCGAGATGACCGACACGATCAGCGCCACGTTGCCGCTCTGCACCAGCGTGAAGCCGTGGCGCTCCACCAGCAGCGGGCCGAGCCACAGGCCGCGCAGCGAGATGAAGGCCGCGTAGGTCACGGCGCCGAGCACCATGATGCCGAGCGTGTGGGGCAGCGCGAACAGCGCGCCGAACTGCCGCAGCGCCGCCAGCACCGATTCGCGCGGGCCGCCGGCCGTCGGCGTTGGCTCGCGCACCCACCAGAGGATCGACAGCCACGCGAGCACCGAAGCGACCGCGAGCACCGCGAAGCCCATGCGCCATGAATGCGCCTGCACCAGCCAGGCGAGCGGCGTACCGGTCATCAGCATGCCCACGCCGCCGATGCTGAGCACCAGCCCCGAGACCGACGCGAATCGCGTCACCGGAAAGTGCCGCGCGATGAACACGGTGCACACCAGGAAGGCCGGCGCGCAGCCGACGCCGATCAGCACCTGCCCCGCCACGAGCAGCCCGTAGCCCGGCGCGAACGCGGAAAGGACGGCGCCGGCGATGGCGAGCGGAAACGCGGTCAGCATCGTGCGCCGCACGCCATGCAGGTCGATGCCGATGCCCATGAAAAGCTGCATCGCACCGAAGGCGAAATGGAAGGCGGCCGAGAAGATCCCGAGCGCCTGTGCCGTCAGCCCGAATTCCTTCTGCAGCGGCCCCGCCATGATCGCGCCCACCGTGCGGAAGGCCTGGCTCAGCGCGAAGGCCGTGCACAGCGCGAACACCATGGCCCATGCGGTGCGTGCCGGCAGCGCGCTGGCGGTGGACCTCAGGCCGGTGCCTGCCTCAGGCACCGTGGCACTTCTTGTACTTTTTCCCGCTGCCGCATGGGCACGGGTCGTTGCGCCCTGGCGTCGCTTCCTTGCGGATGGTCTCCACGCGCGGGCCCATGCTGCGCCAGAGCTGCCGCAGGTCGTACACCGCCCAGATCGCGGCGCCGAAATCATCCACGCGCTGCTGGCTCACGCTCGGCGGGCCGTCCTCGGCGTACATCGAGACCGTGGGCTGGCCCTTGTCGTCCTCGGTGAGCGTGACGATGGCGTCGAGCGCGTCGTCGAGCATCAGCGCCGCGTCCTTGTCGCGCGGCGCGCTCCATTCGTCGGGCCAGTTCTCGACCGCGTACATGAAGCCGAGCGCCCACACCTGCGCGAAGGACGGGATGGCCTCGCCGTCCATCTCGCCGCGCTCGTCCTCGGGCAGCGCGGCGATGGCGCCGCGCGTGTCGAGCACCTCGGGCTGGAAGGTGCGCTCGTCCTCGAGCGATTCGACGTCGACGTCGAGCGCGGTCTCGATCTCGCGCCAGCGGCGCTTCCAGCGCCAGACGAATTCCATGTGCTGCGCGGGAATGAATCCGTCGCCGAGCAGCACGGGCCAGTACTCGGAAGGCTCGATCGGCCGGCGCGTGCAGACCAGCGCGGCCATGAAGCCTTCGCAGAATTCCCACTGCGGAATCTCCTCGTCGTGCTCGCGCATCGCGTCGAGTGCGCTGTCCTGCGCGTCGAAATCGTCAGGGCCGAGCGGAGCGTCCGGGGACGGGGTCTTGGGGGAGGTGTCGGGAAGGGTTGTCATGTCAGTGCCGAGGCAGCCCTCTATGATGCAGCAAGGTTCCCGAAAGACCGCTATTCCTACCCCGTCGATTCCGCCGTTCCCCGCGGGTTGCGCCGCGATTTCGCCTGGCGAAATCTCGCGCGCCCGCCAGCACCTGATCCTGTCCGTATGAGCGTTGTCAGACGGGGCGGGGTTTCCTCCCGCATACAAATGCGAAAAGGCGCGGCTTCCGCGCCCGCGCCCCTCGAGGCGGACGCGCCGCCCCAGCCCGAGGACTACAGCGAATTCCTGCGCCTCGTGCTGCCGCAGCAGACCAAGGCGGTGTCGAGCCACCGCTTCGGCGGCCAGCGCGTCTGGCTGAAGAAGGCCGGCCCCCGCCATGGCAAGGCGCGCTACCGGCTGCTGGCGGCGATTTCCGCCATCCTGCGGCTCGATGTGCTGTCGCCCGTACCCAATCCGGGCGGCGAGGCGGCGATCGAGATCGAAGCGCGGCGGCTGCGCCAGCTCGGCGATGCCGGCCTGCGCGTGCCGGCGGTGCTGGCGCAGCAGACGGACGGCATGCTGATTTCCGACCTCGGCGAAAGCGGCCGGCCCGCCGTGGTGCTGCAGGAGCGGCTCGACCACGCGGCCGCCGTCGGCCCGGCCGCGCTGCTCGCGGTCTGGCGCGAGGGGCTCGATGCCATCGCGCTCGTGCATTCCCGCGACGCCTACCTGAGCCAGGCCTTCGACCGCAACCTCGTGCAGTGCCCGGACGGCACCATCGGCTACATCGATTTCGAGGACGACCCCGGCGAGACGCTGCCCCTGCCCGAATGCCAGGCGCGCGACTGGCTCAGCTACCTGCACTCCACCGCGATGCTGGTCGATGCGGCATCGCCGCATGCGGCCGCGCAGCATTGGCATGCGGTGCTGGCCGACGCGAGCGACGAGGTGCGCCACCGCCTCAGCGTCGCCGCACGCCGCATGCGCTGGCTGCGGCACCTGCCCTCGGGGCGGCGCTGGGGCCGCGATACGCAGCGGGTGCGCGCGGTGGCGAGCCTGCTGGCGCGCTGGTACGGGCGATAGGGGGGCCGCAGGCCGCCTTGGGGCGGCCCGGCGCCGGCCTAGACGGTCGAGACAGCGACGCCGTGCGCCGCGAGGCGCTTGTGCATCGAGAGCACCGCACGGTCCTTGCTGACGAGGCGTGCACCGTGCGCGACCGCGAGGTCGATGAAGATCTGGTCGTCCGGGTCGCTGCACATGCAGGACGCACGGGCAGGCACGCTGTCGACCATCTGCGCGCGCGCATCGAAGGCGGCCAGCACTTCGGCGGCCTGCCGGCCCATGGCGGCCAGCCGCAGGGCGATCAGCGGATAGCCGAGCACGCGCTCGAATTCGTCGCGCATCGCGGCGGTGGCGAGCCAGCGCAAATCGCCGGCGGCGAGCGCGGCCGCGAGCGGCGCCCGCTCCGGGTCGTCGAAAACCAGCAGGTCGAGGACGACGTTGGTGTCGAGGACGATGACCATGCCGGCGTCCGGGCGGAGGCTCAGCCGCGGCTCGGGATGTTGAGCCCGGCGATCACCGCCGGACGCGCGACGAACGCCTCCAGCACGCGCGTGACCTGCGGGAAATCGGCGATGCCGACCAGGTCCGCCGCGCCGTAGAAGCCGACCAGGTTGCGCACCCACGGAAAGATCGCGATGTCGGCGATGGTGTAGTCGCCGCCCATCACCCACCGGCGGCCTTCGAGGTGCTGGTTGAGCACGCGCAGCAGGCGCTTCGATTCATCGACATAGCGGTCGCGCGGGCGCTTGTCGTCGAAGTTCCTGCCGGCGAATTTGTGGAAGAAGCCGACCTGCCCGAACATCGGCCCGATGCCGCCCATCTGGAACATCAGCCACTGGATGGTCTGGTAGCGCGCCGCCGGGTCCTTCGGCACGAGCTTGCCGGTCTTGTCGGCGAGATAGAGGAGGATGGCGCCGGATTCGAACAGCGCCAGCGGCTTTCCGCCGGGGCCGTTCGGGTCGATGATGGCCGGGATCTTGTTGTTGGGATTGAGCGAGAGGAATTCCGGCGACATCTGGTCGTGCGATTCGAAGCTCACCAGATGCGGCTCATAGGCGAGGCCGGTTTCCTCCAGCGCGATCGATACCTTGACGCCGTTCGGAGTGGGCAGCGAATAGAGCTGAAGCCGGTCGGGATGCCTGGCGGGCCACTTCTTCGTGATGGGAAACGCGGAAAGGTCGGTCATGGCGTGATGCAGGTGATGGGGTGCGGTCGGGGCCGGGGAGGGGTGCATTCTGGCTCAGGCTTGCCCGGCGTGCAGGTCGACCGGTTTGAGCCGGATGTCATGGCGTTCCCGGCGCCTTGCCCGGCGCCCGCTCGCGCGCCGAGCCGGCCACCATGTCGAAGCGGAACAGCCGGCACTCGATCGGCCCGTTCCACATCGGCACGCGGCGCGATTCCTTGAGCCGCATGCGCTTGGGGAGCTGCATGTCGGGCGTAAGCACCCAGGCAGTCCAGCCGGCGTAGTTCTTCTTCCAGTGGCTCGCGAGCTGCACGAAGAACTCGCCGCCTTCCCCGGCCTGCGGCTCTTCGCGTCCGCGCGCCGGTGCATCGGCACGCCGGCCGCGCGTGACGCCGCCGACCTCGATGCGCTCGCCGTACGGCGGGTTGAGCACGATCACGCCCGACTCGGCCGGCGGCATGCGCTGCAGGGCATCGCCGCCGCGGAACTGCACCGCCTGGGCGACGCCCGCGCGCTCGGCATTGCGTTCGGCGAAATCGACCATGCGGTGCGACACGTCGGAGCCGAAGACCGGCGTCGGTTGCAGACCGGGCTCGGGGACGGCCTCGGCCTTCAAGGCCGTCCACACGTGCGACTGGAAGGGCAGCAGCTTCTCGAAACCGAATCGCCGCTGCGCGCCCGCCGCGATGCCGCAGGCGATCTGCGCCGCCTCGATCGCGATGGTGCCGCTGCCGCAGCAGGGGTCGTAGAGCGGCTGCGGCGAGACCGCGCCGGTTTCGGGATTCCACCAGCCGCTGGCGGCCAGCATCGCGGCGGCGAGGGTTTCCTTCAGCGGCGCATCGCCCTTGTCCTGCCGCCAGCCGCGCTTGAACAGCGGCTCGCCCGAGGTGTCGATGTAGAGCGTGCAGAACTCGGTCGTCAGGTGGGCGAAGACCCGCACGTCCGGCCACTGCGTCTCGATGCTGGGGCGCACGCCGCCGGCCTTGGCGCGAAAGCGGTCGGCGATCGCATCCTTGATGCGCAGGGTGGCGAAGTTGAGGCTCTGGAGTGGGCTGTGCTGGGCGGTGGTTTCGATCTTGAAGGTCTGCTTCGGCGTGAACCAGACTTCCCAGGCCACGCCGCTCGCGATGGCGTAGAGGTCGTTCTCGCTGCGGTAGGGCGCGTGCGCGACCTCGATCAGCACGCGCTGCGCCAGCCGGCTGTGGAGGTTGAGCTCGAGCGCATCGCGCCAGCCCGCCCTGACGCGAACACCGCCGCGCGCCGAAAGCAGATCCTGGCCGACGCGCCCGGTGAGCGCGTGGACTTCCTGCGCCAGGAAGTCCTCCACACCGGCCGCACAGGGGAGAAAAAGCGAGAGTTCGTTCACCAGCCGATTGTCGCCGCGTCGCGATGCTGTTCTACTTCCGGACTCAGCAGCAGCCGATGAGCATCTCGACCCATCCCACAGCGTCCGAGGCTTTCAAAGCCGATCGTTTCGCCGTTCGTTGCGAGGTGTTGCGGCTCAGCGCGCAGCCCGGCGCCGGCGTGCTGCTCGTCCAGTTCCTGCTCGATTGCGGCGTCGCGGCGCTGTTCGGATGGCAGTACTCGGTGCGCAACGCGCTGATCTGGATCATCCTGATCGCGGTCTCCACCGCCTACCGCGGCGTCTTTGCGCAGCGCCTGCCCGATCCCCTGACACGCGACAACCTGCCTGGCGCGCTGCGCCTGCACACGCTGCGCATCGCGATCCACGAGGGCGCGCACGGCGCGGCGGGCATCCTGCTGTTCGATCCGGCCAACCCGACCACGCAGCTCATGCTCGGCGTGGTGGTGATGGCGATGACGCTGTCCTCGGCGTTCTCGGTCTCGTACTTCGCGCCCGCGATGCAGCTGGCGATCACGCTGCTGCTCGCGCCGATGATCGTGATGGGCGTGGCCTTCGGCGCCCCCATGATGATGATGCTCGCGGCGCTCGGCATCGGGCTGCTGGCCATGGTGTGGCGGCTGGTCGGCGAACGCTCGCGCCAGCTCGAGGAAAACATCGGCCTGCGCCACAACGAAAGCACCTTGCGCGCGCAGGCGATGGCCGGCCTGCGCGAATCGCAGCAGGCGCAGGCCGAGCGGCTGCGCTTCTTCTCGGCCGCCAACCACGACCTGCGCCAACCGGTGATGGCGATGGGCCTGCAGGCCGAGGTGCTGCGCCACCAGCTCGATGCCGGCGAGGACCGGGTCACGGTGCAGAACACGCTGGCAGCGCTGTCGCGCGCGCAGCAGGCGCTCGAAGGGCTCACGAACCAGCTGCTCGAGATCGGGCGCATCGAGGCGGCAGCCGATCCGATCTCGCCGGTCGCGGTCGCGCTCGCGCCGCTCCTCTGCGAGCTGGCCCGCCAGACGGGCACCGGCCGCGTGCGGGTGCGCTGCCCGGACGATGCCGTGGCATGGACCGACGTGGTCGCCCTGCGCCGCATCCTCGGCAACCTCGTGGACAACGCGCTCAAGTTCACGCCGCGGGGCCGCGTGCTGCTGGCCTGCCGGCGGCGCGTCGACGGATGGCGCGTCGAGGTGCGCGATTCGGGCATCGGCATCGCGCCCGAGTCGCAGGACCGCGTCTTCGGCGACTTCGAGCAGATCGGCAATGTGGAGCGCAACCTGCAGCGCGGCCACGGGCTGGGGCTGGCGATCGTGCGGCGGCTGGCGCTCCGGCTGGGCGTGCAGATCACGCTGCGATCGGCGCCCGGACGCGGGTCGGTGTTCGGCTTCACGCTTCCGGCCGCGCCGCCCGATGCGCCCATCACGACCGGGATCGGGCTTGCCGCCGAGGCCGCTGCCGCCACCGCGCAGGACGCGACGCCGTTGCCTCCCGATCTCTCGGTGCTCATCGTCGAGGACAACGCGGTGGTCGCCGACAGCATCGCGGCGCTGCTGCGGCTCTGGGGCGCCCGCGCCCACGTGTGCGGCAGCGCCGTCGAGGCGCTCGCGCTGACGACCCTGGCGGGCTTCGACATCGCCCTGTGCGACATCCGCCTGCCGGGTTCGATCGACGGCATCACGCTCGCGAAGGAACTGCAGCGGCGCGCGCCCGAGCTCGCCATCGCGCTCGTTTCCGCCGACATCGACGACGCCACGCGGGAACTCGCAAGCCTCCGGGGCTGGCGGGCGCTGCGCAAGCCGGTCCGGGCGGCGGCCCTGCGCGCGCTGCTCCTACAGGCGCAGCGCTGAGCCAGGCTTATGCTTGCGCGATGGCAAGCGCGAAGCCGTTCATTTTCTTCGCCGCGCTGACGACCGCGGCGGTATTCAGCGCGGCGCAGCAGCAGACGTCCGAAGTCCTGCCGCCTCCCAAGCCCGGCGGCGGCCCCGTCAAGGGTGCGACCTATGCGGTCGACCCGGACCACACCTTCGTGATCTACGAGATCGATCACTACGGCACGACCACCAACCGCGGCCGCTTCAGCGCCAAGGAGGGCACGGTCAGGATCGGCCCGGGCGGCACGGGCGGCTCCTCGATCGACGTCACGATCGACATCGGCTCGGTCAGCACGGGCGTCGAGCTGCTCGACAGGCACTTGAAGAGCAGCGAGTTCTTCGACGCGGCCCGCTTTCCGACCGGGCACTTCGTGTCGAACAAGATCGCCTTCAGCGGCAACAAGGTGACTGCGGTCGACGGCACGCTCACGCTGATGGGTCAGGCGCGCCCCGTGACATTGAAGGCCACGCGCTTCAACTGCTACATCGCGCCGCTGATCAACCGGCAGACCTGCGGCGGCGACTTCGAGGCCACGGTGCAGCGCAGCCAGTGGGGCATCAGCTGGGGCAATTCCTTCGGCTTCGAGGACAAGGTGCGGCTGTTGGTGCAGGTCGAGGCGATCAACAGCCGGTAAGGCGCTCAGAGTGCCTTGCGCAGATTCGCCGGCGCGATGCGCAAGGCTTCGCGGTACTTGGCCACGGTGCGGCGCGCGCACTCGATGCCCTGCTCCTTGAGCATCTCGGAGATCTGGCTGTCCGAGAGCGGCTTCTTCTGGTCCTCGGCGGTCACGAACTGCTTGATGAGCGCCCGCACCGCGGTGCTCGACGCATTGCCGCCGGTCTCGGTGCCGAGCGCGGAGCCGAAGAAGTACTTGAGCTCGACCGTGCCGTAGGGCGTCGCCATGTACTTGGCGGTGGTCACGCGGCTGATGGTCGACTCGTGCAGGCCGAGCTCGTCCGCGATCTCGCGCAGCACCAGCGGGCGCATCGCGAGCTCGCCGTGCACGAAGAAGTTCTTCTGCCGCTCGACGATCGCGTTCGACACGCGCAGGATGGTGTCGAAGCGCTGCTGGATGTTCTTGATGAACCAGCGCGCCTCCTGCAGGCGCTGCGACAGCGCCTGGCTGCCCTCGCCCTTGTGCTGCTTGAGCGCGCCCGCGTAGATGTCGTGGACGCGCAGCCTCGGCATCACTTCGGGGTTGAGCATCACGCGGAACTTCGCGTTGCTGCCGTTGCCCGCGCGCGTGACGATCACGTCGGGCACGACCACGTTGCGCTCCACGTCCACGAAGCGGCGGCCCGGCTTGGGTTCGAGCCTGGCGATGAGTTGGAGCGCCGCGCGGACTTCCTCCTCGTTGCTGCGGGTGAGCGTGGCGAGCCGCTTGAAGTCGCGCTTGGCGAGCAGCTCCATCGGCTGCTTGCAAATCGCGATCGCGGTCTTGCGGATCTGTTCCTCTTCCTCGGTCTCGTCCTCGTGCGCGAGGGCGCGAAGCTGGATCGTGAGGCACTCGCCGAGATTGCGCGCGCCGACGCCGGCGGGCTCCAGGCTCTGCAGCAGGCCGAGCGCCACCTGGAAGTGATGCACCAGGTCGTCGAACTGATCGTTGTCGTCGCCGGCCAGCCCCGACGCCAGCGCGGGCAGCGAATCTTCGAGATAGCCGTCGTCGTTGAGCGATTCGATCAGGAAGCGCAGCGCGGCGCGGTCGGTTTCGTCGAGCCGCAGCGCCAGCGCCTGCCGGTGCAGGTACGACTGCAGCGACTCCTGGCTGCGCGCCAGCTCGGTGGCGTCGGCGCGCTCGTCATCATCGAGGTTGTTGGTGCGCGCGGGCGCATCGCCGCCCCATTCGCTGTCGTCGGGCGCGAGGTCGACGGTGCCGTCGCCCCCCCAGTCGGGTTCGCCGTCGAAGCCCTCCGCGACCGCGGGTTCGGCATCGCCGGTCGCCGTCGCGGTGTCGGCCGTCGAGGATGAAGCGCCGTTGCCGAAGTCGCCTTCGACCTCCGCGAGGCGGTCGTCGTCGCGCACCGGTGCATCGGCGGTTTCGAGGCCGAACTCCTCGCGCGGCGCCTCTTCGGCGGTGCGTTCCAGAAAGGGGTTTTCGTCGAGCATCTGCTCGACTTCCTGCGACAGCTCCAGCGTGGAGAGCTGCAGCAGCCGGATCGACTGCTGCAGCTGGGGAGTCAGCGCGAGATGCTGCGAAACCCGCAGCGAGAGACCCTGTTTCATGACGACCCCGGAACGCCCGCCCTACATCCTGAAATGCTCGCCGAGGTAGACGCGCCGCACCTCGGCGTTGTCGACGATCTCCGACGGCGTGCCTTGCGCCAGCACGTGCCCGTCGCTGATGATGAAGGCGTGGTCGCAGATGCCGAGCGTCTCGCGCACGTTGTGATCGGTGATCAGCACGCCGATGCCGCGCTCCTTCAGGAAGCTGATGATGCGCTGGATCTCGATGACCGCGATCGGGTCGATCCCTGCGAACGGCTCGTCGAGCAGGATGAAGCGCGGCTGCGTGGCGAGCGCGCGGGCGATCTCGACGCGGCGGCGCTCGCCGCCCGACAGCGCCAGCGCCGGCGAGTCACGCAGGTGGTCGACGCGCAGGTCGGCCAGCAGTTCGGCCAGGCGTTCCTCGATGCGCTGGTTCGACAGCGCCACCGGCCGGCCGTCGGCGCCGTGCTCGCGCTGGAGCTCGAGCACGGCGCGGACGTTTTCCTCCACCGTGAGCTTGCGAAAGATCGAGGCTTCCTGCGGCAGGTAGCTCAGGCCCATGCGCGAGCGGCGGTGGATCGGCATGTGCGCGATCGGCTCGCCGTCGATGGTGATCTCGCCGGCATCGGCCCGGACCAGCCCGACGATCATGTAGAACGAGGTGGTCTTGCCCGCGCCGTTCGGGCCGAGCAGGCCGACCACTTCGCCCTTCTGCACGCCCAGCGACACGTCCTTGACCACCTTGCGGCTGCCATAGGACTTCTGCAGGCCGCGCGCCTCGAGACGGCTGCCGGCGAAATCTGCGTTCTCGTTGAAGCCAGCGGATTCGATCACTTCTTTGCTTCCCCGCCCAGGGTGGTTGTGGAGCGCAGGCCCTTTCCGGGAGCAGGCGACTCGGCTGCCGGCGCGGGCGCCTTGTTGTCGCCGGCCGCAGCTTGCGCGGGGGGCTTCGGCGTCAGGATCGCGCGCACGCGCCCGCTCGGCTGACTCGCCACGCCGGCATTCGGCGGCAAGCCGGAACCGTTGACGGTGAAGGTGTCGTTGCTCTGGTCGTAGACGATCAGCGGGCCGCTGCTCTCGTCGTTGGGCGTCGCGCCGATCAGGCGACGCATGACCGCGCGGCGGATGAACTTCACGTTGTCGGCGCGGCTGTCGTATTCGATGGTTTCGCCCTCGCCCTCGATCCACTCGTCGTTGCCGGAGTCGCGCCTCTGCTTGTAGTAGGCGAGCTTGCCGGGGGCGGCGGTGACCACGCCGTACTGGTAGCCCTCCGGGTCCTGCCGCACGTCGATGCGCTCGCCGCGGATGGTGATCGTGCCCTTCGTGACGACCACGTTGCCGGTGAAGACGCTGGTCTGCTTGAGGTCGTCGTAGCGCATCGAGTCCGCCTCGATGTTCATCGGCTTGGCGCGGTCGGCCTTTTCAGCCAGGGCAACGGATCCGACACCCGCCAATGCCAGGGCCAGCACGAGCGCGCGGCAGAGACGACGAAGAGGGGGAGTGGAAAATGGCGAATTCATAAAGGCACGAAACTTGCTGCACGATTGTATGCGGCCGTTGGGCGGGGTTTCGCGGCCAGGATGAAAAAGCCCGCCGAGGCGGGCTTTGCGAGGAAGAAGGACCACGGCCCTTGCGGCGATGCGCTCAGCCCTTCTTGGCTTCGCCGATCAGGAAGTCGACCACCTGCAGCGCCCGGTCGAGCGAACCGGCGGTGTCGCCGTCGACATACCAGCGCCCGGCCACGCCCAGCGCCGGAACGCCGGCAACCCGGTAGTCGTTGGTGAGCTGCGCTGCGCGCTTGGCCTTGCCGACCACCGAGAAGGACTTGAACAGCTCGGCGAACTTCTTGGCGTCCAGGCCCGGCTGCTTCTCGGACCACGCGAGGATGGCGGCGTCGCCGAACAGCGGCTGGCGCTGCTTGTGGATGATGTCGAAGATCTGGGGCTGGAATTCGTCCACCTTGCCCATCGCCTCGAGCGTGTAGTAGAGGCGCTGCTTGGCTTCGGTGTCGTTGCCCACGAAGGGCACCGGGATGCGCCGGAAAACGACATTGGGCGGCAGCTTCTTGAGCCAGGCTTCCAGTTGCGGCTCGAAGGCGGCGCAGTGCGGGCAGTTGTACGAGAAGAACTCCACCACCTCCACCTTGCCGGCCGGCGCATCGACCGGCATGGGCTTGCCGAGCACGATGTAGTCGCTGCCGGCCTTGGGCGGGCGCTGCTGCGCGTGGGAAACCAGGGGAAGAAGACCCAGCGAAGCTGCGGCCAGCGAAAAGTCACGACGTTTCATTGATGAATTCTCCTTTGCGGCTGAAAGAGCCTGCGCAGCGAGGCAAGTTCCCCGGCACGCGGCGTTAAAGACCCCTTCGGGGGCACCCGCGAAACCGGCTTGGCCGGGTCGCCAGGGTGCGCCCCCTTGAGGGGGTGCAGAGCCACACGAAGTGGGTGAGGCTGGGGGTTGGCTTCATCCGTCAGCGCTGGACCCGGACCAGCGCCGATTCGAGTCCGCCGCCGTCCAAACGCTCCTTGAGCAGGTCGGCGTCTTCCTTCTTGTTGAAGGGACCCGCGCGCACCCGGTAGACGGTGCGGCCGGCCTGCTCGCGCTCGGTCACCTTGGCCTCGACGCCCATCAGCGACAGCTTGGCGCGCTGCGCCTCGGCGTCCTCGGAGGTGCGGAATGCACCCGCCTGGACGAAGTAGATGAACGGATCGGCCCCCGGGCTCGAACCCGTGCTGGCATTGGCGGTCGTCGTGCTCCCGCCACCGATGCCGGCGCGCGCGCGGGCGAGGTCGCCGAGCGGATCGCTCGACGGCGTCGCGTTCGCCTCGGCGGGAACCGGCGCCGTGCGCGGGCGTGCCGGCGGGGTGTCGGTCTTCGCGCTCGGGGCCACCACGACGGGCACCGGCGCGTTCGGCGCGTTCGGCGCGTTCGGCGGGTTGAGCGGGCCGACGGTTGCCGGCTGGGGCGCGGCGGTCGTCGGGTTCGCGTTCGCTGTCGTCGCCGGCGGACGCGCCGGCTGCTGCTGGGCGGCCTTGCCCGCGAGCGGCGCGTTCGGGTCCCAGTCGCGGTTCTTGCGCGCCTCGGCCTCGTCCTGCTCGGGGCCGCTGCGCTGGGTCTTCGTCATGAACGGGATCGGCACTTTGGTCACGTAGACCGCGATGCCGAGCGCCACGGCCAGGCCGAGCACCAGCCCGATGATCAGGCCGATGACGATGTTGCCGCTTTGTCTTTGCTTCATGGTGGGAGTCGAAATCACATCTTCTGCGGCGCACTCACGCCGAGCACAGCCAAGCCATTGTGCAGCACCTGCGCGGTGGCGGCGACCAGCGCGAGGCGGGCCAGCTTGACCGGTTCCTCGTCGACCAGGATGCGCTCGGCGTCGTAATAGCTGTGATAGGTGGCGGCCAGTTCGCGCAGATAGAAAGTGACATCGTGCGGCGCGAAATCCTTGGCCGCGCCGGTGAGCATGGCGGGGTACTTCGCGATCTGCAGCAGCAGCGCCTGCGCGGCCGGGCTCTGCAGCGGCGAGAGATCCACGTCCTCGAGCGACGCCACGTCGCCGCCCCATGCCGCCAGCACCGAGCAGATGCGCGCGTGCGCGTACTGCACGTAGTAGACCGGGTTGTCGTTGTTCTGCGCCAGCGCGAGGTCGATGTCGAAGGTGTATTCGGTGTCGGGCTTGCGGGAAAGCAGGAAGAAGCGCACCGCGTCGGTACTGGTCCATTCGATCAGGTCGCGCAGCGTGACGTAGCTGCCGGCGCGCTTGCTGATCTTGACCTCCTCGCCGCCGCGCATCACGCGCACCATGGTGTGCAGCACGTAGTCCGGGTAGCCGGCCGGGATGCCGACACCCGCCGCCTGCAGGCCGGCGCGCACGCGCGCGATGGTGCCGTGGTGGTCGGTGCCCTGGATGTTCACGACCTTGTGGAAGCCTCGCTCCCACTTGGCGATGTGATAGGCCACGTCGGGCACGAAGTAGGTGTAGGTGCCGTCGCCCTTGCGCATGACACGGTCCTTGTCGTCGCCGTACTCGGTGGACTTGAGCCACAGCGCGCCATCCTGCTCGTAGGTCTTGCCGGCGTCGACGAGCTTCCTGACCGTCGCCTCGACGCGGCCGCTGGTGTAGAGGCTCGACTCGAGGTAGTAGTTGTCGAAGCGGACCTGGAAGGCCTTGAGGTCGAGGTCCTGCTCGTGGCGCAGGTAGGCCACGGCGAACTGGCGGATCGAGTCGATGTCCAGGACGTCGCCGCTCGCGGTGAACTCGCGGTCGTCGGAGCGCACCGTTTTCTTCGCCTTGAAGTCCTCGGCGATGTCGGCGATGTATTCGCCGTTGTAGGCCTGCTCGGGCCACTCGGCGTCGCCCGGCTTGAGGCCCTTGGCGCGCAGCTGCGTGCTGTTGGCCAGCGTCTGGATCTGGACGCCGGCGTCGTTGTAATAGAACTCGCGATAGACGTCGTGGCCCTGCGTGGTGAGCAGGTTGCAGATCGCGTCGCCGAGCGCCGCCTGGCGGCCGTGGCCGACGTGCAGCGGGCCGGTCGGATTGGCGGAGACGAACTCCACCAGCACGCGCTCGCCATCCCTGGGCTGCTCGCCGAAGCGGTCGCCCGCCGCGAGCACCTCGCGCACGACCTGCTGCTTGGCGGCCGTCTTGAGGCGGATGTTGAGGAAGCCCGGGCCGGCGATCTCGATCGCTTCCACCCACTGGGCGAAGACCGGCGTCGCCATCAGCGCCGCGCTGATCTGTTCCGCGAGTTCGCGCGGCTTGCGCTGCAGCGGCTTGGCCAGCTGCATGGCCGCCGTGCAGGCGAAGTCGCCATGCGCCGCGACCTTGGGGGACTCGAACGCGGCCTTGCTGCCGGCGCCGGGCGAGAGGGATTCGAGCGTGTCCGCGAGTGCCGCGAGCAGCTCCTGTTTGACCAATAGCATCGCGGGATTTTACGGGGCGCGTGATTACGATCTGTGACGATCGTCATCCAATAGTCAACGTGGGCCGTTAGGGTGGGCAGCCCCGGCGGCGGGGGACAAACCTGTCGCAACCCATCCCCAAGGATTCCTCCATCATGAAAAAGCTCCTTTCCCTGCTGGCTCTGGGCGCCTCCCTCTCCTTCGGTGTCGCGCACGCGCAGACCTGCGATGCCCAGGCCGCCGACAAGAAGCTCAATGGCGCCGCCAAGACCAGCTTCGTCAAGAAGTGCGAGAAGGACGCCAAGGCCGCAGCAGCGGCCACCTGCGCCACCAAGGCAATGGACAAGAACGGCAAGCCGCTGGCAGGCGCCGCCAAGAACAGCTTCATGAAGAAGTGCGAAGCCGAGGCCAAAGGCTGAATTACTTCAGCACGCTGAATAGATCGTTGTAGTCGTCGGTCCAGGCCTGAAGGCCTGGGATCGGCGCGATGTCCGAGCTCGCGCGGCGGATCGGGTCGCGCGCCAGCACCGCCGGGTCGCGCGCGACGAGCACCCAGTCGGTGTTGCGCAGGCCCGGATCGGTCGGCTCGTCGTGCACGAAGGCGACGTGCAGGCCCTTGGCCAGCGCAATCTTCTCGACCACCGGGGCCAGCGCAAGGAAGCGGTTGGTGACGTGGAAGGCGACGATGCCGTCCGGCCGCATGTGCTTCCAGTAGATGTCCATCGCCTCGCAGGTGATCAGGTGGATCGGCACCGAATCGCCCGAGAAGGCGTCCACCGCGAGCACGTCGAAGGACTTCGGGCTTTCGCGCTCCAGCGCCAGCCGCGCATCGCCGAGCACGCGCTCGATGCGCGCGCGGCTGTCGGCGAGGAAGCTGAACTCGCTGTCGGCAAGCGTGAACACCTCGGGATTGATCTCGTAGACACGGTAGACATCGCCCGTGCGGCCATAGGCGGCCAGCGTGCCGGCCCCGAGGCCGATCAGCCCGACCCGGCGCGGCCTGGCGGGCGCCGACTCGATCGCCAGGCCGATGCCGGACGTGCGGCCGTAGTACGTGGTGGGCTCGCGGCGGCGCGCAGCCGCCAGGTACTGCTCGCCGTGCTTCACGGAGCCGTGGTACATCTGGCGCACCGCCTCCTTCGCATCGCCGCGCAGCGTGTCGAGCGTGAGCAGCGTTCCGTAGAAGTTGCGCTGCATCCGCCGCGCGCCGGCCGCGTCGCCCTGCACCTGCAGGACCAGGAACCACGCGCAGGCGGCCGCGAGGCCGAGCGATGCGACCATGCCGACGCGGCGCTGCCGCCACAGCACGGCGGCGATCAGCGCGCACAGCGTCAGCCCCACGCCGAGCTCGTAGTAGGCCGGCAGCACGTGCGGCGCAATCAGCCCGACGCTCACACCGCCGAGCGCACCGCCGAGCGACAGCATCAGGTAGAAGCGCGTGAGGTACGCCCCGCCCGGCCGCAGCCGCGCCGTCTCGCCGTGAAGGAACATGCACAGCGCGAACAGGCCGACGACATAGATCGGCAGCGCGGTCCGCAGGCGGGTGCCGAGGTTGTCCTGCAACCCGAACGCGCACAGCGCGAGCATCGCGGCGGCCAGCGGCACGAAGACCGCGCGGCGATACCAGCGGTCGCTCTCGAAGGTCAGGACGAAAGTCAGCAGGTACACCGACAGCGGCAGCACCCAGAGGAACGGAATCGCCGCCACGTTCTGCGTCAGGTGGTTGGTGATCGCGAGCAGCAGCCAGGAGCCGAGCGCCGGCAGCGCCAGCCACATCAGGTAGTCGCCGGCTGCCGGTTTCGCCGCTTGCGCAATGGGCACACCGGACGCCGCGACCGGCGCCGCCGCCGGCCAGCGCCGCGAGACATGCAGCGCCGTCCCGCCGCACAGCAGGACGAACGCGACATAGCCCGCCGACCAGCCCCAGGCCTGCTGCACCAGCGAACTGCGCGGCTCGATCAGCACCGGATAAGCCAGCAACGAGGCCAGCGAAGCGAAGTTCGACAACGAGAAGTAGCGGTAGACCTGCGCACCCCACGGCGTGCGCGCCACCCAGGACTGCACCAGCGGCCCGGTGGTCGACAGCAGGAAATACGGCAGCCCGATGGTGCCCAGCAGCAGGCCCAGGATCCACAGCGTCGGGTCCTCGGCGCCGGTCGGCTTCCAGCGCGCATCGGTCACGATCGGCATGAAGGCGAGGCTCGCCATCAGCAGGCCGGCGTGCACCGCCGCTTGCGCGCGCGCCCCGAGCCGCCGCGTGGCCCAGTCCGAGTAGGCATAGCCCGCCAGCAGCACGACCTGGAAGAACACCATGCAGATCGACCACACCGCCGCCGAGCCGCCGAACCACGGCAGGATCTGCTTGGCGATCAGCGGCTGGACGAGAAAGAGCAGGAAGGCGCTGGTAAAGATGGTGCCGGCGAACAGCGCCCGGGTGGTCGCCGGCGACATGGCGCTAGCTCCTGGCTCCGAAGCCGCGCGCGAGGAACACCGCGGCCAGCGGGATCAGCGCAATGATGTGCGCCTGGACCATCACCTGCTTGCGCGTCTTCTGCACCTCGGCCTCGGTGGGCAGCGCACCGCTCGAGCGCAGCGCCTTGCGCCAGCGCGAGTAGGTCAAGGTCGGCCTGATCGACAGCAGGCCGACGATGATGAAGAGGGTGAGCTTCAGGTGCAGCAGCGGGTTGGTCCAGTACCAGGCCGTGCCCTTCATGCCCCACCAGGTGCGCGCCACGCCGGTCGCGAGCACGGCGACGGCGGCGATGCCGTAGATCATGTCGACCCGCGAGAGCCGCTCGACCAGCGCCGCGTTCATCCACTCGACCCGGCACAGCGCCGCCTCGCTCGAGATGAAGACGACCATCGTGAGGATGGCCAGGATGTGCAGGTAGGCAAGGATGGCTTCGAGTGTCATCGGTGAGGTTCCCCGGTTGTGGACGGCCGAGCGATTGTGCCGCCCCAGAACTCCGGCCGCGCATAGTGGGCCTTCAGAAAATCGAGCCACAGCCGCACCCGCAGCGGCAGGTGCTTGCGCTGCGGAAAGACCGCGTAGATGCCGTTCGGCGGCGCGGCGAAGTCGTCGAGCAGCGGCACCAGCAGGCCGGCGTCGATCTCGGCCTCGACCTCCCAGGTGCTGCGCCATGCGATGCCGTGGCCGGCGAGGCACCAGTCGTGCAGCACCTGGCCGTCCGAGCAATCGAGCGGCCCCGAGGGCTTGAGATGGATGACCTCGTGCTCGCCGCTGCCGGTCGGCACGCGAAAGGCCCAGCCGCGCGTCTGCGAGGCATCGCTCGACAGGGAGAGGCAATCGAAGCGGGCGAGCTCCGACGGGTGCTTCGGCGCACCATGGCGGCGCACGAATTCCGGCGTCGCGACACAGCGGCGCCGGTTGTCGGCGAGGCGAACGCTCACGAGCGAGGAATCCGGCAGGTCGCCCACGCGCACCGCGCAATCGAAGCTCTCCCCGGCCACGTCGACCACGCGGTCGCTCAGGTTGAGCGAGAGGGTGACTTCCGGATGCAGCTCGTGAAAGCGCGGCACCAGCGGCGCGACGTGCCGGCGCCCGAAACCTGCCGGCGCGGTCACGCGCAGATGGCCGCTGGCCTTGACGCCGCCGGCGCTCACGCTCGCCTCGGCGTTGGCCAGTTCGGTCAGGAGCCGCTGGCAATCCTCCAGGAACGCGCTGCCCTCGTGCGTGAGCGTGATGCGCCGCGTGGTCCGCACCAGGAGCTTGACGCCGAGCCGCTCTTCGAGCCCATCGATGCGCCGCCCGATGATGGCCGGCGCCACGCCTTCGGCCTTGGCCGCCGCGGTGAGGCTGCCGCGCGTGGCGATCGCGACGAAGGATTCGAGTTGCTTGAGCCTGTCCATGGGGGCGTGCGCTAGCCCCGCGCGACGGCGCGCGACTTCAGCTCGCCGATCTGCGCGTCGCTGTAGCCGACCTCGCGCAGCAGTTCGTCCGTGTGCTCGCCGATGAGCGGCGGCTGCTGGCGGATGCCGAGCCGCTCGCCGCCGAGGGTGAAGGGCATCAGCGGCACCTTCGACTCGCTGCCGTCGTTCATGCGCACCGGCGCGAGGCCGCCGGTGGCGTTGAGGTGCGGATCGTCGAACAGCTCCTGCGGCTTGGTGATGGGCGCGAAGGGCAGTTCGTTCTCTTCGAACACCGCGCCGAGTTCCGCCGCGCTGCGGTCCGCGAGCCGCGCGCGCAGGAGCGGCATCATCCATTCGCGCGCGAGCACGCGGTCGTTGTTGGTCGCCAGAAGCGGATCGGCCCACATGTCGTCGAGCCCGAAGGCCTTGCAGAAGATCGCCCACTGCCTGTCGCTGACCACCGCGAGGAAGATCTGCTCGCCGTCCTTCACGGTGAAGACGTCGTAGATGCCCCAGGCCGAAATGCGGCTGGGCATCGGATCCGCCGCGCGGCCGGTGGCGGCGAACTGCATCATGTGCTGCGCGACGAGGAAGATGTTGTTCTCGAACAGCGCCGACTGCACCTCGCAGCCCTTGCCGGTCTGCTCGCGCTGGCGCAGTGCGGCCATCGCGCCGATGGCGCCGAACATGCCGCCCATGATGTCGTTGACGCTGGTGCCGGCGCGCAGCGGATCGCCCACGCGGCCGGTCATGTAGGCGAGGCCGCCCATCATCTGCACCACTTCGTCGAGCGCGGTGCGGTGGTCGTAGGGGCCGGGCAGGAAGCCCTTGTGGCTCACGTAGATGAGCCGCGGATTGAGCTTGCGCAGGCTCTCGTAGTCGAGCCCGAGCTTCTTCATCGTGCCGGGCTTGAAGTTCTCGCTCACGATGTCGGCGGTGGCGATGAGGCGCAGCGCGGCCTCCACGCCCTCGGGCTGCTTGAGGTCGAGCGCGATGCTCTTCTTGTTGCGGTTGAAGGTCGGGAAGAAGCCCGCGCCGGAACCGAGCAGGCGGCGGGTGTCGTCGCCGGCGATGGGCTCGACCTTGATGACCTCGGCGCCGAGGTCGCCCAGCAGCATGCCGCAGGTCGGCCCCATCACCATGTGGGTGAATTCGACGACGCGGACGCCGGCGTAGGGCAGCAAGGGTGTGGTGGACGACTCGGACATGAACGGTTCCTGGCGTGAATTCCGGAATTCTCGCTCGACGGTAGCCCCGGGCGCTGGAAGCCGGCGGCCGCCCGGCGTACCCTGATGGGTCACGCAGCGTCGCCTCGATTACCTTCAATTTTGTCATCGATCAAACCCGATTTCGGCTATTACTCGCCAGCCAGGTATCGAATAAAGTTCCGGGCTGAATCCGTATTCCCCCAGGAGAAAGAACCATGACCGCCCGCACCCAAGTCCACGGCCTCCAGGTCGCCAACGAGCTTCACCGCTTCATCGAAGACTCCGTGCTGCCCGCCACCGGCGTGGACAGCGCCACCTTCTGGAAGGGCTTCGACGCGATCGTCAGCGAGTTCGCGCCCAGGAACATCGCGCTCCTGGCCGAGCGCGACCGCCTCCAGGCCGAGATGGACAAATGGCACAAGGCGCACCCCGGCCCGATCGCCGACATGCCGGCCTACCGCGCCTTCCTGGAATCGATCGGCTACCTGCTGCCGCAGCCCAAGGACGTGAAGGCGACCACCGCCAACGTCGATGCCGAACTCGCGCTGCAGGCCGGCCCGCAGCTCGTGGTGCCGATCCTGAACGCCCGCTATGCGCTGAACGCCGCGAATGCGCGCTGGGGCTCGCTCTATGACGCGCTCTACGGCACCGACGCGATTCCCGAAACCGGCGGCGCCGAAAAGGGCAAGGGCTACAACCCGGCGCGCGGCGCCAAGGTGATCGAGTTCGCGCGCAACGTGCTCGACCAGGCCGCGCCGCTCGAAAACGGCTCGCACAAGAACGCGACCGGCTACAAGGTCGAGGATGGCAAGCTGGTCGTCGCGCTGCAGAGCAGCAGCACGGGCCTCAGGAACCCCGAGCAGTTCGTCGGCTTCCAGGGCGATGCCGCTGCGCCGAAGTCGGTGCTGCTCAGGCACAACGGCATCCACCTCGACATCCAGATCGACCGCAACACGCCGATCGGCAAGAGCGACGCGGCCGGCGTCAGCGACGTGGTGCTCGAAGCCGCGCTCTCGACCATCCTCGACCTCGAGGACTCGGTGGCCGTGGTCGACGCCGAGGACAAGGTGCTCGCCTATTCGAACTGGCTCGGCATCCTGCAAGGCACGCTGACCGAGGAAGTCACCAAGGGCGGCAAGACCTTCACGCGCGGCCTGAATCCCGACCGCGAATACACCGGCGCCGACGGCAAGCCGGTGAAGCTGCACGGCCGCTCGCTGATGTTCGTGCGCAACGTGGGCCACCTGATGACCAACCCGGCGATCCTCTACGAGGGCGGCAAGGAGATTCCGGAAGGCATCATGGACGCGGTCATCACCACGACCATCGCCACCGTCGACCTGAAGCGCAAGGGCAACTCGCGCACCGGCAGCGTCTACATCGTCAAGCCGAAGATGCACGGCCCGGCCGAAGTGGCCTTCGCGAGCGCACTGTTCGGCAGCGTCGAGAAGCTGCTCGGCCTCGCGGCCAACACCGTGAAGCTCGGCATCATGGACGAGGAGCGCCGCACCAGCGTGAACCTCAAGGCCTGCATCGCCGAAGCCGCCGCGCGCGTGGCCTTCATCAACACCGGCTTCCTCGACCGCACCGGCGACGAGATGCACACCGCGATGTACGCCGGCCCGATGCTGCGCAAGGGCGACATGAAGACCACGCCGTGGATCCAGGCCTACGAGAAGAACAACGTGCTGGTCGGCCTGTCGTGCGGCCTGCGCGGCAAGGCGCAGATCGGCAAGGGCATGTGGGCCATGCCCGACCTGATGCATGCCATGCTCGAACAGAAGATCGGCCACCCGAAGGCCGGCGCGAACACCGCCTGGGTGCCCTCGCCCACCGCCGCCACGCTGCATGCGCTGCACTACCACCAGGTCAGCGTGGACCATGTGCAGAAGCAGCTGGAGCAGATCGACGCCAACGCCGAACGCGACAACATCCTGAACGACCTGCTGAAGGTGCCGGTCGCGCCCTCGGCGAACTGGACCGCCGCCGAGCGCCAGCAGGAGCTCGACAACAACGTGCAGGGCATCCTGGGCTACGTGGTGCGCTGGATCGACCAGGGCGTGGGCTGCTCCAAGGTGCCGGACATCCACAACATCGGCCTGATGGAAGACCGCGCGACCTTGCGCATCTCGAGCCAGCACATCGCCAACTGGCTGCTGCACGGCGTGGTGACGAAGGCGGAGGTCGACGCCACCTTCCAGCGCATGGCTGCTGTCGTCGACCAGCAGAACGCCGGCGACCCGCTCTACAGGAACATGGCCGGCAACTTCGGCACCTCGGCCGCCTACAAGGCCGCGCAGGACCTGGTGTTCAAGGGCGTCGAGCAGCCGAGCGGCTACACCGAGCCGCTGCTGCATGCGTGGCGGCTGAAGGTGAAGGCAGCAGCGAAATGAACCCACCCCCGTTGCTTGCTCACTTCGTGTAGCCGCCTCCCCCCTCAGGGGGGCGCACCCAGCGGCCCGGCGCAGCCGGTTCCGCGGGTGCCTGCGAACGGGCCGGCTGCGCGGCCCTGAGTCTTGTCGCAGGGGCCCGCGACGACGCGAGCCGTTCAGACGCCCGCGCGGGGCCGAGCGCTTTGCAGCGTCCGCTCGACTTCCTCGGGCTGCATGCCGTACATCTCGGCGAATTCGGCGACGGACTTGCCGCTGGCTTCGAAGGCGCGCCGGAGCGCCTCGCGCTTCGCGGTGCGCGCACCGACTTCGGCAAAGGCCTCGCCCAGCACCGCATTCGATGTTTCGTCGCCGCCGCGCATCGCCAGCACGTATTCGTCGCGCGTGAGGCCCGAGGCTTCGATGGCTGCGACGAGGCGTTCGCGCAGCTTGGGCCGCAGGTCCTCGCCGGTGCGTGCCTGGCGGCGCTTGAAGACTTCGAGGATCGCGTGATGCACATGCTCGGGCGCGACCGGTTCGACCGGCACGCCGTTCAGGTCATGGCGATGCTCTCCGGCGGCAACGGCCTCCAGGTAGCGCGTGGAGCGCGCATGCAGGCCGAGCGCGATCTTGAGGTCTTCCTTCTTGAACTCGTCCGGATGCGCCGCAAGCAAGTCCTGGTAGGCACCGAGCTTCAGCGGCAGGAAGCGCGCGCCGAACATCTTCGGGTAGAGCTCGAACAGGCGCTGGAGCACCGGATGCACCTTGCGCGCAGGCTTCTGTTGGCCTTTCTGGCCTTTCTGGGCCTTCTGGGTGGCTTGCTGCGCAGGTTGCTGATTGGCCTTCGCCTCGGCAGGCCTCGCATTCTGCGAACCACCGCGGCGGCCGCGCCTTCGAGGGGCGGCGGGGGCAGCAGGCGCTTCGGGGGCCGCGGGTGCCGCAGCGTCGTTGTCGTTCGTCGAGGTCATCGGAATATCGGGTCGGTGGATGCAGGACCGCCAAAACGGCCAAGCCCTCCACTTTAATGCGCCTCGTCAGCCGCGCTGCGCCGCTTCGGCTTCGGCGCGCAGCCAGCGCACGAAATCCTGCGCATCCGCGTTGTTCGCGGCGCGGCGCGATGTCTCGATGAAATAGCCCCGGCGCGATGCCGCACCCTCGCCGAAAGGCGCCACGAGCTGGCCCGAACGCACCAGCTCGCGCAACAGCGGCAGCCGCCCGATGACCACGCCCTGCCCCGCCACCGCGGCGGCGACCGCGTCCGCGTACTGGGTGAAGCGCATGGTGTTCTTCATGCGCAGGTCGGTGAGGTGCATGACTTCGAGCCAGGGCTCCCAATCGGCCGTGGGTGCTTCGGCATGGTTCGGCAGGTCGACCGTGAGCAGGGTCTGAGCGACCAGGTCGCCCGGCACATGCAGCGCGGCGGCCACATGCGGCGCGCACAGCGGCATCACCGATTCCTCGAACAGCGTCGGACCGGTGCCGCGCTCGATCGGCACGAAGCGCACCGCGACGTCGATGCGGCTGCGTTCGAGGTCCAGCACCTCGAGCGTGGCCGAGACGCGCACGTCGACCAGCGGGTGGTCCGCGGTGAAGCGCGCGAGGCGCGGGATGAGCCACAGCGACGCGAAGCCCGGCGTGGTGGTGAGCGCGATCTGGCGCGGCGCAGGCACCGCGCGCACGCGGGCGGAGGCGTCGCGCAGCCGCTCCAGGCTTTCGACGACGGCGCGCTGGTAGATGCGGCCCGGCTCCGTCAATGCCAGCGCGCGGTGGCGGCGCTCGAAGAGCCTCACGCCCAGGCTGGCTTCGAGTTGCTGGATCTGCCGGCTGACCGCCGACTGGGTGATGAACAGTTCGCCCGCCGCCTCGGTGAAGCTCAGGGTGCGCGCCGCGGCCTCGAAGCTGCGCAGGAGCTCCAGCGGCGGCAGTTCGGCCATTGGCGACGGAAGCGGTTTCGCATTCTCTATACGCATGCAATGAGTTCCGAATGACCGTATGACAGAGGGAAGTTCGATGACTATATTCATTCGCAGAGTGAATGCAAGGAGCCGCCATGCAGGTCCGCCCGCAACGTCTTTCCCTGAGCCTGCCGAAGAAGGCGATCTTCACGCTGCCCGATGCGCACGAGGTCGACATCGAGTGCCAGAGCGGCGCGCTGTGGATCACGATCGACCATGACCGGCGGGACATCGTGCTGGAGCCCGGCGAGCACTTCCGCAGCGCCTCGCATGAAAGCGCGCTGGTCGCGGCCCTGGAGCCCTCGTGCGTGCGCTTCTCCGCGCGGCGGCTGTCGGTCGCGGTCGCGCAGGAGGACGCCCCGCAGCGCACCGCGTCGCCTTGGCGACTGTGGCTCCGCGGGATGTCCCCGGCTTGACCTGAACCGCCGGGCGTCGAACCATCGGCGTTTCCCCGGCCCTGGAACCGTCCTCGCCGGGTCTCATCACTCGGACGAAGGACTCCCCATGGCAGAAGCATTCATCGTGGCCACCGGCCGCAGCGCCGGCGGCCGTCGCGGCGGCAAGCTCGCGGGCTGGCACCCGGTCGATCTCGCGGCTGAGGTCATCGACGCGCTGGTGACGCGCAGCGGCATCGATCCGGCGGCCGTCGAGGACGTGATCCTCGGCTGCGTCAGCCAGGTCGGCGAACAGGCGACCAATGTCGCGCGCAACGCGGTGCTGGCATCGAAGCTGCCCGAATCGGTGCCGGGCACTTCGGTCGACCGGCAATGCGGCTCGTCGCAGCAGGCGCTGCATTTCGCGGCGCAGGCGGTGATGTCGGGCACGATGGATGCGGTGATCGCCGCCGGCGTCGAAAGCATGACGCGCGTGCCGATGTTCACGCCCAACGCGTTGCCGGCCAAGGCCGGGCTCGGCATCTACATGAGCCCCGCGATGCAGAAGCGCTACCCCGGCGTGGAGTTCAGCCAGTTCACCGGCGCGGAGATGATCGCGAAGAACTACGGGCTGTCGAAGGACGATCTCGACCGCTATGCCCTCGAAAGCCACAAGCGCGCGATCGCGGCCACGCGCGAAGGCGCGTTCAAGGACGAGATCGTGCCGGTGGAGATCCGCCTCGCCGACGGCTCGGCGAGCGGCGAGATGCACACCATCGACGAAGGCATCCGCTTCGATGCCACGCTGGAGAGCATCGCCGGCGTGAAGCTGATCGCCGAAGGCGGACGCTGCACCGCCGCGACCGCGAGCCAGATCTGCGATGGTGCGAGCGGCGTGCTGGTGGTCAACGAGCGCGGCCTGAAGGCGCTGGGCGTCAAGCCGCTCGCGCGCATCCACCACATGAGCGTGATGGGGCACGACCCGGTGATCATGCTGGAGGCGCCGATCCCGGCGACCGAGCGCGCGCTCCGGCGCGCCGGCATGAAGATCGACGACATCGACCTCTTCGAGGTCAACGAAGCCTTTGCCCCGGTGCCGCTCGCATGGCTGCAGAAGCTGGGCGCCGATCCGGCGCGGCTCAACGTCAATGGCGGTGCGATCGCGCTCGGCCATCCGCTGGGCGCATCGGGCACCAAGCTCATGACCACGCTGGTCAACGCGCTCGGCCAGCGCGGCAAGCGCTACGGCCTGCAGACCATGTGCGAAGGCGGCGGCATGGCCAACGTCACCATCGTGGAGCGGCTGTGAGCATGAACGACAGCGTTCTCTACGAAGTCGAGGACGGCATCGCGACCATCACGCTGAACCTGCCGGCCAAGCTGAACCCGATCGCGCTCGAACTGCAGCAGGCGCTGCGCGACAGTCTCGCGCGCGTGCGCATGCATCCCGAAATCCGCGCCGTGGTGCTGACCGGCGCGGGCAAGGCCTTCTGCGTCGGCGCGGACCTGAGCGCGATGAATCCGTTGGGCGACAGCCAGACGCTCGGCAACCGCACCGCCGACTGGATGCAGTCGATGAGCCATCCGCTGATCGAGGAGATCCGCGCGCTCCCGGTGCCGGTGGTCTGCGCGGTGAACGGCCCCGCGGCCGGCGCGGGCGTGGGCGTGGCGCTGGCCTGCGACATCGTGGTGGCGGCGCGCAGCGCCTATTTCTACCTGCCCTTTTTGCCCAAGCTCGGGATCGTGCCCGACCTCGGCTGCACCTGGTTCATTCCGCGCCGCGTCGGCCCGGCGCGCGCGATGGGCATGGCGCTGCTCGACGAGAAGCTCGGTGCACAAGCCGCTGCAGAGTGGGGCCTGGTCTGGGCCTGCATCGACGACGACCTGCTGCTGCTCGAAGCGCAAAAGATCGCGCAGCGCCTCGCGCGCCTGCCGGCGCATGCGGTGCTCGAGGCGCGCAAGGCGCTCGAGGTGTCGGAGCGGCACTCGCTCTCCGAGCAGCTGCACTACGAAAGCGAACGCCAGCGCGAACTCGTCGACAAGCCGGCCTTCGCCGAAGGCGTGACGGCCTTCCTGCACAAGCGCGCGCCCGTCTTTCCGCCGCGGTGAGCCCGATGATCGAACGCACACTCTTCACACAAGACCACGAGGCCTTCCGCGACAGCTTCCGCCGCTTCATGGACAAGGAGATCGCGCCTTTCCACGACGCCTGGGAAGACCAGGGCTACGTCGATCGCGCGGTCTGGAACAAGGCCGGCGAGAACGGCTTTCTCTGCATGGCGCTGCCGGAGGAATACGGCGGCTCGGGCGCCGACCTGCTGTATTCGGTGATCCAGTTCGAGGAACTGTGGGCGCGCGGCTTCACCGGCATCGGCTTCGGGCTGCACAGCGAGATCGTCGCGCCTTACATCCTGCACTACGGCACCGAGGCGCAGAAGAAGAACGTACTGCCCAAACTCGCGAGCGGCGAGATGATCGGCGCGATCGCGATGAGCGAGCCTTCGGCCGGCAGCGACCTGCAGGCGGTGCGCTCCACCGCCATCAGGCAGGCGGACGGCAGCTACCTGCTCAACGGCAGCAAGACCTTCATCACCAATGGCTGGCATGCGGACCTCGTGATCGTGGTCGCGAAGACCGATCCGGCAGGCGGCGCGAAAGGCACCAGCCTCTTCCTCGTGGAGCGCGGCATGCCGGGCTTCGAGAAGGGCAAGCGCCTGAAGAAGCTGGGCCTGAAGGCGCAGGACACCTCGGAGCTGTTCTTCAACGACGTGCGGCTGCCGGCGGATGCGCTGCTCGGCGGCGCGGCGCAGGAGAACCGCGGCTTCGTCTGCCTGATGGAACAGCTGCCGTGGGAGCGCCTGCAGATCGCGATCGGCGCGGTGGCCGCCTCGCAGGCCGCGATCGACCAGACCGTGGCCTACGTGAAGGAGCGCCAGGTGTTCGGCCAGCCGGTCGGGGCCTACCAGAACACGCGCTACAGGCTCGCCGAGCTGCAGACCGAAGTGCAGGTCGCGCGGGTCTTCGTCGACAAGTGCATCGAGCTGCTGATGCAGGAAGAACTCGACACCGCGACCGCGAGCATGGCCAAGTACTGGACCAGCGACCTGCAATGCAAGGTCATGGATGAGTGCGTGCAGCTGCATGGCGGCTACGGCTTCATGTGGGAATACCCCGTGACGCGCGCGTATGCCGATGCGCGGGTGCAGCGCATCTACGGCGGCACGAACGAGATCATGAAGGAGGTGATCACGCGCGCCATGGGCCTGCCGGGCCGCTGAGCGCCACTGGCGTCGCAGGGAGGGACGCGGGAGAATGCCGCATGCCCATCCTCAACGCCTTCTACGCCCAGTCCGGCGGCGTCACTTCCGTGATCAATGCGTCGGCCTGCGGCGTGATTGAAACGGCTCGCCGGCACCCTGACCGCATCGGCACCGTGTACGCCGGCCGCAACGGCATCCTCGGCGCGCTCGCGGAGGATCTCATCGACACCGGCCGCGAATCGGCGGAAGCGATCGCCGCGCTGCGCACGACGCCTTCCGGCGCCTTCGGCTCGTGCCGCTACAAGCTGAAGTCGCTCGAGAAGAACCGGCGCGAGTACGAGCGCCTGATCGAGGTCTTCAAGGCGCACGACATCGGCTACTTCTTCTACAACGGCGGCGGCGATTCGGCCGACACCTGCTTCAAGATGAGCCAGCTGTCGCAGTCGATGGGCTATCCGCTGCAGGCGATCCACGTGCCCAAGACCATCGACAACGACCTGCCGATCACCGACTGCTGCCCGGGCTTCGGCTCGGTCGCCAAGTACGTGGCGGTGTCGACGCTCGAAGCCTCGATGGACGTGCGCTCGATGGCGGCCACCTCGACCAAGGTGTTCGTGATCGAGGTGATGGGGCGCCATGCCGGGTGGATCGCGGCGGCCGGCGGGCTGGTCGCGGAACAGGGCGTGCCGGTGGTGATCCTGTTTCCGGAGATTCCGTTCGACCAGCCGGCCTTCCTCGCGCGCGTGGATGCGCTCGTGAAGTACCACGGCTATTGCACCGTGGTGGTGTCCGAGGGCTGCCACCATCCCGACGGCACCTTCATCGCCGAGCAGGGCACGAAGGACGCCTTCGGCCATGCGCAGCTCGGCGGTGCCGCACCGGTGGTGGCGCAGATGGTCAAGGAAGCGCTGGGCCACAAGTTCCACTGGGCGGTGGCCGATTACCTGCAACGCGCCGCGCGGCACATCGCATCGGCGACCGACGTGAAGCAGGCTTACGAACTCGGGCAGCGCGCGGTGGAACTGGCGCTGGAAGGCAAGAATTCGGTGATGCCGACCATCGAGCGCATTGCCGACGAGCCCTATCAGTACCGCATCGGCACCGCGCCGCTCGACGCGGTCGCGAACACCGAGAAATTCATGCCGCGCGATTTCATCTCCGAAGACGGCTGGGGCATCACCGACAAGTGCCGCCGCTACCTGCTGCCGCTGATCCAGGGCGAGGACTATCCGGCCTACAGCAATGGCCTGCCGGTGTACGTGACGCTGGCGAATCACGCAGTGCCGAAGAAGCTGCCGGCTTTCGAGAAAGCATGATGGGCGATTCCTCCGTGAGCGTCGACGCATCGCGCTGCCCGCTGTGCGGCGAGGCCAATCGCTGCGCGCTGGAGGTCGAACGGGAAACCGGCCAGAAGCAGCCGCCCTGCTGGTGCATGACGGCGGAGTCCAGCTTCAGCCCCGCGCTGCTGGCCCAGCTGCCTCAGGAGAAGCGCGGGCTCGCCTGCGTCTGCGCGCGTTGCGCGGCAATCACCTGATGGATGAACTGCAGCTTGCCCACCGCAGCGCGCGGCAGGACGAAAGGGTAGTGGTCGGGCTGCCCCATGCTTCGTGAAAGCTCGTTGAGCACGTTGGTGAGGCGTACCCAGCCGTTCAGAAAGTCGAGGAAGCGCCCGGCCTCCGGGTGATCCGGCTGCCAGAGGTCGGCCGCCTCGAAGAGATCGCTCGCCAGTTCGACGTTTCGCGCATCGACGCCGAAGCTCATCGCGGTATCGGCGGTGTCGGCCATGTGCAGGTAGTGCGCCCAGGTCTCGGCCCAGTCCTCCCACGGATGCGCGCTGGCATAGCTGGTGACGTAGCGGCTGGCCCAGTCCGGCGGCGCACCGTTGTCGTAGTGCTTGCGCAGCGCCGCGGCGTAGTCCTCGCGCTCGTCGCCGAAGAGCGTGCGAAAGCCCTCGATCCATGGCGTGGGCTGGACCAGCAGGTCCCAGTAGTAGTGGCCGATCTCGTGCCGGAAGTGGCCGAGCAGCGTGCGATAGGGCTCGCGCATCTCCGCCCGGATGCGCTCGCGCACCTCGTCCTGGGCTTCTGCGGCGTCGAGGGTGATGACGCCCGTGTCGTGCCCGGTGAGCACGTGCGGGGCCCCGGGTATGTTGCGCAGGAAGTCGAAGGCCAGGCCGTGCACCGGGTCGCTCATCCGCGTGAGCACCGGCAGCCCCAGTGCGAGCAGCTGCGAGATCAGCCGCCGCTTGGCCAGTTCGAGGCTCAGCCACCGAGCGCCGTTGCCCTCGACCGACAGATCCGGAATGGTGCGCGTGACGCTGCACGCCAGGCACATGCCCGGGGCCAGCCCGGCGGTGTTGAAGGCCGGGTCGTCGCCTTCGCGCGGCGCCGGTACCATCCAGTTGCACGCGGCGGGCGTCAGCAGGTTGGCGCAATGGCGGTAGGCCCGGCCGCCGGTGTCGCCGAAGACGGTGAAGGTGCCGGGCTCGGCGCCTTCGTGCGTGGCCGGTGCGAGCGGCACCACGCCGAGCCGCTCGATCACGTAGCCGAGCGGTGTCTGGCAGGCGAGGCAGCGGCTGTTGCGCAGAAAGACCGGACGCCCGCACTGGCACTGGTACGCGCGCGTGACCGTCGGGGCCTGGAATTCGGCCGCGAGCGATGGCGCGCCGTTGTCCGGCGCGGCGGCGCCTTCCTTGCTTTCGGCCCTGTCGTCGTTCTGCTCGCCCATGGCGCGTCATTGTGGGCCCGCCCTTGCGTCCGCCGCCGGCCCAAACGCCGATATGCTTGTAGGACGGCCCGACCGGCTTCCCCCATGAACCATCTTTCCGCGCAATCCCTGAGCAGCCGTTACGGCGAGCGCTACCGCTGGCTCCTGCTCTTTTCCGTCATGGTGGGGGTGATGGCCTCGATCATGTCCTCCACCATCGTGAACGTGGCGATCCCCGGCATGAGCCACCATTTCTCGCTCGGGCAGGAGCGCGCGCAATGGGTGAGTTCGGGCTTCATGGTGGCGATGACGGTGTCGATGCTCACGACGCCCTGGCTGCTCGCGCGCTACGGCTACCGCCGCACCTACGTGGGCACGATGGTGCTGCTGCTGGCCGGCGGCATGACCGGCGGGCTGGCGGCGAATTTCTCGCTGGTGCTGCTCGCGCGCGTGGCCGAAGGGCTGGCCGCGGGCGTGGTGCAGCCGATCCCGGCGATCATCATCCTGCGCGCCTTCCAGCCCCACGAGCAGGGCCGCGCGAGCGGCATCTTCGGCATGGGCGTGGTGCTGGCGCCGGCGGTGGGGCCGAGCATCGGCGGCGTGCTGGTCGACCTGTTCGGCTGGCGCTCGATCTTCTTCATGGTGGTGCCGTTCTGCGTCACCTCGATCTGGCTGGCCTACAAGTTCGTTCCCACCACCGCGCCGGGCGGCGTGGCGGCCACGCGCAGCAGCGGGCTCGACTGGCGGGGCCTCGCGCTCGGCACCATCGGCACGCTGTGCCTGCTGAACGGGCTGGTCGAGCTGCGCAGCGATTCGTCGCTGCAGGCCACCGGGCTGCTCGCCGCCGCCGGCGTGGCCTTCGGCGCCTTCCTCGCCTGGCAGCGGCGCTGCGCCGCAGCCGGCGGCGAGCCGCTGATGAACCTCCAGCTCTTCAGGCACCGGCAGTTCGCGATGGGCAGCATCGTCGCCTTCATCTACGGCACCGCGCTGTTCGGCTCGACCTATCTGCTGCCCGTGTACATGCAGGTCGGCCTGCAGCTTTCGGCGTCGCACGTGGGCACCATCCTGCTGCCGGCGGGCATCGTGCTCGCGTTCACCATCGCCGGTGTCGGCCGCCTTGCGGACCGGCATCCGACCTATCTGCTGGTGAGCGTCGGCCTGCTGCTGCTGGCCGCCTCGTTCGCGCTCATGATCACTCTCCACCTGGACAGTGGTCTCTGGCTCTTGGTCGCCTTCGCCGTCATCGGGCGCATCGGCCTCGGGTTCATCCTTCCGTCGCTCAATCTCGGCTCGATGCGCCCGCTTCCGAAGCCCATGATTCCCCAGGGCGCCAGCTCGATCAACTTCCTGCGCATGCTCGGCGGCGCCGCCGGTGTCAGCCTGTGCGCGATCGTCCTCGAATGGCGGCTCGCCGCGCACGGCGATTCGCTCGCCAATGCCGCGAGCAGCGCAGCCCGCCTCGCGGCGTTCGACGAAGTCTTCATGATGCTCGCCGGCCTTTGCGCCCTGGCGATCTGCGCCGCCTGGCAGTTGCGCGAAAAGCCTTCCAGCAAGCTCGACGAACAGCCCGTGAACTAAGCTATCGAGATGTGTCAGCTACTCGGAATGAACTGCAACACGCCGACCGACGTGACCTTCAGCTTCACGGGTTTCGCGCAGCGAGGCGGGCGCACCGACCATCACGCGGACGGCTGGGGCATCGCGTTCTTCGAGGATCGGGGCCTGCGGCATTTCGTCGATCACCAGCCGGCCTGCGAATCGCCGGTGGCCGAGCTGATCCGCCGCTATCCGATCCAGAGCCGCAACGTCATCGCCCACATCCGCAAGGCGACGCAGGGCGCGGTCAATCTGCAGAACTGCCATCCCTTCGTGCGCGAGCTGTGGGGCCGCTACTGGGTCTTCGCCCACAACGGCGACCTGAAGGATTTCCGGCCGCGGCTCCATGGCAGCTTCCATCCGGTCGGCAGCACCGACAGCGAGCACGCCTTCTGCTGGATCATGCAGGAGCTGGCCAAGTCGCACGCCGACGTGCCGAGCGTCGAGGAGCTCACGCTGACGCTGCGCGAGCTGGCGCCGCGGCTGGCGTCGCGCGGCACCTTCAACTTCATGCTCTCCAATGGGCAGGCACTGTGGGCGCACGCCTCGACGAACCTCTGGTACATCGAGCGCAAGCATCCCTTCCTCACGGCGCAGCTGGCCGACGAGGACCTGAGCATCGATTTCGCCCACCACACGACGCCGACCGACCGGGTCGCGATCGTCGTGACCTCGCCGCTGACCACGAACGAGACCTGGACGGCCTTCGCGCCGCAGGAGCTCATGGTGTTCGTGGACGGGCGCCGGGCTTTTGGCCCACCCCCAGCCTCGCCAACTGCGTGTGGCTCTGCACCCCCTCAAGGGGGCGCACCCTTGCGGCCCGGCTGAGCCGGTTCCGCGGGTGCCCCGGCATGGGGTCGCGCTCGGTGGACGTCGCCGTCAGGGCTTTTTCAGCGCCGCTTCGAGCGCATCGATGAACATGGCCGGCACGTCGAAGCCGGTCTGTTCGGTGATTTCCTGGAAGCAGGTCGGGCTGGTGACGTTGATCTCGGTCAGCGAGCCGCCGATCACGTCGAGCCCGATCAGCAGCAGGCCACGCCCGGCCAGCACCGGTCCGATCGCCTCGGCGATGCGGCGGTCCTGCTCGGTGAGCGGCTGCGCCACGCCCTTGCCGCCGGCAGCCAGGTTGCCGCGCACCTCGCTGCCCTGCGGAATGCGCGCCAGGCTGTAGGGCACGGCCTGCCCGCCGATCACGAGCACGCGCTTGTCGCCCTGCACGATCTCGGGCACGAAGCGCTGCACCATGATCGTCTCTGCGCCGTCCTTGTTGAGCGTCTCCGTGATCGAACCGAGGTTCAGCCCGTCGGCCTTGACGCGGAAGATGCCCATGCCGCCCATGCCGTCCAGCGGCTTGAGGATGATGTCCTGGTGCTCGGCATGGAAGGCGCGCACCGCCGCCGCATCGCGCGTGACCAGCGTGGGCGTGGTGAATTCCGAGAACTCCATGATCGCGAGCTTCTCGGGATGGTCGCGCAGCGCCCGCGGCTTGTTGATGACGCGCGCGCCTTCGCGCTCGGCCTGCTCGAGCAGGTGGGTCGCGTAGATGTATTCGGCGTCGAACGGCGGGTCCTTGCGCATCAGCACCGCGTCGAATGCATGCAGCGGGCGCTCGTGGGTGGCCTCTTCCCGGAACCATGCATCCGGCGAGCCGGTCAGCCGGATCTTGCGCACCCCGGCCGTGACCGGCTGGCCGCGCTGCCAGCGCATGTGGCGCGGCTCGCACACCGAGATCGCGTGGCCGCGCCGCTGCGCCTCCCGCATCATCGAGAAAGTGGTGTCCTTGTAGATCTTGAAGTGCTCGATCGGGTCGGCAACGAAGAGGAAGTGCATGTCAATGGTCCGTGGCGGCGAGGCGGGGGGTGAGCTTCATCGCTCGATCTTGACGGCAGCCGCGATGCCCTTGCCCGCGAAAGGTCTGCCTCCGATCCGCTGGATGCCCAGCGCGACGGCGCCGGCCACCACGCCCCAGAAGGCGGAGCCGATGCCCGAGAGCGTCACGCCCGAGAGCGTCACGAGGAAGGTGATGAGCGCGGCTTCGCGGTGCGATTCGTCGCGCACCGCTGCGGCCAGCCCGCCGCCGATGGTGCCGAGCAGGGCGAGGCCCGCGATCGCCGCTACCAGCTCCTTGGGAAAGGCGGTGAGCAGGCCCGTGACCGCTGCGCCGAACAGGCCGATCACCACGTAGATCGCACCGCAGCTCACGGCCGCGGTGTAGCGGCGCGCAGGGTCTTCGTGCGCCTCGCGTCCCATGCAGATCGCGGCGGTGATGGCACTGAGATTGAGCGCGAACGCACCGAAGGGTGCGAGCACCAGCGTGGTCAGGCCGCTGATGGTGATGAGCTTCGACACCGGCAGCTCGTAGCCGGTCGCGCGAATGACCGCGACACCGGGGAGATTCTGCGAAGCCATCGTCACCACGAAGAGCGGCAGGGCCAGACTGACCACCGCCTGCCAGCTGAACACCGGCATCGTGAACACCGGCATCGCGGCGCTGAAGTGCACCGCGCCCCAGGCAAGCTCGCCCCGTGCCGCGACGAAGAGGATCGCCACCAGCAAGGTCAGCGGTACCGCATAGCGCGGCAGCGCACGCTTGCCGACGAGGTAGGTGCCGAGCATCAGCAGCACCAGCGGCAACGCGGTCTGGGCCGCCGCGAAAGCCTGCAGGCCGAAACGCGCGAGCACGCCGGCCAGCAGCGCCGAGGCCAGCGCCATCGGGATCCGGTTCATCACGCGCTCGAACCAGCCGGTGGCGCCCGCGAGGGTCATGAGCAGCGCGCAGACGATGAACGCGCCCACCGCCTCGTTCATCGAGTAGCCCGCGCCGGCGACCGCGAGCACCGCAGCGCCGGGCGTGCTCCAGGCGATCATCACCGGCTTGCGCCACCACAGCGAAGGCAGCGCCGACGCGAGGCCCATGCCGAGGCCCAGCGCCCACATCCATGAGGAAATCAATCCGGGCGTGGCGCCGAAGGCCTGCGCGGCCTGGAACACGATCGCCACCGAGCTCGTGAATCCCACGAGCACCGCCACGAAGCCGGCGGAAAAGGCCGAGACACTCAGATCCTTGAAAAAACGCATGGCGGCGATTGTGCCGGGGGCGCGTCCGCTCGGGCGGCGGCCGCCCCAAAGACCCGGCCCGGCGTTCCCCCTGGGCGGCTTCGCGTTGTTACACGAAGATACATCCGGAACCGAGCGAACTCGGAAGCCGGCGTGGCGGCCTCAGATCTCGATCTTCGAGCCGAGCTCCACGACGGCATTGTTCGGCAGGCCCAGGAAGTCCGCCGCACCGCTCGCGCTGTGATGCATCTGCGCGAAGAGCTTCTCGCGCCAGGGGGCCATGCCGCTGCCGAGCGTCGGGATGACGACATCGCGCGAGAGGAAGTAGCTGGTCGTCATCGCCTCGATCTGGCAGCCGCGCAGGCGCGCGTTCTCGAGCGCACGGGGGATGTCGACGTCGTTCTTGAAGCCGTAGTGCACCACGACCTGCCAGCAATGGTGGCCCAGCGGCTCCATCTCGATGCGCTTGTCCATCGGGATCCAGGGCACCTCGTGGCTGCGCACGGTGACGAACAGGTTCTGGTCGTGCATCACCTTGTTGTGCTTGAGGTTGTGCAGCAGCGCGTTCGGCACGACGCCGGGCTCCGCCGTCATGAACACCGCGGTGCCATCGACGCGCGCCGGCGGGTTGACGAAGACGGAGTCCAGGAAGCCGCGCAGATCGATGGCCTCGGCCAGCTGCGCCTCGCCCATGAGGCGCCGGCCCTCTTTCCAGGTCAGCATGAGCAGGAAGACGGAACCGCCGATCAGCAACGGGAACCAGCCGCCTTCGAAGAGCTTGAGCAGGTTCGACGCGAAGAACATGAAATCGACGACGAAGAACACGCCGGTCGCGGCGATGCACAGGATCAGCGGATACTTCCAGGCATAGCGGACCACGAAGAAGGTCAGCACCGTGGTGATCAGCATGTCGGTGGTCACCGCGATGCCGTAGGCCGCGGCCAGGTTGCTCGACGAGCGGAACATCACCACCGCGAGCGCGATGGCGACGAACAGGCCCCAATTGACGAAGGGGATGTAGATCTGGCCCGCGGTGCGCACGCTGGTGTGCTCGATGTTCAGGCGCGGCAGGTAGCCGAGCTGGATCACCTGCCGGGTCACGCTGAAGGCGCCCGTGATGAGGGCCTGCGAGGCAATCACCGTCGCGGCGGTGGCGAGGAACACCATCGGCAGCCGCGCCCAGTCCGGCGCCATCATGAAGAACGGGTTCTTCACCGCCTCGGGGTTCTCCAGCAGCAGCGCGCCCTGCCCGAAGTAGTTGAGCGTCAGCGCCGGCATCACGATCGAGAACCACGCGATGCGGATCGGCCGCTTGCCGAAATGGCCGAGGTCGGCGTAGAGCGCCTCGGCGCCGGTCACGCACAGCACGGTGGCGCCGAGGATGATGAAGCTGGTGCCCGGATTCAGCCAGATGAAGCGCAGCGCGTAGTACGGGCTGATGGATTTCAGGATCTCGGGATGGTGCAGGATCTGCGAGACGCCGAGCAGGGCGATCGCCAGGAACCACGTCAGGGTGATGGGGCCGAAGAAGCGGCCGATGCCCGCGGTGCCGTGCTTCTGGAGCGCGAACAGGCAGAACAGAACGACCAGGGTGATCGGAATCACGTAATGCCTGAACTGCGGCGACACCACCTCCAGGCCCTCGACGGCCGACAGCACCGAGATCGCCGGTGTGATGACCCCGTCGCCATAGAAGAGCGAGGTGCCGAAGATGCCGACCACCAGCAGCAGATGGCGCAGGCGCGGCCGGTCGACCACCGCCTGCGAGGCCAGCGCGAGCATGGCGACCAGCCCGCCTTCGCCCGCGTTGTCCGCCCTGAGCACGAGCACGACGTACTTGATCGAGACGATGATTGTGAGCGTCCAGAAGAACATCGACAGGATGCCGTAGACGTTCTCGATGGTGAATGGCACGTGGCCGTGCCCGAACACTTCCTTGACCGCATACAGGACGCTGGTGCCGATGTCGCCATAGACGACGCCGATCGCCGCAAGGATCAACGCAGGGGAGAAGGATTTAGGGGCGGACACGGAGACGATGCAAAGGGCCCTGGAACGTGCGGCACGTCCCGGCGCGTCGTCAGCCTCGAGAGCTGCCGCATCGCCTCCGCCCTGGTTGGTTTGCGTTGATATGGGGTCGCTATTTTGCCGCCGCCGCCGGCCCCCGCAAGATGGCGGACCCCATCATTCGTAGATTTCGGCGTCCGGGTTGGTCGCCTCGAGCTCGTAGCTGGCCGCCACCATCGCGAGCCGGCCGATCACCCCGTACATGTAGAAGCGGTTCGGGGCGCTGGCGCCGGGCTTGGCGCCCGGCTGGGGCAAGTGCGCACTCTCGGAAAAAGCCAGCGGCACGAAGCTGGCGCCGGGAATCTTGAGGTCCTCGTCCGGGTTGCGGTCGGCATGCACCCGGTAGAAGCCGCCGACCACGTAGCGGTCCATCATGTAGACCACCGGCTCGGCCACGCCGTCGTGCACCCGCTCCTTGGTGAGCACGCCTTCCTGCACGATGAGCTCCCGGCGCTCGGCAGCACCCCTGGCGGCGCCGGCGCGCGGCTTCTGCTTGCGGGCCAGCGCCTCGATTTCCTTGGCGTCGCGCACGGTCACCACGCCCATTTCGCTGCGGCCGTTGTCGGACTTGACGACCACGAAGGGCTTCTCGTTGATCCCGTATTCCTTGTACTTGCGGCGGATCTTGGTCAGCAGCGCGTCGGCATGGCTGGTGAGCACGTCGACCCCGTCGCCGCTGGCGAAGTCGACCTCGCCGACCTTCGCGTACATCGGGTTGATGAGCCAGGGGTCGATGCCCAGCAGCTTGCCGAAGCGCTTGGAGACTTCTTCGTAGCTGTGCAGGTGATTGCTCTTGCGGCGCATCGGCCAGCCCGCGTGCAGCGGCGGCAGCAGGTATTGCTCGTACAGCTCTTCGAGTATGCCCGGCACGCCGGCCGAGAGGTCGGTGTTGAGCAGGATGGTGCACGGGTCGAAATGCTTCAGGCCCAGCCGGCGCTTGCTGCGCACCACCGGCTCCAGGCAGACCGTATCGCCGTTGGGCAACTCGACCTTCTTGGGCGACTTGATCGCCGGGTCGATCGAGCCGACCCGCACGTTCAACCCGGCCATGTGGAAGATGCGCACCAGTTGCGCGACGTTGGCGAGGTAGAAGGTGTTGCGCGAATGGTTCTCCGGGATCACCAGCAGGTTGCGCGCCTCGGGGCAGATCTTCTCGATCGCGGCCTGGGCGGCCTGCACCGCCAGCGGCAGCATCTCGTGCGTCAGGTGGTTCCAGCCGCGCGGATAAAGATTGGTGTCGACCGGCGCCAGCTTGAAGCCCGCATTGCGGATGTCGGCCGAGCTGTAGAACGGCGGCGTGTGCTCCATCCATTCGAGCCGGAACCAGCGCTCGATGGCCGGCGTCGAGTCGAGCACGCGCTGCTCGAGCTCGTTGATCGGGCCGGTGAGGGCGGTGACGAGATGCGGGACCATGCGGGCCTTGTTCGATTTGTGGCTTGGGCTAGAGCGGAATTGTAATTTTGGGGTGTCCGCCCCCGATGACAAGCAACTGTAGACGCAGTTTTGTTCTTCAAATGGAAACACTGCGCTCCGGCATGCGCCGGAGAAGACGCGCCAGGGGCATGCAGCCCCTGCGCGCTCAGCTCCTGACTTCGCCCTGACCGAGGACGACGTATTTCAGGGATGTCAGGCCCTCGATGCCCACCGGACCACGCGCGTGGAACTTGTCGGTGCTGATGCCGATTTCGGCGCCGAGCCCGAACTCGAATCCGTCCGCAAAGCGCGTGCTCGCGTTGACCATCACGCTCGCCGAATCCACCTCGCGCAGGAAGCGCTGGGCGTTCATGTGGTCGCGCGTGACGATCGCGTCGGTGTGATGGCTCGAGTAGTGGTTGATGTGCGCAATGGCCTCGTCCACGCCCTCGACCACCTTGATGCTGATGACCGCGGCGAGGTATTCCTCCGACCAGTCCGACTCGAGCGCATCGACCACCTTGCCGGTGCCCTGCAGCGCCTCGCGCAGGATGCGGCCCGCCGCCGGATCGCAGCGCATCTCCACGCCCTTGGCGGCAAAGATCGCGCCGATCTCGGGCAGGAAGCTGTCGGCGATCGAAGCCGCCACCAGCAGGCCTTCGGCGGCATTGCAGGGGCTGTATTTCTGGGTCTTGGCGTTGTCGACGATGCGCAGCGCCATGTCGAGTTCGGCGGTGTCGTCGACGTAGACGTGGCAGTTGCCGTCCAGGTGCTTGATGACCGGCACCTTGGCCTCGCGGCTGATGCGCTCGATCAGCCCCTTGCCGCCGCGCGGGATGATGACGTCCACGAAGGCCGGCATCGCGATGAGCTGGCCCACGGCCTCGCGGTCGGTCGTCTGCACGAGCTGGACCGCGGCGCCCGGCAGCCCGGCCTCGGAGAGCGAATCGGCCACCAGCCGGGCCAGCGCCTTGTTCGATTCGATGGCTTCCGAGCCGCCGCGCAGGATGGCCGCATTGCCGCTCTTGATCGCGAGGCTGGCCGCCTCGATCGTCACGTTGGGCCGGCTCTCGTAGATCATGCCGAAGACGCCGATCGGCACCCGCATCTGGCCGACCCGGATGCCGCTGGGCTGCTGCTTCATGCCGATGACTTCGCCGATCACGTCCGGCATCGCCGCCAGCTGCTCGCAGCCCTGCGCCACGGTCTCGATGACCTTGGGAGTGAGCTTGAGCCGATCGACCATCGGCGCCGACAGCCCCGCTGCCGTGGCGCGGGCCAGGTCCTGCGCGTTGGCGTCGGCCAGTGCCGCGCCGGCTTCGCGCAGGCGGCGCGCGAGCGCCTTCAGCGCCTTGTTCTTGGTGGCCGCATCCGCCCGGGCCATCTGGGCCGACGCCGTCTTGGCCTGCAGACCGAGGGTCTGCATGTATTCGGAGACGTTGAACATGTTCATAGCCTGAATTGTGACGCGCCGGCCAAAACCGGCGCAGCCAAGCCCAGGAATCCCGTGGAACCGGCTTTGCCGGGCCACTGGGATTGCCCCCGGAGAGGGGGTGTCAGAGCCACACGAAGTGGGCGAGGCTGGGGGTGAGCCTTATCCACAGGCGCGGCACAGCATCAGGGCCAGCCGCTGCAGCGCCTGCCAGCTGTCCGCCGGCCAGTCGGGCTGCTTCAGCCCCTTGACGATGCCGTCGACCACGTGCGCCGCGCGCAGCATGCGGGCCAGCGCGCGCTCGTCCAGCCGCGGAAGCACGCGCTCGAATGCCCGCTCGCGCGGTCCCCAGATGCGGTTTTCGCGCAGCGCCATCGGCAGCGGCCGGCCGGCGGCCATGGCGTCCTTGACGCGCTTGAGGGCGCGGATGTCCTCGGCGATCGTGTAGTGCACGAGCACCTCGGCCTCGCCCTCCGCCTGCAGGCCGTCGAGCATGCGCGAGACGCGCTGCGGGTTGCCCGCCAGCACCGCCTCGGAGAGCTTGAAGACGTCGTAGCGGGCCACGTTGTTGACCGCGGCCTCGACCTGCTCCCAGCTCAGTTCGCCCTCCGGATGCAGCAGCGCGAGCTTCTGGATTTCCTGGTGCGCCGCGAGCAGGTTGCCCTCGACCCGGTCGGCGAAGAACTGCAAGGTGCGCTGGCCCTCCTCGCCGGGCTTCACGCGCTGGCCCTGCTGGGCGAGCCGCTGCGCGATCCATTGCGGCAAGGCGGCGCGCTCGACCGTGTCGACCTGGATGCTCACGCCGTTGCCTTCGAGCGCCCCGAACCAGGCGCCGGAGCGGGTGGCCTTGTCCAGGCGCGGCAGCATCACCATCGTGAGCGTGCTGTCGTTGCCCTGCGCGGCTTCGGCGATCTGCTGCAGCGCCACGCTGCCGTCCTTGCCCGGCTTGCCGGACGGGATGCGGATCTCCACGATCTGCCGGTCGGCGAAGAGGCTCAGCGAACCGCCCGCCGCCAGCACCGCGCTCCAGTCGAAGTGGGCGCCGGCCACGGTGTAGGCGCTGCGCTCGGTATAGCCCTGCGCCCGCGCCGCGACCCGGATCGCGTCGGCGGCCTCCTGCGCCAGCAGCGCCTCGTCGCCATGGATCACGTAGAGCGGCGCCACCCGCTTGGCGAGGTGCGCGGCCAGCTGGGCGGGCGCCAGTTGCATCGCAGGCTCAGGCGGGTCTTGCCGCCGCCAGACGGCGAAGGATCTGCTGCGCGATGTCGGTTTCCATGTCGCGGTACAGCAGCGCCGTTTCGCCTTCCTTCGCGAGCGCGGCGGTTTCGTTGTAGGTGATGTCGCGAGTCTGGCTGATCTCGGTCGGCGCCAGCAATTCCTTGCCCCCCTTGCCGCGCACGCGGAAGCGGATCGTCAGGCGCAACTGGAGCTCGCGCACCTGTCCGGCCGCATTGGTCGAGATCACCACGGGCTGCCGGTCCTCGCCGAGGATGTCGAGGATCGCTTCCGCGCCTTCGACCTGGTCCTTGGGCAGCACCTCGACCGTGCCGGCGGCGCGCAGGTTGCGCTTCACCTGGTTCGCGAACGACGAGGTGGCCGGCACCGCGATGCTCTTGAACGGGAACTCCGGCGCCTTGCGCAACTGGAAGCCGCAGCCTGCCAGCACGAGCGTGCCGGACAGGCCCATCAGAAAGCCGCGCCGCGACCGACGCTGTTTCGTGACCATGCCGCTCAGACCACCACGTTGACCAGCCGCCCCGGCACCACGATCACGCGCTTGACGGTCGCGCCCTCGGCGTGCTTGACGAAGGCCTCGCTGGCGAGCGCGATCTTCTCGATCTCCTGCTTCGAAGCCGTCGCGGGCACGTGCAGCGAGCCGCGCAGCTTGCCGTTGATCTGCAGCATCAGCTCGATCTCGTCCTGCTCCAGCGCGCCGACGTCGACCACCGGCCACGGGGCGTCGAGCAACTCGCCGATCTCCTTGTCGAAGCCGAGCTGGTGCCAGAGCTGGTGCGTGATGTGCGGCGTCGCCGGATAGAGGCAGCGCAGCAGGATGCCCATCGCCTCGCGCACCGCGGCGCGGTCGCCGGCGTCCGGCGCCTGGGGCTTGAAGCCTTCCAGCGCATTGAGCAGCTTCATCGCGCCCGACACCACGGTGTTGTATTGCATGCGCTGGTAGTCGTAGTCGACCTGGCGCAGCACGGTGTGCACTTCGCGGCGCAGGGCCTTGGCCTCCTTGCCGAAGGCGGGCTTGCCGCCGATCGCCGCGCTGGCTCCGGCTTCATGGAGCGCGACGCCGAAATTCCAGACCCGGCGCAGGAAGCGGAAGCTGCCCTCGACCGCGGCGTCGTTCCATTCGAGCGTGGCCTCGGGCGGCGCGGTGAACATGGTGTAGAGCCGGGCGGTGTCGGCGCCGTACTTCTCGATCAGGTCCTGCGGGTCGACGCCGTTGCGCTCGCTCTTGCCCATCTTGCCGACGCCGCCGTATTCGACCGGGGTTCCGTCGGCCAGCGTGCCGCCGGTGATGCGGCCCTGCGCATCGAGCAGCTGCGTGACTTCCGACGGCGGGTGGTAGTCCTTGCCGCCCTTCTCGTTGCGCGTGTAGAAGATCTGGTTCAGCACCATGCCCTGCGTGAGCAGCTTGCTGAAGGGCTCGTCGCACTTCAGGAGGCCGAGATCGCGCATCACCTTGGTCCAGAAGCGCGCATAGAGCAGGTGCAGGATCGCGTGCTCGATGCCGCCGATGTACTGGTCCATCGGCATCCAGTAGTCGGCGCCGCCCGCGACCATCGCCTCGTCGTTCTTCGGGTCGCAATAGCGCATGAAGTACCACGAGCTGTCGACGAAGGTGTCCATCGTGTCGGTCTCGCGGCGCGCGGGCTTGCCGCACACCGGGCAGACGACGCCCGCATGGAAGCCTTCGTGCTTGATCAGCGGGTTGCCGTGGCCGTCGGGCACGCAGTCGGCCGGCAGCACCACCGGCAGGTCCTTCTCGGGCACCGGCACGGCGCCGTGCGCTTCGCAGTGGATGATCGGGATCGGCGTGCCCCAGTAGCGCTGGCGGCTGATGCCCCAGTCGCGCAGGCGCCAGGTGGTGCGCATCTCGCCCAGGCCCTTCTGTTCGAGCGCATGGGCCACGGCCTTGACCGCCTCGGCGTACGACATGCCGCTGAAGTTGTCGGAGTTGATGGTGACGCCGCGCTCCTTGTCGCCGTACCAGTCCTGCCAGCGGTGGTAGTTGAAATGCGGCTCGTCGTCGACCAGCACCACCTGGATGATCTCGATGCCGTACTTGTTCGCGAAGGCGAAGTCGCGCTCGTCGTGCGCCGGCACGCCCATCACCGCGCCGTCGCCGTAGCTCATGAGCACGTAGTTGCCGACCCAGACCGGCACCTGCTCCTCGGTGATCGGGTGCGTCACCGTGAGGCGGGTGCGCACGCCCTTCTTTTCCTGGGTGGCGAGTTCGGCTTCGGTGGTGCCGCCGGTCTTGCATTCCTCGATGAAGGCGGCGACCTTGGGGTCGGACTTCGCGGCATGCAGCGCGAGCGGATGTTCCGGCGCGACCGCGCAGAAGGTCACGCCCATGATCGTGTCGGCGCGCGTCGTGAAGACGTACATGCGGCCGCCCTGGATCAGCTCGCCCTTGTCGTTCTTGATGTCGTGCGTGAAGGCGAAGCGCACGCCTTCGCTCTTGCCGATCCAGTTCTCCTGCATCAGCTTCACGCGCTCGGGCCAGCCCGGCAGCTTGTGCTGGGTGTGGTCGAGGAGTTCCTCGGCATAGTCGCTGATCTTCAGGTAGTAGCCGGGGATCTCGCGGCGCTCGACCGGCGCACCGGTGCGCCAGCCCTTGCCGTCGATCACCTGCTCGTTGGCCAGCACGGTCTGGTCGACCGGGTCCCAGTTGACCACCTGCGTCTTGCGGTAGGCGATGCCCTTCTCGAGCATCTTGAGGAACAGCCACTGGTTCCACTTGTAGTAGCTCGGGTCGCAGGTCGCGATCTCGCGGCTCCAGTCGATGGCCAGGCCCATCGCCTGGAGCTGGCCCTTCATGTAGCGGATGTTCTCGTAGGTCCAGGCGGCCGGCGGCACGCCGTTCTTGAGCGCCGCGTTCTCGGCCGGCAGCCCGAAGGCGTCCCAGCCCATCGGCATCAGGACGTTGTAGCCGCTCATGCGCAGGTAGCGCGTGAGCATGTCGTTGATCGTGTAGTTGCGCACGTGGCCCATGTGCAGCTTGCCGCTGGGGTACGGCAGCATCGAGCAGGCGTAGTACTTCTTCTTGCGCGCGTCCTCGGTCACGCGGTAGGCGTCGGCGGCCGTCCAATAAGCCTGGGCGGCGGACTCGACGTCGGCGGGTTTGTAGCTGGGGTTCATTCGGGCTTCGCAACGCCCCGGCGCCAGGCGGCCGGGGGATCGTGATTATCACCCCCCGACCCTTCCCCGTCGTACCGCTCGGCTCCTCTCCCGAGGGGTCGCGCGTTCGAGGCACCCAAGTGGTGCGCAAGCGCGGGGGGCGGGCTTTTTGCTTAACAATGAGTTTCGGCCCGGGAGGAACCGCATGGACAACAAGGACTGGTGGCGAGGGGCGGTGATCTACCAGATCTACCCGCGCAGCTTCATGGACAGCAACGGCGACGGTATCGGCGACCTGCCGGGCATCACGGCCCGGCTCGACCACGTCGCCGGGCTCGGCGTGGATGCGATCTGGGTGTCGCCCTTCTTCCGCTCGCCGATGAAGGATTTCGGCTACGACGTGGCCGACTACCGGGCGGTCGACCCGATCTTCGGCACGCTCGCGGACTTCGACGCGCTGCTGGCCCGCGCCCATGCGCTCGGGATCAAGGTCATCATCGACCAGGTGCTCTCCCACACCTCCGACCAGCACGCCTGGTTCGCCGCCAGCCGCGCCAGCCGCGACAACCCGCTGGCCGACTGGTATGTCTGGGCCGATCCGCGCCCCGACGGCACGCCGCCGAACAACTGGCTCTCGGTGTTCGGCGGGCCCGCCTGGCAGTGGGATTCGCGGCGTCGGCAGTACTACCTGCACAGCTTCCTGGTCGAGCAGCCCGACCTGAACTTCCATTGCCCGCTGGTGCAGGAGGCCTTGCTCGAGGAAGTGCGCTTCTGGTGCGAACGCGGGGTGGACGGCTTCCGCTTCGACGCCTGCAACCACCAGTTCCACGACGCCCAATTGCGCGACAACCCGCCGGCCGACGGCGGCCTGGTGAGCACCGTGCGGGCCGACAACCCCTACGCGATGCAAAAGCACCTCCACGACAAGAGCCAGCCGGAGAACCTGCGCTTCCTCGAGCGCCTGCGCGCGCTGCTCGACAGCTACGGCGCGGTGGGCCTCGGCGAGGTCGGCGACGAGGACGCGCCGCCGGTGATGGCCCGCTACACCGAGCGCGGCAAGCGCCTGCACCTGGCTTACAGCTTCAGCCTGCTGACCGGCGAGCACAGCGCCTCGCACCTGCGCACACAGGTCGAAGCACTCGATCGCGCCCTGGCGAAGACCGACGGCTGGGGCTGCTGGGCGGTCTCGAACCACGACGTGCCGCGGGTCGCCTCGCGCTGGAACGGCAACGGCATCGAGGACACCCGGCGCGACCGGCTCTGGCTTTCGCTCCTGCTCTCGCTGCGCGGAAGCGCGAGCGTCTACCAGGGCGAGGAACTCGGCCTGCCCGAAGCCGAGGTGCCGTTCGAGCTGCTGCAGGACCCCTACGGCCGCGCCTTCTGGCCCGAGTTCAAGGGACGCGACGGCGCCCGCACGCCGATCCCGTGGGCGACGGATGCCCACCATGGCGGCTTCACCAGTGGAACGCCCTGGCTGCCGGTCTCGGAGATGCATCTGCCGCTGGCCATCGACCGGCAGGCCGGCGACCCGGCCTCGATGCTCAACTTCAGCCGGGCGCTGCTGCGCTGGCGCCGCGGCCAGCCGCTGCTGCGAACCGGCGGGATGCGCTTCATCGACGCGCCCGGCGTGCCGGACACGGTGCTGTGGCTAGAGCGCCACTCGGGCGACGCCTCGCTGCACGGCGTGTTCAACCTGTGGGGCGAACCGGTGCCGCTCGCCCTGCCCCGAGCGCTCGCGCCGGCAGAAGGCGCCCCTTTCGCCGACACTCGCATCGAGGGCGGCACGCTCACGCTGCCGCCCTATGGCGTCTTCTTCGGAGTACCGCTCGATGCTGCCTGAGGCCCAAGTCCGTTCCCTGATGCGCGCAGAACATGGCGATCCCTTCGCCGTGCTCGGCCCGCACGAGACGGACGAAGGCCTGCGCGTGCGCGCGCTGCTGCCGGGCGCGAGGTCGGTGACGGTCATGCAGTCGGACTCGGGCTGGCCGCTCGCGCAGCTCGACCGCCAGGGCGACAGCGACCTGTTCGCCGGGCTCGTCCCTGCCTCCCAGGCGCGGCTCGGCTATCACTTTCACGTCGACTGGGGTTCGCACACCTCGCGGCTCGACGACCCCTATCGCTTCCCGCTGGTGCTGGGCGCCACCGACGTCTGGCTGCTCGCCGAGGGCACGCACCTGCGGCCCTTCGAGCAACTGGGCGCGCACCTGCGCGAGATCGACGGCGTGCGCGGCGTGGCCTTCGCGGTCTGGGCGCCGAACGCGCGGCGCGTGTCGGTGGTCGGCGACTTCAACCAATGGGACGGCCGCCGCCACATGATGCGGCTGCGCCGCGAGTGCGGCGTGTGGGAAATCTTCGCGCCGCACGTCGCGCCGGGCGACAGCTACGAATTCGAGATCCTCTCGGCAGAGGGCCACGTGATCCGCAAGGCCGACCCCTTCGGCTTCTCGGCGCGGCTGCGGCCCGACACCGCCTGCGTGGTGCAGCCCCTGCCGGCCCCGGTCAAGGTGGCGCCCGGCCGCGCGCAGGCCAACACGCGCCATGCCCCAATCAGCATCTACGAGGTGCACCTGGGCTCGTGGCGGCGCAAGAACGGCCACGAGTGGCTCGACTACCGCGAGCTCGCCGACACGCTGGTGCCCTATGCGCGCGACATGGGCTTCACCCACATCGAGCTGCTGCCGATCAGCGAGCACCCCTTCGACGGATCGTGGGGCTACCAGCCGATCGGCCTCTACGCGCCGACCTCGCGCTTCGGCACGCCCGGCGATTTCCGCGCCTTCGTCGAGGCGGCGCACGCCGCCGGGCTCGGCGTGATCCTCGACTGGGTGCCCGCGCATTTCCCGGCCGATGCGCACGGGCTGGCCCGGTTCGACGGCAGCGCGCTCTACGAATACGCCGATCCGCGCGAGGGCTTCCACAACGACTGGCAGACGCTGATCTTCAACTACGCCCGCACCGAGGTGCGCAACTACCTCGTCGGCAATGCGCTGTACTGGCTGGAGCGCTACGGCGTCGACGGGCTGCGGGTCGATGCGGTGGCCTCGATGCTCTATCGCGACTACAGCCGCCAGCCCGGCGAGTGGATTGCCAACGCGCACGGCGGGCGCGAGAACCTCGAGGCGATCGACTTCCTGCGCCGCATGAACCACGTCGTCGGCGTCGAGCGCCCCGGCGCGATCACGATCGCCGAGGAATCGACCAGCTTCCCCGGCGTGACGCGCCCGCCGGAGCAGGGGGGCCTGGGCTTTCACTTCAAGTGGAACATGGGCTGGATGAACGACACGCTGCGCTATGCCGCCATCGACCCGGTCTACCGCAAGCACCATCACCGGCAGATCACCTTCGGCCTGATGTACGCGCACAGCGAGAACTTCGTGCTGCCGCTCTCGCACGACGAGGTGGTGCACGGCAAGGGCTCGATGATCGGCCGCATGCCCGGCGACCACTGGCAGAAGTTCGCCGGGCTGCGCAACCTCTACGGCTATCTCTGGGCCTATCCGGGCAAGAAGCTGCTGTTCATGGGCGGCGAGTTCGCGCAGTGGGCCGAATGGAGCGCGGACCGCAGCCTCGACTGGCATCTGCTGGAGCAGCCCTCGCACCAGGGCATCCGGCGGCTGGTGCGCGACCTGAACAACGTCTATCGCCATTTCCCCGCGCTGCACGAACTGGACTGCGAAGCGCAGGGCTTCGAGTGGATCTGCCATGACGACGCGGACCAGTCGGTGTTCGCCTTCATGCGGCGTGCCGGCGACGGCAGCTTCGTGGTCGCGGTGTGCAACTTCACGCCGATGGTCCGGCACGGCTTGCGGCTGGGCATGCCGCTTGCCGGCAAGTACCGCGAGATCATCAACACCGACAACCAGGTCTACGGTGGCAGCGGCCTTTGCAATGGCGTCATCGAAACCCAGGCGATGCCCTGGCATGGGAGGCCGCAGTCGATGACGATGACGCTGCCCGCGCTCTGCACCTTGATGTGGGTGCTGGCGTGACGGACTTGCATCCGGGCATCCCCTATCCGCTCGGCGCGACGCCGGGCCCGCACGGCGTCAACTTCGCGCTGGCGGCGCCGCGCGCGACGCTGGTGGAGCTGTGCCTCTTCGATGCGAGCGGACGGCACGAACAGCAGCGCCTGAAAGTGACCGCCCGGACCAACGGCGTCTGGCACGCGCTGCTGCCGCAGGCGCGCCCGGGGCTGGTCTACGGCTGGCGCGTCCACGGGCCGTGGTCGCCGCACGAGGGCCTGCGCTTCAACCCGGCCAAGGTACTGCTCGATCCCTATGCGCGCGAGGTGGTGGGCCGCTACGCGGGTGAAGACATCTTCCTCGGGCATGATCCGGCCGATCCCACACGGCGCGACGCACGCGACAACGGGGCGATGGCCCTGAAGGCCCGCGTCGTCGACCCCTTGCCGCCCGCCACCCCCGGGCCCCGCGTCGCCGACGGCGACCGCGTCATCTACGAACTCCACGTCCGCGGCCAGACGCAGTTGCACCCCCGGGTTCCGCCCGAACTGCGCGGCACCTATGCGGGGCTCGCAGAGCCGGCGGTGCTCGACCATCTGGAGCGGCTCGGCGTCACCACGCTGAACCTCATGCCGGTGCAGTTCCGCGCGGACGAGGAGCGGCTGTTCAAGCTCGGCCTCAGCAACTACTGGGGCTACAGCCCGATCGGCTGGTTCGCGCCCGAAGCCCGCTACTGGAGCGGGCGCCCCGGAACATCGCCGGCGAGCGAGTTCCGCGCGATGGCCGATGCGATCCACGCGCGCGGCATGGAAGTGGTGGTCGACGTGGTCTTCAACCACAGCGCCGAAACCGACGAACTCGGCCCCACGCTGAGCCTGCGCGGCATCGACAACCCGCTCTACTACCACCTTCGCCCCCATGATCGGGCGCTCTACCAGAACTGGACCGGCTGCGGCAATTGCCTCCACCTCTCGGAGCCGCGGGTGGTGCAGCTGGTGATGGACGCGCTGCGCCATTGGGTCACGCAACTCGGCGTCGACGGATTCCGATTCGATCTGGCGCCGATCCTGGAGCGCCGCGAGGATGGCGACTTCGACCCGCGCGCCCCGTTCCTCGCCGCGGCCGCGCAGGACCCGATCCTCGCCCGCACGCTCCTCGTCGCGGAGCCCTGGGACATCGGGCCCGGCGGCTATTGCCTCGGCCAGTTCCCGCCGGGCTGGCTCGAATGGAACGACCGCTTCCGCGACACCCAGCGCGGCTTCTGGCTGCACCGCAGCGCCTTGCTCGGCGAATTCGCGCAGCGCTTCACCGCCTCGAGCGATGCCTTCAGGCACGACGGCCGATCGCCCACCGCGAGCGTCAACTTCATCACCGCCCACGACGGCTTCACCCTGCACGACCTGCTGAGCTACAACGCGCGCCACAACCTCGCCAATGGCGAGAACAACCGCGACGGCCACGCGCACAACCTGAGCCGCAACTGCGGCGTGGAGGGCGAGACGGACGACCCGCTGGTGCTTGCCGAGCGCAAGCGGCTCAGCCGCGTGCTGCTGGCGGTACTGCTGCTCTCGCAGGGCACGCCGATGCTGCTGGCAGGCGACGAACTCGGCCACACGCAACGCGGCAACAACAACGCCTACTGCCAGGACAACGAGACGACGTGGCTGCACTGGGACCGCGCCGACGCCGGCCTTGCCGACTACGTATCGCGCCTGCTGACGCTGCGCCGCGAGGCCGCGCCGCTTCGCAGCGCAGAGTGGTGGCCCGCCCATGCCATGCCCGAAACCACGACGCTGCATTGGCGCACCCCGGAAGGCCGGGCGATGGCCCCCGCGGACTGGGAACGTCGCGACCGCCACGCGCTGGCGATCCTGTTCGACGCCCCGGCACCCGCATCGAGCTGGCTCGTGCTCGTCAATGCAGAGGCCGACGAGGTCAGCTTCCATCTGGATGGAGGCCCGTGGGTGCGCCAGCTTGCAAGCGATGAGGACGCCGCCGGGGCATTGCCGCTCGGCCGGAGCGTGACGCTCGCACCGGGCAGTCTCTGGGTCGCAAAAACATAGAAGCCAAGCGTTCGCAGGGATGCTAGGCTGGAATCACCGGGAAAAAACAAACGGAGGCAACAGATGAACGACATCGAGCAACCGAACCTGCAGGCCCATCAACTCGTTCGCCGCACCATCGCGCTGGTGCTGGCCGGCGGCCGGGGGTCCCGGCTCAAGCAGCTCACGGACCGGCGTGCCAAGCCGGCGGTGTACTTCGGCGGCAAGTTCCGCATCATCGATTTCGCGCTGTCGAACTGCCTCAACTCGGGCATCCGGCGCATGGCGGTGGTCACGCAGTACAAGTCGCATTCCCTGATGCGCCACCTGCAGCGCGGCTGGAGCTTCCTGCGCGCCGAGCTCAACGAGATGGTCGACGTGCTGCCCGCGCAGCAGCGCGTGGGCGACGAGCACTGGTACCGCGGCACCGCCGACGCGGTCTATCAGAACCTCGACATCTTCCGGACACGATCGACGCCGCATGATTACGTGGTGGTGCTGGCCGGGGACCACGTCTACAAGATGGACTACTCGATCACGCTCACCGACCACGTCGCGCACGGCCGCGGCTGCACGGTCGGCTGCATCGAGGTTCCGCGCATGGAGGCGACGGCCTTCGGCGTGATGGCGGTGGACAAGGACCGCAACATCACCGCGTTCCTCGAAAAGCCTGCCGACCCGCCCGCAATGCCCGGCAAGCCCGAGGTGGCGCTCGCGAGCATGGGCATCTACATCTTCGATGCCGAGTACCTCTACCGCATGCTCGAGGAGGACAGCACCGACCCCGACTCGGACCATGATTTCGGCAAGGACATCATCCCCCGCGCCGTGGCCGAAGGCCGCGCGGTGGCGCATCCTTTCGGCATGTCGTGCGTGACCCGCGCGCAGCGCGGCGGCGACGCCAAGGCCTACTGGCGCGACGTGGGCACGATTGATGCATTCTGGGCAGCCAACCTGGACCTGGCGTCGATCACACCCGAGCTGGACATCTATGACACCGACTGGCCCATCTGGACCTACCAGCGGCAGCTTCCGCCCGCCAAGTTCGTGCTCGACCGCGAGGGCAAGCACGGCATGACCGTCAACACCATCGTCTCCGGCGGCTGCATCGTCTCGGGCTCGAAGGTGAGCAGCTCGGTGCTGTTCTCGGGCGTGCGGGTGCACTCCTTCTGCACGATCAACGAGGCGGTGCTGTTGCCCGACGTGCAGATCGGCCAGCGCTGCCGGCTCAACAAGGTCGTCATCGACCGCGCCTGCATCCTCCCCGAGGACACCGTGGTTGGCGAAGACCCCGCGGCCGACGCCGCTCGCTTCGAGCGCACCGAGGGCGGCGTGGTGCTCATCACGCGCGAGATGCTCAAGCGCCTCGGCTATCCCCAGTAAGGGCGCATGCGGATTCTCCAGGTCAGCGCCGAACTCTTTCCCCTGCTGAAGACCGGAGGGCTGGCCGACGTCGCGGGCGCGCTGCCGCTCGCGCTGCTGGCCGCCGGGCAGGACGCGCGCGTGCTCCTTCCGGGATTTCCGGCGATCGTCGCCGGTGTCGTCGATTCACGGCCGGTGGCGGAATTCGCCGCGCCCTGGGGCGAGCAGGTGCGCCTGCGGCTCGGCCGCATCCCGATCGACGGCGCACCGGCCCTTCCGGCCTATGTGATCGACGCGCCCTGGCTCTACGACCGGCCCGGCAACCCCTACGAGGACCCGAGCCGCCAGCCCTACGGCGACAACCACCGGCGCTTCGCCTTGCTGGGCTGGGCCGCGGCCCAACTGGCGCGCGACCTCGATCCGCACTGGCGGCCCGAGATCGTCCATGCCCACGACTGGCATGCCGGGCTCGCACCGACCTATCTGGCTTTTGCGCAACCCGACGGCCGACCGCGCGTGGGCAGCGTGTTCACGGTGCACAACCTGGCGTACCAGGGACTCTTTGCGCCATGGCACTTCTCCGAACTGGGATTGCCGCCGGCTGCCTTCAGCGTCAACGGGCTCGAGTTCCACGGCCAGTTGTCGTTCATGAAAGGCGGCCTGTGCTTCGCCGACCGCCTCACGACGGTGAGTCCGACCTACGCGCACGAGGTCCAGACGCCGGAGCAGGGCTTCGGATTGGATGGCCTGCTGCGCAGCCGCTCGCACGTGCTCAGCGGCATCCTCAACGCGGTCGACGACCAGGTCTGGAATCCGGCGATCGACACGCTGATCCCACATCGCTTTGACAGCCGGCGCATGACCGGCAAGGCGCGCTGCAAGGCCGCACTGCAGGAAGCGCTGGGCCTGGCGCCGCTGCCCGATGCACCGCTCTTCGTCGTGGTGAGCCGGCTCACCGAGCAGAAGGGCCTGCACCTCGTGCTTGAAGGGCTGGATGCGTTGCTCGCGCAGGGCGGCCAGCTCGCGCTGCTCGGCAGCGGCGATGCCGAGCTCGAAGACGCGTTCCGCCAGCGCGCCACCGACGCGCCCCGCTCGGTCAGCGTCACGCTGGGCTACAGCGAAGCGCTCGCGCACCGCCTGTTCGCCGGTGGCGACGTGACACTGGTGCCGTCGCTGTTCGAGCCCTGCGGGCTGACGCAGATGTATGGCCTCAAGTACGGCAGCCTGCCGCTGGTGCATCGCGTCGGCGGACTCGCGGACACGGTGGTCGATGCCACCCTCGAAGACATGGCAAGCGGCGATGCCACCGGCTTCGCCTTCGATGCCTTCGACACCGCCGGCTACGCCCGCGCGGTGCGCCGCGCCTTCGCGCTCTACCGGCGCCGCGCCGACTGGCGGGCGGTACGCGCCCATGCGATGAGCCGCCCCGCCGACTGGGGCACCGCCGCCGCACGCTATCTCGATGTCTACGCCGAGGCGATGGGCTGAACCCACGCCGGCGAAACCACACGGCCCCACCATGACCATCGAAGACTTCACGTACGACCATCCCGATCGCGACGTCGCCGCCTTCAAGCGCGCGGTCGCCAACAAGCTCATCTACGCGGTCGGCAAGGATCCGGTCGCCGCGAGCCAGGACGACTGGCTGCATGCGACCGCGCTCGCGGTGCGCGACCAGATCGTCGAGCGCTGGATGACCACCACGCGCCAGATCTACGCGCAGCGCCTGAAGCGCGTCTACTACCTGTCGATGGAGTTCCTGATCGGCCGCACCTTCACCAATGCGCTGCTGGCGCTGGAGCTGCAAGGCACGGTGAAGCAGGCGCTGGCCGATTTCGGCGTGGATATCCAGGCGATCGCCGAGCGCGAGCCCGATGCGGCCCTCGGAAACGGCGGCCTCGGGCGGCTCGCCGCGTGTTTTCTCGATTCGATGGCGACGCTCGGCGTGCCCGGCATCGGCTACGGCATCCGCTACGAATACGGCATGTTCCGCCAGCGCATCGTCGACGGCCAGCAGATCGAGACGCCCGACTACTGGCTCACGCGCGGCAACCCGTGGGAGTTCCAGCGGCCCGAGGTGACCTATCGCGTGCGCTTCGGCGGCCATGTGCAGCGCGGCGAAGGCGGCGCGGCCAGATGGGTCGACACGCACGACGTGCTGGCCGTGGCCTACGACACCATCATCCCCGGCTACGGCACGCAGGCCACCAACACGCTGCGCCTGTGGTCGGCGCGCGCGACGGAGGAAATCGATCTCTCGGCCTTCAACCGCGGCAACTACATGGAGGCGGTGGAAAGCAAGAACCACTCGGAGAACGTCTCGCGCGTGCTCTACCCCGACGACTCCACGCCCTCGGGCCGCGAGCTGCGGCTGCACCAGGAGTACTTCTTCGTCAGCGCCAGCGTGCAGGACCTGCTGCGCCGCTACCTGCGCAACCACACCAACTTCGACGACCTGCCGGACCAGGTCAGCATCCACCTCAACGACACGCACCCGGTGCTCGCGGTGCCGGAGCTGATGCGCCTCTTGATCGACGAGCACGACCTGCCGTGGGACGTGGCCTGGGGCCACACGCAGAAGGTGTTCAGCTACACCAATCACACGCTGATGCACGAGGCGCTGGAAACCTGGCCGGTGGAGATGTTCGGCCGCGTGCTGCCGCGCCACCTGCAGATCCTGTTCGACATCAACGCGCGCTTTCTCGCGCGCGTGACGCAGGCGCACGGCCACGACGTCGAGCTGATGCGCCGGCTGTCGCTCATCGACGAGTCCGGCGAGCGGCGCGTGCGCATGGCCTACGTGGCGGTGCTCGCGAGCCATTCGGTCAACGGCGTCTCGGGGCTGCACTCCGAGCTGATGAAGCAGTCGATCTTCGCCGACTTCGCCAAGCTGTTCCCCGAGCGCTTCAACAACAAGACCAACGGCGTCACGCCGCGGCGCTGGCTGGCGCAGGCGAATCCTCCCCTGGCGACGCTGCTCGATACGCGCATCGGCCGCGGCTGGCGCCGCGACCTCAAGCAACTCGAAGCGCTGCGGCCGATGGCGCAGCAGCCGGCCTTCGTGCGCGCCTTCCGTCATGCCAAGCGCGAGAACAAGCTGCGGCTCGCGAACTGGATCGACGAGCATCTGCGCATCGACCTCGACACCGACGCGATGTTCGACGTCCAGGTCAAGCGCATCCACGAGTACAAGCGGCAGCTGCTCAACGTGCTGCATGTCATCGCGCGCTACCACCGCATCATCGACGCGCCCGAGGCCAAGCACGTGCCGCGGGTGGTGGTGTTCGCGGGCAAGGCGGCGTCGGCGTATCACATGGCCAAGCTGGTGGTCCGGCTCATCAACGACGTGGCGCATACGATCAACAACGACGAGCGGGTCGGCCGCCTGCTGAAGGTGGTGTTCATCCCCAACTACAGCGTGACCCTGGCCGAGATGATCATGCCGGCGGCCGACCTGTCGGAGCAGATTTCAACGGCCGGCACCGAGGCTTCGGGCACCGGCAACATGAAGTTCGCGCTCAACGGTGCGCTGACCATCGGCACGCTCGACGGCGCCAATGTCGAGATGCGCGAGAACGTCGGTGCGGACAACTTCTTCATCTTCGGCAACACGACGCCGCAGGTGGCCGCCATCCGCGCGAGCGGCTACCAGCCGCGCGACTTCTATGAAGCCAATCCGGAACTGCAGCGCGTGCTCGACAGCATCCGCGACGGCATGTTCTCGCCCACCGAGCCGGCGCGCTATCACGAGATCTTCGATGCGCTGGTGAGCTGGGGCGACCACTACCTGCTGCTGGCCGACTATGCGAGCTACATCGAGGCGCAGGGCCGTGTCGATGCGCTCTACCGCGATCCGGATGCGTGGACACGGATGGCGATCCTCAATGTGGCGGGGATGGGCGCGTTTTCATCGGACCGGACGATCGCCGAGTACGCACACCAGATATGGCACACCAAGCCAGTGCAGCTGAGCTGAATCGCTACTTGGTCGGGCTTTCCGTGCGCCGGCCTTCGGTGACGAAACCGATGCGGCTCAGCCCCGCCTTGTTCGCGATGCCCATCAGCTCGACCACCTTGCCGTAAGGCACGGTCTGGTCGGCGCGCAGCTGAACCTCGGTGTCGCGGCTGTCGGCGGCGGCCCTGGCGAGTCCGGCGGCGAGCGCATCGTTCGAGACCGGCTGCTCGTTGAGGAACACCTTGCCCGAGGCATCGACGACGAGGCTCACGAACTTCGGCGTCTCGTTGGGCTTGCCCGCGTCGGTGCGCGGCAGGTCGAGCTTGATCGAGCTCGCCATCAGCGGCGCGGTGATGATGAAGATCACCAGCAGCACCAGCATCACGTCCACCAGCGGCGTGACGTTGATGTCCGACAGCGGCCGCTGGCCGCCCGCGCCGATCGAGCGTCCGCCGGTGGGCGTGCTGCCGAGCGAGGTGCGACCGAAGGCCATGGTTCAGACCGGCATCGGCCGAGCCGGAGGCGGCGGCGTTTCGCGCGGCGCCGGCTCGCCCAGCATGCCGAGCAGGTCGTGAGCGAAGCCCTCGAGCTCGGCCTCGATGCGGCCGACGACGCGCCCGAACACGTTGTAGGCCAGCACGGCCGGAATCGCGACCGCGAGGCCGAAGGCGGTCATGATCAGCGCCTCGCCGACCGGGCCGGCGACCTTGTCGATCGTGAAGCCGCCGGTTTCGCCCGCGATGCCCACTAGCGCGCGGTAGATGCCCCAGACGGTGCCCAGCAGGCCGACGAAGGGCGCCGTCGCACCCACCGTCGCCAGAAGGATCTGGCCGGATTGCAGGCGCCGCAGGGCCGCGTGCAGCGCATCGCGCAGCACCCGCGTCACGCGCTGCGCGCGATTCACCGCGCCGCCGAGCGTGCCGCCGTCCACTTCCACGGCGAGATGGCGGACCGCGCTCACCGCCGGCAGCACCAACTCGGCGCGATCGAAGGACTTGAGACTGGATTCGGCCTCGCCGAGCGACGGCGACTGCCAGAAGGCCGCGATGCTGCGCACCACGTCGCGCGTGCCGCCGCGCAGCAGCCAGGCCTTCCAGAGGATCACGACCCAGCTCGCCACGGACATGAGAAGCAGGAGGACCGCCACCGAGCGGCTGACGCCGTCGCCGTGCGCAAGCAGCTCAATCACGCTCATGTGGCGCTCATGCCGGCGATCAGCGCAGTTTCAGGACGTCGAACATGTCGAACAGGCCCGCGCGCTGGTCGGCCAGGAAGCGCACGGCGCGCAGGCTGCCCTGTGCATAGCCGGCGCGGTTGGAAGACTTGTGCGAGATCTCGATGCGCTCGCCGGTGCCGGCGAACAGCACGGTGTGGTCGCCCACGATGTCGCCGCCGCGGATGGTCGCGAAGCCGATGGTCGAGGGATCGCGTTCGCCGGTCACGCCTTCGCGGCCGTACACCGCGCATTGCTTGAGGTCGCGGCCGAGCGCATCGGCGATCACCTCGCCCATCTTCAGCGCGGTGCCCGAGGGCGCATCGACCTTGTGGCGATGGTGCGCTTCGATGATCTCGATGTCATAGCCGGTCGACATCGCCTTGGCGGCCATTTCGAGCAGCTTCAGGGTCACGTTGACGCCGACGCTCATGTTGGGCGCCAACATGATCGCGATGTCCTTCGCGGCCGCGGCGATCTCCGCCTTTTGCGCGTCGCTGAGGCCGGTCGTGCCGATCACGAGCTGCACGCCCATTTCACGGCAGGCGGCGAGGTGCGCCATCGTGCCTTCGGGACGCGTGAAGTCGATCAGGACCTGCGCGTTCCTGAGGCCCTCGCGCAGATCGGAAACGATCGGAACGCCGCTCGGAGCGCCCAGGAACGCGGAGGCATCGGTGCCGATCGCGCTGCTGCCGGCGACGTCGAGCGCGCCGGCCAGTTGGCAATCCCCGGATTGCCGCACGGCCTCGATCAGCATGTGGCCCATGCGCCCGGAAGCACCGGCAACGGCGACGCGGCGGAGGGAAGAGGAGGAAGTGGGTTTGGCAGTCACGAGTCTCGACCTCGGAAATGCAGATTCGGGAAGGGGCCACGCCGGCCGCCGGTCCGGCGTGCGCTCATCAGCGCGATTCGAGCGGAGGATACGCAGCCGGCAGCGGCGCGGTCGCCGCAGCGGGATCGCTGTCGGACGGTTTGTCCTTGTCCTTGGCCTTGTCGCTGTCCTTGGGATCGAACTTCTTGAGCTGGTCTTCCGATGCTTCGAGCGTCGGCACCTTGCCGCTGCGACGGCGGGTGTCGAGCGTGGCGACGAATTCTTCCTCGCTCGGCATCGGGTCGCCCTCGAAGCGGTCGAGCAGGTCGCCGTTGAAGTACAGCGTCAGCCGGCGCTGCTGCGGCTCCACACCCTGGCGCCGGATCGTGAAGACGTAATCCCAGCGGTTCGAATGGAAGACATCGGTCAAGAGCGAGGTGCCGAGGACCTCGCGCACCTGCTGGCGCGTCATGCCGGGCTTGAGCGCCTCGACTTGTTCCTTGGACACGAAGTTGCCCTGGACCACTTCGATCTTGTAGGGCGTGACCGCGTAGAGCGCGCTGCGGGTGGTGTTGCCGACACTGCTGCAAGCGCCGAGGCCCAGGCTCGCCGCGATGGCGGCGGCAAGCAGCCAGTGACGGCGTTGGGGAATGGCAGGCATGGGAAAGGGGTTGGACGATATGATCAAATCATTGTAGCGGTTGGCCCTCTGGAGCCCTTTTCCCCGACCGGCCGCAGGGACGACCCATGAGCAATATCGAAGAACTGAAGAACACGGGCCTGAAGGCCACGCTGCCGCGCCTCAAGATCCTGGAGATCTTCCAAAACGGCGGTCAGCGCCACATGACGGCCGAAGACGTGTTCCGCGTGCTGCTCAACGACCACTCCGACATCGGGCTGGCCACGGTCTACCGCGTCCTCACCCAATTCGAACAAGCCGGGATTCTCGAACGCAGCCATTTCGAGAGCGGCAAGGCCGTCTACGAGCTCAACGAGGGCAAGCACCACGACCACCTCATCTGCACGTCTTGCGGCAAGGTCGAGGAGTTCTACGACTCCGAGATCGAGCGTCGCCAGCAGATGATCGCGAAGGACAAGGGCTGGATCCTCCAGGACCATGCCATGTCGCTGTACGGCCTGTGCGGCGACTGCGTCAGCAAACGCTAGGAAGCGTCGCGCCGCAGGAAAAAGCCCCGGTCCGTGACGACCAGCCCCACGGACAGCACCGTCAGCAAGGCCGTCTGGATGAGCTTGCTGTCCGGGTGCGTGGCAAACATCTCGTTGAAGACACCCGCCGTGATGTGAAAAACGACGGCGACCCCGATGCTGCGATGGCACTTGTAGTACAGCCAGTTCATCAGGATCACGAAGGGGACGATGCTGAAGGCGAAGTTCAGGCTGTGGAGCAAGCCCATCTCCGCCACGTTGCTGTGGTAGTAGTCCTTGATGAATGACAGCGGCATGTGCCAGAAGGCCCAGAAGACCGCGAACAGCAGCGAGGCGGCCAGGAGGTTCATGCGCTGCCGCAGGCTGTCGGTGCCATAGGAGTGCCAGGCCAGTTCCTCGGCCAGCGGCGCCACGAGAAGCAGGAACCAGCCGGGAAAGATGCCGGCCGAGAACGAGGTCTTGCCGGCGAAGGCGAACTGGTCCGCGCTGTAGCCGAACAGCAGCGAGATGGCTTGCGCCAGGAGAATGCTCACTGGCATCAGGAAACAGGCCAGGAACAGGTAGACCAGCCGAACGCCCCGGATGCCGACGAGCCGCCGCCCCAGGTCCGCGCGCAACGCCGGATCGGGCCAGATCAGCCGGAAGGCGATCCAGGCCGGCGCGAACAGCCCGGCCACGCCGAGAACCCCCACTGCCACGCCCAATGACGGGCGGGTCGGTGTCAGGTGACTCAGGTATGCGGCGGCGAACCAGAAGGCCCAGGGAATGCCCGTCGCCAGAACGTAGAAGAAGACCGGACGACGGTACCTGTGGATGACGCCGCCCATGTCATGGTGGGCGGCCGCCGGCGTGGTCGCCGGCGGTGCGAGCGCAGTGCGCATGAATTCTCTCCCTGCGAAAAGCGCAAGGCTAGCCGCCGGGGAGGTGCCGTCAAGCCGCGATTGACTCTGCCTTGACCCAATCGGGGAAAAAAGCGGCGCCGGCCGGACTTCGGCCGCGCCGTCAGTCGTCGTCGCGCGCGCTCTCCATCGCCTTGTGGTGGCGGGCGACGAAATCGGCATAGGTGTCGATGCCGCGCAACTGCAGGATCGAGTTGCGCACCGCCGCCTCCACCAGCACCGCGATGTTGCGTCCGGCGACCACCTGGATGATCACCTTGCGCACCGGGATGCCGAGCACGTCCTGGGTGAGCGGCGCCGAGGGCATGCGCTCGTAGTCGCGCTCGAAGCTGTCGCGCCGCACCAGGTGCACGATGAGCTTCAGCCGCATCTTCCGGCGCACGGCGGTCTCGCCGAAGATCGCGCGGATGTCCAGGAGGCCGATGCCGCGGACCTCGAGCAGGTTCTGCAGCAGTTCGGGGCAGCGTCCTTCCAGCGTGGTCTGGTTGATGCGGTAGAGGTCGACCGCGTCGTCGGCGACCAGGCCGTTGCCGCGCGAGATCAGTTCGAGGCCGAGCTCGCTCTTCCCGAGGCCCGATTCGCCGGTGATCATCACGCCGAGCCCGAGAATGTCCATGAACACCCCGTGCATCGAGGTGCGCTCGGCGAAGTGTTTCGACAGGTACGCACGCAACACGTCGATCACGAAGGCCGAGGACTCGCGTGTGGCAAAAAGCGGCAGCTGGGCCCGCTCGCAGATCGAAAGCAGTTCGTCTGGCGCCGGCTGGCCGTCGGCCAGCACCAGCATCGGCGGCTCCAGCGTGACGATGCGGGCGATGCGCCGGACGCAGTCCTCGTGCGTGCCGCGCGTGAGATAGGCGACCTCGCGGGCGCCGAGGATCTGGACCCGGTACGGGTGGATGTAGTTGAGGTAGCCGACGAGGTCCGCCGCCGACTGGGCGCGGCTGATGACGTCGGGGTCGAACTGGCGCTCGGACGCGCCCAAACCGGCCAGCCATTCCCAGCGGAGCGACCCGCGGAACTCCTCGAACATGGCGTCGGCGCTGATGACGGTGGGCTTCATGATGGCGGAGAAGTATGGGCCACTAGGACCTGTTCACGCTATTTCCGAGGTCGCCCGGAAATAGCGTGAACAGGCCCCAACGGCCGGCGGCGCACGCCCGGCCGGGCCTTGCCCGCGAAGGTGCCGGTTTCAGGAGAGGCACGGTCGGCGAAGCGGCGAGCCGGCGGGGCAGCACTGCTTCAGGCGACCTGGGCGGATTGCCAGCCGGCGATCAGCGCGTGCAGCGCCGCCGCATCCGTGCTCGACTTGATCTGCTCGCGCAGGTTCGCATCGCTCAGCAGTTCGGCAATCTCCGAAAGTATTTCAAGATGTTTCTGCGTGGCCGCTTCGGGCACGAGCAGAAAGATGAGCAGGACCACGGGTTGCTCGTCCGGCGCGTCGAAGCCGATCGGGTTCGCGAGCTGGAACACGGCCGCCATCGGCGACTTGAGACCCTTGATGCGGCCGTGCGGGATGGCAACGCCGTGGCCCAGACCGGTGGAGCCCAGGCGCTCGCGCGCGAAAAGGCTGTCGGTGATGAGGGCGCGGCCGAGGCCATGCAGGTTTTCGAACAGCAGGCCGGCTTCTTCAAAAGCACGCTTCTTGCTGGTGGCGTCGACGCTCACAAGCACTTGAGCGGGTGGCAGGATGGACGCGAGTCGGTTCATGTTGATGCGGGGCGGGGGCGATTATGCACCCACCCCGCAAAAAGCAAAGGGCCGCTCGAAAGCGGCCCGCAAGAGTATTTGCCCGAGGGGACTTACATCACGCGCTTGGGCGCCGCGTGGTGGTGGTCCTGCAGGCGATCCTTGTGGCGCACGACCTGCCTGTCGAGCTTGTCGACCAGTTCGTCGACGGCAGCGTAGAGATCAGCGTGGCTCGCTTCCGCGAACATGTCATTGCCCTTGACGTGAATATTGCATTCGGCACGTTGCCGGCGTTCCTTTTCCTTTTGCTTTTCCACCGTGAGGATCACCTTCACATCGACGACTTGATCGAAGTGGCGGTTGATCCGGCTCAGCTTGCTCCTAACGTAGTTGTCCAGCGCGGGGGTGACGTCGAGGTGGTGACCGCTGATCGTCAAATTCATGAATGACCTCCTGGAATTGACGGTTTGGAAAAAAGGCCTCGTCTCTGGTTGGGAGACGCGACCGGGGGGGAAATTCAAGGGTTGGGGGAGAGAAGAGAGAGAGAGAAGAGGGGGAAGGGAAGCAAATGCGGGAAGGTCGGTTCACTATGCCCACGCTGTCATCGAATTGCAATCCCTTCGCCACATATGCTTGATCCAGGTCTAGTTCATGGCATGAAATCGCTATGAAATCGATAGCGGAAGAGCTCGACGGCGCAGGCGATTGCAGCTCATCCGGAACGACGTCCGAGGTGTCAAGACGGGGGAAACACGACCACGCCGAGCGAAGGGCCGCGCGCCCCTGCGTCACCGCCAGGCGGCGCGCATGCGGCTCAGGAGATCGATCGTGGCGGCGGGCGGTGGCACGTGCGGCGCGCGCGGCGGCGGGGGCGGCCAGGTCTGCTGATCGAAGCGCTGTGCGTCGGCCGCCGTGATGAAGCGCGTACGGCCCGCGTACAGATGCCGGTCGCCGCGCGCCGCCTGCTGCGTCACGTAGAAGCGCTGCGGCACCAGCAGATGCAGGTGGTCGCGCGCCCGCGTCATGGCCACGTACAGCAGCCGCCGCTCTTCCTCGAGCTCCTGCGCGCCCTGCGCCACATCGGCGGGTATGCAGCCGTCGACGACGTTCAGGACGTGCACCGAGGTCCACTCCTGCCCCTTGGCGGAATGGATGGTGGAAAGGATCAGGTAGTCCTCGTCGAGCAGCGGCGGGCCGGGCCGGTCGCTGGTGGCTTCGGGCGGGTCGAGCGTCAGCTCGGTGAGAAAACGCTCGCGCGATGCGTAGCCGGCCGCCAGCCGCGCGAGCTGCTCGACGTCGCCGCGCCGCACGCCCGAGTCGTCGTAGAGCCGCTCCAGATGCGGCAGGTACCACGCGAGCGCGATCTCCATGTCGGCGGGCCACGAGAGCGCAGGCTGGCGCAGCGCGCCATAGGCGTCAGCGAAGCGCGCCCATTCGGCCTGCGCCTGCGAAGGCGGCACGAAAGAGCGCACCACCTCGCCCGGATCGGCCGCGGTGTCCATGGCATCGAGCAGCCGTGTGGACGTGACCGGACCGATGCCCGGGATCAGCTGGGTGACCCGGAACCCGGCCATGCGCCCGCGCGGGTTCTGTGCAAAGCGCAGCACCGCGAGCAGGTCCTTGACGTGGGCCGCCTCGAGGAACTTGAGCCCGCCGTACTTGACGAACGGGATGTTGCGCCGGGCCAGCTCCAGCTCCAGCGCCGCACTGTGCGTGGACGTCCGGAACAGCACGGCCTGCGACTTGAGCGCAAGCCCGCCCTCGCGGTGCGCGAGCACGCGGTCGGCCACCCACGTCGCCTGCGCCGCCTCGTCCGCCACCAGCACCAGTTGCGACCGGCCGGCGGACGGCTTGTCGGTCCAGAGCGTCTTGGCGTGCCGTTCCGCGGCGGCGGCGATCACGGCGTTCGACACATCGAGGATCGGCTGCGTCGAACGGTAGTTGCGCTCGAGCGTGACGATGCGCGCCGGCTGGCTGAAGTGCTCAGGAAAATCGAGGATGTTCCGCACCGTTGCGCCGCGAAACGAGTAGATCGATTGCGCATCGTCGCCCACCACCGTGACGCCGCGTCCGTCGGGCTTGAGCGCACGCAGGATGGCGGCCTGGAGCAGGTTGGTGTCCTGGTACTCGTCCACCAGCACGTGGTCGAAGCGCTCGCCGAGCTGCCGCGCCAAGGTGGGCTCGGCCATCATTTCGGCCCAGTACAGCAGCAGGTCGTCGTAATCGAGCACATGCTGTTGCTGCTTGGCCTCGACGTAGGCGCCGAAGAGCCGCTTGAGTTCGGCCTCCCATTCGGCGCACCACGGGAACGCCTGCTTGAGCACGTCCGCGAGCGGAGCCCGCGTGTTGACGGTGCGCGAATAGATCGAGACGCAGGTGCCCTTCAGCGGAAAGCGCCGGGTGGAAGTCGAAAGCCCCAGGTCGTTGCGCACCAGGCCCATCAGGTCCTCGGCGTCGCCGCGGTCGTGGATGGTGAAGTTCTCGTCAAGGCCGATCTGCGCCGCGTACTCGCGCAAGAGGCGCGCGCCCACGCCATGGAAGGTGCCGGCCCACGGCAGCGCCGGCGGGGATTGGGACGGCAGCCCGAGCACGCGCACCAGCACCTGGCCGGCGCGGCGTTCCATTTCCTGCGCGGCGCGGCGCGAGAAGGTCAGGAGGAGCAAGCGCTGCGGATCGGCGCCACGGGCGATCAGGTGCGCCACCCGGTGCGCCAGCGTGCTGGTCTTGCCCGAACCGGCGCCGGCGATCACGAGCAGGGGCCGCTCGTCCTGCGCGGCGTCGCCGACGGCCGCGTCCCGCCCATGCTGCACGGCCGCACGCTGCGCGTCGTTGAGCTGGGCGAGCGCTTCGCCGAGCCGCTCTTCGGGGCTGTTCAGGAGAGGGGTCGCAACGCTCGGCATCGAGCGCAACTGTACTGGATGTTTATCCAGATTCAGCACGACCGTGGTCACGACCCGATGACATAATCGCGCCTCGCTGCAAAACCGGAGCTTTTCGATGGAAATCGTCCCGTCTCGGCAGCTTTCACTCCCCTTCTGACGCCCCTGCGGCGAGGGGGATTGAAAGCGCCCCACCCACTCGCCATACCGCCAGACTTTCCAAGGGAGTGAGCCATGCTCAACATCTTCACGCTCGCCAATGGCCGCCTCGTCCAGGAAGAGATCGAGGCGCTGGAGGAGCTGTCCAAGTTCCAGCCGATCTGGGTCGATCTCGAATCGCCGACCCTGGAGGAAAAGCGCTGGATCAAGCAGTATTACGGCCTGTCCATCCCCGAGGACGCGATGGACGAGGACATCGAGGAGTCCGCGCGCTTCTATGAGGAAGACAACGGCGAGCTCCACATCCGCAGCGACTTCCTGATCGACGACGCCGAGAACCCGCGTTCCGTCCGCGTCGCCTTCATCCTCAACCAGCACAACATCGAGCTGCGCAGCCGCGGCGTGCTGTTCTCGATCCACGACGAGGACGTGCCGGTGTTCCGCCTCGTGCGCATGCGCGCGCGCCGTGCGCCGGGCTTGATCGAGGACGCGAAGGAAGTGCTGCTCAAGCTCTTCGACGCCGACGCCGAGTACTCGGCCGACACGCTCGAGAACATCTATGACGAACTCGAGAACGCCGGCAAGAAGGTGCTGTCGGGCAACGTCAGCGACGAATTGGCCGGCGAGGTGCTCGGCCTGATCGCCCGGCAGGAAGACCTGAACGGCCGCATCCGCCGCAACGTGATGGACACCCGCCGCGCAGTGAGCTTCATGATGCGCAGCCGCATGCTCAATGCCGAGCAGTTCGAAGAGGCGCGGCAGATCCTGCGCGACATCGAATCGCTGGACAACCACACGGCCTTCCTCTTCGACAAGATCAACTTCCTGATGGATGCGACCGTCGGTTTCATCAACATCAACCAGAACAAGACCATCAAGATCTTCTCGGTCGCGAGCGTGGCGCTTTTGCCGCCGACGCTGATCGCCAGCGTCTACGGCATGAACTTCAAGTTCATGCCGGAACTCGAGTGGAGCTTCGGCTACGAGTTCGCGATCGCCCTGATGGTCGCGAGCGCGCTGGTGCCGATGTGGTACTTCCGCCGAAGGGGCTGGCTGAAATAGCCCACCCCCGTTGCTTGCTCACTTCGTGTAGCCGCCTCCCCCCTCGAGGGGGCTGAGCCCGCACACAAAAGGTCCGGTGGACCTTTTGCGGCTGGCGAAGGGCCGGGCCACTGGCCCGGCGCGGCCTGCAAGGCCTACCCGGCGGCCCGGCAAAGCCGGTTCCGCGGGTGCACTGGAACAGCGTGGCTCGGATGGGCCTGATTTTTATTCCTGCGAGAGAGTCGCGAGCCAGGCGCTGACGAGGGCGAGGCTGTAGCGGCTCGCGACCGACGCGACGAAGCGCGTGAAGTCGCCGTGCGCTGCGTCGTCGGCGCGATCGGAGATGGTCCGCACCGCCGCGAAGGGCACGCCGAAGTCGTGGCACACCTGCGCGACCGCCGCGCCCTCCATTTCCACCGCCAAGGCATCGGGCAAGGCGAGGCGCAGCGCTTCGCTTTCGGCGAGGGTCGAGACGAAGCGATCGCCGCTGATCAGGAGGCCTCGATGGACCTTCGGTGCCGCGAGCGCAAAGTCGTCGGCCACCTTCTCGCCGAGCAGCGTCACCGGATCGGACAGCACGTCGGCGGCCACGGTGGCCAGCGCGTCGCTGATCTCCGTGTCGGCCGCGAAGCGCGCATGGCCAGTCAGCGGCACCTCGTATTTCGGAAAGATCGGCGAGGCGTCGAGGTCGTGCTGAAGCAGCTTGGTCGCGACCACCACGTCGCCCACTTCCACGCCCGGCGCCAATCCTCCGGCGACCCCGGTGAACACGATCGCTCGTGCGCCGAAGCGCTCCAGCAGCACCGCCGCGGTCGTCGCCGCCGCCACCTTGCCGATGCGCGACAGCACCGCGACGATGAGCTGGCCCTGCAGGTGCCCGACCCAGAAGTCGCGTCCGCCGACCTGGATGCGCTGTTCGTCCGGCATCTGCGCGAGCAATGCACCCAGCTCCTCGTGCATCGCCGAGACGATCGCGATCGGTCGCGGCGGCGAGTCCGCCATCAGAGGATCACTGCGACTGCTTGATATCGACGCCATAGAAAGTGTGGCGGGCGAAGGGGCTGAGCTTGTAGTCGATGACTTCCCTGCGCACCGGGCCGATCTGCACCGCATGCGCGATGGTGTACCAGGGCGCCTGTTCCTTGAAGATGACCTGGGCCTTCTTGTAGAGCGCGTCGCGGTCGGCCTGCTTGGTCACGGTCTTGGCCTTCAGCACCAGGTCCTCGTACGGCTGGTAGCAGAACTTCGCCACGTTGCCGCCGTTCGTCTGCGCCGACGCGCAGCCCAGCAGCGTGTAGAGGAAGTTGTCCGGGTCGCCGTTGTCGCCGGTCCATCCGAGCATGCCCATCTGGTGCTCGCCGTTCTGCATGCGCTTGCGGTATTCGCCCCATTCGAAGGACTTGATCTCGGCCTTGACGCCGATCTTCGCGAGGTCGGCCTGCATCAGCTCGGCGATGCGCTTGGCGTTCGGGTTGTAGGGACGCTGCACCGGCATGGCCCACAGGTCGGTGGTGAAGCCGTCGGGATAGCCGGCCTGCGCGAGCAGCTTCTTCGCGGCTTCGGGGTCGTAGGCGTCGTCCTTGATCGCATCGTTGTACGACCAGATCGTCGGCGGGATCGGATTCTTCGCCGCGACGCCCGTGCTCAGGTAGACGCCGTCGATGATCGCCTTCTTGTTGATCGCCATGTTGAGCGCCTTGCGCACGCGCACGTCGTCGAAGGGCTTCTTCTGCGTGTTGTAGGCGAGATAACCGACGTTGAGGCCCGGCTGCTCCAGCACCGTCACGTTCGGGTCCTTGCGGATCGCGTCGAGATCGGCCGGGTTCGGGTAGGGCATGACGTGGCATTCGCCCTTCTGCAGCTTGGCCCAGCGCACCGAGGCATCGGGCGTGATGGCGAACACGAGGTCATCGATCTTCGCCTTGCCGCCCCAGTACTGCGGGAAGGCCTTGAAGCGGATGATCGCGTCCTTCTGGTACTGCACGAGATAGAACGGCCCGGTGCCGATCGGGTCCTGGTCGATCTTCTCGGGCGTGCCGGCCTTGAGCATCGCGATGGCGTACTCCTTCGACTGGATGCCGGCGTAGGGCATCGCGAGGTTGGAGAGGAAGGGCGCTTCGGGCTTGTTGAGCACGAACTTCACGGTGTAGTCGTCGACACGCTCGACGGCCTTCAGCAGCTTGGGCATGCCCATGTCGTTGAAGTAGGAGTGGTTCGGGCTCGTGACCCTGTAGTAGGGGTCGTCTTCCTTCCACTGGCGCTCCACCATGAAGATCACGTCGTCGGCGTTGAAGTCGCGCGTGGGCTTGAAGCTCTTGGCGGTGTTGTGCCACTTGACCCCCTTGCGCAGCTTGAAGGTGTATTCGAGGCCGTCGGGCGAGATGGTCCAGCTCTCGGCAAGGCCGGGGACGACCTTGGTGCCGCCGCGCTCGAACTCGACGAGGTTGTTGTAGACCTGCGTGGTGGCGTCGAACGAGGTGCCCGTCGTGTTCACCGCCGCATAGAAGTTCTCGGGACTGCCCTCGGAGCAATAGACCAGCGTCTTCGCCGACGCGGCGCCGCAGGCCAGCGCGAGCGCGGTCGGCGCCAGCAGCGAGGCGGCGCGCAGACGGCGCGAGAGTTTGGAGGTGTGGGACATGAGGCTCGGCTCCTTCAGGGTTGAGCCCGCACAACGGCGGACGGGGGATGATCGGCGCGATCGGCGTGATGCTCGGCCGCACCATCCAGGAACTTCTCGGCATGGTGGCAGGCCACCAGACGATCGTCGAGCAGGCGCGGCAGCGGACGCTCGATGCGGCAACGCTCGGTGGCGTGCGCGCAGCGCGTGTTGAACACGCAGCCCGGCGGCGGCGCGAGCGGCGAAGGCAGCTCGCCCTTGAGCACGATGCGGCCCCCGCCCAGGCCCGGCGTCGACGCCAGCAGCGCCTGCGTGTAGGGATGAAGCGGCCGCGCGAAGATGCGCGCCTTGGGGCCCTGCTCGACCGCATGGCCGAGGTACATCACCAGCACGTCGTGCGCGATGTGCCGCACCACGCCGAGGTCGTGCGAGATGAAGAGATACGACAGGCCCAGCTCCGCCTGCAGGTCCGCGAGCAGGTTCAGCACCTGCGCCTGGATCGAGACATCGAGCGCCGACACCGGCTCGTCGGCCACCACCAGTTGCGGTCCGAGCATGAGCGCGCGCGCGATCGCGATGCGCTGGCGCTGTCCGCCGGAGAACATGTGCGGATAGCGGTTCGCGTATTCGGGCCTGAGGCCGACGCGGGCGAGCATCTCGCGCGCCTTCGCGGCGCGCTCCGCCTTGCCGAGCGTGGTGTTGATCGCGAGCGGGTCCTCGAGCACGGCCGCGATCTTCTTGCGCGGATTGAGCGAGCCGTAGGGGTTCTGGAACACCAGCTGCACCGCGCGCCGCAGCTCGCGCTTGCGCTCGGCGGGCGGATGGACCGCATCGGTGCCCACCAGCGTGAGCGCGCCGGCGGTGGGCTGCTCGATCAGCGCCACCATGCGCGCGAGCGTCGACTTGCCGCAGCCCGATTCGCCGACCACCGCGAGCGTGCGGCCCTTCTCCAGCTTGAAGGAGATGCTGCCGACGGCCTGCAGATGCGCCGGTGCGTGGAACAGCCCGCGCCGCACGGTGTAGACGCGCTGCAGGTCCCTCGCCTCGACCACCACCTCGCTCATCGGACGAACTCCACGACCTGGCCGCCATCGCGCAGGCGGTGCGCGTCCCGTTCTGGATCGCCGAGCGGATAGTGGCAGCGCACCTGCCCGCCGAGCCATTCGCGCAGCTCGGGCCGCACGGCATGCGAATGCGGCGTGGCATAGGCGCAGCGCGGTGCGAACAGGCAGCCGGCGGGCCGGTCATGCACGCCCGGCACCACGCCGGCGATGGTGGCGAGGCGCTCTTCGCCGACCGCGCGCTCGGGCAATGCGGCGAGCAGTGCGGCGGTATACGGGTGCTGCGGCATCGCGAAGAGCTCGTCCACGCCGCGCTCTTCCATCAACTGGCCGGCATACATCACGGCCACGCGCTGTGCCATCTCGCTGACCACGCCCATGTTGTGCGTGATCAGCACGAGGCCCATGCCGCGCTCCTTCTGCAGCGTGCGCAGCAGGTCGAGTATCTGCGCCTGGATCGTCACGTCGAGCGCGGTGGTCGGCTCGTCGGCGATCAGGAGGCGCGGGTTGCAGGCGATCGCCATCGCGATCATCACGCGCTGGTTCATGCCGCCCGACAGTTGGTGCGGATAGCTGCCGAGCCGCGACGACGCGGCCGGGATGCCGACCTGCTCGAGCAGCTCGATCGCGCGCTTCTTCGCTTCGCGCTTGCGAAGGCGCAGGTGCAGCCGCAGCGTTTCCATGAGCTGCCAGCCGATCGTGAAGCAGGGGTTGAGGCTGGTCGTCGGCTCCTGGAAGATCATCGCGATGTCCTTGCCGACGAGGCCGCGCCGCGCCTTGTCCGAAATGCCGAGCAGGTCGTGCCCCGCGAAGCGCAGATGCTGCGCACGCACCTGGCCGGGCCAGCCGATCAGGCCCATCAGCGCCATCATCGTGACGCTCTTGCCCGAGCCCGATTCGCCGACGATGCCGAGCACTTCGCCTTCTTCGAGCCGCAGGCTCACGCCATCGACCGCGTGCAAGGTGCCGCCTTGCGAGGGGAACTCCACATGGAGATCGCGGATGTCGAGCAGTGCCATGGCTATCGCTTCAGTTTGGGATCGAGCGCGTCGCGCAGGCCGTCGCCCAGCAGGTTGAAGGCGAGCACGGCCGCGAGGATTGCAAGGCCCGGGAAGGTGACGACCCACCACGCGCGCAGCACGAACTCGCGCGCGTCGGCGAGCATGGTTCCCCATTCGGGCGAAGGCGGCTGCGCGCCCAGGCCGAGGAAGCCCAGTGCCGCCGCATCGAGGATCGCGGTCGACACGCCCAGCGATGCCTGCACGATCAGCGGCGCGGCGCAATTGGGCAGCACTTCGCTGAACATCAGGCGCAAGGTGCCGGCGCCGCTCAGGCGCGCGGCGGTGACGTAGTCGCGCGAGACCTCGGAGATGACCGCCGCGCGCGTGAGGCGCACGTAGTGCGGCAGCACCACGATCGCGACCGCGAGCATCGCGTTGATGAGCCCCGGGCCGAGGATCGCGACGATCACGATCGCGAGCAGCAGGCTCGGCAGCGTGAGGATCACGTCCATCAACCGCATGATCGCGATCTCGAGCACGCCGCGGAAAAAGCCGGCGACCATGCCGAGCGTGATGCCGACGGCGACCGAGATCGCCACCACCGCGACACCGATCGACAGCGACAGCCGCGCGCCGTACATCAGCCGCGAGAGCAGGTCGCGGCCGATGGCGTCGGTGCCGAGCAGATGCGCCGCGGAGCCACCCGCCTGCCAGGCCGGCGGCAGGAGGAAGGCGCTGCTGTCGGTCTGGTTGGGCGCATGCGGTGCGATCCACGGTGCGAACAGCGCCACCAGCAGCAGGAACGCGATCACCCCGAGCCCGATCACCGCGCCACGATTGGCCGAGAACGAAATCCAGAACTCGCGCCACGGCCCGGGCGGCGCGCTCTTGCGGGAAGCAACAACTGCGCTCATCGTGCCTGCCTGATACGTGGATTGATGAGGCCGTACGCCAGGTCGACGAGCACGTTGACCAGCATCACGATCACGCCGAGTAGCAGCATGCCGCCCTGCAGCACCGGATAGTCGCGGCGCGCGATGGCCTCGATGAGCCACTTGCCCACGCCCGGCCACGAGAAGATCGTCTCGGTCAGGATCGCGCCGGTGAAGAGCACGCCGACCTGCAAGCCGATCACCGTCACCACCGGGATCAGCGCGTTGCGCAGCGCATGCACGCCGACCACGCGCAACGGCGCGAGGCCCTTGGCGCGCGCGGTGCGGATGTAGTCCTCGCCCAGCACTTCGAGCATGGCCGAGCGCGTCATGCGCGCGATCACCGCGAGCGTGTTGGTGCCCAGCACGATGGCCGGCAGGATCAGGTGCTGCAGCGCCGAGAGAAAGGCGCCCTTGTCGTCCGACAGCAGCGAATCGATCAGCAGGAAGCCGGTGACCGGCTCGATGTAGTACTGCACCGCGATGCGGCCCGACACCGGCGTCCAGCCGAGCTGCACCGAGAAGAACAGGATCAGCAGCAGCCCCCACCAGAAGATCGGCATCGAATAGCCGGTGAGCGAGGTCGCCATCACGCCGTGATCGAACACCGAGTTGCGCTTGACCGCCGCGACGATGCCCGCCGGAATGCCCAGCAGCAGCGCGAACAGCACCGCGCAGATCGCGAGCTCGACGGTGGCCGGGAACAGCGCGAGGAATTCGCTCATCACCGGCTCCTGCGTGATCACCGACTTGCCGAGATCGCCGTGCAGCACGCGCCCGATGTAGATGCCGTATTGGGTGAGAAGCGGCTTGTCGAGCCCGTATTCCTTCAGCAGCACGGCGTGGCGCGCAGCGTCGATGCCGCGCTCGCCGGCGAGCGTCTCAATCGGGTCGCCGGGGACCAGCCGGATCAGGAAAAAGGCGAGCAAGGTCATGCCGATGAAGGTCGGCACGAGCAGGCTCGCACGCGTGAGGACGAATCGAAACATTCGTCATCAATATGCAAGAGCGATGCCGGGTTCGGTCCCCGGCGGAACCCTTATTTCTTGTCGCGCAGCTCGCGGCGCAGGATCTTGCCGACCGGCGTCTTGGGCAGGTCGGTGCGGAACTCGATCACGCGCGGCCGCTTGTAGCCGGTGAGGTTGTCGTGGCAGAACGCGCGCACCTCGGCTTCGGTGAGATCGGGGTTCTTCTTCACGATCACGAGCTTCACCGCCTCGCCGGTCTTCTCGTCGGGGATGCCGACCGCCGCGCATTCGAGCACACCGGGAATCAGCGCGACCACGTCCTCGACCTCGTTCGGATACACATTGAAGCCCGACACCAGGATCATGTCCTTCTTGCGATCGACGATCTTGAAATAGCCGCGCTCATCGACCACCGCGACGTCGCCGGTCTTGAAGTAGCCGTCGGCGGTCATGACCTTGGCCGTCTCGTCGGGACGTTGCCAGTAGCCGGCCATGACCTGCGGCCCCTTCACCGCCAGTTCGCCGGACTGGCCGGGCGCGACTTCGTTGCCCTCGTCGTCGACCAGCTTCACATAGGTGCTCGGCAGCGGCACCCCGATGGTGCCGGTGTAGGCGGTGCTGGTGGTCGGGTTGCAGGTGACCGACGGCGAGGTCTCGGAAAGACCGTAGCCTTCGCAGATCGGGCAGCCGGTCTTCTCGAGCCACAGCTTGGCGACCGCGCCCTGCACCGCCATGCCGCCGCCGACCGAGACCTTCAGGTTCTTCCAGTTGACGGTGTTGAAGTCGGGATGGTTCGCGAGCCCGTTGAAGAGCGTGTTGACCGCCGGGAAGCTGTGGAAGGTGTGCTTCGACAGTTCCTTGAGCACCGCCGCAATGTCGCGCGGATTGGGGATGAGGATGAGCTTTCCGCCCGTGCGCATGGAAAGCATCATGCCGACCGTGAACGCGAAGATGTGATAGAGCGGCAGCGCGCAGACGCTGGTCGGCTGCTCGCCTTGCGGCACCTTCTGCATCACCGGATCGTTCCATGCCTCGGACTGCAGCACGTTCGCGATGACGTTGCGATGCAGCAGCACCGCGCCCTTCGACACACCCGTGGTGCCGCCGGTGTACTGCAGCACCGCGACGTCGTCGGGGCCGATCGCCGGCGCCTGCAGCTTGCGCGTCGCGCCCTTCTCGAGTGCGTCGTTGAAGCGCACCGCGCCCGGCAGGCTGTAGGCGGGTACCATCTTCTTCACGTTGCGCACGACGTAGTTGACGATCGCGCCCTTCAGCCAGCCGAGCCGATCGCCCATCGAGGCCAGCACGATGTGCTTGACCGGCGTGTGCGCGAGGCACTGCTGCAGCGTGGTGCCGAAGTTCTCCATCAGCACGATGGCCTTGGCGCCCGAGTCCTTGAGCTGGTGCTCGAGCTCGCGCGGGGTGTAGAGCGGATTGACGTTGACCAGGATCAGCCCCGCACGCAGCAGGCCCGCGACCGAGATCGGGTACTGCGGGCAGTTGGGCATCATGACCGCGACGCGGTCGCCCTTGGCAAGACCGATGCCCTGCAGATAGGCCGCGAACGCGCGGCTCTGGCGGTCGACCTCGGCGTAGCTCACGTCCTTGCCCATGAAGCTGTAGGCCGTCCGGTCGGCGTACCTGGTGAAGCTTTCCTCCATCAGGCCGACCAGCGACGAATAGTGCGAAGCGTCGATGTCGGCGGGCACGCCTTGCGGATAGCTTGAAAGCCAGGGGCGATCGGTCACGTTTGAAGTCTCCAGAATCTCGATACGAAAATTGCCGCTATCGTAACTTGAGGTATCCAAGCGGCACGGGCCGCAAATCTGTGCGGCCCGTTGTGGTCATGGTGGCGGGCCGCGTTATTCGATTGCCTTCGCCATGTCCTCCACCACCTTCTTCGCATCGCCGAAGACCATCATGGTCTTGTCCATGTAAAAGAGCTCGTTGTCCAGCCCCGCGTAGCCGGCGGCCATGCTTCGCTTGTTCACGATCACCGTCTTGGCCTTGTAGGCCTCCAGGATCGGCATGCCGTAGATCGGCGTGCCCTTCTGCAGCGCGGCAGGGTTCACCACGTCGTTGGCCCCCAGGATGATCGCCACGTCGGCCTGCGCGAACTCGCCGTTGATGTCCTCCATCTCGAAGACCTGGTCGTAGGGCACCTCGGCCTCGGCCAGCAGCACGTTCATGTGGCCCGGCATGCGGCCGGCCACCGGATGGATCGCGTACTTCACGGTCACGCCCTTGTGGGTGAGCTTCTCGGCCAGCTCATTGACCGCGTGCTGCGCCCGCGCCACCGCCAGGCCGTAGCCCGGCACGATGATCACGGTGTCCGCATTGCCCAGCATGTAGGCCGCGTCGTCCGCGCTGCCGCTCTTGACCGGGCGCTGCTCCTTGGCGCCGGTGCTGGCCGTGGCCGCCTCGCCGCCGAAGCCGCCCAGGATCACGTTGAAGAACGAGCGGTTCATCGCCTTGCACATGATGTAGGAGAGGATCGCGCCCGAGGAGCCCACGAGGCTCCCGGCCACGATCAGCATCGCGTTGTTCAGGCTGAAGCCGATGCCCGCGGCCGCCCAGCCCGAGTAGCTGTTGAGCATCGACACCACCACCGGCATGTCCGCCCCGCCGATCGGGATGATGATGAGCACCCCCATCACGAAGGCCAGGATCACCATCAGGAGGAAGGCGAGCCAGCTCTCGGTGGCCATGTAGACCAGGCCCAGGCCAATGGTCGCCAGGCCCAGCACCAGGTTCAGCAGGTGCTGGCCCTTGAACTGCACCGGCGCGCCCTGGAACAGGCGGAACTTGTACTTGCCCGAGAGCTTGCCGAAGGCGATGACCGAGCCGCTGAAGGTGATGGCGCCGATCGCCGCACCGAGGAACAGCTCCAGCCGGTTGCCCGTGGGGATCGCATAGCGCAGGAAGCCGTCGACGATCATCGCGCCTTCGGGCGTGCTGACCGTGCCGGCCGCCGCCACCGGCAGCGGCGTGACGCCGAAGGCCCAGGGCTCCACGACCGCCGCCACCGCGATGAACACGGCCGCCAGGCCAATCATGCTGTGGAAGAAGGCCACCAGTTCGGGCATCTGGGTCATCTCGACCGTCTTGGCGCGGTAGGCGCCGTAGCCGCCGCCGGCCACCAGCCCCAGCAGCACCCAGCCCATGCCGAGGGCCTTGCCGCCCGAGAGCTGCACGATCAGGGCGGCGGTGGTCAGGATGGCGATGGCCATGCCGACCATGCCGAAGATGTTGCCGCGGATCGAGGTGGTGGGGTGCGACAGGCCCTTGAGGGACTGGATGAAGCAGACCGAGGCGATCAGGTACAAGAGCGTGACGACGTTCATCGACATGTCAGTGGCCCTCCGCCTTGGCGGTGCTGGTGGCGCCGGCAGCGCTGGCGGCGGCCGGCTTCTTGTCCTTCTTCTTGAACATCTCGAGCATGCGGCGGGTCACCAGGAAGCCGCCGAAGACGTTCACCGCCGCAAGAGCGACTGCGAGCACGCCCATGGTCTTGCCGAGCGCCGATTCGGTCAGCGCCGCCGCCAGCATCGCGCCGACGATGACGATGGCGGAAATGGCGTTGGTCACGGCCATCAGCGGCGTGTGCAGCGCCGGCGTGACGGTCCACACCACGTGGTAGCCCACGTAGATGGCCAGCACGAAGATGATGAGGTTGATGACGGTATGGGATACGGGGTCCATGGCTTCTTCTCCTCGGAGTTCTGCTTACTTCTTCGTGACCTGGCCGTCCTGCGTCATGCGGCAGGCGGCGACGATGTCGTCCTCGAGGTCGATCTTCAGGCCGCCGTCCTTCGGCAGCACGAGCTTGAGGAAGTCGAGCACGTTACGTGCGTACAGCGATGAGGCATCGGCCGCGACGAGCGCGGGCAGGTTGGTTTCGCCCACGAGCGTGACGCCGTGCTTGATCACGGTCTTGTCCGCTTCGGTGAGCGGGCAGTTGCCGCCCGTCATTCCACCGTTCGCATCGGGCCCCTTGCCGGCGGCGATGTCGACGATGACCGCGCCCGGCTTCATGGCCTTGACCATGTCTTCGGTGACCAGCGTCGGGGCGGCGCGGCCCGGGATCAGCGCGGTGGTGACGACCACGTCGGCCAGCGCCACGCGCTTGGCGACCTCGACCTTCTGGCGATCGAGCCAGCTCTGGGGCATCGGGCGCGCATAGCCGCCGACGCCTTCGGCCGCTTCCTTCTCCTCGGCGGTCTCGTAGGGCACGTCGATGAACTTGGCGCCCAGGGATTCGACCTGTTCCTTGACCGAGGGGCGCACGTCCGAAGCCTCGATCACGGCGCCCAGGCGCTTGGCGGTGGCGATGGCCTGCAGGCCCGCCACCCCCACGCCCAGGATCACGACGCGGGCGGCCTTCACGGTGCCGGCCGCGGTCATCAGCATCGGGAAGAAGCGCTGGTACTTGTCGGCCGCCATCATGATGGCCTTGTAGCCGGCGATGTTGGCCTGCGAGGAGAGCACGTCCATGCTCTGGGCGCGCGTGGTGCGCGGGGCGGCTTCGAGTGCGAAGGAGGTCAGGCCCGCGCCGGCCAGGCGCTGCAGGCCCTGGGCGTCGAAGGGGTTGAGCATGCCGACCAGCACGGTGGCGGGCTTCATCAACGCCAGTTCCGATTCGGAGGGCGAGCGCACCTTCAGCACGATCTCGCAGCCGAAGGCGCCCGCGGCATCGGTGATCTCCGCGCCTGCGGCCTCATAGGCCGCATCGGTGACGCTGGCGATGGTGCCCGCGCCCGATTGCACTCGCACGGTATGGCCCTGCTGCACCAGTTTCTTCGCAGTTTCCGCCGTGACGGCCACTCTGGTTTCGCCTGGCGCAGTTTCGGCCGGCACGCCTATGAGCATGGGGGATCTCCTCGGGAAGCGTTGGAATTGGCGCCGAGCTTACATGAAGACGCCGCCTCGGCATCGCAGCCTTTGTCACAGCACCGACATGCCTTGCAGGGCTTGTCCTCATTGACATCGCAGCTACAAAATCGATAGCAATTTCAGCATGTGCAGCAGGCAGCCGGATGGTGAACCGCAATCGGCGCGCAATGGGTACACTGACGCTCGCGCGCCACGGACGAGACGCCGGGCCGCACCAAAACAAGATACAGGGAATGGAATGGAATGCGAATTGCAGCGCTCGACGACGAGCCGTGCCAGCTCGAACTCATCCGGCACACGATGGAAGACATTGGCCATGAGTGCCATGGCTTCACCGAGGGCAAGGTCCTGTTGCGCGATCTCCGGCAACAAAGCTACGACCTGCTGATCCTCGACTGGAGCCTGCCCGACGTGCAGGGCCCGCACGTGGTGCGATGGATCCGTCGGGACCTCAACAGCCGCATCCCGATCCTGTTCGTGACCAACCAGCGCGAAGAGCAGGACATGGTGGAGGGCCTCGCCGCCGGCGCCGACGACTTCATGGTCAAGCCGATCCGCGTCCGGGAACTGCAGGCGCGTGTCCGTGCGCTGCTGCGCCGCTCCTACCCGGCCGTGCATGGCACCGACCTGAATTTCGGCGACTACCAGTTCAGCGCTGCGACCCACACGCTCCGCATCAAGGGTCAGGCCGTCGAGCTCAGCCACCGCGAATACGACCTCGCCTTCCTGCTGTTCCAGAACATCGGCCGGCTGCTCTCGCGCGAGCACCTGCGCGAAGCCGTCTGGGGCGAGGCCAACGAACCGCCCTCCCGAACGCTCGACACCCACATCTCGCGCCTACGGCTCAAGCTCGCGCTGGTGCCAGCCAACGGCTTCCTGCTGTCGGCGGTGTACGGCCTGGGCTATCGCCTGGAGTGCACGAACGGCGATCTGCTCGATCCGTTCGGCTCGGCGCCCGCGCCCTCTCCGCCCGGTACGCCGACATGAGCAGCGCCGCCCACCGCCAGGGCGGCTCCGATCCCCGGCAAGGTCCCGGCCGCGCGGCGGCGGGGACCACCCGGCTGCACCGCTGGCTCCAGCGCCGCGGGCAGTGGATGCTGCTGGCGATCGGCCTGCTCTCGCTCGTCACCTTCCTGAGCCTGACCCAGCCGCTGCCGCGGCTCGACCGGTTTCTCCAGGACAGCGCCCGCGCGGCGCTGGCGCCGCCGCCTTCCGACGACATCGTGATCGTCGCGATCGACGAGAAAAGCCTGGCGGCGATCGGCCGCTGGCCCTGGCGGCGCGCGATCCACGCCGAACTGCTGCGCCGCATCGCCGCGCAATCGCCCAAATGCATCGGCTTGAACCTGATGCTGATCGGCCCGGACACGCACCACCCTGGCGACGACGCGGCGCTCGCGCAGGCGATGCAGAAAAGCGGCTGCGTGGTGCTGCCGATGAGCGTCGGTGCGCCGGCGCCGCAGACCCAGGCGGAGTCGCTCCCCGAACCCGCGCTCGTCGAAGCGGCCGCCGGCATCGGACATGCGCATCTCGTGATCGACCAGGACGGCGTCGTTCGGAGCGTCTACCTGCACGAAGGCTTCGCGGGCCGGATGCGCCCCCATTTCGCGCTCGCGCTGCGCGATGCGGCGCTCGGCCACGCCGCTGCAGCGCCGCCGCCGACGCCCGGTGCGACGCCGGGTCCGTGGCTGCAGAGCGACCAGCAGGCACTGCTGTTCACGCGCGGGCCGGAGCGCTTCAGGACGCTCTCGTCCATCGACGTGCTGCAAGGCAAGGTGCCGCCCGACGTGTTCCAGGGCCGGTACGTGCTGGTGGGCGCCACGGCGCCCAGCCTCGGGGACGTGCATGCCAACACCTCGCCCGACGTGCCGGGCCTGATGTCCGGCGTCGAGATCTTCGCCAATGTGCTGCAGTCGCTGACCGACGGGCGGCCGGTCGTGATCGCGACGCCCTGGCAGGACCTGCTCTTCAATCTCGGGCCGCTGGCGGTCGCGCTGCTCGGCCTGCTCTGGCTGCGGCCGCTGGGCGTGGTGGCGCTGATCGGCGCCATGCTCGCGCTCCAGCTCGGCATCCATCTCGGACGGCCGTCGATCGGCGTGCTCTTCGCGCCCGCGGCCGGCGTCGCGGGGCTGTTGCTGCTCTATCCGCTCTGGAGCCTGATGCGCCTTTCGGCCGCGGTGCGCTACCTGCGCCGCGGCACCGCCGAGATCCTGCGCGACGTGGGCCGCCGGCCGCCGGCACCGCAAAGGCGCATCGCCGGCGACTTCCTCGACCGCCAGATGGACGCCACGCGCGCGGCCGTCGACAGCATGCGCGACATGCACCGCTTCGTGCGCGACGGCATCGATCACCTGCCGGACGCGGCCATCACGCTGGACACCCGCGGCCGCGTCGTGCTTGCCAACGCTGCCGCGCTGGCCTACTGGGGGCGCGAGGCCTCCGGGATGATCGGCAGCGACGCGCACGCACTCATGGCCGACATCCGCCGCCGCACCACCGGGGCGCCGATGATGCCGCCCGGCGCGCTCGTCGCGGAGCTGCGGCCGATCAGCGGCGAAGGCGTGGATGCGCAAGGGCGCTCGCTGCTGCTGCGCTGCGTGCCCTTCTTCAACGCCGACAACGCGCACGCGGGCTGGATGATCGCGCTGGTCGACATCACCGAGATGCGTCGCGTGCAGAGCCAGCGCGACGAGGCGCTGCGCTTCATCTCGCACGACGCGCGGGAGCCCAGCGCCTCGATCCTCACCATCCTCGAACTCGCCCGCCGGCGGCCCGGGTCGCTCCCCCTCGATCGCCTGCTGGCGAGCATCGAACGCAAGGCGCGAACCGGGCTCGAGCTGGCCGACGGCTTCGTGAACCTCGCGCGCGCAGAGGCCGAGCGCTTCCGCCCCGAAGTGCTCGACCTCGCCCTGCTGGTGCAGCAGGCGATCGACGACGGCTGGGCGAATGCGCAGCAGCGCCGGGTGCGCGTGCGTCTCGTGGCCGCGCCCGACGAGGCGCTCGGCATCGCCGATCGCACGCTGCTGATGCGCGCGCTCGCCAACGTGCTGGGCAACGCGCTCAAGTACTCGCCGCAGGGGGCCGATCTCGAATGCAGCGTGCGCGAGGAAGGGCGGCACTGGCGCATCGGATTCCGCGATCACGGGCCCGGCATCCCGGTCGAGCTACAGTCGCAGCTTTTCCAGCCCTTCCACCGCCTGCATCACGAGGCGCATCCCGAAGTCCACGGCGTCGGCCTCGGACTGCTGCTGGTGCGCACCGTGGTGCAGCGACACGGCGGAACGGTCGAGATCGACAGCGCCGAGGGAGAAGGCTGCACCGTCACGCTGGTGCTGCCGAAGCCCAGCGCCGCCGAGCTCGACGCGCTGGCGCCCACCCAGGAGTAGCAAGCACATGGCAATGCGATGGAAGCCCAATGTCACGGTAGCGGCGGTGATCGAGAAGGACGGCCGCTTCCTGCTCGTCGAAGAAGAGACGTCCAACGGCCTGATGCTCAACACGCCGGCCGGCCATCTCGATCCCGGCGAATCGCCCGCCGAAGGCTGCGTCCGCGAGACGCTCGAAGAGACGGCGCACCACTTCACGCCGACCGCGCTGCTGGGCGTCTACATGGCCCGCACGCGGCGTGCGGAAGACATCACCTACATGCGCTTCGCCTTCACCGGCACGCTCGGCGAGTTCGAGGCCGAGCGCCCGCTCGACGAAGGCATCGTGCGCACGCTGTGGATGACGGCGGACGAGATCCGGACAAGCCGTGCGCGGCATCGCAGCCCCTTGCTGCTGAAATGCATCGAGGACTTCCTCGCGGGCCAACGCTACCCGCTCGACCTGATCCACCTCGACGAATCGGTCGCAGCGCCCGAAGAGCCCTGAGCGTTCAGACGGCGCGAGCGATCACGCCGCCGCCGAGGCAGACTTCGCCGTCGTAGAGCACTGCCGACTGCCCCGGCGTGACGGCCCATTGCGGCTCTGCGAAGTCCAGCCGGAATACGCCATTGGCGCCTTCGCCGAGATCGCAGCCCGAATCGGCCTGCCGGTAGCGCGACTTGGCCGCATAGGCGCCCTGCGCGGGCGCTTGGCCCGCGACCCAGCTCGCGTCATCCGCCTCCAGCGCATGCGACAGCAGCCACGGATGGTCATGCCCCTGCACCACCCACAGCGTGTTGTTCTCGATGTCCTTGCGCGCCACGAACCACGGCGCATGCTCGCCGCCGCCGCGCTGCGCGCCCTTTTCCTTGATGCCGCCGATGCCCAGGCCCTGGCGCTGCCCCAGCGTGTAGAAGCTCAGCCCCTGGTGCTCGCCGATCTTGCGGCCGCGCTCGTCGCGGATCGGGCCCGTCTCCTTCGAGATGTAGCGGTTGAGGAACTCGCGGAACGGCCGCTCGCCGATGAAGCAGATGCCGGTCGAATCCTTCTTCTTCGCGTTCGGCAGGCCGATCTCGTCGGCGATGCGGCGCACCTCGGTCTTGCGCAGCTCGCCGACCGGGAACATCGTCCTCGACAGCTGCTGCTGGTTCAGCCGATGGAGGAAGTAGCTCTGGTCCTTGGCGGGATCGAGGCCCTTGAGCAGCTCGTGCCGGCCGGTCTTCTCGTTGAAGCGCACGCGTGCATAGTGACCGGTCGCGATCTTCTCGGCGCCCAGGCGCATGGCGTGGTCGAGGAAGGCCTTGAACTTGATCTCGGCGTTGCACAGCACGTCCGGGTTCGGCGTGCGGCCGGCCTGGTATTCGCGCAGGAATTCGGCGAAGACGCGGTCCTTGTAGTCGGCCGCGAAGTTGACGTGCTCGATCTCGATGCCCAGCACGTCGGCCACGCTGGCGGCGTCGACGAAGTCGATGTTCGACGAGCAATACTCGCTGTCGTCATCGTCTTCCCAGTTCTTCATGAAGATGCCGACCACCTCGTGGCCCTGCTCTTTCAGCAGGTGCGCCGTGACCGCGGAGTCCACCCCGCCGCTCAGGCCCACCACGATGCGCTGCTTTTTCATCGCCGGGCCGCCCCAAGATGAAACGCGCCCCCTCGGGGGGCGCGGCTACACGCAGTGAGCAAGCTGGGGGCTCTTTTTTCCATAGGGCAGGGATTGTCTCAGCCCGGCCAAGCCGGTGCCCGCGTCGGGGAAATCGGGGGACGGGACGCCGCCGAAGGCGCTCAGGCCCTGGCGCTGAGCTCGCCGCGCACGCCGGCGACGATCTCGTAGGACGCGAGCCGCGCCGCATGATCGAAGATCTGCGAGGTGATCATCAGCTCGTCGGCGCCGGTCTGGTCGATGAAGGCCTGCAGGCGGGCGCGCACCGTGTCGCGCGAGCCGACCGCGGAGCACGACAGCACCGATTCGAGCAGCGCGTTCTCGGCCGGGCCGACGCGCTCGCGGTAGCCGGCCACCGGCGGCGGCAGGCGGCCCGGGCGGCCGCTGCGCAGGTTGACGAAAGCCTGCTGCCACGAGGTCGCGCGGAACTGGGCTTCCTCGTCGGTGTCGGCCGCGAACACGTTGAAGCCCAGCATCACGTAGGGCTTGGCCAGTTGCGCCGAGGGCCTGAAGGTCTCGCGGTAGATGCGGATCGCCTGCATGAGCTGCTGCGGCGCGAAGTGCGAGGCGAACGCGTACGGCAGCCCCAGGTGCGCCGCGAGCTGAGCGCCGAAGGTGCTCGAACCGAGGATCCACACCGGCACTTCCAGCCCCATGCCGGGCACGGCGCGCACCGGCTGGCGCGGCTCCTTGGACATGAAGTCCATCAGCTCGATCACGTCCTGCGGAAAACGATCGGCATCGGATTGAAGGTCGCGCCGCAAGGCCTGCGCGGTGCGCTGGTCGGAGCCCGGCGCGCGGCCGAGGCCGAGATCGATGCGGCCCGGGTAGAGCGATTCGAGCGTGCCGAACTGCTCGGCGATCACCAGCGGCGAGTGGTTGGGCAGCATCACGCCGCCGGCGCCGATGCGGATGGTCGAGGTGCCGGCGCCGACATAAGCCAGCAGCACCGCGGTCGCCGCACTCGCGATGCCGGGCATGCCGTGGTGCTCGGCCAGCCAGTAGCGGCGAAAGCCCAGCTTCTCGCCATGCTGCGCGAGAGCGAGCGAGTTGCGGAACGACTGCGCGGCATCGCCGCCTTCGACAATGGGGGAAAGATCGAGAATCGAGAACGGAACCATGCCGCGATCTTCACCCGGATCGGCCGGCTTCTGTGACGAAGGGCTATTTGGCCAGGAACCATGAGCTTCGGAGATATGGCACTGCGGTATTCAAGTTGGTGGGCGCTTCTTCTCGTGCTGGCATTGAGTGCATGCGGCTCGCTTCCGACCGGCGTGCAGCGGCCGGTGTCCCACAGTGTTCGGGCGTCGCCCGACGAAAGCCCGCTCGCGCGGATCGCGGCCGACGGGCTTCCGCCCGACGCCCAATCCGGCTTCCGGCTGCTGCCGCTGGGCTCGTACGCACTGGATGCGCGGCTGGCACTCATCGGCGGCGCCACGCGCACGCTCGACGTCCAGTACTACATCATGGAGAACGATGCCTCGGGGCGCGCAGTCTTCCGGGCGCTGGAGGAAGCGGCCGGACGCGGCGTGCGCGTGCGCCTTTTGATCGACGACTTCAACAGCACCGGCGCCGAGCCGCTGATCGAGGCGCTCTCCCGCGTTCCCAATCTGGAGATCCGCCTCTTCAACCCCTTCTGCTGCGCACGCACGAGCCTCGCGGGCCGGGTCCTGACCTCGCTCGGCGACCTGCCGCGGCTCGACCATCGCATGCACAACAAGCTCCTGATCGCCGACGGCGCGCTGGCGATCGTCGGCGGACGCAACATTGCGGACGACTACTTCACGCGCAGCCCGATCGCCAACTTCGTCGACCTCGATGCGGTCGTCGCGGGGCGGGTGGTGCCGCAACTGGGCGTCATCTTCGACCGCTACTGGAACAGCGAGGAGTCGTTCCCGGCCGGCTTGTTCTCCTCGCAGGCCGTCGAGCCTGCATCACGCGCTGCGACGCTCGAGCGGCTCCTGCCGGCCGATGCGACGCGGATCCCGATCGAGCTTCCCGACCGGGACATCCTCGGGCAGGAGCCCGTCGGCAAGGAACTGCACGAGCGCCGGCTCACCCTGGTGCCCGGCCTCGCGTATGCCGTGGCGGACCAGCCCTCCAAGCGCCTGGAGGACCAGGAAGAGCTCGAGAACAGCAGCCTCATGACGGGCGCCGTCTTCCAGATGCTCGGCGCCCGCTCCGAACTGGTGGTCGCATCGCCCTACCTGGTGCCCGGCAAGCGCGGCATCGCGGTCCTGCGCAGCCTGCAGCGCAAGGGCGTGGAAGTGACGCTGGTGACCAATTCGCTGCCCGCCAGCGATTCGGCGATCGTCTACTTCGGCTATGCGCGCTACCGTCCCGCGATCCTGAAGTCCGGCGTCGATCTCTACGAGCTGAGCGCGATCGCGCCGCGCGAGAGCAAGACGATCTTCGGCGGATCGTCCAAGGGCCGGCTGCACGCGAAGCTCGCGGTGATCGACAGGGAGGTGGTGCTTCTGGGCTCGCTCAACCTCGACCCGCGCTCGGCGCGCAAGAACACCGAGGTGGGTGTGGCCGTCGAAAGCCCTGCGCTCGCCGAGCAGGCGCTGCGCATCGTCGAGGCCATGAAGTCCGAGGCCTACCGCGTCCGCCAGGCGCCCGCAGGCGGCGGCGAGCTGGCGTGGGCGCCGCCCGATGCGGCCGACGACGACGAGACGCTGGACGCCGAGCCCGGCGTCTCGCCGCTCAACACGCTCCAGCGGCTGCTGCTGCAGCCGCTGGTGCCCGAGGACTACCTCTGATCAGGACAGCGCCTTGGCCTTCAGCCGCTCGAACTCCTGCTGGTTGATGGTGCCCGCATCGAGCAGCGCCTTGGCATCGGCGATCTGCTCGGCCGGCGACTTGCCGGCCACATTGCGGATGTAGGCGTCGGTGTCGGACTTGGCGCGCGCCAGGCTGGCGCGCTGGCGCTCCGCCATGCCGCGGCCGCGCGCGATGATGTAGACGATCGCCGTCAGGCCCGGCAGGATGATGAGGCCGATGATCCACAGCACCTTGTAGCCGCCGCCCAGTTCCGAATCGCGAAAGAGGTCGCCGATGATCTGGAACAGGATGAGCAGGTAGACGATGAGGACGAAGGTCGACAGCAGCAGTTGGATCAGGTCCCAGAAGTTGCTCATTGGATTTCCTTTTTGCAGTGATGAAAGTGGAAAGCGGTCAGCGCGATGTGGCCTTGTGGGTCCAGGTACGCAGCAGCCCGAGCACGAAGCCGCCGGTGAACATGCCCAGCACGTACACCAGCAGGACCAGCACGGAGGTGGGCAAGGTCACGCTCATCGAGAGCAGCGAAACCGTCACCGACTCCAGGTTCTGGATTTTGAACAACAGGACGACGCCTGCAAAGATCACGATCAGGGCGATGTAGAGATAGCGCGTCATGCGAGTGCTCCATGAGAAATCGGGAAGGCCTGCCGCTGCATCGCCGCCCTACACCGTGATGGCACCCGAGGCGAGTGCGAACAGGGCTGCGATCGCGGCAAGCACCAGTGCGGCGAAGACGAACATCTCGGGCGGCGTGAAGATCCGGGCCTTCTGCTCCCGACGCACGAGAAAGTAAAGCACGGTGCCGGGCGCGTACAGCACCGCCGAGAGCAGCAGGAACTTCAGGCCGCCCGCGTAGAGCATGCCCATGGCGTACGCCGTCGCGATCGCGCCGCGCACCCGGTCGACGCTCTGCGCGCTGCGCGGATCGGCGTCGTAGGTCTCGCCGGTCCATGCGAGCTTGAGGCCGTAGGCCGCGACCAGCAGGTAGGGAATGAGCGTCATCGCGCTCGTCATCTTCAGCGCGAGCGTGAACGCGTACTCCGCGAACCAGGTCACCAGCAGGAGAACCTGGATGACGATGTTGGTCAGCCAGAGCGCGGCGGCCGGCGCCTCGTTGGCGTTCTCGCGCGCGAGGAATGCCGGCATGGTCTGGTTCCTGGCCGCCGAATGCAGCACCTCGGCCGCCAGGAGCGACCATGAAAGATAGTTGCCGAGGATGGAGATCAACAGGCCGACGCTGATGAAGACCAGCCCCCAAGGTCCCACGAGCGCGGCCATCACCCCGGCCAGCGCCGGCGTCGGCAGCGCGGCGAGCTCCGGCCGCGGCAGGACGCCGTACGACAGGATGGTCACGAGCACGAGCAGGCTCAGCACGCCGAGGAAGCCGAGCACCGTGGCGACTCCGACATCCTCGCGCCGCCTGGCGTAGCGCGAGTAGACGCTCGCGCCTTCGACGCCGACGAACACGAACACCGTGACCAGCATCGTGCTGCGGACCTGGCTCGCGACGCCGGACAGGCTCGCGGCCTCGCCGCCCCAGAAGTTGAGCGCGAAGACGTCCGCCCTGAAGCCCACGATGGCGACCACGATGAAGACGACGATCGGCACGATCTTCGCGATGGTCGCGATGGTGTTCAGCGCCGCCGCTTGCTTGACGCCGCGCAGCACGAGCAGGTGCACGCCCCACAGCAGGATCGACGCCGAGACGATCGCGACCGCCGTCGTGCCGTCGCCGAAGACCGGGAAGAACTGGCCCAGCGTGGCCTTGATCAGCACCAGGCAGGCCACGTCCGCGAGGCAGCAGCCGATCCAGTAGCCCACCGCCGATGCGAAGCCGAGATAGCTGCCGAAGCCCTCGCGCGCATAGGCATAGATGCCGGTGTCGAGATCGGGCCGGCGGCGCGAGAGCGTCTGGAACACGAAGGCCAGCATCAGCATGCCGAAGCCCGCGATCGTCCAGGCGACGAACGCACCCGCCGCGCCCGACGAGCGCGCGAACGCGGACGGCACCGCGAAGATGCCGGACCCGATCATCGAACCGACTACGAGCGCGATGAGGGCGCCGAGCGAAAGCTGCTGGCTTTTCGGTGCGGGCATGCCGGGTCCGTATCTCCTTTCAGAGGGTGATGGCGCCCGTGGCGAGGCCGTGGAGGCTGGGGCGCTGTCCCTGCGAGCCGTGCTCGATGTCAGCGACCTAGCATTGGTGGGGCTGGAAACTTTGTCAAGCCAGCGAAGGATGATTGCGGCCACGCCACGCCGGAGCCCGAGGCCCGATGCCCGAAGGTGCAAGCGGCGTTGCACCTTGGGCCGGTGGCGGTTGTCGCTGCTGCCGCTTCAGCCGATCGCCGCGTAGGCAACGATCTCGATCTTCATGCCGGGCACCACGAGGCCCGCGACGCCCATGCTGGAGCGGTTCGGATAGGGCGCCTCGAAGAACTCGCGGTAGACCTCGTCGATGGCCGGCATGTCCTTCACGTCGGTCATGTAGATCAGCACCTGGGTGACATCGGCGAGGGTGCCGCCCGCCGCCTCGACCGCGCGCTGGAGGTTGGCGAAGGTCAGGCGAGCCTGCTGCGCGATCGGGCCGGTGTCGATGCTGCCGTCCGTGCGCACCGGGCCGTGCGCAGTGAACAGCAGGCCGGACGCCTTCACGGCCCATGAGAACGGCTGCTTGAGCGCTGGCAGGCCGGTGTCGATGATTTCCTTCATGGGCTGCGGTCTCGCAATGACTCGAGGATCCGGAGCGTGGCATCGCCGAGCAGCGTGCCGCGCTCCGACAGATCGAGGATGACGTCGAAATGGTTGCGCGCCGGGACTTCGAACAGCTCGGGCCGGGGCGCGCCCGCGACGGCGAGCGCATCGGCGAAGGCGCGGCTCTGGCGCTCGAATTCGTCGGTCTCGATCTCGCCCCAGCAGACCACGGTCGGCGGGAATGAGTCCAGCGGCAGGCGCATCGGGCTCCACCTCGCGGCATCGCGCGGCGTGAGCGAGAGCGCCTTGTCGATCGACGTGCCGATCAGCGGTTCGAGTTCGTACACGCCCGACACCAGCACGCCGGCGGCGGGCAGGCCGGCGGGCAGGTCGTGGTCCTCGGTCCAGCCGCGCACGCAGCACATGGCGGCGAGGTGAGCGCCCGCGGAACTGCCGGCCACGAGGATGCGCGACGGATCGAAGCCCAGCGCCGCGCCGTGCGCGTGCAGCCAGCGCAGCGCGTTCCGGCATTCGATCGCGATCGCGCCGATGCTCGCGTGCGGCGCGAGCGTGTAGTCGATGGCCGCGTAGGCGAAGCCCGCGCCCTGGGCGCCGGGTGCACCGAACAGCGAGCTCGCCTTCGACAGCTCCTGCCAATAGCCGCCGTGGATGAAGACGAGCAGCGGTGGCAGCGGCGCATCGGCCCCGCTGGCCGGCGGCACGAAGAGATCGAGCCGCTGGGTCGGGCAGTCGCCGTAGGGCAGATCGCGCTGCACCGCGCGGCCCGCGAGCGCCGCCGCGCTCAGCTCGGCATAGGCGCGCAGGAACGGCGCGTAGTCGCCGCCGATGCACGAGCTCGGCGAGTACTCGCGCTCGCGGTCCTCGAGGGAAAGCGCCGTCATGTTGATCAAAGCTCGGTGCGCACGCGCCAGAGTTCGGGGAACAGCACCACGTCGAGCATCTTGCGCAGATAGCTCACGCCGCCGGTGCCGCCGGTGCCGCGCTTGAAGCCGATGACGCGCTCCACCGTCGTGACGTGGCGGAAGCGCCAGAGCCTGAAAGCGTCCTCGAGGTCGACCAGTTCCTCGGCGAGCTGGTAGAGGTCCCAGTGCGTGCGCGGATCGCGGTAGACCTCGAGCCATGCGTTCGTCACCTCGTCGCTCGCCACGTAGGGCGCGGTCCAGTCGCGCTCGCAGTGCGTGGCCGGGATCGCGAGTCCGCGCCGCGCCAGGAGCCGCAGCGATTCGTCGTACAGCGACGGCGACTCGTAGGCGATGCGTACGCGCTCGAGCAGGTCGTTGCGGTGCTCGTGGGGCTTGAGCATCGCCGGGTTCTTGTTGCCCAGCGAGAACTCGATGCAGCGGTACTGGTAGCTCTGGAAGCCGCTCGATGCGCCGAGGTACGGGCGCATCGCGGTGTACTCGGGCGGCGTCATGGTGGCGAGCACGTCCCAGGCGTGCACGAGCTGCTCCATGATGCGCGAGACGCGCGCGAGCATCTTGAATGCGGCATCGAGCTCGTCGCCCGCGATGCAGCGCAGCGCGGCGCCCAGCTCGTGCAGCATGAGCTTCATCCACAGCTCGCTGGTCTGGTGCTGCACGATGAAGAGCATTTCATCGTGCGCCGGCGACAGCGGCTTCTGCGCGTTGAGGATCTGGTCCAGATGCAGGTAGTCGCCGTAGCTCATCGAACGGCTGAAGTCGAGCTGCGCCTTCTCCTCGCGGACGATGTTCTCGGGCGTGGAGCCGCCGGCTTGCGTCGCGCTCATGTCGATCAACCCAGCACGGCAGCGATGGCCTCGGCCACGTGGTCCACGTTGCCGGTCGTCAGGCCCGACACGCAGAGGCGGCCGGAGCGCACGAGGTACACGCCGTGCTCTTCGCGCAGGCGATCGACCTGCGCTTCGTTCAGGCCGGTGTAGCTGAACATGCCGCGCTGCGTGAGGAAGTAGTCGAAGTTGCGCTGTCCCTGGAACTTGTCGCTGAGCACCGCATGCAGGCGCTCGCGCATGGCGCGGATGCGCTTGCGCATTTCCGCCGTCTCGCCCGCCCATTCGGCGAACAGCGCGGGGTTCTGCAGCACGCGCGCGACGATGCGCCCGCCGTGCGTCGGCGGCGTGGAGTAGTTGCGGCGCACCGTGGCCTTGAGCTGGCCGAGCACCACATCGGCGGCGTCACGGTTCGCGCACACCACGCTCAGGCCGCCGCAGCGCTCGCCGTACAGCGAGAAGTTCTTCGAGAACGAATTGGCGACGAAGAACTGCAGGCCCGCATCCACCATCGCGCGCACCGCGAAGGCATCCTCGTCGAGGCCGTCGCCGAAGCCCTGGTAGGCGATGTCGATGAAGGGGATCAGCTCGCGCTCGCGCAGCAGCGGGATCAGGGTCTGCCATTGCGCGGTGCTGAGGTCGACGCCGGTCGGGTTGTGGCAGCTCGCGTGCAGCAGCACGATGCTGCGCTTGGGCAGCCCCTGCAGCGCGGTCAGCATGTCGTCGAACCGCAGGCCGCCGGTCTTCGCGTCGTAGTAGGGATAGGTCTTCACCTCGATGCCCGCGCCATCGAAGATGGCGTGGTGGTTCTCCCAGGTCGGGTCGCTGACCCAGATGCCGCTTGCGGGGAAGTAGCGGCGCAGGAAGTCCGCGCCGACCTTGAGGCCGCCCGAGCCGCCCAGGGTCTGCAGGGTCGCGATGCGGCCGCTCTTCACGGCTTCATGCTCGGCGCCGAACAGCAGGCGCTGCACGCCGCTGCGGAAGTCCGCCAGGCCTTCCATCGGCAAGTACGGGCGCGGGCCCAGCTCCTGCAGCATCGCAGTCTCGGCCTTGCGCACGGACGACATCACCGGCAGCCGGCCTTCGTTGTCGAAGTAGACGCCGATGCTGAGGCTGACCTTCTGGGGTCGCGGGTCCTTCTGGAACGATTCCATCAGGGACAGGATGGGGTCGCCGCCATAGACGGGAACGTGATCGAACAGGGAAGCGGTCGCTGTGGTCATGGAGGCACTCGTCATGGGGAAGGGAGGGTGTGGATTTTTCTTGATCGGGTCATCCTTGCCAATGGAATTTTTCGGATCGCATAATTTGTTCATTCGGAGCTCATTTGGAGGAATTTTTATGCCCGTCGATCTGGACAACACCGACCGCCAGCTCCTGTCGGCGCTGCAGCAGAACGCCCGGCTGACCACCGGCGAACTGGCGCAGATGACGGGCCTGTCGCAATCCCCCTGCTGGCGGCGGATTCGCCGGCTGGAGGAGTCGGGCCTGATCGACGGCTATCACGCCCGGCTCGACCGGCGGGCGCTCGGCTACGGAGTGGTCGCGTTCGTGAGCATCAGCATCGATTTCCAGAACGAGGCGCGCTCCACCGAGTTCGTCGAAGCCGTGCGCGCCATCCCGCAGGTCGTGATGTTCCACGGCATCACCGGGTCGGCGGACTTCCTGCTGATGGTGATCGCGAAGGACCTCGACGCCTATTCGGAGCTGCTCCAGAGCAAGCTGCACCGGCTGCCCGGCGTGCGACACGTGCAGACGAGCTTCTCGCTGCAGGAATTCAAGCGCTTCGACGACGTGCCGATCCCGGCGGCCGCGGGCGCACTTCCATAAGTGCGCGTTATGAAAGATGGACTCGCGGTGCGGTTCCGTCTCCCGGGCGCTTTCGCCATACTCGCCGGACACTTTTTCCGGAGACACCATGAGATCGATCCATCGCGTCGGCGCAGCAGCCGCACTGGCCGCTGCCCTGTTCACCACCGCCTCTGCGCAGGCCGAGCCGGCCTGGCCGACGAAGCCGATCCGCATGATCGTCCCGTTCTCGGCCGGCGGCGCCAACGACCTGATGGCGCGTGCGGCCGCAGAGGGCGCCTCCAAGGCGCTCGGGCGGCCGATCATCGTCGAGAACAAGCCGGGTGGCGGCACCACGCTCGGGGCCGACCTGGTGGCCAAGTCGGCGCCGGACGGCTACACCTTCCTGATCAGCGCGGCCGGCGTGATTTCCAACAGCATGATCAAGAAGACCATGCCGTACAAGGATGCCGACCTCACGCCGGTGGCCATGATCGGCCTGGCACCCTCGGTGGTGCTGGTGCCGGCCGATGCACCCTACAAGGACCTGAAGGAATTCATCGCGGCATCGAAGAAGGGCGAAGGCTTCCATTGGGCCACGGCCGGCACCGGCAGCACGCCGCATTTCGTTTCGGGCGTGCTTCAGACGAAGTACGGCGCCAAGCTCGACATCATTCCGTACAAGAGCGGCTCGGAATCGATCAACGCGGTGCTCGCAAAGCAGGTCGATGCCACTTCCGAGGCCAGCATCGTCGCATTGCCTTTCGTCAAGAGCGGAAAGCTCAAGGCGCTGGCCGATACCTGGACTTCACGCATCTCGGCCTATCCTGAACTTTCGACGGCCGCCGAGCAGGGCTTCGGTGATCTGCGCATCGCCCACTGGGCGGGCGTGCACGCGCCCAAGGGCACGCCGCCGGCGATCCTCGACAAGATGGCCGCGGCCGTCGATGCCGCGATGAAGACGCCGGACATCGCAAACCGGCTGAAGGCAGTGGGCATCGAGCCGATCGGCGGCACGCGCGCCTCGTTCAACAAGTTCGTCGACGAAGAGCGCGCGCGCCTCGGGGACGTGGTCAAGGCCACGGGAATGAAGGACGAATGAGATGAGCGAGCAGCATCCGGGAACCGCGCTGCGCCGCGAGGTCTCGGCGCGGCGCGGCATGCTCGTGCCGGGCGCGGCGAACGCGCTGGCGGCGCGCGTGATCGAGGAACTCGGCTTCGATGCGGTCTACCTGAGCGGAGCCGGCCTCAGCAACACGTTCTATGGCCTGCCGGATCTTGGCTTCGTCGGCCTCGCCGATCTGGCGCAGCACACGGCGGCCATCCGCGATGCCGTGGCCTTGCCGATCATCGTCGACGCCGACACCGGCTTCGGCAATGCGCTGAATGTGCGGCACAGCGTGCGCACGCTGGAGCGCGCCGGCGCCAACGCGATCCAGCTCGAAGACCAGGCGAGCCCGAAGAAATGCGGCCACTTCGAAGGCAAGTCGCTCGTCAGCTCGCAGGAAATGGTGGGGAAGGTCAAGGCCGCGGTGGATGCCCGCCTGCACCCCGACTTCCTCGTGATCGCGCGTACCGACGCGGCGGCGGTCGAGGGCCTCGATGCAGCGCTGGCGCGCGCCGCGGCCTTCGCCGAGGCGGGTGCCGACATCACATTCGTCGAAGCGCCCGAAAATTTGCACGCGCTGCAGCGCATCGCGCGCGAGCTGGCCTGCCCGCAGGTGGTCAACGTGGTGATCGGCGGCAAGACGCCGACGCTCGATGCGGCCGAGTTCGGCGCCATGGGCTTCGGCCTGGTGCTGTATGCCAACGCCGCGCTGCAAGGCGCGGTCCGCGGCATGACGCGGGCATTGACGGGTCTGCGTGATGGCGGCCGGCTCGACGAGTCGGCCGGACTCGTCGCCACGTTTGCCGAGCGCCAGGCACTCGTGCGCAAGGACGCGTTCGATGCACTCGAGCGACGCTATGCCTGAGCCGAAGGAGGCGGCGATCACTGCCGTCGACAGCCACGCCCATGTCTTCGTTCGCGGCCTGCCGCTCGCACCGAAGCCGCGTCACGCGCCCGACTATGACGCCACCTTGGACGACTACCTCGCATTGCTCGACGGACACGGCCTGTCGCACGCCGTGCTGGTGCAGCCAAGCTTCCTGGGCACCGACAACAGCTTCCTCATCGAGGCGCTGCGCGCGCATCCCTCGCGCCTGCGCGGTGTGGCCGTGGTCGAGCCCTCGATCGGCGACGATGCGTTGCGCGCCCTGGACCAAGCGGGCATCTGCGGAATCCGGCTGAACCTTGTCGGACTTCCGATCCCGGAACTCGAAAGCCCACCGTGGCGCGATCTGCTGGCGCGTGTTCGCGCACTCGACTGGCACGTGGAGCTGCATCTCGAATCGCAGCACCTCCAGCGGGCGGCGGAGCCGGTCCTCGAGGCCGGCTGCAAGCTCGTCGTCGACCATTTCGGCCGTCCCGCGAAGGCCGATGAAGTTCCCGCCGCCTGGCTGGCGGCGGCCGCCGCCGACGGGCGCACCTGGGTCAAGCTCTCGGGCGCCTACCGCAATTGGTGCGACCCAAGCGGACCGCAGGCACGCGCGATGGCCACCCGCCTGCTGGGCATGCTGGGCGCCGGGCGCCTGCTCTGGGGCAGCGACTGGCCGCACACCCAGCATCGTGATCAAGTGGACTATCGCGCCGCGCTGGCCGCGCTGGCCGACTGGGTGCCCGACGCAGACACCCGCCATCGCATCCTGGCCGACAACCCGGCGCAGCTTTTCAGGTTTTCCGTTGGAGACCCCTCATGAGACTTTCCCCTGCGCCGTGGCGCAACGGATTCCGCGCCCTGATCGTCGGCGCAACCCTGCTCGTATCCGCCATCGCCGCACAGGCGCAGGGCTGGCCTTCGCGGCCGATACGCCTCGTCGTCAGCTACCCGCCGGGCGGCACGGTCGACGCCGTGGCCCGGATCATCGCGCCGCCGCTGTCGGCGCGGCTCGGGCAACCCGTCGTGGTGGACAACCGTGGCGGGGCGGGCGGCGCCATCGGCGGCGACCTGGTGGCCAAGAGCCCGCCGGACGGCTACACCGTGCTGCTCGATGCTTCAAATCACGCCCAGAACCCCGCCTTGCGCAGCAAGATGCCTTTCGACACGCTGCGCGATCTCGCACCGGTCTCGCTGCTGATCAAGGTGCCCAACGTGCTCGTGGTGCACCCGTCGGCGCCGATCCGATCCGTGCAGGACCTCATCGCCCAAGCCAAGGCCAAGCCGGGCGAGATCAACTTCGCCTCATCCGGCAACGGTTCGGCCCAGCATCTGGCGGCCGAGCAGTTCGACGCGATGGCGGGCGTGCGCATGACCCATGTCCCTTACAAGGGCGGTGGCCCGGCACTCGCCGACGTGATGGCCGGACAGGTGCCGGTCTTCTTCGGCAGCCTGGCCTCGAGCCTGCCCTACATCCAGGTTGGCAAGCTGCGGCCGCTCGCGGTGACGGGCAAGGCACGTTCGGCGGTGCTGCCGCAATTGCCGACCATCGCGGAGTCCGGGCTGCCGGGCTACGAGGTTTACGAGTGGAACGCCGTCTTCGTGCCGACCGGGACACCCGCGGCGGTAACCGCTCGCCTGTCGAAAGAACTGGTCGCGGTACTGAACGAACCGGACGTCCGCAAGCGGCTGGAGGCCACCGGCGCCGAGGTCATCGGCTCGAATTCGGCCGAGCTCGACGCGTTCCGCCGCGCCGAGATGGCCAAGTGGCGCAAGCTCGCGCAGGACAACAGGATCCAGATGGACTAGGCATCATGGCCGCCCAGCTAGCGGCGACCGTGATGTCTAGGCTCCCAGCATCGTCGCGAAGATGTCCGCGAATGTCGGGCGTGATCGCGCGAGCCACAGCGCGGACAACTCGAAAGCGGGGAGGTCGTCGCCGTCGCTGAGCTCTGCATAGCGCACGCCCTCGTGCCGCAGTGCACGCACCGAGCTCGGCAACAGGGACCAGCCCAGACCGGCTGCCACGCAGGCCAGTACCGTCAGCGTGCGGTTCGCGTCCTGCACCACGCGCAAGTCGTACCCCGCGCTGCGAAAGGTTCCCAGGAGCGCGGTTCGCAGCGCCGGCATCTGCGCCGCCGGAAACCAGACCAATCCATGCGCCGCCACCTGTGCCATCGACACGCGGCCATCCGTCGGAAGGTCGTAGTGCACCGGCAGCGCCACCACCATTCGCTCCTCGCCGAGCCGCCGCTCATGCACCCGGGCCGTGACCGACACCGGTGGATGCAGCAACGCAATGTCGATGCGTCCGCCCTCGAGCGCGTCGACCTGCTCGGCATTGCTCATCTCTTTCAGCACGACGTCGACTTGCGGATGCTCCGCGCGCAGTCGCCGCAGCGCCCGCGGCATGACCTCGTACACGGCATGCGTGACGAAGCCGACGGTCAGTCGTCCGGCCCGGCCGGCCCCGAGCGCTCGCGCGCGTTCGTTCGCCGCGTCCGCATGGGCCAGGCTGGCGCGCAGGTCGTCAATGATCGCGAGACCCGCCTCGGTCAGCGCGGCGCCACGGCGGTTGCGCACGAACAGCTTCGTGCCGAGCTCGGCTTCGAGGCGATTGAGTGTCTGCGTCAAGGCCGGCTGCGCGAAACCCAGGCGCTGCGCGGCGCCGGTCAGGCTACCGGTCTCTGCAATCGCCACGACACAACGCATTTGACGGGTGTCCATCCGGCTCAAGAGCAAATATGGGCAAAGAAAAAGCCCGCCTCCTCTCGGAACGCGGGCCGACCATCGAAAAAACCCGACAAAGCAGGTTTCAGAACGGAATGTCGTCGTCCATGTCATCGAAGCCCGTCGACGACTTCGAAGGCGCTTGGCGCGGCGCCGGTGCGGGTGCCCGGGGAGCCGCTGCGGGGGCACGCGAATAGCCACCGCCACCGCCACCGCCACCGCCACCACCACCGTAGCCGCCACCACCGCCGTAGCCATCGTCGTCGCTCGAAGGCGCACCCTGGCCCTGGCGGCTGCCGAGCATCTGCATCTGGTCGACGCGGATGTCCGTGGCGTACTTCTCGACGCCGTCCTTGTCGGTGTACTTGCGGGTGCGGATCTGGCCTTCGACGTAGATCTGCGAACCCTTGCGCAGGTACTGCGCCGCGATCTCGGCGAGACGGCCGTTGAACACCAGCCGGTGCCACTCGGTGGCCTCGCGCATTTCGCCGCTTTGCTTGTCCTTCCACTTGTCCGTGGTGGCGAGGGTGACGTTGCACACCTGATCGCCGCTCGGGAAGGTACGTGTTTCCGGATCGCGTCCGAGATTGCCGACGAGAATGACTTTGTTGACCGATGCCATATGCGCTGCCCCTGATTGACAGAAAAGAGTTCCAGGCGCAGGAAGCCCCGTCCCGCGCCTCGTAAGCCAAAGCCGCCCGGTGACGGGCGCGGCTTTCCGAATCGATCGAGTCTACCTCGACACCAGCCGATAGCCGAGGTGAGGAAGCGTCTCCAGATTCCATCCGTGCAGGTCACGCAGCCGGAGCGAGGAACGCAGTTCCTTGATGACGCTTCCGATGTTGTCGATCCGGCGGCGCTCCGCGCCCTGCGGGTTCGGCGGCAGCATCAGGGTCAGCGTCTTCTTGTTGACCAGCTGCCCGGCGCGGAAGAAGAGTTCGAGCGCAATGTCGAACGAGACCGGGTCGAGCCTGACCTGCCGGCCGCCGAAGCCGACGATCCGGCCGAGCGGCTCGAAGGCATAGGCGCCCCAGACCAGCCGCGGCGGCGGCTCTTCCATGCCGCTCGCATCGAGCAGGGAAAAAAGGATCGCCGAGCAGAAATCGCCGAAGAAACCGGTCGAAGCGGTCGACACGTCGGTCGGCGGCGGCATCGCGCCGGCGCCGCCGGGGATGCAGACGTGCAGCAGCGGCACCTTCGGACCCACCGCTTCGCGCACCGCGACAAGGACCGGACTCCCCCGATCGTCGAGGGACGGCGCATCGCCGATCAGAAGCATGTCGAAGCCCGACGCAACGGGGCCGAGCTCGATCAGCTCATCGAGGCTCGCGAAGACGAGCGGCGCATAGCCGAGCGATCGGAAGGCGCGACGCGCGTACTCGCGCGTGCGCAGCGTGTAGGCGAGCACACCGACTCGCCGGCGGCGAGGAGGAGCCGAATGGCGAGAGGCGATGTGATCCCGGCGGGACGAGAGGCGGGTCGGCGCAGCGCGCAAGGCGCGACCCTCGGCAGTCGAGGCAGTCATGTTGCTTCCCTGAGGTGCACTGCGCGAGGCGGCCACCCTTTGTTGATTGATGATTTCGATCCACGCCCCCGCGCCATGCGGCGAGCGATTGCAATCTACTTCTTTGGCAGTAACCGCCGGACGAACAACTTCACGAACAAGACGGTCCGGGCACAACGCAAGAACTTTCCTCTACGAAATCTCCAGTGGGCGGGGCCATGGATAAGAATGATCCCGTCGAGCCTGAATCCACGGTCCGGCTCGGCGGCCCCTTCCTACGGATGGAGACTGCATGGAGCTCAAGTTCAACGCATTGACGCGGGCGATCGAACGCAGCGGCGCGACCACGACGGTGCTGGCCTGCGTGCTTGCGGTGGCGAGCTACTTCTTCGGCCAGCCCATGGCCATCGAACTGCACTGGTTCTGGATGGCGCTGGGGACCGTCTGCATGGTGAGCCTTTCGGCGCTGCAGTTCGTGCGCGCGCAGCGCATCCAGCGCCACGAGGACGAACTCCACGCGATCCTGGATGCGGTGCCGCACGTCCTGTTCTTCAAGGACACGCAGTTCCGCTACCGGACGATCAATGCGGAATTCGCGCGCACCTTCCGTCTCGACCCGCAGGCGGCGGTCGGCCAGCGGGACCGGGACCTGTTCGGGCCCGGGCTCGAAGAGCGCTTCGTGGCCCAGGACCGCGAACTCCTCGCCTCGCGCTCGGCGCGCACCTTCGACGAAGAGATCGAGGTCACCGGTTCTGGCCTGCGCCAGGTGCAGTCCCGCAAGCAGCCGGTGTACGACCGCCGCGGCAAGCCGCGCGGCATCGTCGGCGTTGCCATCGATGTCACGGAGCAGAAGGCGGGCGAGCGCCGGCTCAGCGAAGCGAAGCTCGAAGCCGAGCGTGCGCTTGCCGAACTCGAGCAATCGCGCACCGATCTCGAACTCGCGCTCGGCGTCGGCGGGCTCGGCGTCTGGCGCTCCGTGTCGCGGATGGGCGCGGGGGCGCGCCTCACGGACCCGGCCTTCCGGGACACCATCGTCACGGCCGACCGGAAGCTGCGGGACATCTGCGGCTACACGGAGGACGAGCCGCTCACCTACTGGGATCTGCTCATGCGCACGCATCCCGAGGATCGCCAGCGAGTGTCCGGGGCGCTGGAGGACACCTATCTCGAGCGCCGGGGCGAATACAGCCAGCAGTTCCGCATCCGCCGCCCCGACGGCGTGCAGCGCACGCTGGAGCTGCGCGGCAACATGTCGGTGCACGACGAGCCGGGCGAAGGCGAAGGCGACAAGGGCACGATCGTGTCCTTCATCGGCATCGCCAAGGACATCTCGGAGGAGGAAGCCCTCAAGGCGAGCCTGGTGACCAAGGCCGAGGAGGCGCGCTCGGCGGTGGACGCCAAGGCCCACTTCCTGGCCATGATGAGCCACGAGGTGCGCACGCCCCTGAACGGCGTGCTGGGCATGATCGACCTGGTGCTGGACACGCCCCTGGAGGACGAGCAGCGCACCATGCTGATGCGCTGCCGCGAGTCGTCGATGTCGCTTTTGACCATCATCAACGACATCCTGGACTTCTCCAAGATCGAGGCGCGCATGCTGGACATCGAGAGCCGGCCGCTGTCGCTGGCCAGCCTGGTGGAAGACGTCTGCGCCAGCTTCGGCGCCGAGACCGCGCGCAAGGCCATCGGGCTGGGCTTTCAGGTCGATGCGGCGATCCCGCAGTTCGTGGTGGGTGATGCGGTGCGGCTGCGCCAGGTGCTCACCAACCTGATCGGCAATGCGATCAAGTTCACCCACCGCGGCGAGGTGCGGCTAGAGGTGCTGCGCACCGCCCAGGGCGAGCTGGAGCTGGCCGTGCAGGACACCGGCATCGGCATCGATCCGCGGGCGGTCAAGACGCTGTTCGAGCCCTTCCGCCAGGCCGACATCGCCACCACGCGGCGCTATGGCGGCACCGGCCTGGGGCTGACCATCGTGCGCCAGCTGGTGGAGCTGATGCACGGCAGCGTGCGCTGCGAGAGCGCGCTGGGCGTGGGCAGCCGCTTCATCGTGACCTTGCCGCTGCGCCCGTGGGTGCCCAGCGTGGGCGCCGCGCCCGGGCGCAGTGCGCCGCACCGGCTGGCCATCGATGCGGCGGCCCGGCAGCAGCAGCAGCCGGCGGCGCCCGCCCGGAGCTCGCCCGACGCCCTGCCGGCCGGCCGGGGCCAGCGCGTGCTGCTGGCCGAGGACCACCCGATCAACCGCGAGGTCATCACCCGCCAGCTGCTCAAGCTGGGCTACGCCTGCGACTGCGCCGAGGACGGCCAGCAGGCCTGGGAGATGCTGGAGGCGGCGCAGGCGGGCGGCGCGGGCTACGCCATGCTGCTGACGGACTGCCACATGCCGCGGCTGGACGGCTACGAGCTGACCCGGCGGCTGCGCCACAGCGAGGCTGCCCGGGGCCTGCCGCGGCTGCCGATCGTGGCGCTGACGGCCAATGCGCTGCAGGGCGAGGCCGAGCGCTGCCTGGCGCTGGGCATGGATGCGTATCTGTCCAAGCCGCTGCAGATCGGGGACCTGCGCGAGGCGCTGTCGAAGGTGCTGCTGCGCCAGGGGGCGGCGGCGCAGCAGGAAGGCGCCGGCCAGGCCGGTGCGGGGGCCGCGGGCAGTGCTGCCGCCGCCCCGGCGGCGCGCTACACCCGGCTCATGCAGCTGTGCGATGGCGATGCGGCCAAGGTCGCCCGGCTGGTGGGCGTCTTCGTGACGGCCACCGAAAAGGACCTGCAGGCGATGGACCGGGCCGCCGCCGCGGCCGACCACGCGGTGCTGCGCCAGCTCGCGCACCGCCTGAGCTCGGCCTGCCACCAGCTCGACGAGGACCAGGCGGTGCGCGCCTTCCAGGCCGTGGAGAACGGCGACTCCGACCCGACGGCGCTCGCGCTCTATCCGGCCGCTCGCTCGGAGCTCGCGAACGTCATGCAGCGCGCGAAGGCGTTCGCCGGCATGCACGCCTGAGGCAGCGGCGCCTCAGGTCACGAGGTGGTGCGTGCGAGAAAAATCCACCAGCTCGACCAGGCTGGAGATATGCAGCTTCTCGAAGATCCGCGCCTTGTAGCCGCTGATCGTCTTGTTGCTGATGAGCAGGATCTCGGCGATTTCCTTGTTGCTCAGCCCGCGTGCGAGATGCTGGAGCACCGTGATCTCCCGGTCCGAAAGCCGACGGATCAGGACATTCGGGCGCGTGCCGTCCAGCAGTTGCGACTGCGAAGTCAGGATCGACGTCGCGACGATGCTGTAGCCCGCGACGGCGGCGTGCGCCGCATGGACGAGCCGCTGCAGGTCCTCGGACTTGCTGATGAAGGCATTCGCGCCGGCCTTGACCGCACGGACCCCGAAGATCGACTCTTCCTGACCCGACAGCACGACCAGCTTGGTCTCGGGCAGCGCCTTGCGCACCCGCTCGATCACGTCGAGCCCGTTCAATCGCGGCAGATCGAGATCGAGGACCACCAACTCCGGCTCCAACTCGCGGATGATCTCGAGGGCCGAGGGGCCGTCGCCGGCCTCTGCGATGACTTCGAACTGGCCCGTGGCGGTCAGGGCGGTCCGAACCGCGAGCCGGATTGCCGGATGCCCATCGACGACGACGACAGATTGCATATTTCCCCCTTGTGTTGACAGCCAGGGGAGCATAGCGGCGCAGCTCTGCGATGCGCGATCTTTCCTCATTCGCGCGGCAATTTTCAGAATTTTCTTGGATGCGAGGCAGGGATTCCTGCCGGGCAACCGGGGTGGCCAGGCCGAAATCCCGTCACGAGCCCTGAAACACACGGGCACTTATCATGTCCGGTTGCCCAGAATCGACCGCCCCGTGAAACCCACCCCCGATGACGCCTATCTCGGTGCCGTGCTCGCGCAGCAGCGCATCAGCATTCGCGGCGCACGCACGCACAACCTCAAGAACGTCGACCTCGACATTCCGCGCAACAAGCTGGTGGTGATCACCGGCCTGTCGGGGTCGGGCAAGTCGAGCCTCGCGTTCGACACGCTGTACGCCGAAGGGCAGCGCCGCTACGTGGAGAGCCTCTCGGCCTATGCGCGGCAGTTCCTGCAGCTGATGGACAAGCCGGACGTCGACGTCATCGAAGGCCTGTCGCCGGCGATCAGCATCGAGCAGAAGGCCACCAGCCACAACCCGCGCTCCACCGTGGGCACGGTGACCGAGATCCACGACTACCTGCGCCTGCTGTACGCGCGCGCCGGCACGCCCTACTGCCCCGACCACGGCCTGCCGCTGCAGGCGCAGACGGTGAGCCAGATGGTGGATGCGGTGCTCGCGATCCCCGAGCCGCGCCGGGCCGCCCCAAGCGGCGAGAGCCCCCTCGGGGGGCAGCGAGGACACGAAAGTGCCGAGCGTGGGGGCGAACGGTCCGGCCCGCGCCTGATGATCCTGGCGCCGGTGGCGCGCGACAAGAAGGGCGAATTCCTCGAACTCTTCGCCGAGATGCAGGCGCAGGGCTACATCCGCTTCCGGGTCGACGGGCAGACCTACGAATACAACGACCTGCCCAAGCTCAAGAAGACCGAGAAGCACGACATCGACGTGGTGATCGACCGCCTGCGCGCGCGCCCCGACATGCAGCAGCGCCTCGCCGAGAGCTTCGAGGCCGCGCTGCGCCTGGCCGACGGCCGCGCGATCGCGCTGGAAATGGATGCGCCCGCGACCGAGCCGCCGGCCTCCGGACTGCCGCCCGCGCGCGAGCATCTCTTCAACGCGAAGTTCGCCTGCCCGATCTGCCACTACTCGCTGGCCGAGCTCGAACCGCGCCTGTTTTCCTTCAACTCGCCCGTCGGCGCCTGCCCGACCTGCGACGGCCTGGGCAACCGGGAGTTCTTCGACCCGGCGCGCGTGGTCGCCTTTCCGTCGCTGAGCCTCGCGAGCGGCGCGGTGAAGGGCTGGGACCGCCGCAACGGCTACTACTTCAGCATGCTGGAGAGCGTCGCCAAGCACTACAAGTTCGACCTCGACAGGCCCTTCGAGGAGCTGCCCGCGTCGGTGCAGCAGACCGTGCTGAACGGCTCGGCAGAGGAAGAGATCAAGTTCAGCTACGTGATGGAGAGCGGCCAGCAGGCCGGCAAGAAGCTGGTGCGCAAGCACCCCTTCGAAGGGATCATCCCGAACATGGAGCGCCGCTACCGCGAGACCGATTCGGCGATGGTGCGCGAAGACCTCTCGCGCTTCCGCAACCTCCAGCCCTGCCCCGACTGCGAAGGCACCCGGCTTCGGCGCGAGGCGCGCAACGTGTTCCTGGTGGACGACGCGGGCCCCGAGCCGCGCCGCATGGCGATCTACGAGATCAGCCGCGCCACGCTGCGCGAGAGCTTCGATTACTTCCGCGCACTGCATCTGCGCGGCGCCAAGGCCGAGATCGCCGACAAGGTGGTGCGCGAGATCGGGCTGCGCCTCAAGTTCCTCAACGACGTCGGCCTCAACTACCTGAGCCTCGACCGCAGCGCCGAGACGCTGTCCGGCGGCGAGGCGCAGCGCATCCGTCTTGCGTCGCAGATCGGCTCCGGTCTCACCGGCGTGATGTACGTGCTCGACGAGCCCAGCATCGGCCTGCACCAGCGCGACAACGACCGCCTCATCGGCACGCTGAAGCACCTGCGCGACATCGGCAACAGCGTCATCGTGGTCGAGCACGACGAGGACATGATCCACGCCGCCGACCACATCATCGACATGGGCCCCGGCGCCGGCGTGCATGGCGGGCGCGTGATGGCGCAGGGCAGCTACGCGCAGGTCGCGGGCAATCCGGATTCACTCACCGGGCAATACCTCTCGGGCCAGAAGAAGATCGCCGTGCCGGCGCGTCGCACGCCCTGGCTGCCGGTCGTCACCAAGGCCGCGCCGGAGACGGCGAAGAAGGCGTCGCGTTTTCCGCCGAGCGCCGCCGCCGAGCGCCGCGCCGCGCGCGAAGCCGCGCATCTCGCGACGCAGAGCGACGTGCAGGAAATCCGCGTCGTCGGCGCGACCGGCAACAACCTCAAGAACGTCGGCGTGGCCTTTCCGGTCGGCCTGCTGACCTGCGTCACCGGCGTCTCGGGTTCGGGCAAGTCGACGCTGGTCAACGACACGCTCTACACCGCCGTGGCGCGCACGCTCTATCGCGCGCACGAGGAGCCGGCCCCGCACGAGGCGATCGAGGGCATCGAGTACTTCGACAAGGTCATCAGCGTCGACCAGTCGCCGATCGGCCGCACGCCGCGCAGCAACCCGGCCACCTACACCGGCCTCTTCACGCCGATCCGCGAACTCATGGCCGAGACCCACACCGCGCGCGAACGCGGCTACGGCCCGGGCCGCTTCAGCTTCAACGTCGCCGGCGGCCGCTGCGAAGCCTGCCAGGGCGACGGGGTGGTGAAGGTCGAGATGCACTTCCTGCCCGACGTCTACGTGCCCTGCGAGGTGTGCCACGGCCAGCGCTACAACCGCGAGACGCTGGAGGTGCAGTACAAGGGCCGCAACATCGCGCAGATCCTCGACATGACGGTGGAGGCCGCATACGAATTCCTGAAGGCCGTGCCCACGATCGAACGCAAGCTGCGCACGCTGCTCGATGTGGGCCTGAGCTACATCAAGCTGGGCCAGGCGGCCACGACGCTGTCGGGCGGCGAAGCGCAGCGCGTGAAGCTCGCGCTCGAACTCAGCAAGCGCGACACCGGCCGCACGCTCTACATCCTCGACGAGCCGACCACCGGCCTGCACTTCGCGGACATCGAGCTGCTGCTCAAGGTGCTGCACCAGCTGCGTGACGCAGGCAACACGATCGTGGTGATCGAGCACAACCTCGATGTGATCAAGACCGCCGACTGGCTGGTCGACATGGGCCCCGAAGGCGGCGCCGGCGGCGGCACGGTGGTGGGCGTCGGCACGCCGGAGACGATTGCCGCGAACGACGCGAGCCACACCGGGCGCTATCTCAAGCGCCTGCTGCCCGGCTGAGGAAACCCGGTGACGGTGCCGGCGGCATGACCTCCGAGGTCATCGACGCCATGCGCCTGCCGGGTGACATTGGAGCCGAGCCGGAGCCGCGGTGGCGCCGGCAGCAACCAGGCCGGACTTCCAAGGCCGACGAAAGCGCATCATGAACGGCTTCGACATCCTCCCCCTCGCTGCAGGTCTTCTCATCGGCATCGCCGCCGTGGGCTCATGCCTCGGCATCGGCATCGTCGGGTCGAAGCTGCTCGAAGGCACGGCACGCCAGCCGGAACTCAAGGACACGCTGCAGACGCAGTTCTTTCTGATCGCGGGCGTGACCGACGCGGCCTTCATCATCGCCACGGGCATCGGCCTGTGGTTTGCCACGGCCAACCCATTCCGCGGCTGACCGGCAGCCTGCAAACCTAGATCGGCGCGGCGCGGCCCGCGCTCGACAGCAAGCTTCCCTTGGGCAGGATGCGCAGCATCCCTTCCTGCGCGGTGGATGCGACCAGCCGGCCGTCGCGCGTGAACACGCTGCCGCGGCAGAAGCCGCGTGCGCCGCCCGCGCTCGGCGAATCCAGCACGTAGAGCAGCCACTCGTCCATACGGAAATCGCGGTGGAACCACATCGCGTGGTCGAGGCTCGCGGGGCGCACCTGCCCGCTCATGAAGCTCAGGCCGTGCGGCAGCATTGCGGCACGCAGCAGGCCATGGTCCGAGGCATAGGCGAGCAAGGCGCGATGGACCAGCGGGTCGTCCGGCAGCGGCGCAATGGCACGCATCCAGACTGCGCTTTCGGAAGGGCGCGGCGCCGGGTCGAGCGGATCGTCGGGCTCGACGCGGCGGTATTCGATGCCGTGCGGCGAGAGGCCCTTGGCGCGGAAGTACGCCGGCAGGCGCTCGCCGAGCGCGATGCGCTGGTCGAGCTCGCTCGGCAGGCCCTCGGGGCCGTCCAGCTCGGGCATCTGGAGCTGGTGCTCGATGCCCTTGTCCACGGTCTGGAACGAGGCCGACATCTCGAAGATGATCCGCTCGCCTTGCCGCGCGACCACGTGCCGCGCAGTGAAGTTGCGGCCGTCGCGCACGCGGTCCACCGCGTATTCGATCGGCGCATGTTCGCCGGGCAACAGGAAATAGGCGTGCATCGAATGCACCGGCCGATCGGCGCCGACGGTGCGGCACGCCGCCATCAGCGACTGTCCGAGCACCTGGCCGCCGTAGACGGCCGGGGTGCCGATGTCCTCGCTTTGCGCGAGGAATCGGTCTTCGCCCAGGGGTTCGAGGTGCATCAGCTCGACGAGATCGTCGACGAGGCGGGCGGCGGTTGCGGGGTCGGTCATGGGGAAAAGCGCAGAAACGAGCCCGCAACGATAGCAAAGAGACGGGCGCTGCGCTGTCCCGCTCCTGTCAGGGCTTCAGTGCCTCAGCGGTCGATGTCCACGCCGTCCGCGACCAGCTTGCCCTGCAGCGCCGGCACATCCACGGCCGCGAAGCGGCCGGCGCCCAGCGAGGCCGCCGCCGTGCCGGCCGCCTGCCCCATCACGAAGCAGCCGCCGCTCGCGCGCGCCGCCGACTGGCCTTCGTGCGTCATCGATGCGCAGCGGCCGGCGACGAGCAGGTTGTCCACGCCGCGCGGCACGATCATGCGCCACGGCAGCTGGTTGTAGGTGCGCCGCTCGTCGCGCGGGAAGGCCCATTCGATGCGGCCCGCCGCGTGCATCTCCATCGGCCAGGCGTTGATGCCGATGCTGTCGTCGAAGCGCGCGGACGACAGGATGTCCTCGCCGGTCAGCGCATGGAGCCCTTCGATGCGCCGCGTCTCGCGGATGCCCACCTGCGCGCGATCTCGACGATCGCCGACTGCTCGAAGCCCGGCACTTCCGCCTTGAGGAAGCGGAAGTACTCGGCGATCTGCCGCCGACCTTCGACCTCGCCGTCGCTGAGCTCGCGTGCATCCACGCCGTTCATCGCATCGCCTCGCGCGTTGCGGATCTGCGTGACGTTGGCGCGCCATTCGCGCGGGTCGATCTGCGGGCGCAGGATCGCGCCCTCGCGCGGGAAGCGATACGCGTCCGGATCGCGCTCGCGCACCTTCGCCATCAGGTCGTTGATCGCCTTGAACTCGCCCACCGCCGCCAGCGCGCGCTCTGCATCGACATGGCCGACGCGGAACATGGTGGACGGGAACAACCCGCTGCCATGCCCGTCGCCGACCGCGAACGGCACGCCCGCGAAGGCCGCGACATCGGCATCGCCGCTGCCGTCGATGAAGGCGTTGGCACGGATGGCCTGCCGGCCCGACTTGGTCTCGACGACGAGCAGGGCGATGCGTTGGCCGTCCATCACGACCGCAGCCGCGAGCGCGTGGAACAGCAGGTGCACGCCCGCACCGAGCAGCAGCTGGTCGGCCGCGCACTTGTAGACCGAGGTGTCGTAGGAGCGCACGCGGATGCGGCCCTGCATGCCGTCCTGCGGCTTGTTGAGGCCGCCCAGCGCATCGATGCGATCGAGCAGGTCGTCGGCCACGCCGTGCACGAGCTGCGTCATCTCGCCGTCGCGCTTGCCGTACAGGCCCGCGAAGTTGGTCACGCCGCCCGCGGTGCCCATGCCGCCGAGGAAGCCGTAGCGCTCGACCAGCAGCGTGCGCGCGCCATGCCGCGCGGCACTCACGCTGGCCGCGATGCCGGCCGGCCCGCCGCCGACCACGACGACGTCGTATTCGCCGAAGACCGGCAGCTCGCGCTGCGGCTCGATGACAGTCGCTGTGGTCACTGGAGCTTGATGTTGTTGGTGGAGATGATCTTCGACATGATCGCCGCCTCTTCCTTCACGCGCGTGCGCATGCCGTCAGGCGAGGTGCCGACCGCCTGCCAGCCCTGGTCGAACAGCTTCTGGCGCACCTCGGGCGACTTCATGATGATCGCGAGTTCCTTGCCGATCCGCTCCTGCGCGGCCTTCGAGAGCTTCGCCGGGCCGAGCAGCGCGGTCCACACCTCGAGGTTGAAATCCTTCACGCCCGCTTCGGAGAGCGAGGGCACGTCGGGCGCCAGCGTGCTGCGGCCGCTCGTGAGGCCGATGGCGCGCAGCTTGCCGGCCTTGACCTGCGGCAGCGCCACGCCCGGCGGGATCAGCGCCATCTGCACCTGCCCGCCGATCAGGCCGGTGACCACTTGCGGGTTGCCCTGATAGGGCACGTGCACCGGCTTCATGCCCGGCACGCGGCTGTTGAGCTGCTCCATGCCGAGATGGCCGACCGAACCAACGCCCACCGAGCCGTAGCTCCAGCTGTCGCCGGCCTTGCGCGCGGCGTCGAAGAAGGCGGCGCCGCCCGGCAGGTTGGCCGGCGCGACCAGCATCAGCGGCGCGGTGGCGATCAGCGAGAGGTAGGTGAAGTCCTTGGCCGGGTCGTAAGGAAGCTTCGGATACAGCATCTTCGACGAGGTCAGGTTGCCGTTGATCACGATGCCGAGGGTGTGGTCGTCCGTGGCCTTGGCGACCTGGTCGGCCGCGATGTTGCCCGACGCGCCCGGCTTGTTGTCGACCACGACCGGCTGCCCGAGGGCCTTGGACAGCGGCTCGGCGATGGTACGTGCCGCGATGTCGGGCGTCGATCCGCCGGGGAAGCCCACCAGCAGGCGGACCGGCCGGGTGGGCCATGCGGGCGCCTCTGCCATGGCGCCGAACGGCAAGGCGCCTGCGACGAGGCCGCAGGCGACTGCGAGAAGAGCTCTCTTGGATGCGTGCATAAAGCGAAACGGGGGGAAAGAAAGAGGAAAGGGCCACGAGGATAGCCCCACCTGTGACCAGTCGTTACGCGAGGCTCGTATTGCCCTGGCGAACCGGTTCCCCATTGACCTTCGGCGAGAAAGGAGCCGCGACCGCTGCCGGCCGCGGCAGTGACCGGGGCGATCAGGAATCCGCGAGGAAGGCCTCGCGCAACACACCCATCGCCTGCTGCACCGGGCGGTCCGAGAAGCTGAACAGCACCACCTCTTCGCTCGCCGAGAGGCGCAGCGGCGCCCACGACGGCGCGACGAAGGTGTCGCGCGGACCGAAGCTGAAGCGCTGGCCGGCGATCTCCGCCGTGCCGCGGCCTTCGACCACGCTGTAGACCGCGCCGTCGGTCGCGCGATGGGTCTTGCCCGCGAAGCCGGCCGGCAGAAGCTGCAGGTGGGTGCCGATGGTGGGCATCGGCGAGCCGCCGGTCAGCGGATTGATGTAGCGCAGCTTGTGGCCGAGCCAGGCATCCGGCGCTTCCTGCTTCTGCAGTTGCGCGAGCGCCTCGCGGCTGCGGACGTAGGGATAGTTGAAGATCGGCGAGGTCGGGCTCGCGTGGTCGTGCCGCACCGGCACCATGTTGTGGCCGAAGCGCGCGAGGCTGTTGCCTTCGGGCCGCGAGACCTGCTGCATCCTGGCGTCGTCGTTCTCGGCAAAGCCGGCGTCGAAGAAGCGCAGCATCGGGATGTCGAGGCCGTCGAGCCAGACCACCGGCTCGCTCACGCCCTCGATGCCTTCGTTGCCATGGTCGTGCCAGGCCCACGACGGCGTGATGATGAAGTCGCCGGGATACATCGTGGTGCGCTCGCCGGCCACCGTGGTGTAGGCGCCCTTGCCGTCGACGATGAAGCGCAGCGCCGACTGCACATGGCGGTGCGACGGCGCGACCTCGCCCGGCATGATGAGCTGCAGCCCGGCGTAGAGCGACTGGGTGATCGACGAGCGGCCCGGGATCGCCGGGTTCTCCAGCACCAGCACGCGGCGCACCGCTTCTTCGGCGGTGATGAGCTCGGCCGATTCCATGAGCAGCGGGCGGATCTCGTCGTAGCGCCAGAGCGCCGGCACGCAGGGCGTCTGCGGTTCGCGCGGCACCAGGGCGTGCAGCGATTCCCACAGCGGCGTGAGGTTCAGCGGGCGGATGCGCTCGTAGTAGGCGCGGCGTTCGGCGGCGTCGCGGTGCGCGGGCTGGGCGGCGGTGTTCATGGGTCTCGTCTCCTGGCGTCGGGGCCGATGGGCGTGATTGTTGGGCAGGTCCCCAAACTGGCACGGGACTCGCATAATTCTCGGCAATCAACTCCACCCCGCAGCCATGTCAGCCATCACCCTTCGTTTCCTGGCCGAACCCAGCACCGTCAATTTCGGCGGCAAGGTCCACGGCGGCACCGTCATGAAATGGATCGACGAGGCCGGCTACGCCTGCGCCACGAGCTGGTCCAAGCGCTACTGCGTGACGGTCTTCATCGGCAGCATCCGCTTCCACCGGCCGATCATGATCGGCGACCTCGTGGAGGTCGAGGCCCGCCTGGCCTACACCGGCGCCACCAGCATGAACATCTCGGTCGAGGTGCGCAGCGGCGACATGAAGGGCGGCGGCATGCACAAGACCACCGAGTGCCTGATCGTCTTCGTCTCGGTCGACTCCCACGGCCGGCCGCTCGAGGTGGATGCCTACACGCCCGGCACCCCCGGCGAAATGGCGCTGGCGGAGCGCGCCCGGACGCACCTCGACGCCGCGCGGGCGGCGGCCGCCGGCAGCTGACGGCGGGGCGCCCGCTGGCGCGCTATCAGCCCGCAGCCAGCACCGTCCCGCTGACTTCCCCGAGCCCGATGCGCACCGCGCCTGCGCGCTCGCAATAGCCGCGCAGGGTCAGCGTGTCGCCGTCTTCGAGGAAGCTGCGGCGCTCGCCGTTGGGCAGCGTGATCGGCTGCTTGCCGCCGACGGTCAATTCGAGCAGCGAGCCCGACTGGTCCTGCGTCGGGCCCGAGAGCGTGCCGGAGCCGAACAGGTCGCCCGGCTGCAGGTTGCAGCCGTTGACCGTGTGATGGGCAACCAGTTGCGCAGGCGTCCAGTAGGCGGCTTCGGCGGTGTTGCCGCGCGTGAGGCGCACCGCCGGTTCGCCGGCCTCGCGCATCTTCGCGGTCTGCAGCCAGACTTCGAGCGTGATGTCGAGCGCCCCGCTCTCGCGGTTGGCGGGCGAGTCGAGGTAGGGCAGCGGCTGCGGATCGCCGGCCGGGCGCTCGAACTTGGCGCGGAACGGCGCGAGCGCTTCCATCGTCACGATCCAGGGCGACATCGTGCTCGCGAAGTTCTTCGAGAGAAACGGGCCGAGCGGCTGGTATTCCCACGCCTGCAGGTCGCGCGCGGACCAGTCGTTGAACAAGGTCACGCCGAACAGGTGCTGCTCGGCCTCGACCATCGCGACCGGCTCGCCGAGCGCGTTGCCGCGGCCGACGATGAAGCCCAGCTCCAGCTCGTAGTCCAGGCGCTTGGAGGGGCCGAAAACCGGCTCGGCCGCATCGGGCGCCCTGGTCTGGCCCTGCGGGCGCTTGAAGCGCTGGCCGCTGACGGCGATGGACGATGCCCGGCCGTGGTAGCCGATCGGCACCCACTTGTAGTTGGGCATGAGCGGCTGGTCCGGACGGAACTGCCGGCCGACGGCGGTGGCGTGGTGGATGCCGGTGTAGAAGTCGGTGTAGTCGCCGATGCGGCAAGGCACGGTGAGCTCGACCGCCGATTGCGCATGCAGCGCCTTGCTCCACGCCGCCTGCTTGGCGCTGCCTTCACGCAGCCCTTCGGAGAGCGCACTGCGCAGCGCCTGACGCTCGGCGGCGCTCTGGGCCAGCAGCAGGTTCATGTCGTCGGTGTCGACCAGGCCCGCGGCCTTCAGGTCGAGCACCTGGTCGCCGATCGCGACGCCGATGCGGAAGCCCTCCTTGCTGCCGCTCGGACGGAAGCGCCCGAACGGCAGGTTCTGGATCGGGAAGTCGCAGCCGGCTTCGTTGGCCGAGCTCACCCAGCTCTTGAGCTTCGGGTCGTGGGTGGCGTTGAGTGCGTTCGTCATGGCTTGAATTTGTCCGTGAGGCCGGCCCAGCAGTCGGCGTAGTTCTGGTCGAGCGCGGGGCTTTGCATCGCATACCCGGAAGGAACGAAGCGATAACGGCTTTCGAACATGAAGGCCAGCGTGTTGTCGAGCTTCTGCGGCTGGAGGTCGCTGTGGCTCGCCTTCTCGAAGGCTTCCTCGTCGGGGCCGTGCGGCACCATGCAGTTATGCAGGCTCGCACCGCCCGGCTTGAAGCCGCCGGGCTTGGCGTCGTACTCGCCGTAGACCAGCCCCATGAATTCGCTCATGAGGTTGCGGTGGTACCAGGGCGGACGGAAGGTGTCTTCCATGACCAGCCAGCGCGGCGGGAAGATCACGAAGTCGCAGTTGGCCGTCCCGGGCGTGTCCGACGGCGAGGTGAGCACCGTGAAGATCGACGGGTCCGGATGGTCGTAGCTGATCGAGCCGATGGTCATGAAGTGCTGGGTGTCGTACTTCACCGGCGCGAGGTTGCCGTGCCAGGCGACCACGTTGAAGGGCGAATGCCTGGTCGGCGCCGACCAGAAGCGGCCGCCGAACTTCTTCACGAGTTCGTAGGCGACGGTCGCATCTTCGTAGGCGGCCACCGGCGCCTGGAAGTCGCGCGCATTGGCAAGGCCGTTCGAGCCGATCGGGCCGAGTTCGGGCAGGCGGAACTGCGCGCCGTAGTTCTCGCAGACGTAGCCGCGCGATAGTCCCTCGGGGAGATTGACCTTGAACACCACGCCCCGCGGCACCAATGCGATCTCGCCGGGCTTGACGTCGAGCACGCCCATTTCGGTCGTGATCTCGAGGCGGCCCTGCTGCGGCACGAAGAGCATTTCGCCGTCGGCGTTGACGAAGGCGCGCCGGTCCATCGACTTGCTGGCGATGTAGACGTGCGCGGCGATGCCGGCCTGCGCGTCGGCATCGCCGTTGGCGGCCAGCGTGCGCATGCCGTCGATGAAATCGACCTCGGCGTTGTCCAGCGGGATCGGGCCCCAGCGCATCGGCTCGGGCGGCAGCGCGATCTCGCGATCGGCACCGGTCGTCCAGAGCCGCTGCGTGTAGGCCTGGTAGCGGCCGGCGACCACCGAGGGCTGGCGGCGGTAGACCCAGGTGCGGCGGTTCTGGTGGCGCGGCGCGGTGAAGGCGGTGCCGGAGATCAACTCGGGATAAAGGTCGAAGGGCGCGCGCTGCGGGCTGTTGCGGCCCTGCGGCAGCGCACCGGGGACGGCCTCGGTGGCGTATTCGTTGCCGAAGCCGCTCTGGTAACGGCGCTCGGGTGCGGATGCTTTCGTCATGGAATCCTCTTTCTCGAATTCGGGAATTCAGCGGGCAGGTACCGCGGCGGCCTCAAAGGCCTGGCGCAGGACGGTGGTGGAGCCGATGTGGTTGGCGAGCACGAGCACGAGGCGCGCGTTGTAGGCGTGGCTTTCCTCGGTGCTCAATCCCTGGTGGGCTTCGATGAGCGCCTCGTAGAAATCGTCGGGCGCCTCGAAATTCGGTGTGGTGATGAGGTTCGCAGTGGTCATGGCTTCAGGCCTTTGCCAGTGCGCGGTCGCGCGCGCCGCGCACGTCCGCGGGAGTGGGATTTCGCCAGCGCGCGCACACATGCTGGTCGGGTCGCAGCAGGTAGACGGTGCCCGGCTTCGCGTCGTAGCGCTCTGCGGCGAGCGCGCCTTCGCTGGTGTCCGCGATGGTCACGATGGTGAGCGGCAGGTCGGACTTCGCGAGCGCCTCGCGGCTGCGTTCGGCCGCTTCGCCGTGGCCGAAGACCAGCGCGGTGAAGCGAGTGGCGGCATTCGCCTGCGAGGCAGGACACAACTCGCGCAGCAGCCAGCCGGTGCTGCCGTCGGCGCGCACGATCGGCGCATCGGCCGCCGGGGCGCCCGGCACCATGCGTCCCGCGAACGCATCCACGTCGGCGGTGTTGAGCGGCGAATCGCGGAGCGTCGAAGGCACCGACAACCGGCCGCTGTTCACCAGCGTGCGCGCGAAGGCGTGGCGCTTGGACAGCTCCAGCACCGCGTCGCGGAACAGGCGGCTCACCTCGCTCTTGGGCGTGATGAAGTCGGTCGCGCGGGTGGAGTTGAGGATGTTCTCGTCGGCCGCGTACTCGCGTTCGCTCGCGTAGGTGTCGAGCAGGGCATCGGGCGCTTCGTGCCGCAGCACCGCGGCGAGCTTCCAGGCAAGGTTGTCCGTATCCTGCACGCCGGAATTCGCCCCGCGCGCGCCGAAGGGCGAGACGCCGTGCGCCGAATCGCCCGCGAACAGCACCCGGCCGTGGCGGAAGTGCTCCATGCGCTGGCAGGCGAAGGTGTAGACGCTGGCCCATTCGATGGTGAACTGCACCTCCTCGTGCCCGATGCTGTCCAGCATTGCGCGCACGCGCGGGATGATGTTCTCGGGCTTGCGCTCTTCGACCGGATCGGCATCCCAGCCGAGCTGGAAGTCGATGCGCCACATGTCGTCGGCCTGCTTGTGCAGCAGCACGCTCTGGCCGGGATGGAACGGCGGGTCGAACCAGAACTTGCGCTCGGTCGGCAGGTCGGTGTCCATGTTCACGTCGGCGATCAGGAAGCGGTCGCGGAAGATGCGGCCCTTGGCTTCCTGCCCGAGCATCTGGCGCATGTTGGACTTGGAGCCGTCGCAGGCCGCCACGTAGTCGGCTTCGAGCTGGTAGGTGCCTTCCGGCGTCTCGATGGTGACGAGCGCGCGGTCGGCGTTCTGCTCGATGCCGATCACCTTGTTGTTCCAGCGCAGGTCGACCAGCGGCAGCTCGGCCACGCGCTCGGCCAGATAGCCCTCGACGTAGTACTGCTGCAGGTTGATGAAGGCCGGGCGCTCGTGGCCCGCCTCGGGCAGCAGGTCGAAGTGATAGACCTGCTCGTCCTTGAAGTAGACCTTGCCGAGCTTCCACGACACGCCCTTGTCGACCACCGGGTCGGCGCAGCCGAGGCGATCGAAGATTTCGAGCGTGCGCTTGGCAAAACAGATCGCGCGCGAGCCCGTGGAGAGGGTGTTGTCGTTGTCGAGCAGCACCACCGGCACCTGCTGCTGGGCGAGATCGATCGCGAGCGCGAGGCCCACCGGGCCGGCGCCGACCACCACGACCGGATGGCGCACGGGCTGCGCGGCATCCTGGTCGGGGTGGCGCTTGTAGTCGAAGCGCAGCGACTGGTAGTCGACCGTGGCCCCGGCCGTCGATGTGGAGGCTGCCATGGCTTCAGCCTTCCAGCGCCTTCCACATCTCGACGTCGCGCTCGGCGGTCCAGATGCGCGGGTCGGCGTACTTCGTCGCCTCGTCGTAGCAGCGCGTGACGTCGAAGGGCATGCAGTGGTCGAAGATCACCCAGTGGCCGTACTTGGGCTTGAGCTTGGCGTAGGTTTCCTTGTAGACCGTGTTCAGGTCCTTGCCCGATTTGGCGCTGGCGCTCACGCTGGCCCAGACATCGGCGATGAAGTCGCGCGTGCCGGCGAGGCCCCTGGCGACTTCGTCCGGCGTCGTGAGCGCCGCGCCGCGGCCGGGCACCAGCGCCTTGGGCTTGAGCGCGGCGATGTTGTCCAACGTCTTCGGCCAGTCCTGGAAGTAGGCGTCGCCCGCGTACGGCGTGGCGTCGAACTCGACGAGGTCGCCCGACAGCAGCGTCTTCTCGCCCGGCAGCCAGACCACCGTATCGCCCTTGGTGTGGCCGCGGCCCAGCTGCAGCAGCTGCACTTCGAGCTTGCCGAGCCAGAGGGTCATCTTGCCGGTAAAGGTCATGGTCGGCCAGGTCATGCCGGGCGGCACGGTCTCGACGCCGGCAAAGAGGCGCGGGAAGCGGCCGATCTCGCTGGCCTTGTCCTCTTCGCCGCGCTCGACGATCAGGTCGTAGGTGTCCTGGCTGGCGAGGATCTGGTCGGCCCCGTAGGCGCTGGCGCCGAGCACGCGCACTGCGTGGTAATGCGTGAGCACCACGTACTTGATCGGCTTGTCGGTGACTTCGCGGATGCGGCGGATCACGTCCTGCGCCATCGCGGGCGTGGCCTGGGTGTCGGCCACCAGCACGCAGTCGTCGCCGATCACGATGCCGGTGTTGGGGTCGCCCTCGGCCGTGTAGGCCCAGGCGTGCTCGGAAATCTGGCTGAAGGTGACCTTCTTCTCTTCCAGGTCGGCCTGGCTGGCGAACTTCTTGGTCTGGCTCATCGCGGGATGTCTCCTTGAAATTTGACTAAAGCAAATTAGTTTGCAGGGAACGAATGCGCGGAGTGTAATGGGACGATCAGTTAATGTCTAATGCTTTCTCCATGAACAAATGAGGGACACGGTCATGAGCAGCGACAACGATCGCGCCCAGCGCGGCATCCAGAGCATCGAGGTGGGGGGCCAGCTGCTGCGCGCCCTGGTCCACCACGGCCGGCCGATGGCGCTGAAGGACCTCGCGCGCGAGGCCGAGATGTCCGCGGCCAAGGCGCATCCGTACATGGTCAGCTTCGGCCGCCTCGGGCTGATCGAACAGGACCGCACCAGCGGCCACTATCTGCTCGGACCACTCGCGTTGCAACTGGGGTTGATCAGCCTGCAGCAGGCGAACCCGGTGCACGTGGCAACGCCGCTGATCACCGAGCTCGCGCAGCAGATCGGGCAGACGGTGGCGATCGCGGTATGGGGCGACCGGGGCGCAACCATCGTGCGCATCGCCGAATCGCCCGCGCCGCTGCACGTGAACATGCGGCACGGCACGGTGTTCTCGCTGACCAACACCGCGTCGGGTCGGCTCTTCGGCGCCTACCTCGATTCGGCGGTGGTCCAGCGCCTGCTCGAAGAAGAACGCCAGCGCGAACGCAAGGGCATCGCCGAGCCGCCGCAGCGCGGCATGCCGCCGCTACGACCGCTGCCGAGCTGGAAGGACTTCGAGGCGCAGCTGCACGAAGTGCGCGCACGCGGCCTGAGCCGCTCCGAAGGCGAGATCCTGCCCGGCGTGAGCGCGATGTCCGCGCCGGCCTTCGATCACACCGGCGCGATCGTGCTCGCGCTGACCGCGATCGGGCCGGCGGCGATCTTCGATACGCGCTGGGACGGCGAGATCGCGCTGGCGCTCAAGGCCTGCGCCGACCAGGTGTCCGAGCGGCTGGGCGCTATTTCTTCAAGGCCTTGAGCCGCTCGATGCTCTCGGGCGGCCAGTACTGCGAGCGGCTGTAGTACGCCAGAACCGCCGGCATGCCCGGCGGCAGCACCACCCACGGCTGCTTCGAGGCCGTGAAGATGTGGATGTCGGGCGGCAGCAGGTCGGGGTCGTCGAGCGTGCCGACGCGCACGAACTTCACTGCCTCGCCGGCGCCCGCATAGTGGCTCCAGAGTGCGATGCGGCACTGCGGGCAGCGCGCGATCTTCTGGCCCTTGCCGCTCAGCGAGGGCGTGTCGACCATCTCGACCTCGCCCTGCAGCAGTTCGACGCGCTCGCTTTCGATCATCGCGTTGAGCGCGAACGCGGTGCCGGTCTCGCGCTGGCACCAGCGGCAGTGGCAGCAGTTGACGAACAGCGGCCGCGTCGTCATGCGAAAGCGCACCGCGCGGCAGGTGCAGCCGCCTTCGGCAGGAAAGGCGTCGGCTGCTGCGCTCATCGCGATCCCCCGTCTTCAGGCCGCCTTGGCGGCTTCGAGCGCGTCGCGGGTGCGCGTGGCTTCGCGGCGCGCGGCTTCGGCGAAGTCGTCGCCGGCCGAGGCATAGCAGATCGCGCGCGACGAATTGACCACGATCGGCGCATCGGAACGCCACCCGGCACGGACGGTCGCGACCGCGTCGCCGCCCTGCGCGCCGACGCCCGGGATCAGGAGCGGCACGGTCGGCGCGAGCGCGCGGACGCGCTCGATCTCGTTGGGATAGGTCGCGCCGACCACCAGCCCGAGCTGGCCGTTGAGGTTCCACGGGCCCTGCGCCAGCTTCGCGACGTGCTCGTACAGGAATGGCTCGCCCGGCACACCGGCCAGACGCTGGCCCTGCAGGTCGGAGCCGCCCGGATTGCTGGTGCGGCACAGCAGGAAGGCGCCCTTGCCTTCGAAGCGCAGATAGGGCTCGACCGAATCGAAACCCATGAAGGGCGACAGCGTCACCGCATCGGCACCGTAGCGCTCGAAGGCCTCGCGCGCGTACTGTTCGGCGGTGGAGCCGATGTCGCCGCGCTTGGCGTCGAGGATGGTGGGCACCTGCGGCGCATTGCGGCGCATGTGCTCCATGAGCTGCTCGAGCTGGTCCTCGGCGCGATGGGCGGCGAAATAGGCGATCTGCGGCTTGAAGGCGATCGCGAGGTCGGCAGTCGCATCGACGATGCGGGCGCAGAAGTCGAAGATCTTGCTGGCGTCGCCCCGCAGGTGGGCGGGGAATTTCGTCGGCTCGGGGTCGAGCCCGACGCACAGCAGCGAGCCGTTCTGGCGCTCGGCGGCGCGCAGCTTGTCCAGGAAGGTCATGGGCGGAATTTTAGGCCGCCACCGGATCAGCTCCGGTGCGCGAGTTCTTCCGCAGCCAGGCAGAGATCGGCCCAGGCGCGCGCCTTGTCGGCCGGATTGCGCAGCAGGTAGGCCGGGTGATAGGACGCCACGACGGGTACATCGAACCCCGGCAGCATCGCGACCGGCAGTGCGCGCCCGCGCAGCTTGCCGAGCGGGTCGCCGCTTTGCAGCAGGCTTTGCGCAGCCAGCGGTCCCATCGCGAGCACGAGCCGCGGCGCGAGCGCGGCGGCACTTTCGGCGAACACCTCGGCGAGCGGCCGCGGGCTGTCGGGCTGGCCCGAAGCGACGCCACGGTGCGTGCGCACCAGGTGCACCGGCAGCGCGCCATCGTGGAGCTGGAGCGCGCGCAGCATGTTGTCGAGGAGGCGGCCGGCGTCACCGGCGAAGGGCTCGCCATGGCGGCCGTGGAGTTCGGGCGGCATGTCGGCGACGACCAGCCAGCCGCCCTGGGCCATCGCCTCGCCGCCGTAGAGATGGCGGGGCGCGTCGGCGAGCACGGTGGCGCCGTGCATCGGGGCGATCGGTGCGCGTGCGGGCGGAACGGGCGCGGCCACTGGCGCCGCAGCGACCGGACGCGCAGCCGGAGCGGGGGCGCCTTCGGCCGGCGTTTCGACGGCTTCCTCCACCGGCGCGGCGGCGGGCGCTTCGGCCACCACGGCTGGCACATCGCCCGCCTCTTCCTTGGGCCACCAGAAAAGCCTGATGCCCATTTCCTCGAGCATCGCGCGCTGCCGCGGCGTCATGCCAGCCCTCCCCAGGCGCTATTGGATTCGTTGAGTCTGAGGCTCATGACCACCGCATCCTCGCGCGCGCTGGCGTACGCCGGGTAGTAGCCCTTGCGGATGCCGACGCGGCGGAAGCCGCTGCGCTCATAGATGGCGAGCGCGCGCTGGTTGCTGGCGCGCACTTCGAGCCACAGCCACTGCGCGTTCTGCGCGCGCGACCAGCCCGCCAGGGCCTCGAGCATGAGCGGCGCCCATCCCTGCCGCTGGAAGGCCGGCGCCACGGTGATGTTGAGCAGGTGCACTTCGTCCACGCCTTTCATGGCGACGAAGTAGCCGATGATGGTTTCGGGCGCCGGACGCGAGAGCGCCCGGCTCCACAAGGAACGCGCACCGCGCGGCGGGCCCGATGCATCGCCCTCCTCGGCCGCCGGGCCGACGAGGCACTGGCAGTGATAGCCCGCTGCCAGCGAGTCGATGAAGTTGGCGGTCGTCCACGGGTGCGTGTAGGCCGTCTGCTCGATCGCGCAGACGGCGGGGACGCGCTCGATCGTGATCGGCTCGAGCCGGGCTTCACGCGACTGAAGTAGAACTGCGCTCATGGCTGTTTGGCGGCGGCTGCCTTGATGGCGGCACGCTCCTCGGTAGTCTGCGCCACTTTATCGCGAACGTAGAGAGGCCACGCATCGGCAGGCGCGACGCTGCGGTCCGCCGCGAGCAGGGCCGGCGCCAGGCGCAGCATCGCGGCGGCCGTCGGGAGCACGGCGTGCCGCTCGGGCGCGCGCGGCAGGCGGTCGCCATAGGCGGCGAAGGCATTGCCGGCGAGCACCCAGCCGGACGGCACGACGACGTTCTCGGGCTCGAGCAGGTCAGGCTCGCTCGCCACGACTTCGACGCCGAGGTCGTAGCACGCGGTGTAGACCTGGTCCATGCGCGCATCGAGCACCGCGACCACGCGCTGGGCGCCGAAGCGGTGGCGGGCCTCCTCGGCGACCGCATGCAGCGTGTCGATCGGCAGCAGCCTGAGGCCGGCGCCGAAGCCCAGTCCCTGCGCCACCGAACAGGCGGTGCGCAGGCCGGTGAAGGAGCCCGGCCCGCGGCCGAAGGCGATCGCATCGAGTTCGCGCAAGGCCAGGCCAGCCTCGGCGAGCAGCCTCTGGACCAGCGGGATCAGCGTCCCGGACGACTGCGCGCCGCCGTCGCCGGTGTGCTCGAGCAGCAGGTCACCATGGCGCACCGCGATCGAGAGCGTCTCGGTGCTGGTGTCGAAGGCGAGCAGCTTGTCAGGCATCGGCACCGCCTCCGGCTGCGCGGGCAGGCACCGGCGCTTGCGGCACCGCCCCCACCCTGACGCGCTGCACGCCGAACAGGATGCCGGCCGTGACCAGCATCAGCCCCGCGATGAGACTCCATTGCAGCGGCTCGCCCAGCAGCACGACCGCGCCGAGCGCGGACAGGCCCGGCACCAGCGCCGTGATCATGGTGGTGCGCACCGGCCCGAAGTACTGGACCATCCGCGTGAAGGTGATGCCCGAGATCACCACGGAGCCGACGCCCTGGAACAGCATCTGGAACGCGATCTCGCCCAGCGGCGCGCTGCCGAGCCGGCTCGTGACCACGCCGGTTGCCGCCAGCAGCGTGTAGACCGGCACGTAGGTCATGAAGGCGAAGACGGTGATCGCGATGGTCGCGCGCACCGCGTCGAGGCCGTGCTTGCGCGCCACCACGCTGTACGACGCCCAGCAGAACGCGGCGCTCATGAAGAGCAGGTCGCCCTTCCAGATCACGCCGCCTTCGAGCGCATGGAGCAGGCTTGCGCCGCCGACGAACAGATCGCCCAGCACGATCAGCAGCAGGCCGAGCGCACGGCCCGGCGTGATGCGGTCGCGCAGCACGACGGCCGCGAGCAGCGTGGTCCACAGCGGCAGGCTGCCGGGCATGAGCACCGAGGCGTGCGTCGCCGGCGCGAAGAAGAAGCCGGTGTAGGCCAGGAGCGCATAGGCGAGCCCGCCGAAGATGCCGGCGGTGGCGGTGAGCCGCAGCGGCAAGGGCGACAGGCCGAACATCGAGCGGTGCGCCGGATCGCCGTCGCGCGCGACGATCCGCGCGCCCCATGGGATCAGCACCAGGCTGGCGCCGCAGATGCGGGCGAAGGCAATGTCGAAGGGGGTGAGCGAGCGGCTGGCGGAGGCCCGAGCGATGACGATGAAGGCGGTCCAGACGAGCACCGTGATGACGGCCGCGCCCAGGCCGAGAGTGCGAGGGGAAAAACGGGCGGCAGCGGACATCACGCGATTATCCAGGGGAGGCATGGACGGCGCCGAAATGGGGCCTATGGCGAACGGCGCGCCGAGCCGCGCCGGGATAATCCGGCGATGTTCGCCGCCTCGATCGTCAAGCCCTTTTCCCGCCTTTTCGTCCGCGTGTTCGGGCTCGCTCTTGCATTCACCTTTCTCGCGCCACTGCAGGCCGGCGCGCAAAGCCTCCCCCCCGAAGTCGACGCCGCATTGGCCCGCGCCAAGGTGCCGCGCGACGCGGTGACCATGGTCGTCGCCGACGCGGACGGCGTCCGGCCGCCGAGGCTCGCCTGGCGCTCGCAGGTGCAGGTCAATCCGGCGTCGATCATGAAGCTGGTCACCACCTACGCGGCGCTCGACCTGCTCGGGCCGGCTTTCACCTGGACCACGCCGGTCTACGTCGACGGCCCGGTGCGCAATGGCGTGCTCGAGGGCAACCTCTACATCCGCGGGCAGGGCGACCCCAAGCTGGTGATCGAAAGGCTGTGGCTGCTGCTGCGGCGTGTGCAGGCCCTCGGCATCCAGAGCATCGACGGCGACATCGTGCTGGACCGCAGCGCGTTCGAAGTGACGGACAGTGATCCTTCCGCCTTCGACGGTGAAGGCTCGCGCCCCTACAACGCCGCGCCGGATGCGCTGCTCATCAACTTCAAGTCGGTGGTGATGACCTTCGTGCCGGACCGCGCGACGCAGACCGCGCGGGTGAGCTACGAGCCGGCCCTCGCGGGCGTCGCGATGCAGCCGGCGGTGCCGCTCGCGGCCGGCGAGTGCAACGACTGGCGCGCGAGCCTGGGCGCCGAATTCAACGACCCGGCGCGCATCGGCTTCAGCGGCAGCTTCCCGGCGGCGTGCGGTGAAAAGGTGTGGCCGGTGGCGTATTCGAATCCGGCGAGCTATGCGGCACGCGCCGTCGGCGGCCTGTGGAGCGAGATGGGCGGCCGGATCAAGGGCGTGGTGCGCGAAGGCCGCGTGCCGGCGGAACTGCGGCCGGCGTTCGAAGTGGCCTCGCCGCCGCTCGCGGAAGTCATTCGCGACATCAACAAGTACAGCAACAACGTGATGGCGCAGCAGCTCTTTCTCACGCTCGGCCTGCAGCAGAAGCGGCAAGGCAGCCTGGAGGCCGCGCGCGCGACGGTGCGCCAGTGGTGGAACGAACGCATCGGCACCGCCGAGGGGCAGCCGGTGCTCGACAACGGCTCGGGCCTGTCGCGCGACGAGCGCATCAGCGCGGCCGAGCTCGCGAAGATGCTGCAGATCGCATGGCGTTCGCCCCTGATGCCCGAGCTGGTCTCCTCGCTGCCGGCCACGGGCGTGGACGGCACGCTGCGCAAGCGCGCACTGCGCGGGGGCGGCGCGGCGCATCTCAAGACCGGCACGCTGCGCGATGCCGCGGGCGTGGCCGGCTATGTGCACGCGGCCAGCGGCCGGCGCTACGTGGTGATCGCGATCGCGAACCATGCCAATGCGGGGGCCGCGCGTCCCGCCTTCGACGCACTGGTCGACTGGGCCGCGCAGGACTGACCCCGCGACTCACTGACCCCACAGGGGCAGGCAAGCCCTGCTTGCGCTGGTTCCGGCACCTGCCCAGAATCGCCTCACCCTCGATTCCCCACGACCAAGGAGGCAAGCGAATGAACAGACTCACGGCCATCGCGTTCGCAGGCACTGTGCTGATGCTTTCCGGATGCGGCGGCGGCGGAGGCGGCGGCGGGTTCGCCCTGACCAGCACACCCGACACGGGCCGCGGATCGGTCGTGACATCGCCGCCCGCGCAGACCGCCACGCTGTCGGCCGCCCAGTTCACCACCGTCCTGAACTCGACGGTGCAGGGCCAGTCGCTGATGCAGGTCGCCGGCACACCCAAGTGCGCCTTCGAGGTGCGTTATCTCGAATACCGCACCGTCGGCGGCCAGGGCGAAGCCACCAATGCCACCGCGGCCGTGATGCTGCCGGGCGGCAGCGATCCGGACTGCACCGGCCCGCGACCGGTCGTGCTTTATGCCCACGGCACGTCAAGCGCGCGCAACTACAACCTTGCACAGTGGACCGACCAGGCCCAGCCCGCCGCCGGCGAGGGCCTGCTGGTCGCGGCCACCTTCGCGGCGCAGGGCTACATCGTGGTCGCGCCCAACTACGCGGGCTACGACAAGTCCACGCTGCCCTACCACCCCTACCTCAACGGCGACCAGCAGGGCAAGGACATGGTCGATGCGCTGACCGCCGCGCGCAAGACCTTCGCGAGCCTTTCCGCTTCCGACTCCGGCAAGCTGCTGATCACCGGCTACTCGCAGGGCGGCTACGTCGCGATGGCCGCGCACCGCGAGATGCAGGCGACCGGCCAGGCGGTGACCGCCTCGGCGCCGCTTTCGGCGCCCTCGGCGATCAGCCTGCTGACGGACTACAGCTTCAGCGGCTGGCCGGCGCTCGGTTCGACGCAGCTCACGCCGCTGCTGTCGACGAGCTGGCAGAAGCAGTTCGGCAACGTCTACAGCGCCACCGGCGACATCTACGAGGCGCAGTACGCGAACGGCATCGACACGCTGCTGCCCAGCAACACGCCGATCAACACCCTGTTCGCCCAGGGCAAGCTGCCGCCGCTGGCGCTCTTTCCGGCGAATGCGGTTCCGGGACCGGTCGATCCCTCGCTCGCGATCTTCTACGGGGACAACAACCTGGTCCGGCAGAGCTACCTGACGCAGGCCGCCAACGACCTGCTGGCCAACCCCTGCCCGGGCAACGCGCTGCCGGCGACCGCGAGTTCGCTCAACACGAGCGCGCCGCTCAACTGCAAACCGCTGCTCGGCTTCCGCAAGGCCGCGGTCGCGAACGATCTGCGCAACTGGCTGCCGACCCGGCCCATGATGATGTGCGGCGGCGCCAACGACCCGACGGTGAACTTCCTGAGCACGCGCGCCACGGCCGGGTACTTCACCGCGCGCGGCATGTCCTCCTTCGCGCTGACGGTGGTCGATCTCGAGGATTCGAGCCGCACGGATGCGTTCTCGTCCGCCCGCGCCGGCTTCGCCACCGCGAAGGCGAATCTCTCGAACTCGACGCCCGGCACGCCGGCGGACAAGGCCTCGGCGGTGTTCCTGGCCTACCACGGCACGCTGGTGCCGCCGTTCTGCCTGGCATCGGCGCGCGGGTTCTTCCAGACGGTGTTGGCCTCCAGCCTCTGACGCCAGGGCCGCGTCTATGCCGCCGCCGCCCGCTGCAGGCGATCCCGCACGCCTTCCCACTCGTGGCTCTCGGGCGGGGTTTCGACCCAGATCAGCTTGACGCCTTCGGCATCGAAGGCGCGCAGCACCGCAAAGAGCTGCTGCGCGGTGGCCGCCGCATCGTCGGGCATGCGCCGCATGACGACGCGCTGCGAGCGGCTCTTGAGCGCGGCACGCGACCACACCGCGATGTGCGCCGCGTTGGCGCCGAGCACGTCGAGGCCGGCCTGCAGCGCCTTGGCATCCATCAGCCGCACCTTTGCGCTCGGCGCGTAGTGCGCTTCGAGCGTGCCGGACGCGCGCGGATCGGGCTGCGCGAGCGCTTCCTTGTCGCGCAGCGCCTCGCCGCAGGCCGCCTCGACCTGCGCACGGGTGATCGCGCCGGGGCGCAGCAGCACCGGCACGCCGCGGCTGCAGTCGACGATGGTGGATTCGATGCCGACCTCGCACGGTCCGCCGTCGATCACGAGGAGCCCGTCGCCGAATTCGTCGTGCACGTGCTGCGCGGTCGTCGGACTCACGCGGCCGAAGCGGTTGGCGCTCGGAGCGGCGATGCCGTACACGCCATGTTCTGCACACGCCGACAGCAGCGCCTGCGCGACCGGATGCGACGGGCAGCGCAGGCCGATGGTGTCCTGCCCGCCGGCCGCGGCGGCCGCGACGCCGGGTTGGCGCGCGACGATCAAGGTCAGCGGACCGGGCCAGAAGGCGGCCACCAGCTTCCGGGCAAAGAGCGGCAGCGGCTGGGCGAAACGGGACAGCGCATCGCTGCCCTGCACGCCCGCCGGGACGTGGACGATCAGCGGATGGTCGCTCGGCCGCCCCTTTGCCGAGAAGATGCCGGCGACCGCGGCATCGCTGCCGGCATCGGCGCCGAGGCCGTAGACGGTCTCGGTCGGGAACGCGACCAGCCCGCCGGCTTCCAGGACGCGCGCGGCTTCCTCGATGGCATCGGCAGACTGGCCGTCGCGAATCATCGCGCTCACTCGGAAAGCGGAATGGGCAGGCCGAGCACCGCGGCCGCGAAGTCGGCGGTGCTGCGGACCGCATCGATGCTGTCGGCCGTGATGTTCAGGTGGCCCATCTTGCGCCCGCGGCGGGCCTCGGTCTTGCCGTACAGATGCAGGTGCGTGCCGGGCAGCGCGAGCACGTCGGCCCAGCGCGGTTCGACCGCCTCGCCGCCGTCGACGAACCACAGGTCGCCGAGCAGGTTCAGCATGATCGCGGCACTGTGCTGGCGCGGCGGATTGAGCGGCAGCCCGGCCAGCGTTCGCACCTGCAGTTCGAACTGCGAAACGTCGCAGGCGTCGATGGTCCAGTGGCCGCTGTTGTGCGGGCGCGGGGCCATTTCGTTGACGACCAGCCTGCCGTCGGCGAGCACGAAGAATTCGACGCACAGCACGCCGACGTAGGAAAGGCCCTCGGCGATCGAGCGCGCCGCCGAGACGGCACGCCGCGCGGTCTCCTGCGGCATGTCGTCCGCGTGGACCTCCGTGACTGCGAGGATGCCGTCGCGGTGCAGGTTGCGCTGGGCCGGGTAGTGCACCATCTGCCCGTCTTCGCCGCGGGCGACGATCACCGAGCATTCGAAGTCGAGCGGCAGCAGCTTTTCGAGCACGCAAGGCACCCCGCCAATGCCGCGCCAGGCAGCTTCGAGTTCGGCCCGGGTGGCGACGCGCTGCTGGCCCTTGCCGTCGTAGCCGAGGCGCGCGGTCTTGAGGATGCCGGGCAGCAGGTTCTGCGGCACCGCCGCCAGATGCTCGGCCGTCTCGATGACCGCATAGGGCGCGCATTCGACGCCGCAGCGCGCGAAGTGGCCCTTCTCGCGGATCCGGTCCTGGGCGATCGCGACGGCATCGGCCGCGGGTGAAACCGGCCGGGTGAAGGCGAGGTTTTCGAGCGAGGGCGCGGGGACGTTCTCGAATTCGGTGGTGATCGCGTCCGACAAGCCGGCCAGGCGGGCGAGTCCGTCGACGTCGGTGTAGTCGGTATGGATGTGGTGGTGGCTCACGCGGCCGGCGGGGCTGTCGGCGTCCGGGTCGAGCACCGCGGTGAAGTAGCCCATCTGCTGGGCGGCATGCACGAACATGCGCCCGAGCTGGCCGCCGCCCATCACCCCCAGCGTGGCGCCCGGGAGGATGACGGTCACAGCGCGCCCCCGCCCTGCGGCGTGAACGGCGAAAGCGGATCCGCCTCGGGCGGCGGCAGGGTCATGGCCTGGGCGGCCTGGGTCTGCTTCTCGCGGAAGGCGTCGAGCTGGACGCGCAATGCCGGATCGCCCACCGCGAGCATCGCGACCGCGAACAGCGCCGCGTTCGCCGCCCCCGCGTTGCCGATGGCGAAGGTGGCCACCGGCACGCCCTTGGGCATCTGCACGATGCTGTAGAGCGAATCCACGCCGTGCAGATAGCGGGTCGCCACCGGCACCCCGAGCACCGGGACCGTGGTCTTGGCCGCCAGCATGCCGGGCAGGTGCGCCGCGCCGCCGGCACCCGCGATGATCGCCGTGAGCCCGCGCGCGGCGGCGCTCTCGGCGTAGGCGAACAGCTCGTCGGGCATGCGGTGCGCCGAGACCACGCGCGCTTCGTGGGCGACGCCGAATTGCTGGAGAATCTCGACGGCGTTGCGCATCGTCTCCCAGTCGGAGTTCGAGCCCATCACCACACCGACCTGAATTGCTTGCTTCATGGTTCGAATTTTACGTTTCACCCTATTGCGATGATCGACATCACTCTCGAAAACTTCCAGGCCGAGCTGATCGAAGGCTCGATGAACCAACCGGTGCTGCTGGACATCTGGGCCGAGTGGTGCGGCCCCTGCAAGCAGCTCGGCCCGGTGCTCGAAAAGCTCGAAGTCGAATACGCCGGCCGCTTCACGCTCGCCAAGCTCGACGCCGACAAGGTGCCGCAGATCTCCCAGCAGCTCAGTCAGATGTTCGGCGTGCGCAGCATTCCGTTCTGCGTGCTGTTCAAGGACGGGCAGCCGGTGGACGGCTTCGTCGGCGCCCTGCCGCCCGAGCAGGTCCGCGCCTTCCTCGACAAGCACGTGCCGGGCGCGGACGAGCTCGAGGCGCAGGAGCAGGAGGAATCCGCGCAGGCCGCACTGGCGGAAAGCGACACCGAAGGCGCGCTGGAGAAGCTGCAGCACGCGGTCGCGACCGACCCGTCCAACGACGACACCCGCTTCGACTACGTCAAGCTGCTGCTGCAGGAAGGCCGGCCGGACGATGCCAAGGTCGCCTTCGCGCCGGTCATCGCCAAGACCTCCCTGGTGCGGCGCTTCGACTCGCTCCAGCGCTGGATGGATGCCCTCGATTTCGCCAAGCCGGCCAGTGGCGGCGCGCCGGCCATGGCCGACCTCGACGCGCGCATCGCGGCCAACAAGCGCGACTTCGAGGCCCGCTTCGACCGCGCCCGCCTGCTCATGGCCGACCAGCGCTGGACCGATGCGATGGACGAGCTGCTCGACATCCTCATGCGCGACAAGAGCTGGAACGAGGACCTCGCGCGCAAGACCTACATCGCGATCCTCGACATCATCGAGCCCCCCAAGGTCAAGGTGGCCGATGGACAGATTCCTCCCGACGATCCGACGGTGGCAAGCTACCGGCGACGCCTGAGCAGCGTCGTCCTGAGCTGACGGCGGCGTCGACTACCATGGCGCGCCGATCCATTTTGTTACAGAAGGAAAGACAGGCCATGCGTTTTCGTCCCGCCGCCCGCCCGACCGCCGCGCCCTTGGCCGCCATCACCTTGCTCGCCGCCGGGCTGCTGGCCGGATGCGGCAGCGGCATCAGCCTGGACGAGCCGATCGAGGGGCCGGTCTGGCGTCTCGAGCAACTGGGCGGAGAGCCGGTCGCGCCCAGCGGCGATCCGCAGCGGGACGCGCAGGTCCAGTTCGACCGGCGCAACGGCCGGGTGACTGGCTCGGGCGGCTGCAACCGGGTGACGGGCACTTTCGAGCGCAACGGCAGCGCCCTCAAGCTGAACCAGCTCGCCGCGACCCGCGCGGCTTGCGCCGATCCGGCCCGCAGTGCCAACGAAGCGCAGTTCTTCGCCGCGCTGCAATCCACGACGAGCTATCGCCTGCAGGGCCCCTCGCGCATGACGCTGCTGGATTCGGGCGGCCGGCCGCTGGCCGTCCTGAGCGCGCGCTGATCGGCGCGCGGCGCGGCGGGCCGCGCTACCAGCGGGCCGGCAGCTCGCGCGCGAGCACCACCTGCCGCTGGACCAGCGACAGGTAGCCGCCGGACTCCAGATCCTTCATCAGCCGGCTCACCATCTCGCGCGAACAGCCGATCTCGCTCGCGATCGCCTGGTGCGTCAGCCGCTCCGCGACGACGCGCGTGCCATCGGGCTGCAGGGTCGCCCGCGTCTCGATCAGGCGCTTCAGCCGGCTGTAGACGTCGAGCAGCGCCATGCTGCGGGCGCTTTCGGTGGCGAGCCGGGCACGGCGGATCAGCCGCACGATCAGCGCCATCGCGAACTCCGGGTCCTTCTCGATGTGGTGCAGCATCGTCTCCCGCGTCACGATGGCGCACACGGTGGGCTCCACGGCCTGCACGCTGGCGGAGCGGCGTCCGCCGTCGAGGGACATTTCGCCCACGTAGTCCCCGGGGCCGTGCAGCGCCATCGTCACTTCGCGTCCGCGCGAATCCGACACGAAAGCCCTGAGGCGCCCCGACAGCACGATGTAGACGGCACTGCCCTCGTCGCCTTCCTCGATCAGCAGGCTATGCGTCCGATAGCGCCGGTGCACGCCCAGCGCCGCGAGCTTCTGTAGATGCGGCGGCAATGCGGCGGCTGCGGGATCGGCGCGCGATGCGGTACTCGGTTGCGGCATGCGCGGACTATACGGCCCGCGCCTGCAAATACGTATGTCTGGATGGCGGGCGATTCCTCAGCCTTCGCTCGCGATCCGCAACGCCGACACGATCTGCGGCATGCGCGAGACGCGGTAGACCACCTCGCGGATGCTGTTGCTGCCGGTCTTCTGCCGCACGTTCTTGATGTGCGTGCGCACGGTGGACATGCAGATGCCTTCCAGGCACGCGATCTCCTCGGCGCCGTGGCCGGCGCACAGGCGCGCCAGCACGTTCTGCTCGGCCCGCGTCAGGCGCTTGGAGCGCGCGAACATCTGCATCGTGAGCGATTCGCAGCCGGGCCGGCGGCTGCACATCACCAGCACCGTGTCGACGGTGGAGGCGCCGTGCAGCGCCGCCAGCGGAATGAAGGCCAGCGAGAGCGGATCGTCCGGGTCATCGAGCTCGATGATGCTGCGGCAGTCGCGCTCGGCATCCTTGAGCGCCTGGCGCAGCTTCGGCTGCAGGCCGGGCTGGCCGGCGCACAGCATGCCGTCGCTGCTGCGCAGCGCGTGGCCGCTCGACAGCTCCCGGCGGGCAGGGAAGTTGGCGTGCAGGATGCGGCCCGTCAGGTCCAGCAGCAGCAGGCCGTGGTCGATCTCGTCGAGCACGCGGGACAGCATGCCGGGCTGGAGCGGATCCGGCGGCGACGGGGGGGTGCGGCCCGCGTCCTGTACGTAATGAATCTGGAACTGGGTTGCCGTTTCCATGTCACGCTCCTCATCTATCGGGATGAGGAAAGTTTGGAAGAGCAAGGCCTTCCCGGGATGTGACTATTGCCGCTCGCTTTGTGACTTATTCACATCCCGCACAGGGACGCAACCCCTCAATGGGTGAGGCGGTCCAGTGCCTCGCGGTACTTGGCCGCGGTCTTCGCGACCACCTCGGCCGGCAGGCGCGGCGCGGGCGGGGTCTTGTCCCAGGGCTTGCCGTTGATGCGCACCGCTTCGAGCCAGTCGCGCACGAACTGCTTGTCGTAGCTCGGCGGATTGGCGCCGGCGGCGAGCGCCTCTTCGTAGCCCTCGACCGGCCAGTAGCGCGAGCTGTCGGGCGTGAGCACCTCGTCCATCAGCACCAGCGTGCCGGCCTCGTCCAGGCCGAACTCGAACTTGGTGTCGGCGATGATCATGCCCTTCGACAGGGCGATCCCGGCCGCCGCCTCGTAGATCGCGAGGCTGGTGTCGCGGATCTGCTGGGCCAGCGCCGGGCCGACGATCTCGACCACCTTGTCGTAGCTGATGTTCTCGTCATGCTCGCCCGCCGCCGCCTTGGCCGCCGGCGTGAAGATCGGCCGCGGCAGCTTGCTGGCATTGGTGAGGCCTTCCGGCAGCGGCACGCCGCAGACGGAGCGGCTGTCCTGGTATTCCTTCCAGCCGCTGCCCGCGAGGTAGCCGCGCACCACCGCCTCGACCGGAATCGGCTTGAGCCGCTTGACCAGCATCGAGCGGTCCTTGACCTGGGGCACCTCCTCGGGCTTCACGACGCTTTCCGGCGCCTCGCCGGTCAGGTGGTTGGGGCACAGGTGGCCCAGGCGGTCGAACCACCAGAGCGCCATCTTCGTGAGGATCTCGCCCTTGCCCGGGATCGGCTCGCCCATGATCACGTCGAAGGCGGAAAGGCGGTCGCTCGCGACCATCAGGATGCGGTCGTTGCCGACCGCATAGTTGTCGCGCACCTTGCCGCGCGCGAGCAGCGGAAGGCTCTGGATGGAAGAGGTGTGGACGGTGGTCATGGCGGAAAAAGCTGTGCGGGACGGACAGGGAGGTCGGGAGATTGTGCGCGCGGCAACCGGCAGAAAAAAGCCACCGCGGAGGTGGAACAGGCAGAAAAAAGCCACCATGAAGGTGGCTTGTGCGTCAGGGCAAAAGGCTCAGACGACTTCCTGCGCGAGTTCGCCCTTGGCGTACTTGGCCGCCACGACCTGCAGCGTGTCGCCCTTGATCTTGCCGGCCTGGCCTTCGCAGCCGAACTCGATGTAGCGCTGCTTGCAGATCTGCTTGGCGGCTTCGCGCGCCGGCTTGAGCCACTCGCGGGCATCGAACTTCTCGGGGTTCTCGGCCAGGAACTTGCGCACCGCACCGGTCATCGCGAGGCGGATGTCGGTGTCGATGTTGATCTTGCGCACGCCGTGCTTGATGGCTTCCTGGATCTCCTCGACCGGCACGCCGTAGGTTTCCTTCATGTTGCCGCCGTACTGGCGGATGATCGCCAGCAGCTCCTGCGGCACGCTCGACGAGCCGTGCATCACGAGGTGGGTGTTGGGGATGCGGCGGTGGATTTCCTTGATGCGGTCGATCGCGAGGATGTCGCCGGTGGGCTTGCGGGTGAACTTGTAAGCGCCGTGGCTGGTGCCGATGGCGATGGCCAGCGCGTCGATCTGCGTCTTCTTGACGAAGTCGGCGGCCTGCTCGGGGTCGGTCAGGAGCTGGTCGCGCGTCATGGTCGCGTCGGTGCCGTGGCCGTCTTCCTTGTCTCCGCGCATGGTCTCGAGCGAGCCGAGGCAGCCGAGTTCGCCTTCGACGGTGACCCCGACCTTGTGCGCCATCTCGACGACCTTCTTGCTGACGTCGACGTTGTAGTCGTAGCTGGCGATGGTCTTGCCGTCGGATTCGAGCGAGCCGTCCATCATCACCGAGCTGAAGCCGAGGTCGATCGCGCCGCGGCACACGTCGGGGCTCTGGCCGTGGTCCTGGTGCATCACCAGCGGGATCTGCGGATAGGCCTCGATCGCGGCCTGGATCAGGTACTTGATGAAGGATTCGCCGGCATATTTGCGGGCGCCGGCGCTGGCTTGGAGAATGACCGGGGCGCCGGTTTCCTTGGCCGCTTCCATCACGGCCTGCACCTGTTCGAGGTTGTTGACGTTGAAAGCCGGAATGCCGTAGCCGTTCGCGGCGGCGTGGTCGAGCAGTTCGCGCATCGAGACGAGTGCCATGGGAATACCTCGCGGGAATCTAGGGTGGAAACGGGAAAACTGGGTCGATTCTACGACCCCCTCTCCTGACGACCTGAAGGCCCCACGCCCCCGTGCACCTCGGGACGAGTCAAGTGACTCTGCAGATTTTGAGCATGTTGGTGCCGCCGGGTGCGCCCATCGGCTCGCCGCAAGTGATGGCGTACACGTCGCCGGTCTGCACGATGCCACGCTTCTTGAGGTGCGCCTCGGCCTGCATCAACGCGGTGTCGCGGTCGCTTTCGGAATCCATCAGGAGCGGCCGCACGTTGCGGTAGAGCGCCATCTTGCGCTGCGTCGACAGGCGCGAAGTCAGCGCGTACATGGGGATGTGGGCGCGGTGGCGGCTCATCCAGAGCGGGGTCGAGCCGGATTCGGTCAGCGCCACGATCGCCTTCGCGCCGAGATGATGCGCAGTGAAGAGCGCCCCCATCGCGATCGACTGGTCGATGCGGCTGTAGTTCTGGCCGCTGAAATCGGCGTCGAGCTGCGGGTCTTCCGCCGCCTCGGCGGCTTCGCAGATCTTGCTCATCTCCTGCACGGTCTCGAGCGGATAGCGGCCGGAAGCGGTCTCGGCGGACAGCATCACGGCATCGGTGCCGTCCAGCACAGCGTTGGCCACGTCGCTCACCTCGGCGCGGGTCGGCACCGGGTTGGTGATCATCGACTCCATCATCTGCGTGGCGGTGATCACGACCTTGTCCATCTCGCGCGCCATGCGGATCATCTTCTTCTGCAGCGCCGGAACGGCCGCATTGCCGACTTCGACCGCGAGGTCGCCGCGCGCGACCATGATGCCGTCGCTCGCGCGCAGGATCTCCTCCAGCTTCGGGATCGCTTCGGCGCGCTCGATCTTGGCGATCATCCCCGGCTTGTGGCCGAACTCGGCCGCCGCGACATTGCACAGCTGCCGCGCCATTTCCATGTCGGTCGCGTTCTTCGGGAAGCTCACCGCCACGTAGTCGGCCTGGAAGCTCATGGCGGTCCTGATGTCCTCCATGTCCTTGGCCGTGAGCGCCGGCGCCGTCAGGCCGCCGCCCTGCTTGTTGATGCCCTTGTTGTTGGAGAGCTCGCCGCCGAGCCGCACGATGGTGTGCACCGCATCGCCCTTGACCGCGGTCACGTCCAGCACGATGAGCCCGTCGTTCAAGAGCAGCGCATCGCCGGCCTTCACGTCGCGCGGCAGGTCCTTGTAGTCGAGCCCGACTTCATTGACGTCGCCAGGTTCGGTGCGCGAGGCGTCGAGAACGAACTTCGCGCCCGGCTCCAGCCAGACCTTGCCCTCGGCGAACTTGCCGACCCGGATCTTCGGCCCCTGCAGGTCGGCCATGATCGCGACCTCGCGCCCGCTGCGGCGTGCGGCCTCACGCACCATCGCCGCGCGGTCGATGTGGTCCTGCGCGGTGCCGTGGCTGAAATTCAGCCGCACGACGCTGACCTTGTGCGCGATCATCTGCTCCAGCAGGTCGAGCCTGCTCGAAGCCGGCCCAAGCGTCGCGACGATCTTGGTGGCGTGGCGGGGAAGGCGGGGCGTGCTCATTCAGGTCTCCGTTGGTGTATTCCGAACTGTATACACTTTTTCCGCCGGCCGCCAGGGCCTTAAGCGGCCCGCTTTTCGAGGATCTCGAAGGCGGGCAGCTTCTTGCCTTCCAGCACCTCCAGGAACGCGCCGCCGCCAGTCGAGATGTAGCCCACCTTGTCCTCGATGCCGTACTTGGCGATCGCGGCCAGCGTGTCGCCGCCGCCGGCGATCGAGAAGGCCTTGCTCTCGGCGATCGCCTGGGCGATCACCTTCGTGCCGTTGGCGAACGCATCGAACTCGAACACGCCGACCGGGCCGTTCCAGACGATGGTGCCCGCTTCACGCAGCTGGGCGGCCAGCAGCTCGGCGGTCTTCGGGCCGATGTCGAGGATCAGGTCGTCGTCGGCCACGTCCTGGGCCGCCTTGGTCGTCGCGGCGGCATCGGCCGCAAAGGTCTTCGCCGTCACGACGTCGACCGGAATCGGCACGCCCGCGCCGCGCGCCCCCATGGCTTCGATCACGGCCTTGGCTTCGTCGATCAGGTCGGGCTCGGCCAGCGACTTGCCGATCCTGAGGCCCGAAGCCAGCATGAAGGTGTTGGCGATGCCGCCACCGACGATGAGCTGGTCGACCTTGTCGGCCAGGCTCTTCAGGATGGTGAGCTTGGTGCTGACCTTCGAACCCGCGACGATCGCGACCAGCGGACGCCTGGGCTGGGCCAGTGCCTTGGTGATCGCATCGATCTCGGCCGCCAGCAGCGGACCGGCAGAGGCGATCTTCGCGAACTGGGCGATGCCGTAGGTGGTGGCTTCGGCGCGGTGCGCGGTGCCGAAGGCGTCGTTGACGTAGATGTCGGTCAGCGCCGCGAGCTTGCGCGAAAGCGCCTCGTCGTTCTTTTTCTCGCCCTTGTTGAGGCGGCAGTTCTCGAGCAGCACGACCTGCCCCGGCTGCACCTGCACGCCATCGACCCAGTTGGAGACCAGCGGCACTTCGCGGCCGAGCAGCTCGCCGAGCCGCTTGGCGACCGGGGCCAGCGAATCCTCGGGCTTGAACTGGCCTTCGGTCGGACGGCCGAGGTGCGAGGTCACCATGACCGCAGCACCCGATTCAAGAGCAAGGCGGATGCACGGCACCGAGGCGCGGATGCGCGTGTCCTCGGTGATGTTGCCCGCATCGTCCTGCGGCACGTTGAGGTCGGCCCGGATGAACACGCGCTGGCCGGTGGCTTTGCCTTGCGCACAGAGGTCGGTGAATCGAAGAATCTTCATGGGATGTCGGCGGAATGAATGCGGGTGAGGGCGCCCCGGCGGGCGGCAGCGCACATTGTAGGTTTCAGCCCGCCAGACCCGGCTTGCGCACGAACCCCTCCAGCAGTTCGACGAAGCTGGCCGCCGCCGGCGAAAGCGAGCGCTTCGATGCGCCGTACACGCAGACTTCGCGATGGAAGTCCGGCTGGTCGAGCCGCACCATCTGCAGGCCATGCGCCCGCACCAGCGAAGCCGAATAGGTCGGGCAGACCGTGAGCCCCAGCCCCGAGGCGACCATGCCCAGCGCGGTGGTCATGTACGAGACCTCCTGCGTTGACGGCCGCAGCAGAAAATCGCGCGCGGCGGGTTCGAGTTCGGGCAGCACGCGCTGACGGAAGTCGCGGGTCGGCGCGATGAAGGTGTAGGGCTCCAGCTCGCGCCAGCGCACCGTGCGGCGGCGCGCGAAGGGATGGCCCGGCGGGCAGATCAGCCAGTGCCGGTCGCGAAAGAGCGTGCGCCGCTCGATCGCCGCGTCGACCGCCACGTCCTGCCCCACCGCCAACTCCACCTCGCCCGAGAGCACGCCGCTCAAGAGATGCTCCGGCAGCGTGTCCGCGAGCCGAACGTCGATGTCGGGATAGCGCTCGCGATACGCCGCGATCACGCGCGGCATCAGGGTGCAGGCCATGAGCTGCGGCGCGGCGAGCCGCAGCACGCCCTTCTTCTTGTCGCGCAGGTCGGTCACGCCGGCCACCGCACCCGCGAGGTCGGCCAGCAGCCGCTGCACCGGGGGCTGGAACTCGCGTCCCGCTTCGGAGAGCTGCACGCGGCGCGTATGGCGGTCGAAGAGTTGCACGCCCATCTCGCGCTCCAGCTCGCGCACCAGCACGCTGAGCGCCGATTGCGTGAGATGCAGGCTCGCGGCCGCGGCGGTGAAGCTGCCGGCTTCCGCGACGGCGGCGAAGGCGCGCAACTGGCGCAAGGTGAGATTCATGGCATTGCTTCATCAATCGATGAATTTATTTCGATTGAATCATAAGAAGAAGCGCGGCCCAATCCACCCCATCGAGCCCCCGATGGAGACAACCATGCCCGACGAGACTGCAATCGCCGCGCCGCCCGTGCCTGTGCAGGGCCTTCACCACTTCGCCTGGCGCTGCCGCGACAGCGAGGAAACCCGCCGCTTCTACGAAGACCTGCTGGGCCTGCCGCTCGCGCACGTGATCAAGAGCGATCATGTGCCGAGCACCGGCGAGTACTGCCCCTACGTGCACATCTTCTTCCAGATGCGCGACGGCTCGTACATCGCCTTCTTCGATCTCGGCGACGACGCGGCGGCGCTGCCTTCGCCCAACACGCCCGCATGGGTCAACCACATCGCGCTGCGCGTCGATTCGGTCGAAGATCTGATGGCGGCCAAGTCGCGGCTCGAAACGGCGGGCGTCGAAGTGCTCGGGCCGACAGACCATCACATCATCGAGTCGATCTACTTCTTCGACCCGAACGGCATCCGGCTCGAACTCACCACGCCCACGGTGCCGAAGTCCGAGATGGACGCCCACGCACTCAAGGCCCGCGCCGCGCTCGACGCCTGGACCGAGCGCAAGGCCGCGCTGCGAAAGGCGGCGCATGGCTGAACTGCAACTCGCGGTCATCGACATCAAGCCCGGCGCCGCGCTCGAAAGCCAGTCGGGCCTGCAGATGCTGCGCCCGCGCATCTATGGCGCGTACCGCGCACCGGCCGGCCCGAAGAAGCTCGCCGCGATCGTGATGCACCCCACGAGCAACTTCATGGGCCACTACCTGATCGGCCCGCTGGCCGAGCGCGGCATCTGCTGCATGGGCCTGAACTCGCGCTACATGGGCAACGACACGGTGCTGCTGATGGAGCGCGCGATCCAGGACCTCGGCGCCGGCGTGAAGCACCTGCGCGCGATGGGCTACGAGAAGGTCGTGCTGATCGGCAACTCGGGCGGCGCGGCGCTCGCGAGCTTCTACCAGGCACAGGCCGAGCAGCTCACGGCGCACCACTTCGCGGACGGCGATCCGACGCATCTGCATCCCGACGACCTGCCGCCGGTGGACGGCATCGCGCTGTGCGCCGCGCACCTCGGGCGCACGCGGCTGATGCGCGACTGGATCGATCCTTCGCTGACCGACGAGCACGATCCGCTCTCGGTCGACCCCGAGCTCGACATGTACGACTCTCGCCATCGCGTGCCCTACGACGCCGACTTCCTCGCCCGCTTCAGCGCGGCGCAGAAGGCGCGGCTCGACCGCATCGAGCACTGGGCGCTGGAGCGCCTCTGCCAGCTTCGCAGCACGCCCGGGGCGCCGCGCGACCAGGCTTTCATCGTCTACCGCACGCATGCCGATCCGCGCTGCGTGGACCTCTCGCTCGACGCCAACGATCGCGCGCCGGGCAGCGTCTGGGGCGATGCGCGGCAGGTGAACTACTCGTGCAACGCGATGGGCCGCACGAGCTCGCTGACGGCCTTCCTGTCGCAGTGGTCCTCGCGCTCGCAGGCCGACGGGCCGACGAACCTCGCGCGCACCACCTGCCCGAAGCTGCTCCTGACCTACACCGCCGACCAGTCCACCTTCCCGAGCACGCGCGACGCATGGATGGCGGCCGGCGGCGATCGCATCCGCAACGTCGACATCGTCGGCGGCAACCACTACCTCGCGGGACAACCGGAGCTCGTGCCGCGCGCCGCGGATGCCATCGCCGAATGGGCGCACGCCCTGTGAACACATCGCAGACCCCGATGGAAACCTACACCTTCGCTCCTGCGTACGAACTGCCTAGCTGGCCGTTCGTGCCGCCGCCTGAACTCGCAAGCGCCGCGGTCGTGCGCCACCCGATCGTGATCGTCGGCGCCGGCCCTGCCGGCCTCACATTGGCCTGTGACCTCGCGAGCCGCGGCGTGCGCGCGGTGCTGCTCGACGAGGACGACACGGTCGGCGTGCGCGGCGCCTCGTCGCGCGGCATCTGCTATGCGCAGAAGAGCCTGGAGATCTTCGCGCGCCTCGGCATCTACGAGCGCATCGTCGAAAAGGGCATCACCTGGTCCTTCGGCCGCACCTTCTCGGATGACAAGGAGGTCTACAACTTCAACCTGAAGACCGACAGCGTCTCGGCGCAGCCGCCCTTCATCAACCTGCAGCAGTTCTACATCGAGTGGTTCCTGGTCGACCGCATCCACGAACTCGGCCTGACCGAGCTGCGCTGGAAGAATCGCGTGACGCAGGTGACGCCGCTCGCCGATGGGGTTCGCATCGCGGTGGAGACGCCGGCCGGCAGCTACACCATCGAGGCCGACCACCTCGTCGACGCGACCGGCGCGAACAGCCCGATCCGCACGCAGCTCGGCATCGAGGCGCATCCTTCGCGCAGCACCGACCGCTGGTGCATCACCGATGTGCGCTTCAAGAAGCCGCTGCCGACCGAGCGCTGGACCTGGGTCGATGCGCCCTTCAACGAAGGCCGCGCCGTGTGGCAGCACCTGATGGGCGACGGCGTCTGGCGCATCGACTACCAGATGCCGGAGGACTGCGACACCGCGCACATCAGCAAGCCCGAAGTGGCCGGCGCACGACTGCGCGAGCAGCTCGGGCCCGGCGTGGAATTCGAGTTCGTGTGGATCGGCCCGTACGGCTACCGCGACCACCTGCTCGACAACTTCCGCCACGGCCGGATCCTCTTCATCGGCGATTCGGCGCACGTCGTGAGTCCCTTCGGCGCGCGCGGCGGCAACAGCGGCATCCAGGATGCGGCGAATCTCGGATGGAAGCTCGCGCTCGTCACGCAAGGGCTTGCGGGCGATGCGCTGCTCGACACCTACGACGCGGAGCGCCGCCCCGCCGCGGTGGAGAACCTGCGCGTCACCAGCCGCTCGGCGCGCTTTCTCGCGCCGCGGTCGCCGGCCGAGCACACGATCCGCCGCGCGGTCGTCGCACTCGCGCAGCGCCATCCCTTCGCGCGGGCGCTGGTCAACACGGGCCGCATGTCGGTCGCCAACGACTATCCCGCGGCCACGCATCTGCCGGCCGGCGCGAAGACGGTGCAGAACATTCCGCTGCGATGGCAGGGCGGAACGCCGACCACGATCGCGGCCCTGCTGGCCGACGGCACGCAATGCCTCGGCCTCTGGTTCGCGCCGACGCGCGCGCAGGCGAATGACGCATCGGCCCTCGAGGCCTCGTTGCCGCTGCGGCTCGTCGCGGTCGGCGGCGACAGCGGCCTGCCCACGCTGCAGCCTGATGACGTGCTGGCCCGGCATCTCGGCGCTGCAACGCCCGGCAGCCTCTGCATCGTGCGGCCAGACGCCTATCGTGGCGCGCTGCTGAACGACCCGACGCCCGCATCGATCGCCGCCGCGCTCCACACCGCGCTCGCACATCGCTGACTCCGAAGACCATGATCACCGAGCCCCACATCCCCGACCCCGACGGCTTCTACGCGGCCTGGATCGCCGCGCACGAAGGCCTCACCGAAGCCCAGAGCGCCGACTACAACGCCCGCCTCGTGCTGCTGCTGGCCAACCAGTGCGGCGACCAGCAAGTGCTGCTGGACTGCATCGCCGCCGCCCGCGAAAGCGGCAACACCCCCACGACAGACAACCCACGCCATCCCACATGAGCAAATCCGTCTCCTTCGCTTCTGCCGCCGACACCCGCGAGCAGAAGCCGCAGCTGTGCGAACTCGCGCCCGACGTCTACGGCTATATCAGCGACTTCGATCCCAACTGCGGCTTCATCGTCGGCGACGAGTACGTGGTGCTGATCGACACCCGGCCCACGCCGCGCATGGCGCGCGACTTCCTCGCCGACATCCGCAAGGTCACGGACAAGCCGATCAAGTTCATCGTGCTCACCCACTACCACGCCGTGCGCGTGATGGGCGCGAGCGCCTTCGGCGAGGTGGAGGCGATCATCGCGAGCAAGGGCACGCTGGACTGGGTGCGCGAGCGCGGACAGGCCGATTTCGATTCGGAGGTCGGACGCTTTCCGCGTCTCTTCGCCGGCGTCGAGGAGATCCCCGGCCTCACCGAACCGACGATGAGCTTCGAGCGCGAGATGAGCCTCTGGCTCGGCCAGCGCGAAGTGCGCCTGATGTGCCTCGGCCGCGGCCATTCGGGCGGCGACACCGTCGCATGGCTGCCGGACTGCGGCGTGCTCTTCTCGGGCGACGTGGTCGAGAACCGCTGCGGCGTCTATGCCGGCGATGCCTACATCCAGGATTGGGCGGGCACGCTCGATGCGGTCGCGGCGCTCCGCCCGCGCGTGCTGGTGCCCGGCCGCGGCGCCGTGCTCCAGGGCGAAGCCAACTGCGCCGAGGCGATCCAGCTCACCCAGGCCTTCCTCTCGACCTTGCTCGACAGCGTACGCGCCGGCATCGCGACGGGCGACAGCCTGCGCGGCTGCTTCGAGCGCGCCGAGCAGGCGATGAAGCCGCGCTTCGGCGAATGGCCGGTCTTCCAGCATGTGCTGCCCTTCGACGTGTCGCGCGCCTATGACGAACTGCGCGGCATCGAACACCCCGTGATCTGGACTGCCGAGCGCGACCGCGAGCTCTGGCAGATCCTGCGCGGCTGATATCGACAACCTTCAAATGGAGACAACCTTGATGCGACGACTTCTGCAACTGCTGGCCGCCGGCCTCGCGATCACGCTGGCCAGCCATGCGCCGGCCCAGTCCAGCTATCCTGCCCAGCCGGTGCGCTGGATCGTTCCCTACGCGGCCGGCGGCGGCACCGACAACCTCGCGCGGGCACTCGCCGACGCCATGCAGCCTTCGCTCGGCCAGCCGATCGTGATCGACAACCGGCCCGGCGCATCGACCAACATCGGCGTGCAGGTGATGATGCAGGCCAAGCCCGACGGCTACACCATCATGCAGGCCGAGAACGCGGCGCTGCTCTTCAACGAGCACATGTTCGCCAAGCTGCCGTACAAGCCCGCCTCGGACTTCACCTACATCGGCGCCATCGGCCGCTTCCCGGTCGCGTTGGTGGTGCATCCGGACTTCCCGGCGAAGACGGTCGCGGAGTTCGTGGGCTACGTGAAGGCGCATCCGCAGAAGGTGAGCTACGCGTCGCCGGGCAACGGCTCGCCGCACCACATGGCGATGGAGCTCTTCAAGCAGAAGGCCGGCATCGACATCCAGCACGTGCCGTACAAGGGCGCCGCGCCGGCAATGACCGACGTGATGGGCGGACAGGTGCCCACGATGATGCTGGACCTCGCCTCGGGCCTGCAGGCGATCAAGGCCGGCAAGGTCCGCGTGCTGGCGATCGCGCTGCCGCAGCGGGCCGCGGCACTGCCTGAGGTGCCGACCTTCGCCGAACTGGGCTTCAAGGACGTCAACGCCTACGCCTTCCACGGCCTGATCGGCCCGGCGGGCATGCCCAAGGATGCGGTCGCGCGCCTGAACAGCGAACTCAACAAGGCCATGCAAGCGCCGAAGGTGGTCAAGCTCTTCGCCGAGTTCGGCTTCGAGGCGCTGCCCGGCACGCCGCCGGACTTCTACAAGCTCGCGCGGTCCGAGAACGAGCGCTGGGGCCAGATCATCAAGACGGCCGGGGTGCAGCTCGATTAGCACTGCCACACTGTGCGCGTCGCGTCGAAAAAGGGCGCGATCTTGTTTGGAAGCCCGCCAACCACACGGCCTCATGTGACCTGGACTTCCGCACCCGGCCACAACGCGACACTCAACCTTGTGTCGCTGAGCGGACGGTCACCATGTTCAACGTGCGGCATCTGGTGGTTGGCCGCGCTCGCTGCGCGTAACATCGGTTCTTGAGGGCGTGTCACCTCGCCCTACAGGCCATGAAACGCTTACACCGTCCTGATCTCTTCGCCTGGTCGTGCTTCGATGAAAGCCGAAACATCGACTTCTGCAGCGTGGCGTGGGTCAGATCCGGCGGCAATGTCCTCATCGATCCATTGCCGATGAGTGAACACGATCGCGCGCATCTCGAAAGCTTGGGCGGCGCGACGCTGATCGTCGTCACGAATTCCGACCATGTCCGAGGCGCGCAGAGCCTTGCGCAGCAATTCCGCGCCACGTTGTATGGACCGAGGGCCGAACGTGACAGTTTCCCGTTGCCATGCACCCACTGGCTCGGTGAAGGTGACGAACCGGCACCTGGCCTGCGCGTGCTCGAAATGCAAGGGAGCAAGACTCCCGGCGAACTCGCGCTCGTGCTGGAGAAGACGACGCTCGTCACCGGTGACCTCATACGCGGTCATGTGGGAGGCACACTCAATCTGTTGCCTGACGCCAAGCTCGCAGACCGCACTCGTGCCGTTGCCTCGGTGAAGCGAATCGTCAACGAGTATCCGCAGATCGAAACTGTCCTCGTGGGCGATGGCTGGCCCGTCTTTCACGACGGCGCGAAAGCTCTCGCGGCGATTGCAGGTTGATCGCCGAAACGGATTGGCCTCGCTACGAGCCTCGGAGGAGTTTGTGTCCCACTGCGTCCTGTGAGAACTCGATGAATCGCCGCGCCGCAAACCTCCTTCGCACGATCTTTCACGACCCGCCAAGTGGCAACATACATTGGCGCGACATCGAATCCTTGCTGAAGCACGTCGGTGCATCGCTGGAGCCGATCTCGGGCGCAAGAGTCCGCGTGAAGCTCAATCGCATGGAGGGCATACTGCACCGGCCGCACCACAGCAATGTGCTTGACGCGAGCGGTCTCATGCATGTACGCGAGTTCCTCGCGCGCGCTGGCGTGACGCCGTCGCAGTATGAAGGCAAAGGTTAGCCAAGATCCCCTTGCCGATCGGGCCCTCGGAAGGCGAGGCGAAGGAGAAAACGGAACGTAGAACTTCGCAGATCGGCCACTTGCAGACTTCCACGGCCGTCCGCTCCCATGCAGGTTCCTGAAGCCTCACCTTGCGCAGCGCGTCCCCCGGATTGATGATGTCGGTCATCGCAGGACGCCCGGTGGCGGGCAGACATCAGGAGAGCGGCATGGCACTGGATGCGTCGAAGCCCGGTCACATCACCATCCTGCACGATTCCTTCGGCAAGCCTTCTTCGCTCCGCCAGGATTGGGGATTCGCTGCGTTGATTGAATTCGGCGGGCTGCGGATCCTGTTCGACACCGGCAACAACGCGCGAGTCTTCGCACACAACGTCGATGCACTCGGCATCGACCTTCGAGCGCTCGATTTCGCTGTGATTTCGCATCGCCATGGTGATCACACCAGCGGGCTCAACCATCTGCTGCAAGCTCACCCCACGCTAACGATATACACGCCGGAGGAGACCTACGGAGTGTTCGGCTCCTGTCTGCCCGGCCTCTTCTATCCGCGTTGTCACACCCTGCCGAACTACATGCGCTACTACAACGGCGAGCCACCGGAAACGATCCGGCACGGCAGTCCCTGGCCTGACGCGAAATTCGTCTGGACAAAGGAGTTGACCGAGATCGCGCCAGGTGTGCACCTGATTCCCGTCGTTTCCGACATGCCTGGCACGCGCGAATTGCGTGAACTGTCGCTCGCCCTGAGCACATCCCAGGGGCTGATCATCGTTGTCGGTTGCTCCCATCCCGGCATCGAGAACATCCTGCGCGTCGCAAGCGTGATCGACAGGCGCTTGGCCGGCTTGTTCGGCGGCTTGCATCTCCTGCTCACGGCCGAGCCAGAAATCCGCCGCGTCTCATACGCCCTGCGTGACGACTGGCACCTACAACGCATCGCGCCGGGCCACTGCACCGGCGAGCCCGCATTTGCCGCGCTGAACGAGGTGTTCGGCGATCGATACGTTTTCTGCGGCTTGGGCGATCGCGTCAGCCTGCTGTGACGGCGCGACGCCACAGACCCGTGGCTGGATACGGCAAGGCGTACGACCCCTTGCGGCGCCGGCAATCAAGCGGGTTGACAGGCGGCTTCGGGCGCGAGTCGGTCCCAGCCGCCGCGCTGATCGTCTGAACACCCGCCCAGGCCCGGGCGCGCCCTACCAGCCCAGGCCCAGGTGCAGCGGCAGGTAGACCGCCATGCCCGCGAGCATCGTCCCGAGCACGCCGCCGCGCCAGAAGTAGTAGGCGACCCCGGCCACCGCGCCGTAGAGGCGCGCATCCTGCAGGGTCGCCGTGAGATGGCCCTGCGTCATGACGACTTCGGGAATCACCACGGCCGCCAGCGCGGCGGCCGGCGCGTAGTGCAGGGCGCGATGCGCCCAGTCCGGCAGGCCCCACGGCCGGTCGAGGATGAAGAAGAAGCAGCGCGTCAGCACCGTGACGCCCGCGAGGCCGACGATGACCGCCAGCGTCCAGACATCGGTTTGCCCACTGGCGAGGCTCATTTATCGTCCTCCGCGTCGGGATCGAGCTCGAACTGCCGCTCGAGCCAGAAGCACAGCAGCACCGCGACGCCGATGCCCGCGACGATGTTGAGCTTGAGCGGCAGCGCATAGGCCGCGACCGCGGTCGCGCCGGCGATCGCCACCGCGAGCACGCGCAGGCGCGTGCTCGCCATCGAACAGACGATCGCCACCAGGCTCAGCACGCCCGCGAAGCCGAGGCCCCAGCTCGGCGGGATCATGTTCGCCAGCAAGATGCCGAGCAGGCTCAGGCCGATCCATGCGCACCAGGTCACGCAGTAGTTGCCGGTGAGGTAGGCCTCCTGCGCGCGCCTCTCGGCCTCGGTCTCGGGCGCACGGGCGTACCTGCGCGTGAACATCGCGTAGCTCATGTCGGCCGTGAGATAGCCGTGCGTCATGCGGCGCCAGCGCGGCATGTGCATGAGATACGGCCGCAGATGCAGGCTGAAGACCACGAAGCGCAGGTTGACGCAGAAGCCGGTCGCCAGGATCACCCAGGCCGGCGCGCCGGCGATCAAGAGCGGGATGGACGCGAGCTGCGAGCTGCCGGCGTAGACCAGCAGGGTCATCGCGACGGCCTCGACCACGCTCATGCCCGACTTGAGCATCGCGACGCCGGTCATGAGCCCCCATGCGCCGATGCCGAGCGCGATCGGCGACATGTCGCGAATGCCTTCGCGAAATTCCGGTTGGCGGCGGATCGATGGCGAGAGGAACATCAGCCGAAGACCTGTCCCGGCTTCACGTCGAAGCCTCGCAGGAAATCGGCCACCGGCAGGCGCTTGCCGCCTGCGCGCTGGAGTTCGGAGACGACGACGACCGATCCCTTGGCCGCGACGGCAATGCCGGCCGGACCGACGGCGAGCACGGTGCCGGGCGCTTCGGAGGGCGCCTCGCCGCCGTTCTGCGCGGCCCAGAGCTTGATGGTCTCGCCGTCGAGCGTGCTGCTCGCACCGGGGAACGGATCGAAGGCGCGGATGCGGCGCACGATCGCGGCGGCGTCCTGCGACCAGTCCACGTTCGCCTCGGCCTTCTCGACCTTGTGCGCGTAGGTCACGCCCTCGGCGGGCTGCGCAACGGCGTGGAGCGCGCCGGCCTGCGCCTGCTCGAGCGCCAGGGCGATCATGCGGCCGCCGAGCGCCGCGAGCCGGTCGTGCAGGCGCGCGGTGCTGTCGTCGCCGACCGGCATCGCTTCGCGCAGCAGCATGTCGCCGGTGTCGAGGCCGGCGTCCATCTGCATGATGGTGATGCCGGTCTCGGCGTCGCCGGCTTCGATCGCGCGGTGGATCGGCGCGGCGCCGCGCCATCGCGGCAGCAGGCTCGCGTGGATGTTGAGGCAGCCAAGCCGCGGGGCATCGAGCACCCACTGCGGAAGGATCAGGCCGTAGGCGGCCACGACCATGACGTCGGCCTTCGAATCCGCGATCGCACCACGCGCGGTTTCGGCGTCGCCGGGGTACTTGCCATCGAGCCGCAGGCTCCGAGGCTGGATCACCGGCCAGCCGCGCGACACCGCGAACTGCTTGACCGGCGAAGCCTGCAGCTTCATCCCGCGGCCCGCCGGGCGGTCGGGCTGGGTCAGCGTGAGGACGATCTCGTGGCCGGCCGCGGCGATCGCTTCCAGCGCGACGCGGGCGAATTCGGGCGTGCCCGCGAACGCAACTTTCATCGCGCTCACCGGTTGATCAGAAAGACGGTCAGATCGTCGCCCGTGTGATAGTGGTCCACCACCCCGTCCGGCCCCACATAGATATAGAGCAGCCGGCGCGCATTGATGGCCTTGTAGCGCCAGGTCCAGACATCGCCGCTGAAGGAGGTCACGCGGGTGATCTCATACGGGCGGCCGTAGGTGCGCAGCACGTCTTCGACGCGCCAGACGCCGGGCTTGATGGTGCTGTCGAAAAGGCCCTCGAAGAGTTCCTGCCGGATGGACGCCACGTGGCCGCTCGCATCGACGTCGATATTCGTGACCTCGAAGCCCATCGGCGCGCGTGAGTACTGGAGCCGCTCGCCACCGCCCTGCAGCGGATAGGTCGCCGTCGGCCTGCCGAGCTGCGAAAGCGCCTGGTCGCGCGTGGTGCCGAGCGGCAGTCGCGTCGGCTCGCTGGCACAACCCACCAGGACGGACGCCACGACAACGGCCGCGAGCCACGCACGCTTCATGATCAGCTACGTCCTTCGCGTTGATCGGTCTTCTGTTCTGCGCGCTGCTGCTTGAGCAGCTTGCTCTTGATGCGGTTGCGCTTCAGCGGCGACAGGTATTCGACGAAGACCTTGCCCAGCAGGTGATCGAGTTCATGCTGGATGCAGACCGCGAGCAGGCCCTCGGCCTCGAGGTCCTGCGGTTCGCCGTCCGCGTCGAGCGCCGTCACGCGCACGGCGGTGGCGCGCTCCACGCCGTCGTAGATGCCCGGCACCGACAGGCAGCCTTCTTCGTTGACGACCCTTTCGTCGCTCGCCCAGACGATCTCGGGATTGATGAGCACCAGGGGCTGGTTGCGTTCCTCGGACACGTCGATCACGACCAGCCGCTCATGCACGTCGATCTGCGTGGCGGCGAGCCCGATGCCGTTGGCGTCGTACATGGTCTCGAGCATGTCGGCGACCAGCGTCTTGATGCGCGCATCGACGCCCTGCACCGGTTTGGCCACCGTGTGCAGGCGAGCGTCGGGGTAACTCAAAATGGTTCGTTTTGCCATGAAAGCGAGGAAAAGTTGTCGCTATTTTCGCCATTTCCGCGACGCCTCGGAGCGGTGCGCGGGATTTACATTGCCCTATCTGGGGCTTCAGCGCAAAATTCGTAGCAAATTGTGAGGATTCGTACGTTCTGCGTGGCGCAGTGTGTGCACACCATTCAACCATGAATAAATTCCGAGCCAACGAACACCTGCGTCCCAGCTTCTTCGCCACGTTGGCAGCCCTTGCCATTGCGAGCTTCGCAGGCACCACCGCATCCGCACAGAACTACCCCGTCACGCCGCAGCAGCGCGCCACCGCCCAGCAAACCGCGCAGGCCGGCATTCCCGTCAGCGAACTGGCGCCCAACGCGCCCGACGAATACACCGTCAAGCGCGGCGACACGCTGTGGGCCATTTCGCGCCTCTATCTGCGCAGCCCGTGGCGCTGGCCCGAGCTGTGGGGCATGAACATGAGCGAGATCCACAACCCGCACCGGATCTATCCGGGCCAGGTGCTCTATCTCGACAAGACCGGCGGCCGTGCCCGCCTGAGCACCCGGCGCGGCTCCGGCGGGCCCGAAGGCACCATCAAGCTGTCGCCGCACACGCGCTATGAATCGCTGTCCGGCATGGCGCTGCCGACCCTCAACCCGAGCCTGATCGAACCCTTCCTCGCCGAGCCGGTGGTGGTGGACGAGAACACGCTCGCCACCGCGCCGCGCATCGTCGCGGGCAACGACAGCCGCGTGCTGCTGTCCCGCGGCGATCGCGCCTATGCGCGCGGCGACATCAACTCGCCGCTCGTCGAAACGGCCGGCCCGATCAAGACCTTCCGGATCTTCCGCGACGCCACGCCGCTGAAGGACCCGGGCACCGGCGAAATCCTCGGCTACGAAGCCCAGTACCTCGGCAAGGCCCAGCTGCAGCGCGGCGAGTCGACCTTGAGCGAAATGGTCGAAGGCAAGGAGGTCGTGAGCGTCGTGCCGGCCACCATCGACATCGTTTCCGCGCGCGAGGAGATGCGCGCCGGCGACCGCCTGCTGCCGGAGCCTCCGCGCGAACTCCTGAGCTACGTGCCGCGCGCCCCGCAGCAGCCGATCGAAGGCCGCATCGTCTCTGTCTACGGCAATGCGGTGCAGTTCGCCGCCCAGAACCAGGTGGTGGCGATCAACAAGGGCCTGCGCGACGGCATCGAGTCCGGACACGTGCTGGCGATCCTCAAGAACGGCGAAACCATCGTCGACAAGACCGGTGCCGCCAAGGAAACGCTGAAGCTGCCGAACGAGCGCATCGGCCTCTTGATGGTGTTCCGTCCGTTCGAGAGGGTTTCCTATGCCCTCGTGCTGGAGATCAACGACACGCCGCGGGTGGGCGACCTGCTGGTCAATCCCTGAGGCGTCCATCGGGTTCGCGTGGAACGCGAGGAACTCGCCGGCTGGCTCCGCCTCGCGCTGACACCGGGCGTCGGCAACACGGCCGGGCGCAAGCTGCTGGCGGCGTTCGGACTGCCTTCGCAGGTTTTCACGCAATCGCGAGAGGCGCTCCTCCAGGTCGTGGCCGACGCGCAGGCGCATGCGCTGCAGCAGGTACCCGACGGGTTCGAGACACAACTCCGGCAGACGCTCGACTGGCTGCAGGGCACCGACGCTGACGGCGCTGTCCGGCGCATCGTGACGCTGGGCGATGCGGGCTACCCGGCCTCGCTGCTCGAAACGGCGGACCCGCCGTTGATGCTCTACCTGCTCGGCGCGCCGGCCTTCGATCTGACGCAATTGGGCCGCAGCATCGCGATGGTCGGCAGCCGCAATCCCACCGCGCAGGGTGAAGAGACCGCGCGCGCATTCGCGCGTGCGTTCGGCGAGGCCGGTATCACGGTGATTTCCGGCCTTGCATTGGGCATCGACGGCGCCGCGCACACCGGCGCACTCGAGGCCGGCGGTCCTGCCGACCGTCTCGCGACCGTGGCGGTCGTCGGCACCGGGCTCGATCGCGTCTACCCGGTCCGGCATCGCGACCTGGCGCATCGCATCGCGGCCCACGGCTTGATCGTGAGCGAATACCCGCTGGGCACGCCGCCGCTCAACCAGAACTTTCCGAAGCGCAACCGCATCATCGCGGGCCTCGCGCGCGGCACGCTCGTGGTCGAGGCCGCGCTTCGCTCGGGCTCGCTGATCACCGCGCGGCTGGCTGCGGAACAGGGCAGGGAGGTGTTCGCGATCCCCGGTTCGATCCATTCGCCGCAATCGCGCGGCGCCCATGCGCTGATACGCCAGGGCGCAAAGCTGGTCGAGTCGGTCGGCGACGTGCTCGAAGAATTGCGATTCGACGCGCCGGTTGCCGCCGCACAACCCGAACAGGCCGAGCCAGCCTCGGCCGACGATTCCGGCCTGCTGGCCGATCTCGGTTTCGACCCGGTCAGCCTCGATTCGCTGTGCGCCCGCACCGGCTGGAGCGCTGCGCAATTGCAGGCCCGGCTGCTGGAGCTCGAACTGGAAGGCCACGTGGCCCGGCTGCCTGGCGGATTGTTCCAGCGCGTCGCGCGCGGCTGAGTCCCTCTTCACACAAACATCGTCTTGTTCACGCAACTGACGCGGCATGGCACCTTGACTGGGCTATATTGAACCCATGTTCGAAGTGCTCGTTTTTGTCTACGAAAACTACTGGCGCGGCAATGCATGTCCCGCACCCGAACAGTTGGGCCGCAAGCTCAGCGCTCAGGGCTTCGATGCGGACGAGATCCGCGAGGCGCTGCACTGGCTCGACGGCCTGAGTCTCGCCACCCAGGGCATTCAGCTCGACCGCCACGCCGACGACGCAAGCGCCACGGTGGGCCTGCGCAGCCGAAGCGACGACGTCATTCCCCAATCGCCGGATTCGATCCGCGTCTACTCGCGTTCCGAGCAGGAACATATCGGCCCCGAGTCCCTGGGCTTCATCAGCTTCCTCGAATCCTCGGGCGTGCTGCCGACAGGGATGCGCGAGATCGTGATCGAACGCGCGATGGCCACGCCCGGCGAGCCGCTGACGATCGACGAGCTCAAGATCATCGTGCTGATGGTGCACTGGTCCACCGGCCTCGAGCCCGATGCGCTGGTGCTGGACGAGCTCTGCGACGACTCGGACGACCGTATCGCCCATTAAGGGCTCGCCGCCAGCCCCTCACTGCGTGTGCTCGGGCACCCCTGCCGCTGGCCTGTCTTCGGCGGCGCGCAGCGCACGCCCGTTCGTGGGCAGTCGCGGAACCGGCTTTGCCGGGCCGCTGACTGCGCCCCCGGTAGGGGGTTGGCGGCTACACGAAGTGAGCAAGCCTGGGGGCGAGCTAATTGAGCAGACGCTCGGGGTTGGCGTCCAGCTTGGCGAGGGCTTCGCGCGTGGCGCGGACCGTGAGGGTCTCTTCTTCGGCGGGCACCAGCAGGCCGGCCTGCAGATAGGACGCCAGACGGCCCACCTGGATCAGGAAGCTGCGTCCGTCGCTGGACGCGAACAGGTGAAGCTGCTTGCGCTCGCTGCGCCACACGAACTGGACCTGGCTGACCCGATCGTTGTGGTCGAGCATGAACCAGTTGCCCACCTGGAGCTCGTGCGCCCAGGCGAGCATGTCTTCGCCGACCTTGGTGCCGGTGTCGGGCACGACCTCGATCGAGGCGGCATCGACACCGAGCAGGAGTTCGATGCTGGCGGCATCGAGCGGCACGTCCATCGTGCCTTCGTCGGACACGAAGTCTTCGAGGTTGGCGAGGCGCTTCGCCATCGCCTCGATCTTGGCCTGCGGGATCGCTTCGGTCTTCGACATGAACGCATCGGACAGGGTCGCGCCGATGGTCTTGATATGCTGCTCCTGCGTGTCGCCGACGATGCCCAGCAGCGTCATCCCCTGCCGCAGACGCTGCAACAGCTTGGGAAGGTCCTGGATCACGCGGGTGCGGTCGTTGCGGTTCGGCTTGGCGCTCGCGGCCCAGACGAGGTCGGAAGCGGAACGCTTCAGCATCACGGTCTGCTCGTCCTGCGGGCCATAGCGCAACGCGGCGATGGCCAGCACCTCGGCCCAGACCTTGAACAGGAACTCGCGGATCTCCTCGCGCACCGGCATGTCGTTGAGCATCTTGCGCAACTCGATGGTGTACTGGATCGCCATCGTCTCCTTCTGCTCGACCTGCTGGGCGACGCTCATCACCTTCTGGGCGGTGTCGCTCTGCGTGAGGTACTTGTTGAGGAAGGCGACGAATTCGTCGAACACCAGCTTGAACACCCGCTGACCTGTTTCGGGGTATTGCTCGATCACCTGCACCACGCGGCGGATCTCGCCTTCGAGCGCGCTGCCCGAGATGGCGGCGGCATCGAAGCCCATCACGCAGGAACCCATGCGGTCGATCAGCATGCGCGCCGGGTGCTGCAGGGTGCCGAAGAACTCGGGCTCGGCGATCGCCACGCGCAGCACCGGCATCTGCAGGCGCGCGAACCACACGCGCGCCGAGAACGGGATGCGCTCCTCCGCGAGGATCGCCTGGAACATCAGCGCCACGATCTCCACCGTGGCCTTGTCGGCCGTGGTCGGCGCCTTCTTCTTCAGTTCGGCGCTGCGGCGGCGAAGGTCCACCGTTGCCTGCAGGACGGCCGTCGCCTCATCCCCCACGACGTACTGCGAGGCGGCCGCCTGGTAGGCGACCTCGGCATCCGCGATCGCGGCGGCGAATGCCGGTGCACCCGCCACGCCCGCCGGCCCGCCCACCACGTCGCCGCCGACGGCCGCCGGCCGATGCTGGCTGATGTCGCCGCCGATGCGCGCCGTCACGAAGCGCTTGAGATTGAGCAGAACGCCCTGGGCCCGCTGGCGCGCAACGACCAGCGGCGAACCACCGTTGCCGCCCATGGCGTCGCCGGCCGTGACGGCTGCTCCGCCGCGCCCCATGCCGACACCGATCGCCGCCGGGGCGAAGCTGCCCGCGGGCAGGGCATAGCCGCCGCGCGGACTCTGCGCTTGCTGCGCCGAGATGCCCATCGACGCGCTTCCCGAGGCATGGGAAGCCGCGAAGCTGCCGCCGAGCCCCGCCGCGCCCGAATTCACCGAGCCGGTGCGGCGCACGAAGCTCTTGAGGTCGATCTCGGGCATCACGTCCCGGCTGATCAGGAATGCGTTGGCGTCCTTGTAGGCCTTCACCATCGCGTCGACCATGTGCGTCTGCACCTGGTCCTGGACCTTGATCCAGAGGTCCCGGCTCATCCCGTTGGCGAGCCACTGGTCGACCAGCACCTTGGCGAACGCCTCGGGCTTCAGCACGTCCTTGGCGTCGAGCTCGCTCGTCCCGTCGAGATGCTGGATGCGCAGCCGCAGGTCGTTGAGCTCGAAGCTGGCCTTGTCCTGGATGGTCTGCGCAAGCCGAGACGACAGGATGTTGGTCTCGACGACCTCGTCGCCGATCAATTCGAGCCGCGACAGCGAATTGGAGGACGACCCGGCCGACGAACTGCTCGCCAGCGCCTTGCGCCACGCCTGGCGCGTATGCGCGGCCCAGTCGGCCCCGTGCGACTGAAATGCGAGGAAGCCGTCCCGGTTCTCCTGCATGTCCCGCGCATTGCCGGTCTGCGAGGCCAGCGCCACCAGCCTTTCGCCGATCGCATGGGCCACCGGCTCGATCAGCCCCTCGGTGGCGGCGACGAAACGCTCGCGCGTCTCGCGGGAGATCTGGAGGGAAGAGGCGTGGGACCGCGTGGCCATGGAGGGTGAGTCAGGACGTCTGTTTGATTATTCGACAATCACGCGAGCTTGCATCGGGAAGCGCAAGCGCACAAGTGCCGGGCAATGCTCGGCAACCCCAACACCACGGTCACGCAGCGCCGGCCTTTCATGTTCAGACGGTTGCGCCCGCGTTCGGATCGTCCGGATCCCCCTCGCGCTTGACCGGCCCCTTGACCAGGTCCTCGCGCTTGACCCCGAGCCACATCGCGATGGCCGCGGCCACGAACGCCGACGAATAGATGCCGAAAAGGATGCCGATGGTCAGCGCCAGCGCGAAGTAGTGCAGCGTCGGGCCGCCGAAGAAGAACATCGAGAGCACCACCAGCTGGGTCGAACCGTGCGTGATGATGGTGCGGCTGATGGTCGAGGTGATCGCGTTGTCGATGACCTCGCGCGTGCTCATCTTGCGGTAGCGCCGGAAGTTCTCGCGCACCCGGTCGAAGATCACCACCGACTCGTTCACCGAATAGCCCAGCACCGCCAGCACCGCGGCGAGCACCGCCAGCGAGAACTCCCACTGGAAGAAGGCGAAGAAGCCCAGGATGATCACGACGTCGTGCAGGTTCGCGAGCACGGTGGCGAGCGCGAATTTCCACTCGAAGCGGAAGGCGAGGTAGATCATGATCCCGACCACCACCATGCCGAGCGCCTTGAGGCCGTTGGTGGTGAGCTCCTCGCCCACCTGCGGCCCGACGAACTCTGTGCCGCGCAAGGTGGCGGAAGGATCGACCGCCTTGAGCGCCCCCATCACCTGCTCGCTCTGCTGGGCCGAGGTCTGGCCCTTCTGCACCGGCAGGCGGATCTGCACGTCGCGCGAAGTGCCGAAGTTCTGCACCAGCACGTCCTGGTAGCCGAGCTTGCCGATGGTCTCGCGCACCTTGCCGATGTCGACCGGCTGCTGGTAGGCCACTTCCATGACCGTGCCGCCGGTGAATTCGACCGAGAGGTGGAGCCCGCGGTGGAACAGGAAGAACACCGCGAGCAGGAAGGTGACGGCCGACACCGCGTTCAGCACCAGCGCATGGCGCATGAACGGGATCGTCCTGTGGATACGGAAGAATTCCATTTTGGGTCTGCCCCTTATTTCGCGTCGGCCGCGGCCTGGTTGGCCGGCTTCCACACGGTGCCGATCGACAGGGCCTTGAGCTTCTTCTTGCTGCCGTACCAGAGATTGACGAGGCCGCGCGAGAAGAACACGGCCGAGAACATCGAGGTGACGATGCCGATGCAATGCACGATCGCGAAGCCCCGGATCGGGCCGGATCCGAAGGCCAGCAGCGCGATGCCGGCGATCAGGGTGGTCACGTTCGAATCGAGAATCGTGTTCCACGCCCGGTCGTACCCCGCATGGATCGCGGCCTGGGGCGACGCGCCGCCGCGCAGTTCCTCGCGGATACGCTCGTTGATCAGCACGTTCGAGTCGATGGCGACGCCGATGGCGAGCGCCATGGCCGCGATGCCCGGCAAGGTCAGGGTGGCCTGCAGCATCGACAGGATCGCCACCAGCAGCAGCAGGTTGACCGCCAGCGCGATCGACGAGAACAGGCCGAACAGCGCGTAGTAGATGCACATGAACACCATGATGGCCAGGAAGCCGTACATCACGCTGTTGAAGCCCTTCTGGATGTTGTCGGCACCCAGGCTCGGGCCGACGGTCCGTTCCTGGATGATTTCCATCGGGGCCGCCAGCGAGCCGGCGCGCAGCAGCAACGCGAGATCGTTCGCTTCGACGACGTTCATGGCACCGGAGATCTGGAAGCGGTTGCCCAGCTCGCCGTTGATCGACGGCGCCGTGAGCACTTCGCCGCGGCCCTTTTCGAAGATCAGGATCGCCATGCGCTTGTGCATGTTCTCGCGGCTGACATCGCGCATGATGCGGCCGCCCTTGGCGTCCATCGTGAGGTCGACCTTGGGCTGCTGCGTCTGCGAGTCGAAGCCGGTTTGGGCGTCGGTGAGGTTTTCGCCGGTCACCAGCACCTGCTTCTTGACGATCACGGGACGCCCCGTGCGGTCGAGGAATTTCTCGGAGCCGAACGGCACCGGGCCCGTGCCCTGCTCGGCGGCCCGCCCTTCGGCGCTCTCGTCGACGAGGCGCATTTCGAGCGTGGCCGTGCGGCCGAGGATGTCCTTGGCCTTGGCGGTGTCCTGCACGCCCGGCAGCTGGACCACGATGCGGTCCAGGCCCTGCTGCTGGATCACCGGCTCGGACACGCCGAGTTCGTTGATCCGGTTGTGCAGCGTGGTGATGTTCTGCTTGAGCGCCGCGTCCTGCAGGCGGCGCGCGGCCTCGGGCTTGATCGAGGCCGTCAGCTTGTAGTCGGCGCCTTCCTGGCTCTGGACCGCAACGAGGTCGGGGAACTGGTCCTGGAGCAGCGCCTTGCCCGTCTCCAGGCCGGCCGTGTCGCGGAAGCGGACCTCGATGGTCTGGCCGACGCGCGTGACCGAGGTGCCGCGCACGCCCTTGTCGCGCAGGCCGGTGCGGATGTCGCCCGCGAAGGATTCGGCGCGCTTGTCCATGGCGCCCTGCATGTCGACCTGCAGCAGGAAGTCGACGCCGCCGCGCAGGTCGAGGCCGAGGTACATCGGGAAGGCGCGCAGCGCGGTCAGCCAGGACGGCGAGCGCGACAGCAGGTTGAGCGCCACCACGTAGGGCGGATCGCTCGGGTCCGGCACCAGCGCATGCTGCAGCACGTCGCGCGCCTTGAGCTGGTCGTCGGTGTTGGTGAAGCGGGCGCGCACCGAGGTGGCGTCGAGCGTCAGCAGGTCGGGCGCCAGTCCGGCGGCCTTGAGCGCCTCCCCGACCCGGTTGCGGGTAGCGGCGTCGACCTTGGCCGTCGACTTGGCCGCCGACACCTGCACCGCAGGCGCTTCGCCGAAGAAATTGGGCAGGGCGTAGACCAGCCCCACGAGCAGCACGATCACGATGATCGCGTACTTCCAAACCGGATATCTATTCATGATCTCGGCCGGCGAAGCCCGGCCCGTTGGTGAAACACCGCGGAACCGGCTTGGCCGGGCCGCTGGTGTTGCCCCCCGGAGGGGGGTGCCCGAGCCACACGAAGTGGGCGAGGCTGGGGGAGAGCATTACTTGATCGCGCCCTTGGGCAGGACCTGGACGACAGCGCTGCGCTGGATCTGGACTTCGATGCCCTTGGCGATTTCAATGGTCAGGTATTGCTCGCCGAGCTGGGTGATCTTGCCGAGGATGCCGCCGGCGGTGGCGACTTCGTCGCCCTTGGCGAGGGCCTCGATCATGGCGCGGGCCTCTTTCTGGCGCTTCATCTGCGGCCGGATCATGACGAAGTACAGCACCACGAACATGAGGAGCAGCGGCAGCATGCTCCCGAGCGACGACAACATGTCGCCGCCTCCGGCAGCAGGTGCGGTCTGGGCGAAAGCAGAGGAAATGAACAAGGGAATCTCCAGCAGAGGGAAGAAAACAAGCGCGCCGGCCTCCCGTCCAACACAGGAGGTCCGCCGGTCCGCGGCGATGCGAACACGCCGCGCAGCGCGGGGCCTGGCCGCGCACGGCATCCGGAATTGTATTCGGCGGAAACCACCCTGGCGGGGTCAACCCGCCGGGGCGGTCAGGGCTTTGAGGTCGACTGCCGGAACCCGGGGAAACCGTCAGGCCGCCGCTCGGGCGGCAGGCTGCGGATTGCGCCACTTGGCCATCAGGTCGGCCCAGCGGGTGCGGGCGGCGGCCAGGTTGCGTTCCTTCACATGGCCATAGCCGCGGATCTGCTCGGGCAGGCTCGCGATTTCGACCGCCAGTGCATGGTTGGCGGCGGTCAACCCGGCCAGCACCTCGTCGATGCTCGCCCGGTATTCGCCGATCAGCGCGCGCTCGGTCTTGCGTTCCTCGGTGCGGCCGAAGACGTCGAGCGCCGTGCCGCGCAGCCCCTTGAGCTTCGCCAGCAGGCGGAAACCGGTCAGCATGGCCGGGCCGTATTTCTGCTTCTGGAGCTGGCCTTTGGCGTCCTTCTTCGCGACCAGCGGCGGCGCGAGGTGGTAGTTGAGCTTGAAGTCCTTGCCCATCTGCCCCTCGAACATGCCCTCGATCCGCGCCAGGAAGGCCGGATCGCTCTGCAGGCGCGCGACCTCGTACTCGTCTTTGTAGGCCATCAGCTTGAACAAGTAGCGCGCCGCCGCCTCGCCGAGGCTGGTCTTGCCCAGCGCCGACTCGGCCTTCTGCACCTTGGCGACGAAGGCCTTGTACTCCGCCGCATAGGCGGCGTTCTGGTAGCCGGTCAGGAACTCGACGCGGCGCGCAACCAGCGTGTCGACCGAATCGCGCTTCTTGAACTCGACGATCTGGCCAGGCTGCACGTGCTTTTGCACCTCTTGCGGACGCTCTGCGGCCTGCCGGCCCCACTCGAAGGCCAGCTTGTTGTTATCGACCGCCACGGCGTTGAGTTCGATCGCGCGCATCAGCGAGGCATGCTCGAGCGGGATCCATCCCTTCTGCCAGGCATAGCCCAGGATCATCGGGTTGACGTAGATGCTGTCGCCCATCAGCGAGGTCGCGGCCGCGTCGGCATCGAAGGCGCCGACCGCATCGGCGCCGACCGCGCGCGCGATCTCCGCGGCGCAGGCATCCTGCGGGTTCTGCCAGTTGGCGTTGCGCACGAACGCCGCCGTCGGGCTGCTGTGGCTGTTGAGCGCCACGTGCGTGCGTCCCTCGCGCATGCGCGCCATCGTCTCGGCATTCACGCTGACCAGCGGATCGCAGGCCAGGACCAGGTCGGCCGCCGCGGTGCCGACGCGCGTGGTGCGGATGTCGTCCTGCGTGTCGCCGATCAGCACGTGGCTCCAGGTCGCGCCGCCCTTCTGGGCGAGGCCGGCCGCGTCCTGCGTCACGATGCCCTTGCCTTCGATGTGCGCCGCCATGCCGAGCAGCTGTCCGATGGTGATCACGCCGGTGCCGCCGACGCCGGCGACCACCACGCCCCAGACGTTGCCGCCGGCAAGCGATGGCAGCGCAGGCTCGGTCAGCGCGCCGAGTTCGGTCGGCGTGGCGCCGCCCTTGCCCTTGGCCTTCTTCTTGAGCGCTCCGCCTTCCACGGTCACGAAGCTCGGGCAAAAGCCCTTCAGGCAGCTCATGTCCTTGTTGCAGGTGCTCTGGTTGATGGTGCGCTTGCGGCCGAATTCGGTCTCCAGCGGCTCGACCGACAGGCAGTTGCTCTGCACGCTGCAATCGCCGCAGCCTTCGCAGACCAGCTCGTTGATGACCACGCGCCGGGCCGGATCGACCGCCGTGCCGCGCTTGCGGCGGCGGCGCTTCTCGGTCGCGCAGGTCTGGTCGTAGATGATGGCGGTCGTGCCCTTGATCTCGCGGAACTCGCGCTGGATCTGGTCGAGTTCGTCGCGGTGCCGCACCTTGACGTTGTCGCCCGGCACGTGCAGGCCCTCGTATTTCTCGGGCTCGTCGGTGACCACCACCACCTTGGCCGTCCCTTCGGCGTGCAGGCTTTCGGCGATCTGCAGCACCGAATGGCCCTCGGGCCGCTCGCCGACCTGCTGGCCGCCGGTCATCGCGACCGCGTCGTTGTAGAGGATCTTGTAGGTGATGTTCACGCCGGCCGCGATGCTCTGGCGGATCGCGAGCAGGCCACTGTGGAAGTAGGTGCCGTCGCCGAGGTTGGCGAAGATGTGCTGCTCGTTCGTGAACGGCTGCTGGCCGACCCATGGCACGCCCTCGCCGCCCATCTGCGTGAAGCCGATGGTCGAGCGGTCCATCCAGGTCGCCATGAAGTGGCAGCCGATGCCGGCCATCGCGCGCGAGCCTTCGGGCACCACGGTGCTGGTGTTGTGCGGGCAGCCGGAGCAGAACCACGGCTGGCGCACCGCATCGGCCGCGCTGACGATCTGCGGCCCGGCCATGGCGCGCTCCTTGGCTTCGAGGATCGCGAGCTGCGCGTCGATGCGCGCGGCCATGTCGGCGCCGGCGGCCGCGAGGATGCCGGTCTTCTTCAGGCGCTGCGCGATCGCCTTGGCGATCAGCGCCGGGTTCAGGTCGGCGTTGGCGCGCAGCAGCGTGTGCGAGGTCGGATTGGGCATCGACCATTCGCCGCCCGAGTAGCCCTCGGCCTCGTACACCTCGCCTTCGTCGAACTTGCCGACCACATTGGGGCGGACGTCGCCGCGCCAGTTGTAGAGCTCTTCCTTGAGCTGGTATTCGATGACCTGGCGCTTCTCCTCGACCACCAGGATTTCCTGCAGGCCGGTGGCGAAGGCGCGGGTGAGCTGCGCCTCCAGCGGCCAGACGACCGCGACCTTGTGCAGCCGGATGCCGAGCTGGCGGCAGGCCGCATCGTCGAGGCCGAGGTCGATCAGCGCCTGGCGCGTGTCGTTGAAGGCCTTGCCGCTGGCCATGATGCCGAAGCGGTCGTTCGGGCCTTCGATGACGTTGTGGTTGAGCCGGTTGGCGCGGATATAGGCGAGCGCGGCGTACCACTTGTAGTGCATCAGGCGCGCTTCCTGTTCCAGCGCATGGTCGGGCCAGCGGATGTGCAGGCCGCCCGGCGGCATCTGGAAATCGGTGGGCATCACGATCTCGACGCGCTCGGGGTCGATCATCGCGGTGGCGCTCGATTCGACGATTTCCTGGATCGTCTTCATGCCCGACCAGATGCCGGCGAAGCGGCTCATCGCGAACGCATGGATGCCGAGGTCCAGGATTTCCTGCACGTTGGCCGGGAAGAAGACCGGCGTGCCGCAAGCCTTGAAGATGTGGTCGCTCTGGTGCGCCGCGGTCGAGCTCTTGGAGATGTGGTCGTCGCCGGCCACCGCGATGACGCCGCCCCAGGGCGTGGTGCCGGCCATGTTGGCGTGCTTGAAGACGTCCGAGCAGCGGTCAACGCCCGGGCCCTTGCCATACCAGATGCCGAAGACGCCGTCGAACCTGTTGGTGCCCGGCGGTGCGAAGCCGAGCTGCTGCGTGCCCCAGAGCGCGGTGGCCGCGAGTTCCTCGTTCACGCCCGGCTGGAAGACGATGTTCTGCTGCTTGAGGTATTTGCTTGCCTTCCACAGCGCCTGGTCGTAGCCGCCGAGCGGCGAGCCGCGGTAGCCGCTGATGAAGCCGGCCGTGTTCCTGCCTTGCTGCTGGTCGCGCAGCCGCTGCAGCATCGGCAGCTTGACCAGGGCCTGGACGCCGCTCATGAAGGCGCGGCCGTAGTCCAGTGAGTATTTGTCGTCCAGCGTGACCGTTTCGAGGGCCTTGCGGATGTGCTCGGGCAGGGGGGCGTTCATCGTGCTGTCTCCATGGCTTTGCCTTGTGGGCGTGGCTTGCGAGATTTCCGGGTCGGAAACCCCTCGGCCATCGTGTCGCAAAGTGTATGCCTGCCGTCCCGACAGGTGTTTGCGTTCTTTGCCCATTGCGCAGCCCTTTTCGAAAGATTCTTTCTTAAAATACCGACAAATGGAAAGCATCGATAAGTTCGACCTTGCAATCCTGCAAGAACTGCAAGCCGACGGCCGGCTGACCAACGCCGAACTTGCGCAGCGCGTCGGCCTGTCGGCCGCACCCTGCTGGCGCCGGGTGCGCGCGCTCGAGGAAGCCGGCTACATCAAGGGCTACCACGCCGAGATCGACCGCCACAAGATCGGGCTCGGCGTGCTCGCCTTCGTGCGCGTCGACACCGAACGCACCACGGGCGACCTCACGCGCCGGCTGGAGGACGCGATCCGCAAGCTGCCCGAGGTGATCGCCTGCCACTACATCAGCGGCACCGGCACCTTCGAGCTGCAGGTGGTGGCGCAGGACCTGGACAGCTTCTCGCGCTTCGCGCTGCAGCACCTCCTGAACCTGCCGAACGTGAAGGACATCCACACCAGCTTCTCGCTCGGCGAGGTGAAGGCGAGCCATGCGCTGCCGCTCGCGCACCTGGCCCCGAGGACGCTGCGCGGCGCCCCCTAGAATTGCCGACCACCACCCCGACAAAAGGCTCACGATGAACCGTCTCCGCCGCGCCCTCCTGCTCTCGTTCGGCCTGCTTGGCGCCGCGCTGGCGCTCCATGCCCAGGCGCAGGACCGCGAACTCACCGTCGCCTCGAGCGCCACCTATGCGCCCTTCGCCTTCGAGAACAAGGACAAGCAGATCGTCGGCTTCGACATCGACATCATCAATGCCATCGCGAAGCAGCAGGGCCTCAAGATCAAGGTAGTGAACACGCCCTGGAGCGGCATCTTCGCGGCCCTCAACAACGGCGACGTCGACCTCATCATCTCGGGTGTCACGATCAACGAGAAGCGCAAGCAGAGCTATGACTTCTCGCCGCCCTATTTCGCCGCCAAGCAGCTGATCGCGGTGCCAAAGAGCAGCAGCGTCACGTCGCTGAAGGACCTCGCGGGCAAGAAGATCGCGGTGGTCAACGCATCGACCGCCGACGACGTGGTCTCGCGCGAGTTCGGCAAGACCAGCCCGAACCTGCGCCGCTTCGAGAGCACGCCGCTGATCATTTCCGAACTGGCCGGCGGCGGCGTCGATGCCGCGGTGGGCGACAACGGCGTGATCGCCTACCGCGTGGCGCAGAACCCCGAACTCAAGACGGTGGACGACAAGTCGTTCCCGGAGGAAGCCTTCGGCATCGTCGTGAAGAAGGGCGACAAGGCGCTCCAGGACAAGCTCGCGGCCGGCCTGGCAGCGATCCGCGCCGACGGCAGCTACAGGGCGATCTACAAGAAGTGGTTCGACAAGGACCCGGGCGCCAAGTAGCCGGCCTCCCGCGCTGACGAAACACACGCACACGGCCGCTCAGCGCGGCCGTTTCTCGTTGACTGCTGTAAAGGGAAGGTTCGATGGAACCGATCGTCTGGTTTGGCTGGTTTCGGGCCGACATCCTGCTCGAATACAAGAGCCTGTTCATCGAAGGCGCCTGGATGACGCTGCGCATGACGGTGGTCTGCGTGCTGCTCGGCGCGACCTGGGGCCTGTGCCTCGCGCTCGCGCGCCTGGCTCGGCCGCGCCATGCGCCCTGGAGCTGGATGGCGCGCTTCTTCCTGCGCTGGCCGTCGACGGTGTACGTGAGCTTCTTCCGCGGCACGCCACTCTTCGTGCAGATCCTGCTGATCCACTTCGCGGTGATGCCCCTTTTCATTCATCCGACCACGGGCCTCATCGTGACCGGCGACCTCGCGCGCGAGCTGAAGCAGGAGCACGGCGCGCTGATCTCGGGCATCGTGGCGCTGACGCTGAACTCGGCCGCCTACATTTCCGAGGTGTTCCGCGCCGGCATCCAGTCGATCTCGCGCGGGCAGTTCGATGCCGGCCGGTCGCTGGGCTTCACCAGTGCACAGGTGATGCGCTACGTGGTGCTGCCGCAGGCATTCCGCCGCATGCTGCCGCCTCTCGGCAACAATGCCATCGCACTGCTCAAGGACACCTCGCTGGTGTCGGCGATCGGCCTGGCCGAGCTGGCGTATGCGGCCCGCACCGTGGCCGGCGCCTACAGCCGCTACTGGGAGCCGTACCTCGCCATTTCGGTGATCTACTGGCTGATGACGCTGGCGCTCACGACCATGCTGCGCCGGCTCGAACACCGGCTCGCGCGCAGCGACCGCGGCTGAGGCCACCTGGGGCTGGTGCGGGTTGACCACGACGAAAGACATGCCACCGATCACGCCCGAAGAGACGCCCGTCACGCCGCGCCCGAGCCACACGCTTCGCGTCGGCCCCCTCGAGCCGCTGCGGCTCCCCGTGTTCCGCATGCTGTGGAGCACCTGGCTCATCGCCAACATCTGCATGTGGATGAACGACGTGGCGGCGGCGTGGATGATGACCTCGCTCACGACCTCGCCGATGTGGGTGGCGCTGGTGCAGTCGGCGTCCACGCTGCCGGTGTTCCTGCTCGGGCTGCCGAGCGGCGCGCTGGCCGACATCCTCGACCGGCGGCGCTGGCTGGTCGCGACCCAGTTCTGGCTCGCCGGTGCGGCGATCGTGCTGTGCCTGGCGGTGGTGTTCGGCCTCATGACCGCGCCGCTGCTGCTCGGGCTGACCTTCGCCAACGGCATCGGCCTCGCGATGCGCTGGCCGGTGTTCTCGGCCATCGTGCCCGAACTGGTGCCGCGCACCCACCTGCCGGCCGCCCTCGGCCTGAACGGCATCGCGATGAACGCCTCGCGCATCGTCGGTCCGCTGCTCGCGGGCACGCTGATCGCCAGCGCCGGCACGGTGTGGGTGTTCGGGCTCAACGCGGTGATGTGCGTGGCCTCGGGCTTCGTGGTGCTGCACTGGCGCCGCGAGCACACGCCGAGCCCGCTCGGCCGCGAGAAGCTGGTCAGCGCGATCCGGGTGGGCGTGCAGTTCGTGCGCCAGTCGCGGCGCATGCGCGCGGTGCTGACGCGGGTGGCGATCTCCTTCCTGCACTCGACGGCGCTGCTGGCGCTGCTGCCGCTCTTGGCGCGCAACCTCCACGGCGGCGGCGCCGGCACGTTCACGCTGCTCTTGGCCGCGATGGGTGCGGGCGCGATCGTGGCGGTGCTGTTCCTGCCCCGGCTGCGGCAGGCGATGACGCGCGACCAGCTCGTGCTGCGCGGCACGATGCTGCAGTCCGGCGCGGCGGCGGTGATGGCGGTGGCGCCGAATGCGTGGGTTGCGGTGCCGGCGATGCTCCTCTCCGGCATGGCATGGATCACGGTCGCCAATTCGCTGTCGGTGTCGGCCCAGCTCGCGCTGCCCGACTGGGTCCGCGCACGCGGCATGTCGATGTACCAGATGGGGATCATGGGTGCGAGCGCCTTCGGCGCCGCGCTCTGGGGCCAGGTGGCCGAACTCACTTCGCTCTACACCAGCCTGGGCGTCGCGGCCGTGAGCGGCGTGCTCTGCATGGGGGCCGCGGTGCGCTATGTGACCGACGGCTCCGGCGAGGAGGACGACACCCGCCCCGCCACCCAGGGCTGGGCCACGGGCCCGCCCGACAGCCCGCCCGACGAAGAAGGGCGCGTCGTCATCACGGTCGAGTACCTGATCGACCCCGCACGCGCCGCAGCCTTCCGCCTCGTGATGCACGAGACGCGCCGCGCACGGCTGAGCCAGGGCGCGATCGCGTGGGAACTGCTGCACGACACCGCCGAGCCCAACCGCTACGTCGAGCAGATCACCGACGAGTCGTGGACCGAGCACCTGCGGCGCTTCCATCGCGCCACGGCGGCGGACATGGCGCTGCGCGAGCGGCGGCTGGCCTTCCACAAGGGCGAGTCGCTGCCCGTGATCACGCGCTACATCGCCCATCGATGAGTCACAATGCGCGGCCATGAGCCCCCGCCCGGCCGTTCCGAAGGGGGCTCGCACTGAAGTGCGAAGCACGGAAGGTACCCAATGAGCCCCCGCCCCCTCGGCCTCCTCATCGCGTGCGCCATCGTGGTCCTGGTGGCCGCGGCCTTCGCGGTGGCGCTGACGCGCGGCGATGGGGCGCCACCCGGCACGTTTCCCCCGCCCGCGCCGCCGGGCACGATCCCGATCGCAGTGCTGGGCGACTCCAACAGCCATTCGTACCACGACCGCCTGACCTTCCCGCCTGGAAGCCACGAGCGCGGGGGCGCACTGCGCGACCACACCTTCCAATGGACCGAAGTGCTCGCTCGCCTGCGCGGCAACGAGCTCGACTTCGGCCCCTGGGTGCGTTGGGGGCGGCCGTGGTGGTCCGCGTGGATCCGCGAACGGGTGGGCCTGCTGCCGTCGCGCGCGCCGGCCAAGGAAGACTATCTCTACAACTTCGCGACCTCCGGAGCGGCCTGCAAGAACCTGATGGGCGACGGCCTCGGCTTCCGCTATCCGCAGGTGCCGCGCCTGCTCGCCCTGATGAAGGAAGAGCCTGAGCGCTGGCAGAACGGGGTGGTCGTCATCTACATCGGCGCGAACGACTGGAACCACTACCTGGACCTGACGGCGCGCGACCCCGAGGCGCCCGAATTGCGCCGCGTGATCGACCATTGCACGCAGCAGATCGGCCGCGCGATCGAGGCGATCCATGCCTCGCAGCCCAAGGTGCGCATCCTGATCGCAGGCATGACCAACGAGGGCGATGACCCGGGCCAGCACCACAAATACCTCGACGCGGCCTCGCCGCGCAATACCCGCCAGGCGCTCGCCGGCGCCAACGCCGCCTTTCGCAGGATCGCCGAGGCCGATCCGAAGCGGGTCGCCTTCTTCGACGCCAATGCCTGGGCCGTGGAACGCTGGGGCATCCGCGGCCCCAACGGCGAGCCGGATTTCAAGTCCGTCCGCCTCGGCAGCCTGACCGTAACCCACACGAGGGGCGACCCGCCTTCCAACACGATGCTCGCCGACGACCATGCCGGCCTCGCCTGGAACGTGCTGTGGGCGCAAGCTATCCTGGTGCGGCTGCGCGAGGCCTTCGGGCTGCCGCTGACGCCGATCGGTGACGACGAGGCGGCGCGCTTCGTCGACGCGACAGTCGCCAAACCCTAGCCGGCTACTTGAAGAACAGCAGCCGCGTCACGAAGGTGTGGCCGGCCTCCGCGAACATCAGCCCGACGAGCACCAGGAGGGCCAGCGGCGGCACCAGGATGGCGTAGACCAGCGACAGCCGCTCCCACGCCATGTGCATGAAGACCGAGACGATCAGTCCCGCCTTCAGCAGCATGAAGAGGACGATGAGCGACCAGCGCAGCAGGCCGTGGAAGTGGAAGTAGTCGACCAGGTACGACATCGTGCTCAGCACGAAGAGCAGCCCCCAGATCTTGAGGTAGAGGCTGATCGGATGTTGCTGGCCGGTGCCGCTGGTTGTGCCGGATGTGCCTGATGTTCCGGAAGGATTCATGGTCGACCTCACCAGAGATAGAACAGCGCGAAGATGAACACCCACACCAGATCGACGAAGTGCCAGTACAGGCCCGCGATCTCGACGATCTGGTAGTTGCCGCTCTTGTCGTAATGGCCGCGCAGCAGCCGGGTGGCGATGACGAGAAGGTAGATCACGCCCGCCGTCACGTGCAGCCCGTGAAAGCCGGTGATCATGAAGAAGGACGAGCCGAACTGCGCCGCGCCCATCGGATTGCCCCAGGGGCGCACGCCCTCCTCGAGGATCAGCTTGGACCATTCGAAGGCTTGCATGCCGACGAAGATCTCGCCGCAGGTGGCGGTCACGATCATCAGCGTGGCCGCGTTGATCTTGTCGCGGCGATAGGCGCAGTTGACCGCCATGGCCATCGTGCCGCTGCTGCTGATGAGGATGAAGGTCATGATCGCGATCAGCAGCAGGGGCACGTCCGCGCCGCCGACGTGCAGCGCGAACACCTCGCTCGGATTGGGCCATTTCGCGGTGGTCGACACCCGCACCGTCATGTAGCCGATGAGGAAGCAGCTGAAGATGAAGGTGTCGCTCAAGAGGAAGATCCACATCATCGCCTTGCCCCACGAGACGTGGAAGGCGCGGCGGTCGGACGACCAGTCGGCGATCAGGCCGCGCAGCCCTTCGATGGCGGCGGTGCCCGCGGTGGAGTGCGGTGCGACGGTCACTGAGCTCATGGAAGCCCCCTTCAGGCAGTGCCACAGATGAAGCGCGCCACGTCCGGCGTGACCCACGCCAGCATGGCGAACAGCGCCAGCCAGACCGCCAGCATGAAATGCCAGTAGCGCGCGCACAGCGCGATGCGCCATCCGCCGCGCTCGGGTCCGCGCCGGAAGGTGCGCATGACCCAGGCCCATGCCGACAACCCGCCGGCCACGTGCAGTCCGTGCATTGCCGTGAGCAGATAGAAGAAGCTGCCGGCCGGATTGCCCGCGGGCATCACCTGCGCAGCCAGGAGCGCGTTCCAGGCCCAGAGCTGCGCGCCAATGAAGGCGATCGCGCAAAGGCCACCGGCGAGCAGCAGCCCGCGGGCGCGCAGCGCATCCGCACGGCGCGACGCCGCGCTCGCGCGCTGCAGGCTCAGGCTGCCGGCGACCAGCAGCGCCGTGCTGACCCAGAGCTGCCACGGCAGCGCGAGCGTCACCGCATCGCTGCTGTTCATGCGCATCACGTAGGCCATCGCGAAGAGCGAGAACAGCGCCGTGACCACGCCCATGAAGACCCAGAGACCGATGCTCGCCGCATTGGCGCGCGCCCCGCGAGGCCCGGCGCCGCCGAGGTCGATGCCCGGGACGAGCGGCATCCCGGTCATGCCGGCACTCCCCGGGTCTCGCCCTTGCCGTGGGTCTCGGGTTCGATGCCGCCGGCTTCGGGCGGTGCGGTCTGCGGGATGTAGTCGTCCTTCGCGTCGGGCGTTCCGTAGGCGTAGGCCCAGCGATAGACCACCGGCAGGCGCGGGCCCCAGTTGCCGTGCGGCGGCGGCGTCGCGGCCGTCTGCCATTCGAGCGACGCGGCCTTCCACGGATTGGCAGTGGCCGGCCGGCCACGCCACACGCTCCACGCGAGGTTGAAGATGAAGATGAACTGCGCCGCGCCGACGACGAGCGCGACCACCGTGATGAACTCGTTCAGGGCGAACGCCGACTGCGGAATGAACTTGTAGCCGTCGAAGTTGTAGTAGCGCCTGGGCATGCCGAGCACGCCCAGGTAGTGCATCGGAAAGTAGATCAGGTAGGTGCCGAGGAAGGTGATCCAGAAATGCAGCTGCCCGAGCCGGTCGTCCAGCATGCGGCCCGAGACTTTCGGGTACCAGTGGTAGATGCCGCCGAACACCACCAGCAGCGGCGCCACGCCCATCACCATGTGGAAGTGGGCGACCACGAAATAGGTGCCCGACAACGGAATGTCCACGCTCACGTTGCCGAGGAACAGTCCGGTGAGCCCGCCGATCGCGAAGGTGCAGACGAAGGCCAGCGCGAACAGCATCGGCACCGACAGGTGGATATCGCCGCGCCACAAGGTCAGCAGCCAGTTGTAGACCTTGATCGCCGTCGGCACGGCGATGATCAGCGTGCTGGTCGCGAAGAAGAACGCGAAGTACGGATTCATGCCGGCGACGAACATGTGGTGCGCCCAGACGACGAGGCTGAGGCCGCCGATCGCGACGATGGCCCACACCATCATCCGGTAGCCGAAGATGCACTTGCGCGCGTGCACGCTGATCAGGTCGGAGACGATGCCGAAGGCCGGCAGCGCCACGATGTAGACCTCCGGATGGCCGAAGAACCAGAACAGGTGCTGGAACAGCAGCGGGCTGCCGCCCTTGTAGTTCGTGACCTGCCCCATCGACACCAGCGCCGGCATGAAGAAGCTGGTGCCCGCCGTGCGGTCGAGCAGCAGCATCACGCCGCTGACGAACAGCGCCGGGAAGCCCAAGAGCGCGAGGATGGTCGCGACGAAGATGCCCCACACCGTGAGCGGCATGCGCATCAGCGTCATGCCCTGGCAGCGCGCCTGCAGCACCGTGGTCACGTAGTTGAGGCCGCCCATCGTGGTCGCCACGATGAAGATCACGAGCGACACCAGCATGAGCTGGATGCCGCCCTCGTAGCCCGGCGTGCCGGGCAGGATCGACTGCGGCGGATAGAGCGTCCAGCCCGCGCCGGTCGGGCCGCTGCCGACGAAGAAGCTCGCCATCAGCACCAGCACCGAGAGCAGGTAGACCCAGAAGCTCAGCATGTTCATGTACGGGAACACCATGTCCCGCGCGCCCACCATCAGCGGGATCAGGTAGTTGCCGAAGCCGCCGAGGAAGAGCGCCGTGAGCAGGTAGATCACCATGATCATTCCGTGCATGGTCACGAACTGGTAGTAGCGCTCGGGGTTGATGAACTCGAAATGGCCCGGGAAGCCAAGCTGCAGCCGCATCAGGTTCGACAGCACGAGACCGACCACGCCGACCGCGATCGCCGTGCAGGCGTACTGCACCGCGATCACCTTGTGGTCCTGGCTCCAGACGTAGCGCGTCAGGAAGCTCCTGGGCTCGTGTTGATGCTCGCTGTCGTCTTCGTCGTGCGGATTCATCGCTGTGCCTTCTGTTCCGTGGCGGCCTGCGCGGGTGCGCTGCCGAGGCTCTGGATGTAGGCCACCAGCGCATCCAGTTCCTCCTTGCTCAGGTCCATCTTGGGCATGACCGGCGGGAAGCCCTTCACGCGCCGCGCCGCCGGGTCGGTGATGAAACTGCGCAGGTAGGCCTCGTCCACCTGCGCGCGGGAGCCGTCCTCCATGGTCTCGGTCTTGCCGTAGAGGCCCTTCCAGGTCGGCCCGACTCTCGGGCTGCCGTCGATGGTGTGGCAGGCCACGCAACCCTTGGATTCGGCGAGTGCGCGCCCCTCTTCGATGCGCGCACCGGCGCCTGCCGCGCCTTCGCCCGACGGTGCCGGCGCCGCCTTGACCTGGGTCTTGGCGAAGGTCGGCAGCGCCGCCTGCCAGGCCTGGAAGGCCGCGGCGTCCTCCACCACCACGAAGCCGCGCATGTTCGGATGCCCGACGCCGCACAGCTGCGCGCACAGCGCCTCGTAGCGCCCCGCGACCGTCGGCGTGAACCAGAAGCGGCTGACCTGGCCCGGCACGCTGTTCATCCGCGCGCGGAAGGGCGGCACATAGAAGTCGTGCAGCACGTCGTGCGAACGGATCAGTACCAGCACCGGCTTGCCCAGCGGCAGGTGCACTTCATTGGACATGACCAGCAGGTCGTCCTGCCCCGCCGGATCGGCCGGATCCAGGCCGAAGGGGTTGCCGCCCTGGACGAAGCGCGCATCGGTCGCGCCGAGCTTGCCGTCCACGCCCGGAAAGCGGTAGTGCCACTGCCACTGCAGACCGACGACTTCGAGCACCAGCGCATCGGGCGGCGACCTGACGTAGTTCGCATACACGACCAGCCCCGGCGCGAGCAGCGCGACGATGCCCACCGAGGTGCCGATGATCAGCCAGCGCTCGAGCTTGCGGTTCTCCGGCTCATGCTGCGCACGGCGCCCTTCGCGGTGGCGAAAGCGGATCAGCGCATAGACCACGAACAGGTTGATCGCGACGAAGAAGATGCCGGTGATGACCAGCGTGATCGTCAGCGTGTCGTCCATCGTCTTCCAGTTGGACGCGAGCGGCGTGGTCCACCACGGGCTGAAGACGTGGAACAGCACCGAGCCGACCACGATGATGACGAGGACGATGGCCATGACCATGGGTGGTTCCTCCTCTCGTCATTGCCATCGTGCGGTCCGCGGCGTCTCAACGAAACGCCGGGACCTGCGGCGCTTCGCCCTCGAACAGGGCCTCAGGGTGGGCCGTCCGCAGCAGCGTCTCGATTTCCCGCGCGCGCGGGCGCGGCGGGTCCACCATCAGCAGGATCCAGCCCTTCGCCATCGCGCCCTCGAAGCGCTGCAGGCCGGGGCTCGGAATCGAAATGCCGATCATGCTGGCCGACCAGGCGCCGATCGCGCCGCCCAGGACGCCCAGCACCACGGCCAGTTCCGATTCGGGCTCGTCGCCCATGACCGGGAAAGCGAGGCCCGCGACGAGGCCGACGACCATCCCGCACGCGCTGCCGACCACCCACCCGGTCTTCGCGGCGTGAACCAGGTCCGAGGTCTGCCAGACGTTCGCGGCGTGAAGGCCGGCCATGTCCGTGCCTTCCGAGGCGGCGAAATGAATGTGCGCAAGCTCGACACGCGCCTGCACGAGATCGTGCATCGCTCGCCTGGCGCTCGCCAGGTCCGGCATCAGCCAGTAAATGCGCCTGCGCATCGCACCCTCCTTTCCGTCTTGCGACGAATAAGGAACCATGACGACTTATATGCCCATGGGGCGCGTTGATCAAGTGAGGTCAGCCCAGGGGGAGCAGCAGCCGCAGCACCCCGCCGGCCGTGACGAGGCGGCCCGGGTCGTGGGTCTCCTCGAGCACGCCGCTCAAGCGCTTCACCAGGCTCGGGCTGCGCCGCGCGCGCCAGACGAGGAGATCGGCGAGCCACGGATGGTCGTTGATGCGATTGGCCAGATCGTAGGCCGCGAAGCGCGGCTTCAGGGCGTCGAGCGCGGCCTCGTAGCGGGCGCAGACCTCTGCGTCCGATCCGGCGTCGCGCGCCCCGGCGATCGCCTCTGCCGCCAGCATGCCGGTTTCCAGCGCCTTGCCGATGCCCTCCCCGGTGAACTGGTAGGTGCTGCCCGCGGCGTCGCCCGCCACCAGCATCCCCGGCCGTGACCAGCGCGCGCCTTCGAGCGAACAGCGCAGCGGGGCGCCCTTGAAGGGGCCGAGCGGCTCGCCGCCCTCCATCAGTTCGCGCGCCGGCGGGTGGATGCGCCTGAAGGCATCGAACAGGTCGCGCAGGTTCACGTCGCCGTCGTGCGTCACGCCGACGCCGATGTTGAACACGCCGGCGGCGCACGGGAAGATCCAGCCGTAGCCGCGCCGCAGCGCCCGGTGCCACACCACTTCGAGACCCGTGCAGCGCGCCGCCATCGCCTCGTGCCTCACGTAGCCGCGCAGCGCGATGCCGCTCGGCGCCTTGCGCGTGATGAGGCCCGCGGCCGCCAGCGGACCCGATGCCGCGCCGGTGGCGAGCACGGTCCATTTCGCCGTCACCGCCTGCGAGACGCCGCCCGGCAGCGCCAGCCGCGCGCCGGTCACGCGCTGCTTCGCGTCGACCAGCGGCGCCTCGAACTTCGCCGGCGCGAGCCAGCGCGCACCCGCCGCCAGCGCCGCCTGCCGGAGGATCTCGTCGAGCTCGCGCCGCGGCAGCACCGCCAGCCGCGCCGGCACCTCGACCCGTCCGCCGCTCGGGCCCACGCAGCCGACCTGCGCCGAGGCGCGGGCGCGTGCGAGCACCTCGTCCAGCACGCCGAGCCGCGCGAGCGCGCGATGCGCATCCGGGATCAGGCCGTCGCCGCAGACCTTGTCGCGTGGAAAGTCGTGCTGGTCCGCCAGCACGACATCGAGCCCGGCACGCGCCAGCATCTGCGCAGTGGCGCTGCCGGCCGGGCCGGCGCCGATCACGAGCACGTCGCACGCGGACAATGGAGACATCGACGGATTTGGCATCGCAGGTTCCAGGGAGAGGCCGCAGATATTACGTCCGGCATCCGGCGTGAGGCGGCACGCATCGCATGGAGGGCACCACCATGAGCCGCGCATCGAAAAAATCGATCATCGGGATTGCACTGGCGCTGCTCGTCCTCGCCGCGGCGCTGTTCGCGCCGGTGGACTTCGGCGCCACGCGGATCGTCTCCGAGGCCGACATCGCGCGGCCGCCGGCCGAGGTCTTCGCCTATGTCACGACGCCGGGCCACTGGCCGGACTGGCATCCGTCCTCGCTCGCGGTGCGCGGCGCGGTGGACCACTCGCTGGCGGTCGGCGAAACGGTCGAGGAGGACTTCAACGTCGCCGGCCGCACCGGGCGCGTGACCTGGCGCGTCACGGCGCGCGAACCGGGCCGCTACTGGCGCATCGCCGGCAGCATCGGCGGCCGCGAGGCGGGCACCGTCAGCTACACGCTGACGCCGGCGGCCGGCGGAACGCATTTCGTGCGCGAATTCGAGTACGGCGCGCCCAACCTGCTGTTCGCGCTGCTCGACCGCTGGCGCATCCGCCGGCAGATCGAAGAGGAATCGCAGACCGCCGTGCACCGGCTCAAGCAGCGGCTCGAAGCGCCGGTCTGACCCATCGGTCGCGTGAAGGACGCGCCTCTCAGTGCTGCGGCAGGTACATGGTCGCTTCCACCTCGACGAGCACCTCGTCGCCCGGCAGGAAGCGCGACACCTCGACCACCGTGCTCACCGGCGGCTCGCCCGGATAGAACAGGCCGCGCACGCGGTTGTAAGGCGCGTAGTTCGGCAGGTGGCGGAAGTACTGCACCAGCTTCACCACGTCGTCCATCGTGCCGCCGTGCTCGGCGGCGATCTGGCGGATGCGCTCGAGCACGAACCAGCTCTGGGCGACGATCGGGGCCTCGAAGATGTCGACCGACATCTGCCCGGTGGCGTAGCCCAGCGTTCGCAGCGCTTCACGCGCCGCCTCGGGGATGTCGTCGTAGCCGGCGACCGCGCGGCGCGTGGCCGGATCGACCGCGACCACGCCGCTCATGAAGACGAAATCCCCCACGCGCCTGGCGGCCGCGTAGTTGGCCATCGGTTTGCCCATGCTCATTCGGTGTTCTCCACGATGCGGCCGGCGCGGATGACGGTGCGTCGCCGCCCGCGCGGGTCCAGAAGTTCGTATTCGTCGGCGGCAGCCAGCAGCAAGAGGTCCGCCGGACAGTCGGGCGCGATCCGGCCGTCCCAGGCGAGCCGCAGCGCCCTCGCCGGGCTGACGGTGATCGCATCGAGCCAGTCGGACGCGGGCGCGAGATGCGCCATCTGCACGCCGAGGCCGAAGGTCTCGACCAGGTCGTAGCTGCCGTAGGGATAGAAGGCGTCCTGCACGTTGTCGGTCGCCAGGCTGGCGCGCACGCCGAGCGCCGCGGCTTCGCGGATGCGCGTGATGCCGCGCTGCAGCGGCGTACGGTCCCACGCGCCCTGGAGATAGAGGTTGGTGGTCGGCAGCGCGACCACATGAATGCCCGCCTGCGCGCACAGCGCGAGCGTGTCGTGCGCGGCCGCATCGTCCTGGACCGACAGCGAGCAGGCGTGCCCGCAGGTCACGCGGCCGGTCAGGCCGCGCGCAATGGCGAGCTGGGCGATGGTGCGCAGCCCGCTCGCCTGCCGGTCGAGCCCTTCGTCGACGTGGAAGTCGAGCCCGAGCCCATGTTCCTGCGCGAGGTCGAACACCCGCCCCAGCTTGTGGACGATGCCTTCGTTGCGATAGACGAATGCGCCGAGCACACCGGCCGCGCGCTTGACGGTGCGCGCGACGCGCTCGCCGGCTGCGGCATCCGCGAAAAGATCGAGCGGCGTAAGCGCCACGAACTGAAGCTCGATGCGGCCGCGCCATGTTTCGCGCAGTTCCTCGAACACCGCGAGCGATGCCGGCGCGCTCGCCTCGCTCCAGTCGAGATGCGTTCGCAGCGCACGCGTGCCGCAGCGCCACGCATCATCGAGCGCGCGCGTCATCCGCACGCGCAGCCCATCGACGGTCCAGCCCGTGCGATGCGCGGCCATGCGGGCGATGGCCTTGAAGAGATCGCCTTCCGCCGCGCCGACTTCACGCACGGTGTAGTTCTTGTCGATGTGCGCGTGCGCATCGACCAGGCCGCTGAGCAGGGTTCCCCGCCCCGGCTGCGTCGAGGGCGTGATCGTCTTGACCACGCCACCGCCGATCGACACGTCGAACGCCTCCGCGCCCTGGGCCGCGAAGGCCCGCAACCGCGGCGGGATGCGGACCGCTTCGAGCTTCATTGGGCAACCTCCGCGCAGCAGCGCTGCGGTATTCGCCTTGGGGCGGCCCGGCGGCTCATTGGGCAACCTCCGCGCAGCAGCGCTGCGGTATTCGCCTTGGGGCGGCCCGGCGGCTCATGCACCCGCCGCGCGCGGCAGCGCACGCAGCCAGCCGAGCCCGTCGCTGGTGCCATTGGCCACCGCGCCGCGCCGGGGCCGGTACTCGCAGCCGACCCACCCCTGCCAGCCGCACTGCGCCGACACCTCGTCGATGACATCGAAGAGATAGGGGTAGTTCATCTCGCCGACATCGGGCTCGTGCCGCTCGGGCACGCCCGCGATCTGGAAGTGGCCGACGCGGCCGGTGGGCAGGTACTTGCGGATCTTCATCGCCACGTCGCCCTCGACGATCTGGCAGTGGTAGAGGTCCATCTGCACCTGCACGTTGAGCGCGCCGATGGCCAGGGCGATCTCGTGCGCGTGGTCCTGCCGGTTGAGGAAGAAGCGCGGGATGTCGCGCGTGTTGATCGGCTCCAGCAGCAGGTCGCGCCCGGCCTTGGCGGCTTCGACTGCGGCCCAGTGCAGGTTGTCGAGGTAGGTCGGCTGCACGGCTTCGCGCTCCAGGCCTTCGGGTACCAGACCGGCCATGACATGGATGCGGGGACACGAGAGAGCGACCGCGTAGTCGATGGCCTTCAGAACACCATCGCGGAACTCGGCTTCGCGCCCCGGGACACAGGCGATCCCGCGGTCGCCGCGATCCCAGTCGCCCGGCGGGCCGTTGAAGAGCACCTGCTGCAGCCCGTTCGCCGACAGCCGCGCGGCAAGTTCGCGCTGGTCGTAGGCGTAGGGGAAGAGATATTCGACCGCTTTGAAACCGTCCCTGGCGGCGGCTTCGAAACGGTCGAGAAAGTCGAGCTCCGGATAGAGCATCGAAAGATTGGCGGCGAAACGAGGCATCAATGGCTCCACACTGTCTGGTGGGTGAGCATATCTACCAGCGGGCGCCGAAGTTGCGGCGCAGGTCGTTGATCTGGGTGGCGTCCAACGGCTCCGGTGCGCCTTCCGGCAGGAAACGGCTCATGAACCACAGTTTCGCGGTTTCCTCCAGTTCCTCCAGCACAGCCATGGCAGCCGCCGGCGTGTCGTGCCACACATTCGGGCCGAGCCGTTCGAGCACCACCGCGCGGATCGGCGTGCCCTCCGTGCCATAGCGCTCGATGATCTGCGCGACCAGCGCAGCGGCCTCCGGCGCACCGGGCCGGTGGTAGGGAACCACCGGCACATGGCCCACCTTCATCACGAAATACGGCGTGAGCGCGGGAAGAAGTTCCTCCTCGGGTGCATCGAGCGTGAGCGCCACGCAGTGCGTGCTGTGAGTGTGGATCACGCAGCGCGTGCCCGGCTCGAAGTTCCTCGCCGCGCCATAGATGCGCGCATGCAGCGCGATGGTCTTGCTGGCGAGGTCGCCGTGGATCTGCCGCAGGTTGGTGTCGAGCCGCGCGAGCCGCCCCGGATCGAGATGGCCGAGGCAGGCATCGGTGGGCGTGATCAGGAAGCCGTCGTCGAGCCGCACGCTGATGTTGCCAGCCGTCGCATGCACATAGCCGCGCTCGAACAGGCTGCGGCCGATGCGGCAGATTTCCTCGCGCAGATGGGCGTCACTCATTCGAAGAACGTGAAAGCTTTGGAGAAGAAGTCGTCGGTGCCGAAGTTACCGGACTTCAACGCAATATGCAGGCCAGCGCCCCCCGCCACAACGCTACGCGCATGGCACCAGGGCACGCCGGGGTCGATCTGTGCGCCGATCTGCAACTGCGCGATGCCGAGCGCCTGCACGCAGGCGCCCGAGGTTTCGCCGCCCGCGACCACGAGCTGGCGCACCCCGCGTTCGACCAGCCCACGGGCGATCGCGGCGATGGTGCGTTCGACCATGGCACCGGCTTCCGGGGCGCCGAGGCGGCCCTGCACGGACTTCACGGCAGATGCCTCGGCGGTCGAATAAACGAGCACCGGCCCGCGTCCGAGCAGCGGCGCGGCCCATTCGAGCGCCTGCGATGCCACGTCGACGCCGGCGGCGATCCGTAGCGGATCGATCGCGAGCGCCGGCCCGCCCGAAGCGATGAAGTCCGCCACCTGCCGGTTGGTCGCGAGCGAGCAGCTTCCGGACACCACGGCGCGCCATCCGCCGGCCTTCGGCAGCGCGCTCGCGGCGGACGAAGGCGCGATGCCGAAGTTGGCCGGAAGGCCGATCGCCACACCCGATCCGGCGGTGACCAGCGGCATGTCCGCCAGCGCCGGACCGAGCCGCATCAGGTCGTCGTTGGAGACCGCATCGACGATCGCGACGCCCACGCCTTCGGCGCGCAGTTGCGCGATGCGCTCGCGGATCGCCGCCGCACCGCGCGCGACAGTCGCGTAGTCGATGAGCCCCACCTTGCGCCGCGTCTGCGCCTGCATCACGCGCACGAGGTTCGCATCGGTCATCGGGGTGAGCGGGTGGTTCTGCATGCCGCTCTCGCTCAGCAGCACCTCGCCCGCGAACAGATAGCCCTTGAACACGGTGCGCTTGTTGTCCGGAAAGGCCGGCGTCGCGATGGTGAAGTCGCAGCCCAGCGCATCCATCAGCGCCTCGGTGACCGGGCCGATGTTGCCCCGGGGCGTGCTGTCGAAGGTGGAGCAGTACTTGAAGTAGATCTGCCGCGCGCCCTGCGCCTGCAACCAGCGCAGCGCCTCCAGCGACTGCGCGATGGCCTCCTCCGGCGCGATGGTGCGCGACTTGAGCGCGACCACCACCGCATCCACATCGGCATCCAGCGGGGCAGCCGGCGCGCCGATGGTCTGCACCGCACGCATGCCCGCGCGCACGAGGTTGTTCGCGAGATCGGTCGCGCCGGTGAAGTCATCGGCGATGCAGCCGAGCAGGATGCTCATTTCCTGCCCTTGGGTGGCGGCAGATCGATGCCGGGGAAGATCTTGATGACCGCGCTGTCGTCCTCCTTCGCGTGGCCGGCGGTCGATGCCTGCATGAACATCTGGTGCGCGGTCGATGCGAGCGGCAGCGGAAACTTGCTCGCGCGGGCGGTGTCGAGCACCAGGCCGAGGTCCTTCACGAAGATGTCGACCGCCGACAGCGGCGTGTAGTCGCCCGCGAGCACGTGCGCCATGCGGTTCTCGAACATCCAGCTGTTGCCCGCGCTGTGGGTGATGACCTCGTAGAGCGCCTCGGGCGACACCCCTTCGCGCAGCCCGAGCGCCATCGCCTCTGCCGCCGCGGCGATGTGCACGCCGGCAAGGAGCTGGTTGATGATCTTCACCTTGCTGCCCGCACCCGCGCGATCGCCGAGCCGGTAGACCTTGCCGGCCATGGCTTCGAGCACGTCGCCGGCCTTGTCGTAGGCCTCGGGCTTCGCGGCGCTCATGACCGTCATCTGTCCGGTCGCCGCCTTGGCCGCGCCGCCGGAGATCGGCGCATCGATGTAGTGGATGCCGAGTGCGCCGAGCCGCTCTTCGAGCAGGGCGGACCAGTTGGGGTCCACGGTCGAGCACATGATGAACACGCTGCCCGGCTTCATCGCCGCCGCCGCACCGTGTTCGCCGAACAGAACCGCCTCGGTCTGCTGCGCGTTGACCACGACCGAGACGACGACATCGCAGGCGCCCGCGACCTGCGCCGGCGTGCCCCAGGCGACGCCGCCATGCTCGGCGAACTCATGCGCCGCGCCGGGCCGCACATCGCACACATGCACTTCGAAGCCGCGGCTTCGCAGCGTGGCTGCGATGCCGGCGCCCATGGCGCCGAGGCCGATGAGTCCTGCCTTCTTCATGGAGATTCCCGTGAAATCGAACGAAGGCCCGCGCGGCGCGAAAAGCACCGCCCGGCACGAGCCGACGATCTTAGGGAATCCGCCCTGGCGCCGTACAGCCGGGCTAACCCCGCTTGGCCGCTCAGCGCGCGGCCAGCGCGTGGCGCGCCGCGCGCGCGATGCTCCTGGCATCGACGCCGAAGAACTTGCGCAGCGCAGCGCGCGTGTCGCTGCGGCCGAAGCCGTCGGTGCCGAGCGTGAGGTAGCGCCGCCCCGGCGGCACGAAGGCGCGGATGCTTTCGGGCACCGCGCGCACGTAGTCGGTCGCCGCGATCACCGGGCCGCTGCCGCCGGCGAGCTGCTGCGCGATGAAGGGCGTGCCCGGATCGGCCTCGCCGGCCAGCGCGCGCGCCTCGCAAGCCTGGCCGTCGCGCGCCAGCTCGCTCCAGCTCGTGACGCTCAGCACCTCGGCCTCGATTCCTTCGGCGGCCAGCAGTTCGGCCGCCTTGATCACCTCGGTGAGGATCGCGCCGGAGCCCAGCAGCGTGAGCTTCGCCTCCTTGCGGCCGCTGAAGCGGTAGCAGCCGCGCAGCACCTGCGCCTCAGCGCCCGCGGGCAAATCCGGCTGCGCGTAGTTCTCGTTCATGAGCGTGACGTAATAGAACACGTCCTTCTGCTCGACCATCATCTCGCGGATGCCGGCATCGATGATCACCGCCATCTCGCCCGCGAAGGCCGGGTCGTAGGCCTTGCAGTTCGGGATGGTCGCGGCGATCAGGTGGCTCGTTCCGTCCTGGTGCTGCAGGCCTTCGCCGCCGAGCGTGGTGCGGCCCGAGGTCGCGCCGAGCAGGAAGCCGCGCGGCCGCTGGTCGGCGGCGGCCCAGATCTGGTCGCCCACGCGCTGGAAGCCGAACATCGAGTAGTAGATGTAGAACGGCAGCATCGCCAGGCCATGCACGCTGTAGCTGGTCGCCGCGGCGGTCCAGCTCGCGATCGCGCCGGCTTCGCTGATGCCTTCCTCGAGGATCTGCCCGTCGGTCGCCTCGCGGTACGAGAGCACCGAGCCGATGTCCTCCGGCGCATAGCGCTGGCCCACGCTCGAATAGATGCCGACCTGCTTGAAGAGGTTGGCCATGCCGAAGGTGCGCGCCTCGTCGGCGACGATGGGCACCACGCGCGGACCGAGCGCCGCGTCCTTCATGAGATTGCCCAGCATGCGCACGAAGGCCATGGTGGTGCTCATCTCCTTGCCGCCGGCCGCGACCGCGAACTGCGCGTAGGCCGCGATATCGGGCTTGGCCACCACCTCGCATGCGGTCTCGCGGCGCGGCATGCTGCCGCCGAGCGCGGCGCGATGGCCCAGCAGGTAGTGCATCTCGGGGCTGTCGGCGGCGGGCCGGTAGAACGCGGCCGTGGTCGCCTGCTCGTCGGTCAGCGGCAGGTTGAAGCGGTTGCGGAATTCGATCAGGTGCGCCTCGTCCAGCTTCTTCTGCGAGTGCGTGGTCATCTTGCCCTGCCCCGCGCTGCCCATGCCGTAGCCCTTCTTGGTGTGGGCCAGGATCACGGTCGGCTGGCCGCGATGCGCCGCCGCGGCGGCGTAGGCGGCGTGGATCTTCACGAGGTCGTGGCCGCCGCGCTTCAGGCGGTCGATCTGCTCGTCGGTCAATCCTTCGACCAGGCGCGCCAGCTCCGGGTCCTGGCCGAAGAAGGTCTCGCGGTTGTAGCGGCCGTCCTTGGCGGCGAAGGTCTGCATCTGGCCGTCGACGGTGTTGGCGAAGGCGCGTGCGAGGGCGCCGTGCACGTCGCGTGCGAAGAGGCCGTCCCAGTCGCTGCCCCACACCAGCTTGATGACGTTCCAGCCCGCGCCGGCGAAGAGCTTCTCGAGCTCGTCGATGATCCGCCCATTGCCGCGCACCGGCCCGTCGAGCCGCTGCAGGTTGCAGTTGACGACCCACACGAGGTTGTCGAGCCTCTCGCGCGCGGCGAGCGTGAGCGCGCTCATCGATTCCGGCTCGTCCATCTCGCCGTCGCCGAACACGCCCCACACCTTGCGCCCTTCGCAGTCGAGCAAGCCGCGGTGCGTCAGGTAACGCATGAAGCGTGCGTGGTAGATCGAGCTGATCGGCCCGATGCCCATCGAGCCGGTCGGGAACTGCCAGAAGTCCGGCATCAGGTACGGATGCGGGTAGCTGCTCAGGCCGCGCGCGTCTTTCGTGGGGGCCGTCAGCTCCTGGCGGTAGTGCATCAGGTCTTCCTCGCCGAGCCGCCCTTCGAGGAAGGCGCGCGCATACACGCCGGGCGCGCTGTGCGGCTGGAAGAAGACCAGGTCGCCAAGATGTTGCCCCCCACGCTCCCCCACTTCGTGTGGGTCGCTGCCCCCCCTCGGGGGGCGCTCGCCGCTTGGGGCGGCCCGGCGCGGCTCGGCCTCGGTGCGCGCGTGGAAGAAGTGGTTGAAGCCGGTCTCGAACAGATCCGCCGCGCTCGCGTAGCTCGCGATGTGGCCGCCGAGGTCGCCGTAGGCCTGGTTGGCGCGCACCACCATCGCGAGCGCGTTCCAGCGCATCAGCGAGGCGAGCCGCTCCTCGATCGCGAGATCGCCCGGGAACGGCGGCTGCGCCTCGACCGCGATGGTGTTGACGTAAGGGGTCGAGAGTTCCGGCTGCCAGCCGATGCGCTGCGCACGGGCCATGCGCGCGAGCTCGTCGAGCATCCAGCGTGCGCGCGCCGGCCCTTGCGTCTCCGCCAGCGCGACGAAGGCTTCGCGCCATTCGGCGGTCTCGACGGGGTCGGGGTCTTGCCGGGCGGTGTCGAGCAACGAGCGGAGCTGGTCGGGCGGAATCGGGGCGTTCATGGTCGAACTTTAGGCTGCAGCCGACGGAATGAGATACCGTTTTCTACATCGCGTCAGGGATATGTGCCGCATAAAATGCTGCGATTTACCGATCTTGCAGCATTCATGGAACTGGACGCGATCGATCTGCGCATTCTTGATGAACTCCAGCGCGACGGCTCGCTCTCCAATGTCGAGTTGGCGCGCCGCGTCCATCTCTCGCCGTCGCCATGTCTTGCGCGCGTGAAGGCGCTCGAGAACAAGGGCGTCATCCAGCGCTATGTCGCGCTCGCGAGTGCCAGCGCACTCGGCCTCGGGCTCAACGTGTTCATCTCGATCAGCCTCAAGACGCAGAGCAAGCAGTCGCTCGCAGATTTCGAGCAGCGCATCGCGGAGCATGACGAGGTGATGGAGTGCTACCTCATGACCGGCGACAGCGACTACCTGATCCGCGTCGCGGTCGCCGACATCGCCGCGCTGGAGAAATTCATCCTCGAACAGCTCACGCCGATCAGCGGCATCGAGAAGATCCGGTCGAGCTTTGCGCTGAAGCAGGTTCGTTACAAGACAGCGCTGCCATTGCCCTGAACGGGCCAGGACCTCGCCGACCGGGTCACGAGCCTCATTTCGGCCAGAGAGCCCAAAGGCGCAGGGGCTGATTCATGCGGGCTGCGATGCGGCCCGCTTCCACGCCCGTCCCGGCGAAGTAGTCGGCCCGCACCGCGCCGACGATCGCGCTGCCCGTGTCCTGCGCCACCACCAGCTTGGCAAGGGTGAACGTGGGCCCCGGCGAAGCGAGCCACACCGGCGTGCCGTACGGAATGCTGTCGCGATCGACCGCGATCGAGCGCCCCGGCGTCAGCGGCACACCCTGAGCGCCGACCGGTCCGGACGCCGCATCGACCTCGCTCAAGGCTTCCTCGCGGAAGAACACATAGCGCGGATTGCTCCACAGCAGAGGCTGCAGGCGCTGCGGATTCTGCGCGACCCACTGCTTGGTGTCGTCGGGCCAGGCGCTGATCTTCGTCACGCCCTGGCTGATGAGCCACTGCTGCACGCTGCGATAGGGCTGCTCGTTGGTGGCCGAGAAGGCCACGCGGACCATGTGCTGCGAGCCGTCCGGCTCGGTCATGCGCAGGCGCCCGGAGCCCTGGATATGCAGCATGAGCACGTCGATCGGATCGGCGAGCCACGCGATCTCGCGGCCGCGCAGCGCGACCTGGGCCTGCGGCAGCGTGTCGATCTCCTGCCGCGTGTACCAGGGCCGCTTCGGAACGAGACCGGCCGGGGCCTGGTAGATCGGGATGGTGTTCGTCGCGGTCGGGCGGCGCGTGGCGTCGAACACCGGCTCGTAGTAGCTGGTGAGCTTGCCGTCGGCGGGGCCGGTGTACGCCTCGACGCGATAGGGCTGCAGGCGCTGCATCATCCATTCGCGCTGCTCGTCGGTCTCCGCCAGCGACAGCTGCCGCACCTCGCGGCACAGCGGCGCGAAAGCCGCGTTGGGCCGCGCGCAGTTGGTGATCATCGCGATCCAGCCTTCGTGCAGGGCATCGTCGTTGAAGCCCGGAAGCTCCGACCACGCGACCGGCACCCAGCGACTCTTGGGGTGCGCGAGCGAACCGGTGAGCGGGCCGAGGTCGCGCGGCGGCGATGTCGTGGCCGGCGGCACCTGCGAGCTCCATTCGGGCTGCCGGGTTCCGGTGGAACAGGCGGCCAGCGTTGCTACGATCGCGAGCACAACCAGCCACTGGAGTCCTTTTTTCATGGGTCTGATTTTGCTTGAAGCCCTCGCCGCCGGCGTCGTGTTCATCCTCATCATCTGGTGGACCATGTTCTCGGGCCGCAAGCGCGGCGAGATGCAGGACGACGAGCCCGCGGCCAGCGATGCGCCCCAGCGCGAAAAGCCGCCGGCGCGCGACTGACGTTACATGCCGAAACCGCGGCAACGACTCGAAGCCCCTGCGGGCTCCCGATAATCGACCGGGCTTTTTTTCCATCACCCAAAGGAAGGACTTCAATGAAAAGAATCGTACTTGCCACCTGCGCCGCGGTTTACCTGCTCGCGGGTTGCGCGGACATGAGCGAATCCCAGAAGAGCACCGCGGCGACCACCGGCATCGGTGCCGGCATCGGCGCGCTGGCGGGCGCAGCGATTGGCTCCGCCACGGGCCACAGCGCCGGCACCGGTGCGGCGATCGGCGCGCTGGCGGGCGCGGGAGGCGGCTACCTGTGGTCGCAGCGCATGGAAAACCAGAAGCGCCAGATGGAAGCCGCCACGCGCGGCACCGGTGTCGCGGTCACGCAGACGCAGAACAACGAGCTGAAGCTCGCGATCCCGAGCGACATCTCCTTCGATGTCGGCCGCTCGGTGATCAAGCCGAACTTCTCGCCGATCCTGGACCAGTTCGCGCAGGGCCTGCGCAACAACCCGAATGCCGAGGTCCGCATCATCGGCCACACCGACAGCACCGGCACCGATGCGATCAACGATCCGCTGTCGATCCAGCGCGCGGCCGCGACGCGCGACTACCTCGTGGCGCGCGGCGTGTCGGCCAGCGCCTTCAAGATCGATGGCCGCGGCGCGCGTGAACCGGTGGCCGACAACAGCACGCCCGCAGGCCGCGCACAAAACCGGCGCGTGGAAATCTTCGTCGGCGAGCGCGCGCAGGGCCAGGGCTAAGCCCCTCCCATCCCCCTGAGGAGGTTGGCCAGCTCCACGGCCGACTTCACTTCCATCTTCTCGAACACGCGCGCACGGTGGACCTCCACCGTGCGCACGCTGATCGAGAGCTGATCGGCGATCAGCTTGTTGGGCAATCCCTCGATCACGCAGGTCATCACGTCGCGTTCGCGATCGGTGAGTTCGTCGACGCGCCGCTTCAGCAACTTGCGCCTGCGCTGCGCCTCGATCGCGCGCACCGAGGCGCCGAGCGCATGCTCGATGCGGTCCACCAGCGCGTTGTCCGAAAAAGGCTTTTCGCAGAAGTCGAAGGCGCCGCGCTTCACCGCATCGACCGCCGTGGGAACGTCCGCATGGCCGGTCAGGAAGATCACCGGCAGCGCCTCCAGGAGACCGCGTTCCGCGAGCCGGTCGAACAGCACCAGCCCGCTGGTGCCAGGCATGCGCACGTCGAGCAGCAGGCAATGGGGCTGGGCGCGCAGCGGCTCCTCGGCCAGGCGTTCCTCGAAGGCTTCCGCGCTCGGAAAACACTCGCTCGCGAGGCGGCGCGAGCGCAGCAGCCAGGCCAGGGCCTCGCGCACGCTTGCATCGTCGTCGACGATGAAGATCAGGGCATCGATGAGGGGTTGCATAGGAATGTGAGTTTCCAACGAGCGCAGCGCAGGCCAGGGCACCCGCGGAACCGGCTTTGCCGGGCCGCTGGGTGCGCCCCCGGAGAGGGGGAGCGCCGAAGGCGCATGGGGGTGAACGTCATTTCGTCGGCAGCGTGAAGCGGAAGACCGTGCCGCGCGGCTGGCGCGGCTCGAAGATCAGCACGCCGCCGTGCTGCTCGACCACGGTGCGGCAGAGGCTGAGGCCCAGGCCCATGCCGTCCGAGCGCGTGGTGAAGAAAGGCGTGAACAGGCGCGCCGCGACGGCGTCGCCGATGCCGGCGCCGAAGTCCGTCACCGAGAACTCCAGCCAGCGGCGCCCATCGGCCGGCGAGCCCGCCTCGGCGCCGCGGCCGATCGCGCCCGCACGAACCACCTTGATGCGCAGCACGCGATCGGTCAGCTCGGGCACGTCCATCGCCTGCATGCCGTTGCGCGCGAGGTTGAGCAGCACCTGCTCGACCAGCGTGCGATCGCAATACACCATCGGCAGACCTTCGTCGAGCACGACCTCGACGTCCACGCCGAGCTTGTGTGCCTGCAGCCGCACCAGCGGCAGCACCGCGTCGACGAGCACCTGCGGCGCGACCGCCTCGCGCGTGCGGTCGCGCCGGCGCACGAAGTCGTGCACGCTGCGGATCACCTGTCCCGCGCGGTCGGCCTGCTCGGCGATGCGGCGCACCGCCATCGCGACGTCGTCATGGTCGCTGTCGCGAGGCGGGCCCTTGGACTCGAGCAGGTTCAGCGAGCCGGTTGCATAGCTCGCGATCGCCGCCAGCGGCTGGGTCAGTTCGTGACTGAGCAGCGACGCCATTTCGCCGACGGTGGCGAGCCGCGCGCTGGCCTGCAGGCGCTCCTGGCTGGCGCGCGAGAGCTCCTCGATGCGGCGCTGCTCGCTGATGTCGATGAAGGCGCTCATCCAGCCCGTCTGCGAACCGTGCGCGTTGATCAGCGGCGCCTCGAAGATCAGCACCGGAAAGCGGCTGCCGTCCTTGCGCATGAAGACCGATTCGAAACCCTCGCGCGGCGGCATCGCGCCGGCCATGCGCACCGCCTGGCGCTGCTGGTATTCGTGCGCGAGTTCGGTCGGCCAGTAGGGCGCCTCGCGCTCGCCGTTCATGAGGTCTTCCGCGGTGAAGCCGACCATCTCGCAGAACGCCGGATTCACGTAGGTGATGCGGCCCTGCAGGTCGCGCGCCCGCAGGCCGGTGATGACCGAGTCCTCCATCGCCTTGCGGAAGGCGAGCGCGTCGGCGAGGTCGTCCTCGGCGCGCTGGCGGCGCCGCGTGTCGCGCGCCAGCAGCACCAGCACCGACACCAGCGCGATCGAGATGCCGGTGACCAGCGCGGTGAGCACGTTCGGGAACAGGTCCGGCACCGCGCGCCAGCCGTCGACGCGCAGCATCACCGGGGCGCCCGGCAGGTCGATCAGTTGCTGCGCGGTGAACACGCGCGTGCCCATGCGCCGCTGCGCGCCGATCGCGACGAGGCGCGTGCCGTCGAGCTCGGTGAAGGCGACCTCCTGGCCCCGGCTCAGCGTCGGCGCGACCAGTTCGATCAGGATGTCGCGCAGCGAGTAGGCCGCCACGAGGTAGCCGCCGCCCTCGACCGGCAGGCACAGCTCCATGACCTCCAGGCCGCTGCCCTGCGCGATCGGGACGTAGTGGCTCGGCGAAAACGCGGGCGCGCCGAGCTTGCGCGCCGTGACGCAGGCCAGGGAGACGTCGGCGAAGCTTTCCGAGCGGCGCTGGTCATCGAAGACGCGGCGGCGGTACGGCGTATCGGACGCCGCCAGCGTGTGCATCATCGGATCGAGCCATTCCAGCCGCAGCCATTCGCGGTGCTCGCGCAAGAGCGCCGTGGCGCGCGCTTCCCACTGCTCGGCATTGACCTCGCCGGCGAGCGAGGCGCGCAGTGTCTGCGAATTGCGCTGGAGGTCGCCGCGAAGGTCCGCCACCGCATCGGCGGTGTCCCGCTCCAGCACCGACTGGGTCTGCTCGATCTCATGCCGGCCCGCGAGCCAGACCACGGTCACCAGCAGCGCCAGCACGAGGATGGCCAGCAGCACCCACAGGAACCAGCGCCGCCACACGGAGCGCAGAAAGCGCAGCCGCGCGAAGGCGGGCCGAAGCGCGCGGGCGACGGGCAGGGTGGAGGGCGTGGACACCGGCTTGCTTCAGAGCACGCAATGGGACAGCGCGGGCAACTGGGCGCGCGCGCGGTCGACCTGCTGCGCATCGATGTCGAACAGCACCACGGCCTCGTCCACGGGCTGCTGCGCGACGACCGTGCCCCAGGGGTCCACCACCATCGACTGGCCCCAGGTGTGCCGGCCGTTCTCGTGCGTGCCGCCCTGGGCGGGCGCGACCACCCAGGCGAGGTTTTCGATCGCGCGCGCACGCAGCAGCACTTCCCAATGGGCGGCGCCGGTGGTGCGCGTGAACGCGCTGGGCACCAGCATCAGCTCCGCACCCTCGCGCGCGAGCGCGCGATAGAGCTCGGGAAAGCGCAGGTCATAGCAGACGCTCAGGCCCACGCGCCAGCGGTGGCCATCGCGCGACGGCAGGTCGAACAGCACGGGCCGGCTGCCCGGCGCGATCACGCGGCGTTCGTCGTAGCGCTCGCGGCCGTTGTCGAAATAGAAGAGATGGATCTTGTCGTAGCGCGCCACGCATACGCCGTCGGGCGAATACACGAGCGAGCTGTTGAACACGTGGTTGTCGTCCTCGGTTTCCAGCGGCAGCGTGCCGCCGACGATCCAGAGGCCGAATTCGCGCGCCGCATCCGCCAGGAAGTTCTGCACCGTGCCCGTGCCGGCGGTCTCGCGCAACCCGAGCTTGTCGGTGTCGCGCGCGCCCATCATGCAGAAGTACTCGGGCAGGACGGCGAGCTCGGCGCCTTCGGCGGCGGCTTCGGCCAAGAGCGCATGGGCGCGTGCGAGATTGGCCTCGCGCTCGATGGCCGACACCATCTGGATTGCAGCAACTTTCATGTGTGGTGACTCCTTGTCCTCAACGCGGGGCCGGCGTTGCGGGCGCGCCCGCCGCTTCCGACGCCAGCCGGCGCGGCACCCGGGTGATCTTCGGATCGGTCCAGGTGCCATCGATCTTGAATTCCTGCGTCGCGGCCGCGACCAGCGGCCGGCTCAGCACCATCTGCGCGAGAAAGGTGCCGAGGCCGATCGCGGGATTGATCGCGGTGGCCACCAGCGCCGCGGTGCCGGCATTGATCTCGGGCACGACCACGACGCGCAGGCTCTGCGTCTCGCGCGCGAAGTCGGCGGAGCCATCCATCAGCACGGCCGCGTTGACACCCTTCATCTGCAGGTTGTTGGTAGAGGCTACACCCTGGTCGATCTTCACGTCGCCACGCAGGAAATCGAAGGCGAAGCCCTCGCTGAACACGTCGCGGAAGTCGAGCGTGAGGCGCCGCGGCAGGGCCTGCAGGCTGAGCACCCCGAGCAGCTTCGCGATGCCCGGATCGGCCTTGAGGAACTGCCCCGATTCGACGTTGATCTGCAACTGCCCGGCAAGGCTCGGCGAGTCGAGCGAGAAGGGCGCGCCGTTCCAGTTCACGTCGCCTTCGAGGCGGCCGCGTCCGCGGCGCACGACGTCCTTCATGCCGAAGCGGCCGAGCAGCGCGCCGGCATCGGCGATGTCGAGCTTGAAATCCATGCTGGTGCGGCGCGCGTCGCGCCCGGTGCTCGTCGCGCCGGGCGCGGCCGCCCAGCTGCCCTGCGCGCTGAAGCTGGCGTCCGGATTGATCATCGCGAGCCGGTTGAGGCGCCATTCGCGGCCCGCGCCGCCGCGATTGACCGCATCGATCTCGGCGCGTCCGAGCCGGTGCCCGAAGAGCTCGAAGTCGTCGACCACGATGTCGAGCGCCGGCAGCGTGCTCGGCTGCTCGTCGAGCAGCGATTCGACCGCGGTGGCCTCGGAACGCGCGATCTTGAGCCGCGCCAGCCGCGCGTACAGGCGCCCGGCCTGCGTGTGCCGGTATTCCGCGTAGCCGCTGAGTTCGGTCGCATCGATGTTGGCGCGCCACAGCGGGCCGTCGCGCGTGCCGCCGAGCACGACGTTGTGCAGCGTGCGTCCGCCGAAGGCGAGTTCCTGTGCACGCAGCGCGATCAGCGTCGGCAGGAAGTCGTCCACGGCATCGCCGCCGGCATCCGACGCCGCCCGGCCGCCGCCCGGACTTCCGGTGGCCTCGCCGAAGAGCGCCTGCCAGGCCGCGATGTCGAGGCGTTCGAAACGCAGGTTCGCGAACACGCCGCGCTCGGGCGGCGCGGCCGATTCGCCCGCCGCCAACCCGACGCCGATGCCGCCGCGCAGCACGCGCGCATCGTCGCCCGAGACGTCGCGCACGTAGCTCGCCGAGGCGGCGCGGCCGAGTTCGGCGGAGATCTGGTCGATGACCACCGGCTTCGCAGCGCCCGACCGGTTCTCGCGCGACACCACCTTCTTCTCGACCCTGAGGGGCATCGACTCGTCGGGCGCCTTGGTCAGCGGATGCGGCAATTGCAGGCCGAGCCCCTGCAGGTTGCTGGTGACCAGGAACTCGGGCGTGCCGTCGCGCACCGAGAGGTTCGCGCTGTAGGCGGTGCCGCCCGAAGCGTTCTTCGCCAGGCGCGCGAGCCAGTCGACCTCGCGCGTGGCGCGCAGGCCTTCGGCGGTCGCGGTGCCCTGGGCGCGGAAGCTCATCTCGGTCGAGGCGCCGAAGCGGCCGCTTCCCTCGATGCGCACCGCGCCCCCTGCCGCGCGGGCCTGAACACCCGCCAGCGAGAAACCCGCCTCGGTGAAGTTGAGCGTGCCGCGCGCCTGCGTCAGGGACGGCGCGGTGGGCGCGAGCTGGAGCTCGTTGTCCTGCAGCGCGATGCTGGCCTGCACCTTCGACTTGTCCATCGTCGCCAGCGGCAGTTCGAGCCGCAGCTTGTAGTCGGCATTGCCGCTGGCGCGCATGGCGGCGAGCGTCGATTCGGCCGGACCGGTGAGCGGCGCGCCGGCCTTCAGCATGTCGCCGAGCGACCCCTTGGCCTGCGCGTCGACCTTGAGCAGCGCCGCATGGTGCGACATGTCGGCGATCTGCGCCTCGGCCTTCGTGACCTCGACGCCGGGGACGCCGGCGATGCGGCCACGCGCGTTGTGCACCAGCATGCCCGCGCGCTCGAAGACGAGCTCGCCGGACAGGGCCGTGAGCGCAGGCCAGGCGACGGGGCCGTGCGTGGGCGGCACGTAGGCATAGGTCACGTCGGCCACGCGCGCGGCGATGCGGAAGTCGCCATGCTTCGGGTCCATGAAGGGCATGTCGTACAGGTCGCCCCGGACCCTGAAGTCCACGGAGCTCGCGCTGCCCTTGGTCACCGCGTCGCGGACGTAGTCGCGCGTGGCCTTGGGGATTTCCAGCGGCAGGTAGCGATGGACGCGGGTGCCGTCCGCGCGGCTGAGCCGGCCCTGCAGGTCGAGCACGCCCGGAAAGCGCCCGCCGCCGCGCGACACCGCCGGATCGGTGGTGCGCCAGCTCGCCGTCGCCTCGCCTTCCGCGTCGGCGTTGGAGAAGCGCAGCCCCGAAACCTGCAGCTGGACCGCCGGCCCGTCGATCTTCCACTGCAGCTGGGCCTGGAGCGAGTCGATGGGGACCACCGGCTCCTCGAACACGCCCGGGAAGTCCACAGCCCCCTTGGCGATCGCCGCGGAGGCATTGCCCCCCGCCTGGTTCGCATCGAATTCGACCGTCGCGCCGCGCACGCCGGGAGTGCCGACGGGTGGCCGAGGCGGCTCGACGGCCGGCTGCCCGTTGCGGACGGCCGCCGGGCGGGCCGGCTCGGCCGCGGGCTCGGCCTTATCACCCGGCTGCGATGCGATGCTGAAGTTGCTGATACGGCCGCGCACCTGGTACTTGTCCGGCGCCCCCGGCGAGCCCTGCCAGTTGCCGTCGATGCGCTCCACGAGCCCGCGCAGGCCATAGGAATCGATGAGCCTGCGCGACGCATCGCCGATCGGGAGACGGTCCGCGATCAGCGCCAGCGCCCCGAGATCGAGCCGGTCGGCACGGAAGGCGCCGCGTTCGGCCGCGCGGCCTTTCGCGGGCGCGTGCTGCAGCCAGATGTTGCCGCCCGGCCAGCGCATGCCGTCGCTGGTCTCGAACTGCAGGTTGGTGGTCGAGAACTCGAAGATGCCCTCGTCCCGGTGGCCGGCGAGGCGGCCGGTGACGCCCTGCAGCACCAGCGGCTGAAGGTCCTTGCCGAGCGAGGCATCGACCTTCATCAGCGCGAGATCGGCCACCGCGCCCGAGAGCTGGCCGTCCACGACGTCGGCCCACAGCCGCAGGCCGCCGCTGCCTTCGCGGATCCGGGCGTCGAGGTTCACGTAGCGGCCGAGCCGGGTCGCGTCGATGTAGGGCAGGTTGGCGAAGAGCTGGCCGTCCCAGGTCTTCCAGTTGCCGCTGCGCACGGAAAGAAGCGGCTGGCGGAAATCGCCGATGAGCGTGAAGCGCTGCCCCCAGCCGGCGGGCGGCGTGGCGTCGATGCGCATCTGGTGCTTTCGGCTGCCGTTGCGGGCCACGAACTGGACGTCGGTCAAGCGCAGCGGCTCGGTCTTGCGGCCTTCGTCGATCCAGCGCACGGTGCCGCCCTGCACCACGACCTCGCGCTGCGCGAAGAACCAGTCGGCGCCGTCGCCGCCGCCGCTGGTCTGGGTGGACATCTCCAGCCCCGCGATGTGCAGCTTGCCTTCGGCATCGCGCCGGACGTCGACCTGAGGCTGCTCGATGTAGAGCTGCTCGAAGCTCAGGTTCCAGACGGATCGCGGCGACACGCTGGCCACCACGCGCGCGAGGCGCAGGGCTTCCTGCCGGCGGGCGTCTTCGAGCACCACGTCGCGCAGCTCGACGGTGGGAAAGAAGCTGCCCGAACGCGCCTCGATCGAGCCGATGCGCACCGGTACGCCGATGGCGCGCGTGGCCTGCGCCTCGAGCGCGCCACGGTAATCGCCGATTCGCGGCACAATCCAGACGTGTAGGACAACGACTGACAGCGCCAGCAGCAGCCATGCACCGACGAGAAGACCCAGCAGCCAGCGCGCCGCCACAGCGGTGAACTTGAGCAGACGTGAAGGGGAAGACATCGTCGTGTCGTTCATTGAGGATCGCGCTGTGCCGGGAATTATGACTGCCAGCCCCCAACCGGGTTCCACCCACCCCCACCCCGTGTCGCATCGGCCATCGTCACCCTCCAGCTTCCCCTCGCCCGTCTCGGGCCATTCGCGTTTCGTGCAGCGGCTGCGCCGTCGCTATGCCGCGGAGCTCTCGTTGCTGCCGCCGGGCGCGCCGGTGCTGGCGCACATGGCCGCGGCCTACGAATCCCTTCGCGGCCGCGGGGACAATGCGGCCGACGCGCTGCGCATCGTGCGCCAGCTCGTCATGGAGCGGCTCATCACGCTCGATTGCGATGAAGAGGCGCCGCTGGCGGTCGTGACCACCGCAGTGACCGAGCTCGCCGAGTTCGCGCTCGACATCGCCTGCCACGAGGCCTGCGCCGAACTCGATGCGATGCACGGCGCGCCGCTCGGCGAGAACGGCGAGCGCGCCCAGCTCTGGGTCGTGGGCATGGGCAAGCTCGGCGCACGCGAGCTCAACGTGTCGAGCGACATCGACCTCATCTACCTGTACGACCAGGACGGCGAGACCGCCGGCGACGTCGACGGGCGCGGCAGGCTGTCCAACCACGAGTACTTCGCGCGGGCGGTCAAGCGCATCTATGCGCTCGTCGGCGACACCACGGCGCACGGCTTCGTGTTCCGCATCGACCTCGCGCTGCGGCCCAACGGCAATTCCGGGCCCAGCGTGGTCTCGCTCGACGCGCTGGAAGAGTATTTCCAGGTCCAGGGCCGCGAATGGGAGCGCTTCGCGTGGCTCAAGAGCCGCGTGGTCGCGCCGCGCTCGGTGGTGACCGGCGGCTCCGCGCAGGGGCTGCGCGGCGTGGTCCTGCCTTTCGTGTTCCGCCGCTATCTCGATTACAGCGTGTTCGATTCGCTGCGCACGCTGCACCGCCAGATCCGCGAGCAGGCCTCGCGCCGCAGCGCGGGCCGTCCCGAACGCGCGAACGACGTCAAGCTGTCGCGCGGCGGCATCCGCGAGATCGAGTTCACCGTGCAACTGCTGCAGGTGGTGCGCGGCGGCCAGTTTCCCGAGCTTCGCACCCGCCCGACCCTCGATGCGCTGCAACGCCTCGCGCGCGCCAACCTGATGCCGCAGGAGACGGCCGACGCCCTGGCGTCAGCCTATGAATTCCTGCGCCGGGTGGAGCACCGCATCCAGTACCTGGACGACCAGCAGACGCACGTGCTGCCGGTCAACGACGACGACGTGCGGTGGATCGCAGAGACGCTCGGCTATCCGGACTGCTGCGCCTTTCTCGCCCAGCTCGACACGCATCGCGAACTGGTCGCGCAGGAATTCGACAAGCTGCTCGGCGGCAAGGCGCCCTGCAAGGGCTGCAACGGCAACGGGCGCAGCGCGCCCTCCACCGAGCTCTCCGACCTGATCGAGGAACTGCCCGAGGCTTTCGCCGAACGCATCAAGGCCTGGTGCGACAACCCGCGAATCCTGGCGCTGCGCGACGAGACGCGCGCGCGGCTGCGCCAACTGGTGCAGCGCACCGGCCAGTGGCTGCGCGAGCCCGACAGCGAAGCGCCCGGCAAGGTCGGCCACCACGCCGAGGGCGCGCTGCGCTGGGCCAATTGGATCGAGCCCTTGCTGCGGCGCGAGAACTACATCGCGCTCCTGGTCGAGCGGCCCGCGGTGCAGGAACGCCTGCTGCGCCTGCTGGGCTCGGCGAAATGGCCTGCGCGCTATCTCATGCAGCACCCGGGCGTCATCGACGAGCTCGCGAGCGACGAGATGCTGTCGGGCCGTTTCGTGGTCTCGGAGTTCGAGCGCGAACTGGAGGCGCGCCGCGCGTCGCTCACGCGCACCGGCGAGGCCGACGAGGAGCGCCTTTTGAATCTGCTGCGCCACGCCCATCACGCCGAGGTGTTCCGCACGCTCGCGCGCGACGTCGATGGCCGCATCACGGTCGAGCAGGTGGCCGACGACCTGAGCGCACTCGCCGATTCGGTGCTGCGCGTGACCGCGCGCTGGTGCTGGCCCCATCTGCGCAACCCGCACCGCGAAGAGCCGCAGTTCGCGATCATCGGCTACGGGAAACTGGGCGGCAAGGAACTGGGCTACGGCAGCGACCTCGACATCGTCTTCGTCTACGACGATGACGACGAGCGCGCGGGCGAGGTCTATGCAGCCTATGTGCGCAAGCTGATCAACTGGCTCACGGTGCAGACGCGCGAAGGCGACCTGTTCGAGATCGACACCGCCCTCAGGCCCAACGGCAACTCGGGCCTGCTCACGACCAGCTTCGAGGCCTACGAGAAATACCAGCTCGGCCGCGGCAGCAACACCGCATGGACCTGGGAGCACCAGGCCATGACGCGCGCGCGCTTCGTGCTGGGCGATGCGTCGCTGGGCGAGCGCTTCGATCGCGTTCGCGAGGCCGTCATCACCGCACCGCGCGACCGCGACGCGCTCAAGGCCGAGATCGTCGCGATGCGCGAGAAGGTGCGCGCGTCGCGCCCGGTGAAGCCCGATCGCTTCGACGTCAAGCACAGCGCCGGCGGCATGGTGGATGCCGAGTTCGCGGTGCAGTTCCTGCTGCTGGCGGCGGCCAAGGACCATCCGGAACTGATCCCCAACGTCGGCAACATCGCGCTGCTGCTGCGCGCGGAAGAGGCCGGCCTGCTGCCCGAAGGCATCGGCCGGCAGGCGGCCGCAGCGTATCGCGAGTTGCGCCGGGTGCAGCATCGGGCGCGGCTCAACGAGGAGCCGACGCAGGTGCCGCTCGATGCGCTCGTGCCCGAGCGCGAAGCCATGCTGGCATTGTGGAAGGCAGTCTTTGGCTGAGGCGCAGCGACGCTCATCCCAGCGCACCCTGGCGTTGATTGCCGGGGCGACGCTTCTCTTTCTCGCCGGCTGCGCAAGCGGCCCACGCGCCGGCCGCGACGGCGCCGAGGCCAACCCGCCCGGCAATCTCGCCCAGGTTCCCGATGCGGAGCCGCGCATCGAGGCCATCCGAAGCAACGGCGGCACCAGCAAGCCGTATGTGGTGATGGGCAGGTCGTACGCGCCCATCGTGGACGACCGGCCCTTCCGCGAGACCGGGCTCGCATCGTGGTACGGGACCAAGTTCCATCGCCAGTCGACCGCGAGCGGCGAGCCCTACGACATGTACGCGATGACGGCGGCGCACAAGACCTTGCCGCTGCCGAGCTACGTGCGGGTGCGCAATCCGGCCAACGGGCGCGAGGCGATCGTGCGTGTGAACGACCGCGGGCCGTTTCGCGACGATCGGATCATCGACCTGAGCTACACCGCGGCGCTCAAGCTCGACCTGCTGCGCGGGGTCGCGCCCGTGGAGATCGAGCGCATCACGAACGAGGACATCCGCACCGGTGCGTGGCGGCGCGGCAACGCCGACCCGGACGCGACGCAGTTCGCGCAGCGGACGGCACCCGCGGCGGGGCCCGTGCAGGTCGCGGCGTCGGCGGAGAGTGTCGCCGTGCCCGTGGCCCTGACCGCGCCGGTGGCGGCCACGCCAGGCGTGGAAACGATGGAAGTCTCGGCGCTGCCGCCGATGGCGCCGCTCGACGCGCCGGCGGCGGCGCCACGGGATGCCTCGCCGCTGCCCGCCGGATCAGCGCCTGCAAGCCCATCAGCAGGGTTCTGGGTGCAGCTCGGCGCCTTCAGCCAGCGCGATGGCGCGGTGCGCTTTCAGCAGCAGGTCGCGCGCCAACTGCCCGCCCTGGCGCCGTCCCTCAATGTATTCAGCGAGCGCGGCACGCATCGCCTGCAGGCCGGCCCCTATGCCTCGCGCGACCTCGCGCGCGACGCCGCCGAGCAGGTCCGCAACGGCCTCCACCTCGCGCCCGTCGTCGTCGAAAAGAAATAGCCGCCCTGCGCCGGCCGAGCAGCGCCCCTGGCGGAGGAGGCAGCGTGGGCGAGGCTGGGGGCGAGCTCGTCAGGCGCCCTGGTACTCGGGCTTGGGGCCGAGCGAGGCGGCGAGTTCCTTGCGGTAGCGGTTGAGCTCCTGCACCGTCTTGAAGCTGCGGTTCATGAGCAGGCTGAGGTTGTGCAGGATGCGGTCGCCGACCTTGGTTTCCCAGACGGCGTCGAACTTGATCTGCTTGTCGAGCCAGTGCTCGAGCCAGTTCGGATCGGGCACGCGGCTCTGGATGGTGTCCTTGGGGAACAGCGCCTTGTTGACGTGCAGGTTGGTCGGATGCAGCGCCTGCGCGGTGCGGCGCGCGCTGGCCATGAGCACGCCGACCTTGGTGAAGGCGGCTCGTGCGTCGTCGCCGAACTTCTCGAGCGCGCGCCGCATGTAGCGCAGGTAGGCGCCGCCATGGCGGGCTTCGTCCTGGCTGAGCGTGGTGTAGATGTGCTTGATGACCGGCTCGGTGTGCCACTCGGCCGCGCGGCGATACCAGTGGTTGAGGCGGATCTCGCCGCAGAAGTGCAGCATCAGCGTTTCGAGCGGCGGGGCCGGATCGAAGTCGAAGCGCACGTCGTGCAGCTCCTGCTCGGTCGGCGCGTGCTGCGGGCTGAAGCGCTTCAGGTATTCCATCAGCACCAGCGAGTGCTTTTGCTCCTCGAAGAACCAGATCGACATGAACGCGGAAAAATCACTGTCGTGCCGGTTGTCCCGCAGGAACATCTCGGTGGCGGGCAGCGCCGCCCACTCCGTGATCGCGTTCATCTTGATGGTCTGGGCCTGTTCTTCGGAAAGAAGCGTCCCGTCGAACGACTGCCACGGAATGTCCTTGTCCATGTCCCAACGGACGGATTCGAGTTGTCTGAAGAGTTCCGGGTACAGCATAGGCATCTTTCTTGAGCCGCAGGATTTTAATCGGCGGGGTTTGGCGGGGCCATGACAGGCGAGCGATGATGCGAATGCGCAGCGGGGCGGCGCGACCTTTCGCCCCGTTTTCAAAGGGAATTCGCGATGCGAAGCTCGATCCGGATCTGTCTGGCCCTCATTTCCGCCTCTGCGGCCATGACCGTCGCTGCCCAGGACGCGACGCCGCCCGCCTGCCCCGCGATCCTGCAGCACACCTTCCCGCGGCTGCAGGACGAAAAGCCCCAGGCCCTGTGCCAATACGCCGGGAAGGTCGTGCTGGTGGTGAACACCGCGAGCTTCTGCAGCTTCACGCCCCAGTACAAGGGGCTGGAAGCGCTCGACAGCAAGTACCGCTCGCGCGGGCTGGTGGTGCTGGGCTTTCCTTCGAACGACTTCGCGCAGGAGTCGGGCTCGAACAAGCAGATCGCCGATTTCTGCGAAAACACCTTCGGCGTCAAGTTTCCGATGTTCACCAAGAGCTCGGTGCGGGGACCCGGCGCGAACCCGCTGTTCAAGCAGTTGGCCCAGGCTTCGGGAACCACGCCGAAGTGGAATTTCTACAAGTACCTGATCGCGCGCGACGGCAAGGTCGTCGAGTCCTATTCGAGCCTCACGTCGCCCGACGACCGGGGCTTCATCCGCGATGTGGAGAAGCAGCTCGCGACTACACCGAATTGACGGCATCCTGACCGAGGCGTCACAAATGTTTACCTCTATCCGGGGAACCGGGTCGCGGGGGCGCGCTCATACGGGTTCGGGTGTGACACACCCGGCGGTTTTCATGTTGCGAGGTCTTCCACACGCCTGCCGTTTGGTTGAAATCCCGAGGCGATTCTTCTCCTCCTCCCTCCCTCCCTCCTTCGTTTCGGGGCGCCTCGCAACATCTTTACACTCGCCCCCAGGCTTGCTCACTTCGTGTTAGCCGCCAACCCCCTACCGGGGGCAACACCAGCGGCCCGGCAAAGCCGGTTCCGCGGTGTTTCACGAACAAAAGCCCGCATATGCGGGCTTTCTCTTGGGCGCCCTTGCGAATGGCTCAGGGCAGGGTGTCGGCGAAGCTCGGGCGCAGCATCAGCTTGTCGTAGAGCTTGGCAAGGTTCGTGTGGTCACCGCGCCAGTCGATTTCGGGGAAGCGATAGCCGATCCATCCGAGCGCGCAACCGACCGCGATGTCGGACAGGCTCAGGTGGATGCCGCTGCAAAAGGGCTTGTCGCCCAAGCCCTTGGACATCGCGGCAATGCCGGCAAGGACCTTGGCGCGCTGACGATCGATCCAGGCCTGGCTGCGCTCGCCCTCGCTGCGATGCGCCCAGGTGAGCTCGAGGCGCCACAGCACGCCGGCATCCATCACGCCATCGGCCAGCGCTTCCCAGGTCTTGACCTCGGCGCGCTCGCGGCTCTGCTGCGGAATCAGCTTGCCGACCGGCGACAGCGTGTCGAGGTACTCGACGATCACGCGCGAATCGAACATCGCTTCGCTGCCGTCCATGATCAGGCAAGGGACCTTGCCGAGCGGATTGGCGCTGGAAATCGTGGTGTCGTCAGACCAGACGTCTTCGATCACGAACTGGTAGTCGAGCCGCTTCTCGGCCATGACCACGCGCACTTTGCGCACGTAAGGGCTGGCAGCGGATCCGATCAGTTTCATGCGGGCATTCCCCCCATCAGGGTCATCGTTGTAGCGCTTTGATTCTATGGGAACGGGGCCAGTGCAGAATCCGCCTCGTCACAACGACCGAGGACGGGGAAAGATGGAATCAGGCACACCTGCCGCGGGCGCCATACAGCGCCATCCGATCGAGTTCACGGCGACGGGAAGCGAGTATTTCCGCATCTGGATCGTGAATCTGCTCCTGACGCTGGTCACGCTCGGGCTCTACCTGCCGTGGGCCAAGGTGCGCAAGCTTCAGTATTTCTATCGAAACACCTGGGTCGACGGCGATGCGCTCGACTTCCACGGCGATCCGCGCAAGATGCTGCGCGGAACGATGATCGCGGCCGCGTTCCTCATCGTCTACTCGGTCGGGAGCAGGTTCTCGGGCTGGGCCGCATTGCTGGCGGCGATCGCGTTCGTCGGGTTGTGGCCGGTACTTTTCCGCGCCGCGCTGCGCTTTCGCCTGGCCAACACGAGCTGGCGCGGCCTGCGGTTCCGCTTCACCGGCGACGCGGCCGGCGCCTACGCCTGCATGCTTCCGCCACTCGCGCTGTTGCTGCTTCCGGTTGCGCTCATGGGCGCGATGGCGCCCGCCGGTCGGGGCCAGCCCGACGCACCCCCACCAGCGGCATCCGCCCTTGTCGGTTTGGGCATGCTGGCCTTCTTCGCGGCCCTGCCCTATTTCCTGTGGCGCATCCGGCGCTATCAACACGGCAACTATGCCTTCGGCAAGCTGCAGACGCGGCTCGAGGCAGACCTCGGCGTGCTCTACGGCATCTTCATCAAGCTGATCGGCATCGGCCTCGTGGTGATGGTGGTGCTGGCCGGGCTGGCCTTCATGTTCATCCTGTTCGGCCGGCGCGCCGGAATGGGCGCCGGGTATTTCGTCGCGATGGCCCTGGTTGGCATCGGCAGCATCCTGATGCTGAACATCCTGCCCAAGTCCTACCTCCAGGTGCGACTCCAGAACCTGATCTGGTCGCGAACCGGCAACGACCTGCTGCGGTTCAAGAGCGAGCTGCCGCTGGGCGTGTATCTCGGCCTGCAGTGCAGGAACTACCTGCTGATCTTCCTCACGCTCGGCCTCTACTGGCCGTTCGCGGTGGTGAATACGCGCCGGGCGCAGCTCGAAGCGGTCGAGCTGCGCACGCGCATCGGTCTCGACCAGATCACCCAGGCCGCCGGGCACGAGAGCCCGGGCGCGGTGGGCGACATGGCCGCCGACCTGTTCGGCATGGACATCGGGATGTGACGACGCTCGACGTCCGCTTCTTCGATGGCCACAGCAGCCGGCCGCACGCGGCGCGGCTGCGCGTGCAGGATGGCGTGCTCACGGTCGAGCCCCTGGCTGGCGAAGACTTCGCGCCGGTCAGCATGCCCAGCCGGCAGATCCGCTGGCCGGAGCGGACGCGCCACGGCGGGCGGATCGCGCAGCTCCCGCACGGCGCCACCGTCCAGGCCATCGACGTACCGGCCTGGGACGCATGGACCGCGCAGCTCGGCCACCGCGAAAGCTGGGTGGTGCGGGCGCAGCAGAGTTGGCGTGGCGTGCTGGTGGCTTTTTTCCTGGTGATCGTGGCGGGCGCAGCGATGTACCAGTGGGCCTTGCCGTGGGCGGCGCGCGGAATCACCGGGGTGGTGCCGCAGCGGGTCGATGCGCTGATCGGCGCGCAGGTCCTGGAATCACTGGACGATTCGCTGCTGCTGCCCAGCGAACTGCCGGCGCAGGACCGGGAACGCATTCGCCATGCCTTCGCCCGCATGGTGCAGGCCGCCCATCCGGAAGACGCGCCCCCATGGCAGCTCGAGTTCCGGCGCGGCCGCGACGAGCGGCTGGGACCCAACGCGCTGGCGCTGCCGGGCGGCACGATCGTGCTGACCGACGAACTGGTCCGCCTGATGCCGGACGACGATGACGCGGTGCTGGGCGTGCTGGGGCACGAGTTCGGCCACGTGCGCCTTCGGCACGCGATGCGGCAACTGGTGCAGGCGTCGGCGGTCGGGCTGGCGGCCTCGGCGGCCTTCGGCGACTACGGCACCTTCATCACCTCCGCGCCCGTGCTTCTGGCCACGCTCGGCTATTCGCGCGATGCGGAGCGCGAAGCGGATGCCGAATCGCTGCGCCTGATGCGCAGCAGCGGGATCCCGCCGAGGGCGATGGCGGACTTCTTCCAGGCCATCGAAGAATGGCGGCAAACCCGGCAGCGCGGCGAAAAAGACGACGTCGACTTCATCGGCCTGGCGTTCTCGACGCACCCGGCCACGGCAGAGCGAATCGCCTTCTTCCGGGACGCCACGGCCGACTGAAATTGCCGGAAACAGGGCGCGACCTAAAATTCGCCTATGAGTTTCTCCACTGTCTCCGCCCTTTCCCCGCTCGACGGCCGCTATGCGGCCAAGCTGGCGGCCCTGCGTCCACTGATGAGCGAGCAGGGCTACATGCACCGGCGCGTGCAGGTGGAAGTGGCCTGGTTCATCGCCCTTTCGGACTGCGGCTTCGCCGAGTTCAAGCCCCTCACCGGCGGCGCGCGCAAGTACCTGCTCGGGCTGGTCTCCAATTTCTCGGAGGCCGACGCGATCGCGATCAAGCAGATCGAAAAGACCACCAACCACGATGTGAAAGCGGTCGAATACTGGATCAAGTCCAAGTTCGAGGCCCGCCCCGAGCTGCTCGCCGCCTCCGAGTTCGTGCACTTCGCCTGCACCAGCGAGGACATCAACAACACCAGCCACGCGCTGCAGATCCAGGCGGCGCGCGAGAAGGTCGTGCTGCCCGCGATCGACGGCATCATCACGACGCTGCGCGAGATGGCGATCAAGTTCGCCGACGTGTCGATGCTTTCGCGCACGCACGGACAGACCGCCAGTCCGACCACGGTCGGCAAGGAACTCGCCAACGTCACCGTGCGCCTCGCCAAGGCGCGCGACCAGATCGCGGCGGTGAAGCTCCTGGGCAAGATGAACGGCGCGGTCGGCAACTACAACGCGCACATGGCGGCCTGGCCCGATTTCGACTGGGAAGGCTTCAGCCGCAAGGTGGTCGAGACGCCCGCCCCCCTGGGCCTGGGCCTGACTTTCCAGCCCTACAGCATCCAGATCGAGCCGCACGACTACATGGCCGAGTTCTTCGATGCGGTGGCGCGCCTGAACACGATCCTGGTCGACTTCTCGCGCGACATCTGGGGCTACGTCAGCCTCGGCTATTTCAAGCAGCGCCTGAAGAAGGGCGAGATCGGCTCTTCGACGATGCCGCACAAGGTCAACCCGATCGACTTCGAGAACGCGGAAGGCAACCTGGGTCTGGCGAACGCTTTGCTGCGCCACCTGAGCGAGAAGCTCCCGATCAGCCGCTGGCAGCGCGACCTGACCGACAGCACCGTGCTGCGCAACGTCGGCGTGGCGCTCGGCTATGCAACGCTGGCCTACGCGAGCCTCACGACCGGCCTCGGCAAGCTCGAGCTCAACGAGGAAGCCCTGGCGGAAGACCTCGACGCGTCGTGGGAAGTGCTGGCCGAGCCCATCCAGACCGTGATGCGCCGCTTCGGCGTGCAGGGCGCGTACGAGCAGCTCAAGGAAGTCACGCGCGGGAAGACGGTGACGGCGGAGGCACTTCATCAGCTCATCCGTTCGCTCGATATCCCGGAAGGCGAAAAGGAACGCCTGCTGGCGATGACCCCCGCCAGCTACACCGGCAAGGCTGCCGAACTGGCCCGGCGGGCATGAGGGCCCCCACGCTCGGCACTTCGTGTCCTCGCTGCCCCCCGAGGGGGCTGATCCGCCTTGGGGCGGCCCGGCGGCGGATCTGATGGCTCTTAAATCCACCATCTTCAAGGCGAACCTCGCCGTCGCGGACATCGATCACGGCTACTACGCGGATCACGCGCTGACGCTGGCGCGTCATCCGAGCGAGACCGACGAGCGGATGATGATCCGCCTGGCGGCGCTGGCGCTCAACGCGCACAAGCTGCAGGACGTGTGCGGCGGCGACGGCACGCTGGCCTTCGGCGCCGGGCTGTCGAATCCGGACGAGCCCGATGTCTGGCTGCGCGATTTCACCGGCGAGACCCGGCTCTGGATCGAAGTCGGGCAGCCGGAAGACAAGCCGATCGTGAAGGCCTGCGGCAAGTCCGAAGAAGTCATCGTCTACGCCTTCAACCATGCCGCCGAGGTCTGGTGGCGCGGCATCGAGGGCAAGCTGACGCGGCCGCAGAATCTGTCGGTGTTCCGCATCCCGACTGCCGCCTCTCAATCGCTGGCGACGCTCGCGCAGCGCTCGATGCAGTTGCAGGCCACGATCCAGGAAGGCGTGCTGATGCTCGGCGACAGCGCGCACCACGTCGACATCGAGCCGGTCAGGCTGAAGTAGTCAGGTCGACTCGCGGTGCGGCGGCATCATTGCGCCGCACCGCCAGCACTGCTCGAAGCCGCCTTCGACGAGTTCGCCGCAGACGCACTGCCAGCGCCGTTGCGGCCGGTGCCGCAGCTCATCCAGCAGGCGCTCGGCGAGTTCGCGCTGCGCGTCGTCCTCGATCCAGACTTCCGGCAGGCATTGGTCGGGCGGCAACTGGCCCGCCGCCGCGCCCAGATATTCGCGCTGCACCGATGCCTCGACGCCGCCTTCGCGCAGCGCATGCACCCACAGCGTCGCGATGGCGAGATTGGGCGCTTGCGCGATGCGGCGCACGGGGTCAGCCTCCGCTGGCAGAGCTTTCGGAGACCGGCTCGGCGGCTTCGCCTTCCGGCCGGACGTGTTCGGCCTCGCGGGCGCGCTCGGCATAGCGGTTGAAGCGCCAGGCCGAGTCCTGCATCGTGATGCGGCGCCATGTCGAGCGCTTCTCGGCCGGCGTCATGGCGGGCCAATGCTGGACTTCGTCGAAGCTCCGTCCGCAGCCCTTGCATTCGTCGTCGCCCTGGCTGGTGGAGCAGATCGCGATGCAGGGCGTGTCCGGTGTGGTCTGGTACCAGGTCAGCCAGGCGTCCCAGGCCTTGGCCGGGAAGCCCACTTCGTCGACCTCGTCTTCATGGTGGAAGACCATCAGCGCATAGACCTCCGCGAGCGCCCGCAGCTCGGGCGCCAGCGTGATGCCGTCCGGCGAAGGCTTCCGGTCGCGCCAGTAGTTGATGGCGGCCTCGATGTCGGTGATGTGAATGGCGGCCATAGGTCGAAAAATGCAGGCGGCGATCATAGTCCGGCTATTTCCCGCAGTCCGCAAAGGATTTGGGCGCTATCGAATCCATAGCACCAAGCCTCGTGAAGACGCCGGTTTCCGGCGTCTTTCTTTTGAATCGCCGAACGCGCCTTGTTGCCACGATGCGGTCCCGATGCTCTAATTCCGCCCACGAAGGGGAGTAGCTCCCGCCCGCTTTCTCCAAGGAGCGGGTATCGCCAGGTCGTCAATACGAAGCACATCACTTCCGGCCTGTCGGGCAGCCCCACGCTGTCGAGCAAGACCTTCGATTTGAACCCGTGCAGGTTCGATCGAAGCGATTGCATGTTCCCCGAGGGCCAGGGTCCTCATCCGACCGCTTCATCCGACCTGCATGGAAGGAATCGAAACGAACAGAGGACTTTATGGAACAGTTTCTGACCCCCGAGTTCTGGGTCGCGGTCGGCCAGATCATCATGATCGACATCCTGCTCGGTGGCGACAACGCCGTCGTGATCGCGCTGGCCTGCCGCAGGCTGCCGCCCGCGCAACGCACCAAGGGCATCATCTGGGGCACCGCCGGTGCGATCGTCCTGCGCGTCGTCCTGATCTTCTTCGCGCTCACGCTGCTGGCGATTCCGTTCCTGAAGCTGGCCGGCGCGCTGCTGCTGGTGTGGATCGGCGTCAAGCTCCTCGTGCCCGAAGATGAAGATGCCCACGGCAACATCGCCGCGAGCGACAAGCTCTGGGCAGCGGTCAAGACCGTGATCGTGGCCGACCTCGTGATGAGCGTGGACAACGTGATCGCGATCGCCGGAGCCGCGGAAGGCGCCGGCGAAGGCCACCAGATGACGCTCGTGATCTTCGGCCTCGTGGTGAGCATCCCGATCATCGTCTGGGGCAGCCAGCTGGTCATCAAGCTGATGGACCGCTTCCCGATCATCATCACGCTCGGCGGCATGCTGCTGGGCTGGATCGCCGGCACGATGGCCGTGTCGGACCCGGCCATCGCCAGCCCCACCGACTGGACCTGGGTGCCGAAACTGCCGCAAGGCGACGTGGTTCGCTATGCCGCCGGCGTCATCGGCGCGCTGGCGGTGCTCGCGATCGGCAAGTGGCTGGCCGCCCGCCGCGCCAAGCCGCGCGAGACGGTCACCGCCTGATGGCATTCCATCCCCAGCGCCCGCACCGTACCAACCAACGAAAGAAGGAGCACTCATGGAAAAGATCATTCTTTACGTCGACGACGCCGGCCATGCGCGCGAGTTTCTCGAGCGCATGGCCGCCGCGCAGGCCGATGCCGGAGTGCGCCACTGGGTGCTCGTGGCCTGCGCACCGCGCATGACGCACCGCATCAGCAAGTGGGTCAGCCACAGCGCGCGCGAGAACTGGCGCAGCAAGTGGTTCGCGAAGGTCCAGGAGCAACTCCTGCCCGTGCTGCAGCGGCAGCAGGGCAGCCAGGTCACGCCGATCCTGGCCAAAGGGCCGCTCGCGGAGCTGACCAGGCGGCTGAAGCTCGAGCACGGTGCGGCCCACGTGGTCGATGCGCGCCGTCCGAAGCTGGGCGTCGACCTCGAGCCGGTGGCGCCGGACCTGGCCCCGCCCGGGCAATCGGGCTGGGCGCTGCCGGGCGCGGTGATCGGCATGGGCGCGCTGCTGATGCTGGCCAACGAGATGTCCGACTAACCCGAACTTTGAGCACATGAAGTAGCCGGAGCCCAAGCGTGGCGCGGGTTTCGGCTATTTTTGTGTGCAAATATGTAGCCATGTAAATTGATATTTTTGTACTTGAATTTCCTCGATTCGTGATCCATACATGAAGCCATGTACATCGAGGCCGTCCCCAACCGCGACTCACCCCCCGCGATCCTGTTGCGCGAGTCCTATCGCGAAGACGGCAAGGTGCGCAAGCGCACGCTGGCCAATCTGTCGAGCCTGAGTGCGGAGGTCATAGAGGGCTTGAAGGTGTTGCTGCGCGGGGGCGTGGCCGTGCCCGACGCGCAGGAGGTCTTCAGCATCGAGCGCAGCCTGCCCCACGGCCATGTGGCCGCCGTGCTGGCGGCCGCGCGCCAATGCGACGCGCCGGCCTGGTTTGCCAGCGCGCCCGAGGACCTGCGCGCACTGTTGCTGGCCATGCTCGTGGCGCGCGTGCTCACGCCCGGCTCCAAGCTCGCGACGCATCGCATGTTGCACGACGACACCGCCACCCACTCGCTGGGCCGCGTGCTGGGCGTGGGCCAGTGCAGCGCCGATGATCTGTACCGTGCGCTGGACTGGCTGCACGGCGCGCAGCCGGCGATCGAGCGACGACTGGCGCGCAAGCATCTGGCCGGCAGCACGTTGGTGCTGTACGACCTCACCTCGACCTGGCTGACGGGGCGTTGCTGCGAGCTGGCCGCGCGCGGCCACTCGCGCGACGGCAAGCGCGACGATCCACAGATCGTGTTCGGGCTGGTCTGCGCCGCCGATGGTTGCCCGATCGCCGTCGAAGTGTTCGCCGGCAACACGGGCGACCCGGCCACGGTGGCCGAGCAGGTCGCCAAGCTCAAGCAGCGCTTTGGCATCGAACGCATCACCTGGGTGGGCGATCGCGGGATGCTGACCTCGGCACGCATCGAGCAGGTGCTCAAGCCGCAGGGCATGGACTGGATCAGCAGTCTGCGCGCGCCGCAGATCGCGCAGCTGGCCGCCGAGCTCGGGCCCTTCCAGCCGTCGCTGTTCGATGAGCGCAATCTCATCGAAGTCAGCAGCGAGCACTTTCCCGGCGAGCGGCTCGTGGTGTGCCGCAACCCACTTCTGGCGGCCGAGCGCTCACGCAAGCGCGGCGAGTTGCTGGCGGCCACCGAGGCCGATCTGGGCAAGATCGCCGCGGCCACGCAGCGTGCGCGCCAGCCGCTGCGCGGCGAGCAGGCCATCGCGTTGCGCGTGGGGCGCCTCATCGACCGCTTCAACGTGGCCAAGCACTTCGAGCTCACGATCACCGAGACGACGTTCGCGTTTCGGCGCAAGGTCGATTCGATTGCCAGCGAGACCGCGCTGGACGGGCTGTACGTGATCCGCACCAGCTTGAGCGCCCAGCAGCTTGATGCCACCTCGGCGGTGGCCGCCTACAAGAGCCTGGCCCAGGTGGAGCGCGCGTTCCGCTCGATGAAGACGGTGGATCTGCATGTGCGGCCGGTCTTCCACTACAACACCGAGCGTGTTCGCGCGCATGTCTTCCTGTGCATGCTCGCCTACTACGTCGAATGGCACCTGCGCGAGCGTTTGAAGCCCATGCTGTTCGACGATGAGTTCCTCGAGCAGGCCCAAGGCCAGCGGGCTTCTCCGGTCGCCAAGGCGGTGCGCTCCGAGCACGCCCGCGACAAGGACACATCGAAGCACGCCAGCGACGGATTGCCGCTGCACAGCCTGCGCACGCTGCTGCAGGACCTGGCCACGCTCGCCTACAACATCACCCACACGAGCCTGAATCCGAACGCCAAGATCGTCATCACCACGCGGCCCACGCCGCTGCAGGACAAGGCCTTCAAGCTGCTCGCCGTCAATCCCGCCTGTACCCAGTAAGCCCACCCAGCCTCGCTGAACAAACTCAGCAGGATCAAGGGGTTGCGCTCATTCGCAGCTCAAAGTTCGGACTAACGGCGCGCCGACCGAATGCGCCTTCTCCTCAAATGGCTTCTGAGCGCGCTGGCGCTGCTGGCCGTCGCCTATGTCTACAAGGGCGTCCAGGTCACGACCTACACCTCGGCGCTCCTCGCCGCCGCGGTGATCGGTCTTCTGAACATGTTCGTGCGCCCGGTGCTGGTGCTCTTGACCCTCCCGGTCACCATCGTCACGCTGGGGCTGTTCCTGTTCGTGATCAACGCATTGCTCTTCTGGGCGGCTTCCGGCTTGCTGTCGGGCCTGCACGTCGACGGCTTCATCGCCGCGCTGATCGGGTCGCTGCTCTATTCGATCCTGGGCCTCGTCATCGAATCGGCGCTGGGCGGCCTCTTCGCCCGGCGCTGAGCGCCGCTACCTGTTCTCGCGCATCTCCGCGGCCTGCTCCTTGACGAGCGCATCCACCGCGCGCGCGCGGGTGTCGATGATCGAGGCTTCGTAGTTGTCCACGGTGGCGCCCGGCGTTCTTGCGCTGTCGCGGATCAGGTCCTGCGCCGCCTTCAGGCGGTCGCGCGCCGCCGGGTAGTCCAGGGTCGCGACGTTGGCTTCGGCGTCGGCGCGGATCGCGCGGACGGTGTCGTTCTGTGCGCCGTACAGGCTGGCGAGCGTCCGCCATGCGGTCGCATCGCGCGGATGCGTCGCGACCCAGTCGCGCAGCGGCTGGACCATCGGTGCCGGGTTGTGCGTCGCGGCAGCGGCCTGGGCGGCGAGCAGCATCTCGGGCCGATCCTTGGCCTTGGGATCGAGCAGCGCCGCCGCCGCGGGTGCGGCACCCGCTGCCAGCTCGATCTCCGCCGAGAGCAGGCGCGCCAGCCGTGCGGCCGAGGGATCGCCGGCGGTGCGCGTCTGCAGTTGCTGCGCCCGCGCGCGGGCCGTCTTGAAATCATGCATCTCGCTCGCCGACAGCGCCGCGGCATAGAGGGTGCCGGCCTGTTGCGCGGGAGAACTGCGGGCGAACTCGCCGGCGGAGGGCGCCTCGACCCACTGGCGCAGCATGTCGACGCCGGGACGGGTCAGGACGCGCGCACGGGCCATGATCATCGAGTGGTCCATGAGCAGCGGCAGCGGCGTCTTCGTTCCGGGCTGCATCTGGAAGCGCGCCTGCATGTCCGCGATCCGCTCGCTGGTCAAGGGGTGGCTGCGCAGGTAGGGGTACGAGCCGTTGTCGTTGAGGCGCGATGCGTACTGGAGCTTCTCGAACATCGAGGCCGCACCCTGCGGCGCATAGCCCGCCTGCGTCATGACGCCGAAGCCGATGCGGTCGGCCTCGCGCTCCATGTCGCGCGAGAAGCTCAACTGGTTCTGCGCGAAAGCCGCCTGGCTTCCCATCATTACCGCCTGGCCGGCGTCGGGCTGGCGGCTCTTGCTCGCCGCGATGACGCCGAGGATCATGCCCGCGAGCATCAGCGGCAGCTGCTGTTTTTGCTTGGACATCATGCGCGCGATGTGCCGCTGGGTGATGTGCGACATTTCGTGACCGAGCACCGTGGCGAGCTCGTCGCGGCTGCTGACCACCGCGATCAGACCCAGGTTGACGCCCATGTAACCGCCGGGCAGCGCGAAGGCGTTGATGTCGCGATCGCGGCCCAAGAGGATGGTCCAGGCGAAGCGCTCGTCCAGCTCGGGCGTGAGCTCGCCGCGCGTGCGCGCCGCGGTCAGCAGCTTCTGCCAGATGTCGTTCACGTGCTCGAGCAGCACGGGGTCGTCGATGTAGTCCGCATCGCGGTAAAGCTCCCGCGCGATCGTGTCGCCGAGATGCCGCTCGGCCGCGGCGGTCATTTCGCCGTCGCCCATGCTGGGCAACTGGGCCGCCGCCGGGACCGGGAAGGCCAGCTGCGCGGCGATCACCAGGGCAGCGCACAGGGCACGCAGCGGGCGGCGGGCAGCCGAGGGCTGCGTGGACTGCGTGGACTGCGTGGAGCGGGAATCAGAGGATGAAGTCATCAAAGCGCGGCGTTCGTCGTCATCGTCTCGGCCTCGTATGATGCGGCAATCAGCGGAACGTTCACATTGACATCCTCCCCGGCCTAAAGACCGGGGATTCCCTCTACAGGCGCTCGATGTCCCGAGCGGAGCAACAGATTCACAGCGGCGTTCACGTCACGATCATGTTCGCAACCACAACTACTGCAAACCCACGCTCTTATTCCAAGGTCTGCGATACCTTTCGGCCGCGAGTCGGGCAAGGCGCCGCAACTCGAACAGACTTGGGAGCTAAACGCTTCGTTGACTTCCTCGAACACAGCCCCGTGCGCAATCGCTTTGTAACCGAGCATGTTTCGGAAGGACGACCAGCCGGCATCGAGTACGGACTTAGCCATGCTGGTCTTGGCGAGTCCGGCCGCGTTCACATTGCCCACGGCGATGTAGTCGAAACGCCGCACGATGCCGAGCGCCGTCTTGTGCAGAAAGTCCCGTCGCGCATTGGCGATGCGGGCGTGGATGTGGGTGGTCTGACGCTTCTTCTTCGCGCGCTGGGCCATGGCAAGTTTGCTTTCGAGGCGGCGCAGGTGCTTCGGATTGACGATCTTCTCGCCAGTGGACAGCGTGGCGAAGTCCTTGAGGCCCAGGTCGATGCCGACACCAGCGTTGATCTGACGCGCATCGGCTTCGGCGACTTCGACGGTGATGTTGAGAAACCAGTTGCCGCGCGCATCGCGAGAGAAGTTGGTTCCATCCCTAATCTTGGTGCCCGCCGGCAAATCGCGGCTCTTGAAGACCCTGAACTCGCGGCCGTGGAAGTGAAAGCCGTTGGGCGTCTTACGGATGTCGCGGCCCTTGAGCGGCACCCAGCCGAGCGAGCGCCGGCCACGGTAGCGCAGGAAGGGACGCTTCTTGGCGGATCGACTCTTGGCGTACTGCTCGCAGATCGCGTTGATGGTGCCGGCGTGCAGGCCGAGTTCCTTGCTACTGCCGGCCGTGAGCTTGTTGAGGTCGAACCCGCTGGGCCAGCGTTTGCCCCACTTGAGCGCGTGCTTGTGCGTGTCGTTACAGAAGTTCCAAACGAAGTTTGCCGCACGCGCCTGCTTGTTCAGCAACCCATTCAAAGACTTGACGCGGTAGCGGTAAACCAACAGCATAGCGACCATTATAGGAATTGGTCTGCATATGGCGCCAGACTCCGATTTTCGGAGGGAAAGGCATTCAGTTTCCCGTCTCGTTGTTCACTTGGTCTGCGTCACCGCGCAAAGGCGCAAGGTGTTCGACGCAGGGGCGCTGGCGTGGCTGCAACTGCACTTCGCCAAAGTGTGCGCGACGATGGGCGCGAAATTGCTGGCATGCGACGGAGAGGCGGACCATGTTCACCTGCTGATCGAGTACCCACCCAAACATTCGGTGTCGGTGCTGGTCAACGCGCTCAAGGGCACGTCAAGCCGGCTGCTGCGCGCCGAGCGACCGGACCTTGCGGCGCGGTACTGGCAAGGCGGCCTTTGGTCGCCGTCCTATCTCGCGGCAAGTGCCGGCGGTGCGCCGCTGGAAGCAATCAAGCGCTACGTCGAACAGCAGCGAGAAAGTTTGGCGTCGTAAACAAGCCCTTCGGGCTTGCCCTCTATCTCCCCGCCCTCAAGGGCGGGGCTTCTCGGGAGCTTCGATGAGCTCTCTCACCCATTTCGATGCCCAGGGCCGGGCCCACATGGTCGACGTGGCCGCCAAGCCGGCGACCCACCGCGTGGCGGTGGCGAGCGGCCGCATCGAAATGCAACCGGCGACACTGGCCCTGATCCAGTCCGGCAGCGCGAAGAAGGGCGACGTGCTGGGCGTCGCGCGCATCGCGGGCATCCAGGCGGCCAAGAAGACCAGCGACCTGATTCCGCTGTGCCACCCGCTGGCGCTGACCCGGGTGGCGGTCGACTTCGCGCTCGCGGACAGCCCCGTGCCCCAGGTCACGTGCACCGCGACCGTCGAAACGGTCGGCCCCACCGGGGTCGAGATGGAGGCGCTGACCGCGGTCCAGGTGGCGCTGTTGACCGTCTACGACATGTGCAAGGCGGTGGACCGGGGAATGACGATCACCGACGTTCGCGTGCTGGAGAAGCACGGCGGGAAGTCGGGGAGCTACGTGGCGGGCTGAAGCGCGCCGCCATTTCCATTTCATTTCCGCACCAGGAATCGGCAAGCCAATTCGTTGGGCTTGCTAGCCACAACTCGCCTCGAATTCAGACAATTCGCGCAAGTGTGCGGAAAGTGACCTAGGACCGCCCAGAAAAGACGGACGGTGGTTCGGCGCTGATCGGCGGCCATAGCTCACAAATAGAGGGGCAACACAATCAGAAACATCTGATTTTGCAGGTCGCCCTGCGAGCCGAAAGCCCCGCACCGTGAAAAAACAGCTCTGTTCACGCTCCTTCGCCGGAGGCCTTGGCGCCCGCGGCTTCACGTTGATCGAAGTGATGATCACGGTCGCGATCGTCGCGATCCTGGCGGCAGTGGCGATTCCTTCGTACAGGGACTACATCCGCCGGGGCCAGATCCCGGAAGCCTTCAATGCACTGTCCGACTACCGGACCAAGATGGAGCAGTACTACCAGGACAACCGGAACTACGGATCGTCCACGGCCTGCGCCAACAACGCCACGGCCAATAACTGGAACACGTTCCCGACGTCGCTCAAGTACTTCACGTACACCTGCGCGACCAACACCACCGCAGGCGACGCCACGCAACAGAGCTACACGATCACTGCGACCGGCAGTGGCGGCCAGGCCACCGGCCATGTGTACACGATCGACCAGAACGGCAACCGGACGACCACCCAGTTCAAGGGCGCGGCGGTGACCGCGGCGTGCTGGCTGACCTCGGGCACCTCGTGCTGAGTCGTCGAAGCGGGCAAGCACAACCATGCGTCAACGCGGCTTCACCCTCGTCGAACTCGTTGTAGCGATCGCGGTGCTGGGGCTCGTCATGTTCGCCGTCTTGCCGAGCATCGGCACCTGGCTCGACAACACCCGGATCCGGAACGTTGCGGCATCCCTGCAGAACGGACTCCAGCTGGCCCGCGGCGAGGCCGTGCGGCGCAACCAGAGCGTGTCGTTCTGGCTGGTGAGCCTCAACGATCCGTCGACCCTGAGCAATGACTGCGCCCTGTCGAACACCAGCGGCTCCTGGGTGGTGAGTGTCAATTCGCCCATCGGGCATTGCGCCGACCCGCCGTCGACCGTCTCCTCGCCGATGATCGTGACGGGTCGCGCGGTCGGTGACGCGGGTGGCCGGGTCTCCGTCACGGCCGTCCAGACCGACGGCACGACCGCCGGCACCGCGGTCACCTTCAACGGGTTCGGCCGTCTCGACGCAACCACCAACACACCGATCGCGCAGATCGACGTGACCGGGACAGGCACGACCACCAACTACCGGAAGCTGCGCGTTGCCATCACGGCGGCGGGCGAGGTCCGGATGTGCGACCCCGACACGAGCGTTGCGGCCAACGATCCGCGCAAGTGCTGAAGCGAGGAAACCATGCAGGCAACCAACGTTGAGCGCCCTCGCAGGCGACTTGCGCTCGCAGGGTCCCGGCAGGTCCGTGGCGTCGCAATGATCGAGGTCCTCGTGGCGCTGCTCCTCTTCATGCTCGGCGTGCTCGGCATGGTGGGACTCCAGAGTTCGATGACGCGGGCACAGACCGAGTCCAAGGTCCGCTCCGACGCGGCCTATCTCGCGAGCGAACTGATCGGGCGCATGTGGTCCGACCTGACCAACTACGCCACCTACAACGGCAGTGGCTGCGCCACGCAGACCCGCTGCAAGGAATGGCAGACCAAGGTGGCGAACAGCCTGCCGGGCGGCACCGGCGCGGTGACCGTCGATGCGACCACGGGCAACGTGGCGGTGACCGTCAGCTGGACGATGCCGAGCGGCGACACGCACCAGTACGTCACGCAGACCACCGTGACGAAGTCGGGGAGCTGAGATGCGCCATTCGAGAACTCGCGCTTCCTCGCCGTCGGCTCTGCGGGGCTTCACCCTCGTCGAGTTGATGGTCGGCCTGGTGCTCGGGCTGCTGACCGTGCTGCTGATCACGCAGGTGATGGCGCTGGCCGAGGGCAAGAAGCGCACGGTCGCCTCGGGCAGCGATGCGCAGGTGAACGGCGCCCTCTCGCTCTTCACGATCCAGCGCGACATCGAGATGGCGGGCTACGGCGCCACGTCGAGCCCGGATGCGCTGGGCTGCACGGTGAAGTACCAGTACGACACCACCGGAAGTGCCGCCACGCTCACGCTGGCGCCCGTCGTCATCGACGACGGCGCCAGCGGCGCGCCGGACACGATCACGATCCTGCAGGGCCGCACCACGAGCTTTTCGGTGCCGCTTCTTCTGACCGGCGTCCATCTCAAGACGGACGATCACTTCACGGTCAGCTCCTCGCTGGGCGCGACGGCCGGCAACATGATGATCGCGGTGCCGAAGACGCAGGACGCGAACAACTGGTGCACGCTGTTCAACGTCACCACCGACACGTCGTCATCCACGACCACGCTGAGCAGCACGAACATTCCGCACGTGTACGGCACCAGCGGCAAGTGGAACCAGAGCAGCCTCTTCCCGGCATCCGGCTACATCAACGGCAGCTATCTGGTGAACATGGGCTCGATGGTCTACCGGAAGTATTCCATCGACAGCTCCAGCAATCTCCAGGTGTCCGAGCTCTCGTCCACGTCCGGCCTCATGTCGACGGGGCAGGAGCTCTATCCGCAGATCGTCAACCTGCAGGCGCTCTACGGCAAGGACACCGACGGTGACGGCGTGGTCGACACCTATGACAACACCACGCCGACCACGAATGCAGGCTGGCTCCAGGTGCTCGCGATCCGGGTGGCCGTCGTGGCGCGAAGCAACCAGTACGAGAAGGACGTCGTGACGAGCGCCGTGCCCCAATGGGACGTGGGGACGACAGCCACCATCAACGCCGCCACGACCTGCGGCGCGAGCAAGTGCATCTCGCTCGACGTGAGCCAGGTCGCCGACTGGAAGCACTACCGCTACAAGGTCTACGACACCATCGTGCCGCTGCGCAACGTGCTCTGGAACAACTGAGTGACCGCCATGCGCCTGCCATCATCCCCCCTCCTCCACGCGTCGCGGCTTCGCCGCCCGCAGGGGCCGCGCAAACAGCAGGGTGCCGTGCTGATGTTCGCGTTGATCACGCTGATCGTCCTGTTGATCGGCACGCTGGCCCTGGTGCGCTCCGTCGATACCAGCACGCTGCTCATGGGCAACATCGGCTTCAAGCGGGACGCCACCGTCAGCGCGGACCAGGCCGCCCAGGTCGCCATCAACTGGCTGACGGTCAACAACTCGACCCTCAATTCCGACATTCCGGCGAGCGGCTACTACGCCAGCAACCAGGAGCTCGCGTCCGATGGCGTCACGGTCAGGCCCCCGGTGGACGTCACGGGCCAGCAACTGGCCGGCACGGCCAATCGCCAACTGGTGGACTGGGACGGCGATGGCTGCAAGTCCGCAGCCAGCGGCAGCTACAACGGGTGCAGCGTGCTGTCCGCGAGTGCCGGCCAGATCAACGGCAACAACGCCCGCTTCGTCGTGTTCCGCCTTTGCAACAAGGCGGGCGACTACACGCTCGATTCGACCATCAACTGCGTCCAGCCCATGGCGACCAGCGGGAACACCGCTGCCAAGAAGGGTGAGCTGAACTACGCCGACTCGGCGCGCTTCACCGGCAGCACCGGCCCGTTCTACCGCGTGGTGGTGAGGGTGCTCGGCGCGCGCAACACCGCGAGCTACACCGAGACCATCGTGCATTTCTGATGTCTGACGAGGGAGCGCCGCCGGCGCCAGCAGAGGAACCTTGACCATGAAGAACAAACCGACTGCCGCCGACACCCACGGGCAAGGCGAGCCCGCGTTCCGCCTCACCGCCGTGCTGTGCGCGCTGCTGGTCGCCTCGTTCGCGCCCATGGCTGGCGCCGGCGTGACCGACCTGTCGAACCAGCCCCTGGCCACGCTGCCCACCGTGAAGGCCAAGCCCAACCTGTTGTTCGTGATGGATACCTCCGGCTCGATGAACTGGAGCTATATGCCAGACAATCTGGGCGCATCCCGGTCAGTGACGGACGAGCCCTACACCAACTGGTACGGCTATTGGTCGCCGCAGTGCAACGGCGTGGCCTACGACCCGACCTCGGTCTACAACCCGCCGCTCAAGGCGGACGGCACGTCCTATCCCAATGCGAGCTTCACTGCAGCCTGGACCGATGGCTACACCGGCGGCACCAGCACGACCCCCCTGGACAACAGTTACTACTACAGCTACAGCGGCAGTCAGCCGAAGATGGGGTGGACCTATACCAGCAGCGGGGTCGTCAGCAACACCTTCTACAAGGAGTGCAGCAGCGCCATCGGCAGTACACCCGGCAGCAGCGTGTTCACCAAGGTCACGATGACCAGCAGCTCGGCCGACGCGCAGAACTACGCCAACTGGTATTCGTATTACCGCAAGCGCTATCTGCTGATGCGTACCGCCATGGGTCGCGCGATCAATACGCTCGACTCGAACTATCGCGTCGGCTTCAGCACCATCTACGACACGACTGCCCAGGACGGCGTGACCAACTTCGTGGACGTCGCGGATTTCGACGCGACCCAGAAGGCCAAGTTCTACACCAGCCTGTACGCTGTCCCGCCGACCAATGGCACCCCCTTGCCGACGGCACTCGCGCAGGCCGGCCGCTACTTCGCCCACAAGATCACGGGCCAGTCCAGCGACCCGATGCAGTACGCCTGCCAGCGCAACTACACGCTGATGTCGACCGATGGCTACTGGAACTCGAACAACAGCGTGCAGCTCGACGGCAAGACCGCGATCGGCCAGCAGGATGGCACGGAAGTTCGTCCGATGAAGGACGACGCCGCCAGCATCGTGACGAAGGTCACCACCTACACGGCTCCGGCAACGCAGAACGTCACCGCCAACTATTCGAGTGCAGAGACCTTTACGCGAACCGCGACCACGATTTCATCGACGAATAGCGGCAACAAGAAGAATCCCAAGTACAACATCACGACGCAGACCCAGGTCTATACGGAGAGTACGCGAACCCGAGCCGACGTGACACCGCAATCAGGTACGGCGTCTTACACGGTCACCGTGGTGTCGACCAACGGCGTGGACGGCAGCCCCGTCACGAGCGCCGTCAGCTATTCCTCCTGGGTCAACTCGGGCGCCGCGACATCCACCGTCGTGCAGGGCGCCGACAGCGGCGCACCTCCGTCAGGCAGCAGCAGCAGTTGGGTGAACAGCGGCAGCGCCGTGGTCACGACACAGACCACGCCCGGCAACAATGTCACGACCTATTCGAGCGCCGTGGCAAACGGCTGGGGAGCCTGGGTCGCGGGAACCACCGGCACCTCGTCACCTGTCGTGGGCAGCTACGACAACGGCACCACTGTCTCGACGGCATCGACTTCGGGCGGCTCGCCGAACACGCTGGCCGATGTCGCCGAGTACTACTACAAGACGGATCTTCGCAGCAGCTCGCTCGGCAACTGCACGTCGAGCAGTTCGGGCAGCAGCCAGGACGTCTGCGCCGACATCGTGCGTCCCATCGACACGGACAGCGCGACGTGGCAGCACATGAACACCTTCACCATCGGCCTTGGCGCCAGCGGCACGCTGCCCTATGACAAGAACTACCTGACGCAAACATCGGGCTCCTATGCGGACCTGAAAAGCGGCGCCATCAACTGGCCCACGCCCAACCCCAGTGGCGACGCCACGAACATCGACGACCTGTGGCATGCCGCGGTCAACGGACGCGGCCAGTACTACTCGGCGCTCAACGCCGCCCTGCTCAGCGAGGCCATCAACGGCGTCGTCACGACCGTCCAGAAAACCAATGGCTCGGCGGCGGCGGCATCGACCAGTTCCCTGCAACTGGTGGCGGGAACCAACAACCAGGTCTACCAGGCCAGCTACACCACGGGGTCGTGGACCGGAGACCTGCTGGCCTTCGCGCTCAACGGTGCGGACGCCTCGGTGGCCTCCACGCCGACATGGTCGGCGCAGGCCCTGCTCGACACCACATCGGTCGGCTCGCGCAAGATCTACTTCAACAGCTCGGGAACGCTGCAGGCGTTCTCATACAGCAACCTGAGCACGGCGCAAAAGGCGTACTTCGACAACCTCTGCTCCCAATCCGTCGTGGCTTCCCAGTGCGCCGGGCTGTCGGCCAGCGACAAGACGCTGGCCAACACCGGCTCCAACCTGGTCGGCTACCTCGGCGGCGTTCGGACCTACGAATCGGCCAGCGGCTCGGTCGCCGCGCTCTACCGCCAGCGCGACCACGTGCTGGGCGACATCATCAACGGCGCGCCGGTCTACGTGGGCAAGCCGCCGTTCAGCTACGCCGATGCCGGCTACGCGACCTTCCTGTCGAACCAGTCTTCACGCAAACCCGTCGTCTACGTCGCCGCGAACGACGGCATGCTGCACGCCTTCTCCGCCGACACGAGCGATGGCGGCAAGGAACTCTGGGCCTTCATCCCGAGTGCCGTGATGCCGAATCTCTACAAGCTGGCGGATACGAGCTATGCGTCGAAGCACCAGTACTTCGTCGACGGCGCGCCGGTCATGGCCGACATCCAGGTCGGGAACACCTGGAAGACGATCCTGGTCGGCGGCCTCAACGAAGGCGGCCAGGGCTACTACGCGCTCGACATCACGGATCCCGCGAACCCCAAGGTGTTGTGGGAGTTCACGGACACCAATCTGGGCCTCAGCTACGGCAATCCGGTCGTCACCAAGCGTGCCGACGGCACCTGGGTCGTGGCCTTCGCCTCCGGCTACAACAACACGAGCGGCGACGGCATGGGACACCTGTATCTGCTGAACGCCAACACCGGCGCCAAGCTGCTCGACATTTCCACCGGCACCGGCAGCAGCGCCAGCCCGAGCGGTCTGGCAAAGATCAATGTCTGGGTCGACGATCCGTCCAACAACACTGCCAAGCGCTTCTATGGCGGCGACCTGCAGGGCAACCTGTGGCGCTTCGACACCGACAACCTCGTGCAGCCCCACCAGGCCGCGATGCAGCTCGCGAAGTTCCAGATCAATTCGACCACGCCACAACCCACCACGACCAAACCCGAGACGGTAGAGGTCAAGGGCGTGCCGGTGATCGTGGTGGCAACGGGTCGCTACCTCGGGGTGTCCGACATCACCGACAAGACGCAGGAAAGCATCTATGCCGTCAAGGACCCGCTGACCTCGACCGGATGGGGCGATGTGCGGGCCAACACCAGCTTCGTCCAGCAGACCTTCACCGTGAGCGGAACCACAGTCTCGGTGACCACCAACACGGTGGACTGGACGAGCAAGGCGGGTTGGTGGGTCGACTTCCCGAATTCGGGCGAACGGGTGGCCACGAACCTGGGCCTGCAGTTCAACACCCTGGCGATCGTCACCGCGATTCCCAATGGCGACGCCTGCGCATCCGGCGGCTCGAGCTGGCGCTACTACCTCAACGTGGCCAACGGCGGCCCGGTGACCAACAATCCTGCCGGCATGCTCTGGAGCAGCAACTCCCTGGTCGTCGGCATGAGCTGGGTCAAGGACAGCAACGGCAACGTGCGGATCCTCTACCAGAACAGCAATGGCGGGCTCACGCCGGAAATCCCGCCGACCGTGCCGTCGGCCGGCTCGGGAAGCGCGCACAGGACATCCTGGCGCGAACTCGCGAACTAGCTAGCTGGCCGCAGCGATGGTGGCCAGGGTCGGGCGCGCGGGTACGCTTTGCGGCGACTCTGTGCGGGCGCGCCCCGGGCTCCTGCGAAACCCGCTTTTCATTTGCGCCGCATTGTCGGTGGCGCTTCACGCGATGGTGCTCACCCTGCGGGCAACGCCGGACACAAGGCCCCATCGCGGGACCCCTGTCGCCCAGGGGTCGGGCAGCGTGCAGGTTCGGCTCCTGCAACCCGATCACGTGCCCAGGCCGACCGCCACGGCGGCCGGTGCGCCCGCGCCACAAGACCGCGAATCGGCGCCTGACGCGACACGCTCGACCGGGAAACAGGCTTTGTCCGGATCGGCTTCGCGTTCGACGCCAAAGGCCCCTGCCGGGCCTGGCGAGCTCGGTACGGGTTCGACCGACGCAGCCGCGAATCCGCCCGCCGTTCCGCAAACCCCGACGTCGGGCGACGATGACTACGTCCCGCGCCCCCTCCTGTCGGTTCCTCCGGTCGCGCTCGCTCCGGTCATCATCGGCGAACCTGCCGGCGAAGCACCAACAGGACGCCTCGCTGGGGTTGTTTCGCTCTTTATCGACGACCAGGGCCAGGTGCGGCGCGTCGTCGCCGAACCGCCCTACCTGCCTCCAGCATTCGAGCAGGCGGCGCGAGACGCATTCATGGCCACGCGGTTCTCGCCGGGCCAGTTGGACGGCCAAACGGTGAAGGCGCGGGTGCGGGTGGAGGTGGTGTTTGACGACACGCCGTTAGTGGGGCGATGAGGACATCGCGCATCGGATGCTGGCTATACTGCCCTGTCACATCTTGAAGATGTGATCGGGATTGGTCTCCCGCATGCATCCCTGCGACGAAAGCCGCAGTCTCTCCCGCAGAGCATCTGCGGCTTTTTCGCTCGTGCCACCATTTTTTTGGCGGCTCGAACGGGGAGCCGCAAGGCTCGCCGGTTCTCGCAAGGGGTGCCCGGTAGACCAACCTGTTCGAGTCGCCGCCTCCGATTGGTCTCGGCAGCGGCGGTTTTTGCAAACCGCACCCTTTGGAGGCCTTTGATGGCTAAATCCCCTCGCACGCCCGCGCAATCGCTGCGCAAGGTGGCGTCATCCGCCCTGCAGATCACCGACGAGTTCTGCCACCTCAAGGAAGTGCATCGCGCCTACGCCTGCCTCGAAGGCCTGCTTTCGCCGGTCCATCGAGCGATGCACTACGAGGAGTTCAGCTTCGAGCCCGGCGACCTGCGCGCGCTGGTGACCGTGATCAATTTGGAATTGCAGCGGCGCACCGAGCCGGTCGAGGAGGCGATCCGGTCGTTGGAAAAGGCGCTCAAGGCCAAGGGGCGATGAGGATGCACACGGCCCGCGCCTTCGGGCAAGCCGTCGTCCGCCCGCTATTACGCTTCGCTGCGTTCGCTGTGATCGACTTGCGGGAGGACTTGCACCTTAGATTTAAAGAGGGCGCCCATGCTGTGCGCATATCGGGATAGGGGCCGGTCACTGAAGCCCGGCCCCCTCCCACAGCCCATGAGCTTCGCAATGATTGGCTTGCTGGCTACGTTCGGTGCCGCCGCATATGCGCTTCTTGTTCCTCGACTCGCGGTTTACGCCCCACGCTTCCTCCCCATGATGCTCGGCCACCTCACGCAGTTGCGCTTCGTCCTTGCTGTGGTCAGCTTGGCCGGGGACTTTCACCCAGAAGTCTGCGCCATGTTGGGCGCACCAAACAAAAAGCCGCCCGAAGGCGGCCTTGGTCTGCACAGAAGTGGATGCCTTAGGTACGGCAGGTCGCTGGCAGATATTTTTGGCTCACCGTACCGGTGCACTTCCAGGCCTTGATGACTTGATTGGTCGGCTGAGTGAAATCGGCGTTCGCGGCTGGAGTTGCGAACGCGGTGTCCGTATACGGCGTCAGCGTTACAACCAGGCCATCCGGGTCGGCAGCCTTGATGTTTTGAACCGTAACAGAAATGACGCCCTTCGCGTCCGTCGTAATGGACTTAACGTAGCGGGAAACGTCCGTCTTGGTTCCGTCATTTTCACAACCGAAGTCGTTTCCGACTGGTGCGGTCGTCAGGCCGGTTTGCGCGGCTTCGGTGACGGCGTTCTTGCAAGTGTCGGCCGCAATAACGACTTCCGACATCTTGGCGCGGACCGTGTAGTCCTGATAAGCAGGCAGAGCGACAGCAGCCAAAATACCAATGATCGCCACAACGATCATCAATTCAATGAGGGTGAAGCCGGCTTGTGCGCGGCGAGCAAAGGAACGACGGTTCATTTCACTACTCCAGGTTGGTTTCAAGGGGCCCGAGGCGAGCCCCCGGTGCGGTCAGGTAACCGCAGCATCCATGCCATGCCAACCACCGCCGTTCAAAACCCGCCTGGGCAGGGATTTGCTCACATTTCGGTTACAACGTGTGACAAACCTTGTTGCACGGACCGAACAAGGGGTGACATTTTTGTCACCTCCTGCCAAAGCTCGTCAAAGTTCGAACACGCCGGAGGCCTGCAGCCACCGGATGTCCCACCCCTTCTTGCCGTCCGGGCTCGATCCATTGGTCAGGTCGTCGATCTGGCTCATGATCTCTTCGGTTTCCGCGGGCTTGGTGTGGGTGATGTAGATCGGGAAGTCCTTGCCCGGCGCGATCTGCGCCAGTTCGTCGGCCAGGGTGGATGGCGACAGGTGCAGGCTGCGCCGCGCCAGCGCCTTTTCCCGGTTGCTGAAGGCGGTCTCGATCACCAGCATGCCGACCTCGAGCTGGTTCACGCGGTCCCAGAAGGGCGCGTTGCGCTCCGTATCGCCACTGAAGATCCAGTAGGGGCCGCCCTTCGCGGGGCATACCGCGTACCCGCAGGCCGGCACGGTGTGGACCGCCGGCAGCACTTCGATGTGCTTGAGCGTGCTGGTGCCGAGCTGCAGCTGCTGCCCGATCACCAGGTCATGGAAGCTCACGAACGGCGCCTCGCGGCTCGGGATGCTCGCGAAATCGGGCCAGATGACGTTGTTGAAGATGTGGGCCCGCAGCGCCTCGATGGTGGCGCGCAGCGCATGCACGCGCAGCGGCCGCGTGCGGCGGCTGACGATGGCGTCGAGCATCAGCGGCAGCGCCGCCACGTGGTCGAGATGCGAATGCGTGAGCAGCACATCGTCGATGCCGGCCATCTCGTCCAGGGTCAGGTCGCCCACGCCGGTGCCGGCGTCGACCAGCAGGTCGCTGTCGACCAGGAAGGAAGTCGTGCGGCAGTCCTTGGCGATGGCGCCGGAGCACCCCAGTACACGCACCTGCATTTCACTAGACCTTGATTGATCTTTGAGCCCGTCGGCTGCTATTTGGATTCGAACCGGGTCGCACCGTCCCAGTCCGGGTCTTTTGGCTGCAATGCCATTGAGGCTAATCGCTGTTCATAGAGCCGGTAAAGGACTTTTTTGGCATTCATGGCCATAAGGGGCGCAAGCATAGCTTGGCCGCGCTGCCAATCCTGCGCGCGGTAGGCCGAAAGCACCTCGTTCCAGCGCTCGAGCTCGTCCTGCCCGGCGGTTCCCGGCTCGTCCCCGACCCCGACGGGCGTGAAGATCCGCACCAGGTTGAGCTTGCCCTGGACCCGGACGCAATCGAGCTCCTGCCAGACGAGCGACGGCGCGAGCGCCCGCGAGGCCTCGGTGGCGACGATCTCCACGCCGTAGTGCACCCCGAGGCCCTCGATGCGCGACGCGAGGTTGACCGCGTCGCCGACCACCGTGTAGCTGCGGCGGATGGCGGAGCCCATGTCGCCGACGCTCATGACGCCCGAATTGAGCCCGATGCCGACGTTGATCTGCGGCCGGCCCGTGCCGCGATGGGCCTCGTTCAGCTCGCGCACCGCCGCCACCATGTCGATGGCTGCCCGGACGGCGAGCTCGGCGTGGTTCGGGGTGTCCACCGGCGCGCCCCAGAACGCCATGACGCAGTCGCCGATGTATTTGTCGACCGTTCCGCGGTGCGCACTGATGACCTCGGTCAGGCGGCTGAAGATCACGTTCAGGAAATCCTGCAGGTCCACCGGCGCCATGTGCTCCGCCATCTGCGTGAATCCGCGCATGTCGCAGAACATCACGGTGAGCTCCCGGCTCTCGGCGCGCATGCTGTAGCGCCCGGGGTCGGCCTGCATTTCGGCGACCAGCTCGCGCGGCACGTAGCTGCCGAACAGGTTGGCCAGCCGCCGGCTGGCGCGGGCCTCGACCAGGTAGCCCCAGCTCATGTTGAGGCCGAAGGCCGCCGCGATCATGGCCAGCGTGGCGCCCAGGGGCAGCACGAGGTTCGCACGCGCGAAGAGCAAGGCATTGATGCCGACCACCACGGCGACGGTCAGCAGGGCGATCACCACCGCCCGCTGCGCCGTGCCGAGCGACAGTCCGAAGGCCAGGACGAGGCCGGCCAGGACCAGCACGATCGACTCGTAGCCCGCCGCATAGTCGGGAACGCCGTACAGCCGGCCATCGAGCAGGCCGGAAATGATGTTGGCATGCACTTCGACGCCGGGAAAGGCCGCGCCTGCCGGCGTGGAGCGCAGGTCCTCCAACCCCGGTGCGCTGGCGCCGACCAGCACGATCTTGCCTTGCAGCTCGCCCGGCGCGAGCTCGCCGTGGATCACGTCGGCCGCCGGGATGTGCCGGAAGGAGCCGCCTGCGGCGCCGCCCGGGCCCCGATACGGAACCAGGATGCTGCCCGTGCCGTCCAGCGGAACCCGCACCTGCCCCGCGTCGTTCGCGAGCGCGAGCGACTGCAGCGGCGGTGCACCGCCCGGCGCGCCGCCCGGCGCGAAGACCGGCACCAGCGCGCGCGAATCCGTGGCCATGCGGAAGACGGCCAGCGCCAGCGACTCGTAGTAGCCGGGCTGCGCGACCTGCCCCGTATAGCGCGCGATCAGCGGCACCGAACGGACGACCCCGTCCGGGTCGGCGTCGAGCAGCACATTGAGGAAGCCCGCCGCCGGGGCGCCCTGGGCCAAGGGCGGGATGCTTCCGACGAATCCGTTCCATCGCGTTGCGTATTCGCGGCTTTGCGGAAAGCTGTCCGGCAGCAGCACCGGCGCCGGCAGCCGCCCCCTCGATTGCGGCTCCTTGCTGCGCGTGAAGTAAAAGCCCAGCACCGCCGGCCGGCCGGCCAGGGCGCTCGCGAAGAGGGTGTCCGGATCATCGTGCGCGGGGAACGAATCCGGCTCGACGAACAGCACGTCGAAGCCCAGCACATCCGCCTGCTGGCGATCGATCACTTCGGTGGCAAGCCGCGCCAGCTGGTCGCGGCGCCAGGGCCATTGCCCCAGTTGCTGCAGGCTCGCGTCGTCGATGTCGACGATCACGATGCGCGGATCGAGCGTCCGCGGCATCGTGGCGCGCAGGCGCGCGTCGTAGATGAAATGGTCGAGCGCGTCGAGGAAAGGCGATCGCCACCAGCCGCCCGCGTGCATGAGGGCGAGGACGACAGGCAGGAGCGTGATCGCGATCCGCGCCCAGTGCTGCCGCAGTGCGGTCATTGCGGCCAGCACCCGCGCCTTGGGAGCGCGGCCGAAAGATCAGCTGACGACGAACTGCATCCGCGTGCCGCCGAGCTCGAGCACGTCGCCGTCCTGCAGAGCGACGGCCTCGCTGCCGAGCGGCTCGCCGTTGAGCGCCGTGCCGCCGTCGATCGGCGCCACCACGTAGCCATGCAGGCGGCGGGTGACCGCGGCGACCGCCACGCCCGGCTTGCCGATGGTCGTGACGACCTTCTGCAGCGAGAGCTCGCGGCCGGCTCCGGTGCCGGAAAGAACGCGGATGACCGCGACGCCCGGCGTGGCGCCGCCCAGCGGGGCCTGCACGGTCGGCGCGGATGAAAGGGGAATCGGCCCCGAAGGCGCCGGAGGAACGACCGCGCGTGTCGCGGCGGGAGCGTCGGCAGCGCCCGAGGCGGCCACGTAGCGGATCTTGTACTTGCCGACCTCGATGACGTCGTTCTGCTCGAGGGCCTGCTTCTTGATCGGCCGCCCGTTGACGTAGGTGCCGTTGGTGCTGTTGAGATCTTCCAGGTAGACATCGCCGCCGATCATGTGCAGCACGGCATGTTCGCCGCTGATGGCGAGATTGTCGACAACGATGTCGTTGTACGGCCGCCGTCCCAGCGTGGTGCGGTCCTTGGCGAGCGTCACCTCCTTGATGACGACGCCGTCGATCGAAACGATCAATTTCGGCATGGCCGACTCCTGGATATCCTTTTCTTGTTCACAGCGGCCCTTTTTTGGAAGTCCTTGTTATTAAGCGGTGGTCTCGGGCACTCCTGCTCCACCGGCCCGGGCCAAAACAACGGAAATGTTATCCCGGCCACCATTTTCGTTCGCTGCTGCAACCAAAAGTGTTGCTTTTTCCGGGAGCGCGTGATCTTCCAATAAAAGTGTGAAAAGCTGCGCGTCCGAGACCATCTCGCTCAGGCCGTCCGAACATAGCAGATAGAGGTCGCCCGGTTGCACGGTGTGATCGTGCATTTCGAGCTCGACATGCCGCTCGATGCCGAGCGCACGGGTCACCAGATTGCGATGCGGCGACTGGGCCGCCTGCTGCGGCGTGATGGCACCCGCGTCGAGCTGCTCCTGCAGCAGTGAGTGGTCACGCGTGAGCAACTCGAGCTTTTCGCCGCGCTGCCGGTAGCAGCGCGAATCCCCGATGTGACCCACGATGACCCGCTGCGCGCCGAAGGTGGCGAGCACGAGGGTGGTCCCCATCCCCTGGAGCTGGACATTGGCAATGCCCGCCTCGAGGATTGCGGCGTTGGCCTCGTCGGTCCCCGCCTGCAGCGCACGACGGATCGCCTTGGGATTCGCATGCGGCCCGGCGTGGGCGAGCCACCGTCCGAAGCTCGCCTGCAGCAGCGCGATCGCCATGCCGCTCGCCACCTCGCCGCCGTTGTAGCCGCCCATGCCGTCGGCCAGCAGGACCAGGCCCAGGGACGCATCGAAGGCAATCGTGTCTTCGTTGTTGGCGCGCACGCGGCCCGGGTCCGTGAGCGCGGCGAATTCCCACGTCAGCGCACCAGCCTCGACGGATGCGGGTGCGATCGTGTTCGACATGGGTGTGCGGCTCCTCGGGATCAGATGGCCAGCTTGCCGGTGTGGCCGCGCTTTTGCAGCCAGCGACCGGCGAGGACCACGACCATGGCGCCGGCCACCGCGCCGGCATAGTGAAGCCACGGATTCGCAGCCAGGACATCGCGCAGGATCGTATCGCTCACGATCGTCTCGCCGCCGACCCAGCCGATGAGGGCGGCGCCAAGCATGACGATGATCGGGAAACGTTCCATAAGCTTGATCATGAGCGTACTGCCAAAAATCACCAGCGGAATGCTGATGGCCAGGCCAAGGATGAGAAGCACCATGTTGCCCTGCGCTGCCGCGGCGACGGCGATCACATTGTCCAGACTCATGACCAGGTCGGCCAGAAGAATAGTGCGCACGGCGGCCAACATCGTGCCGTATTGCTTGTCTTCGCCCTCGCCTTCGTCTTCTTCGCTGAGCAACTGCGTGCCGATCCAGAGCAGCAGGGCGCCGCCGACGATCTGCAGGTAGGGCAGCGCCAGCAACTTGGCCGCGACCACGGTGAGCAGCACGCGCAGCACCACCGCGGCACCGGAGCCGAACAGCACGGCCGTGCGCTGCTGGTGCGGCGGCAGCGCACGTGCAGCCATCGCGATGACCACGGCGTTGTCGCCGGACAGGATGATGTTGATCCAGACGATCTTGAGCAGACCGATCCAGAAGTCCGTCGTTTGTAGAAATTCCATGTCTCGTATCCCACTGTTATTTTTGATTAAAAAAGCGCCCGCAACCTGAATTGCGGGCGCTTTCGTTCTTGGGGTTCAGAACGCGAGCAACAAGCTCAGAGCAGCGCCTTCAGGCGTTTTGCCAGTTCCGAGAAGTTGCGGGTGACGGTGAAGCCGCATTCTTCCATGATCGCCAGCTTGGCGTCCGCGGTGTCGGCGCCGCCGGAGATCAGCGCGCCGGCATGGCCCATGCGCTTGCCGGGAGGCGCCGTCACGCCGGCGATGAAGCCGACCACCGGCTTCTTCATGTTTTCCTTGCACCAGCGGGCGGCGTCGGCCTCGTCCGGACCGCCGATCTCGCCGATCATGATCACGGCGTCGGTATCGGGATCGTCGTTGAAGGCCTTCATGACGTCGATGTGCTTGAGGCCGTTGATCGGGTCGCCGCCGATGCCGACAGCGCTCGACTGGCCGAGGCCGATTTCGGTGAGTTGCGCCACGGCTTCATAGGTCAGCGTGCCGGAGCGGCTGACCACGCCGATGCGGCCCTTGCGGTGGATGTGGCCGGGCATGATGCCGATCTTGATCTCGTCGGGCGTGATCAGGCCGGGGCAGTTCGGGCCGAGCAGCAGCGTCTTCTTGCCGCCGGCGGCTTCCTTGGCCTTCATCTTGTTGCGCACTTCGAGCATGTCGCGCACCGGAATGCCTTCGGTGATGCAGATCGCCATGTCGAGGTCGGCCTCGACGGCTTCCCAGATCGCGGCAGCGGCCCCGGGTGGCGGCACGTAGATCACCGACACGGTCGCGCCGGTCTGCTGGGCGGCTTCCTTGACCGAGCCGTAGATCGGGATGTTGAAGATCGACTCGCCGGCCTTCTTCGGATTCACGCCGGCGACGAAGCAGTTCTTGCCGTTCGCGTATTCCTGGCACTTCTCGGTGTGGAACTGGCCGGTCTTGCCGGTGATGCCCTGCGTGATGACTTTGGTGTCTTTGTTGATGTAGATCGACATGACTGTTCCTTACTTGACCGCTGCCACGACCTTCTGGGCCGCTTCCGCCATGGTGTCGGCGCTGATGATGGGGAGGCCCGAGTCAGCCAGCAGCTTCTTGCCTTCGGCTTCGTTGGTGCCCTTCATGCGCACGACCAGCGGAACCTGCAGGTTCACCGCCTTGCAGGCCGCGATCACGCCGGTGGCGATGGTGTCGCACTTCATGATGCCGCCGAAGATGTTGACCAGGATGGCCTTCACGTTCTTGTTCTTCAGCATGATCTTGAAGGCCTCGGTCACCTTCTCGGGGGTGGCGCCGCCGCCCACGTCGAGGAAGTTCGCCGGCTCGCCGCCGAACAGCTTGATGGTGTCCATGGTGGCCATCGCGAGGCCGGCGCCATTCACCAGGCAGCCGATGTTGCCGTCGAGGCTGATGTAGGCGAGGTCGAACTTGCTGGCTTCGATTTCGGCCGGGTCTTCCTCGTCGAGGTCGCGCAGCGCCACGATCTCGGGGTGGCGGAACAGCGCGTTGCTGTCGAAGTTGAACTTGGCGTCCAGGGCGACGATGTTGCCCTTGCTGTCGCGGTTGAGCGGATTGATCTCGACCAGCGAGGCATCCGTTTCCATGTAGCAGGTGTAGAGCTTCTTGAAGACGTCCACGGCCTGTGCGGTGGAGTTGGCCGGGATGCCGATGGCGTCGGCGATCTTCCTGGCCTGCGCGTCGCCGAGGCCGGTGAGCGGGTCGACGAACTCGGTGACGATCTTCTCGGGGGTGGAGTGCGCCACTTCCTCGATGTCCATGCCGCCTTCACTGGAGGCGATGACCGCGACCTTCTGGGTGGCGCGGTCGGTCACGACGGAGACGTAGTATTCCTTCTGGATGTCGGCGCCGTCCTCGATGTAGAGGCGGCGGACCTTCTGGCCTTCGGGGCCGGTCTGGTGGGTCTTGAGCTGCATGCCCAGGATCTCGCCGGCCAGCCTCTTCACGTCCTCGATCGACTTGGCGACCTTCACGCCCCCGCCCTTGCCGCGACCCCCCGCGTGGATCTGCGCCTTGACAACCCACACGGGGCCGCCGAGCTTCTGGGCGGCTTCGACCGCCTCCTGCACTGTGTACGCCGGAATGCCTCGCGGCACAGGCACGCCGAACTTGGCAAGAATTTCCTTGCCTTGGTACTCGTGAATCTTCATGAGGGTGTCTCTCGGAACGGAGGTTGGAGAACGGGAGAAATTTCGCTGTTGTCCACGGGCTACAGCGCCTGGCGGCGGGAGCGGCGGACAGCAGGCGACTGTATCATGGTGCGCCGCATCACGAGCTGACGCCTGTTTGCGGTCAATACGTAGTTACGCCAGCGGCACTTTCTCCAGAGGCTCCACCATGCCCAAGGTCTTCATCGACGGCGAGGCCGGCACCACCGGCCTCCAGATCCGCGAGCGGCTCCAGAACATGCCGCAGGTCGAACTCGTGAGCATCGCGCCCGAGTTGCGAAAGGACGTGGCCGCCAAGCGCGAACTGATGGCCGGCGTCGACCTCGTGGTGCTGTGCCTGCACGACGACGCGGCGCGCGAATCGGTGGCGCTGATCGATCAGCTCGAAGGCCGCCGCCCCAAGATCATCGACGCCTCGACGGCACACCGCGTGGCGCCGGGATGGGTCTACGGCTTCCCCGAACTCGCGGCAGGCCAGAAGGACGCCGTGGCCCGGGCCGAGCGCGTGGCCAACCCGGGCTGCTATGCGACGGGCGCCATCGCCATCGTCCGCCCGCTGGTCGACGCCGGGCTGCTGCCGCCCGGCCTGTCGATCGCGCTGCCTTCGGTGAGCGGCTATTCCGGTGGCGGGCGCACCATGATCGAGGCCTACGAAAAGGGCGAGGCGCCGCCCTACGAAACCTACGCGCTCGGCCTCAAGCACAAGCACATCCCGGAAATCATGCAGTACACCGGCCTGACCAAGCGCCCGGTGTTCATTCCCGCGGTCGGCAACTTCAAGCAGGGCATGCTGGTCCAGCTCCCGCTCCACCTGGACGACCTGCCGGACCGCCCGAAGGCCAGCGACCTGCACGACGCGCTGGCGGCGCACTACGCGAAGAGCAACACGCCGGAGCAGTTCGTGAAGGTGCTGCCGCCCACGGCGGACGGCAAGCTCGAGGCGACCGCGCTCAACGACACCAACCAGTTGGAGATCCGCGTCTTCCCGAACGAAGACCACCGGCATGCGGTCGTCATCGCGCGTCTCGACAACCTGGGCAAGGGCGCCAGCGGCGCGGCGGTGCAGAACCTCAAGCTGATGCTCTCGCTCTGAACGCGGCTGCCTCAGCGGAGCATCGCTGACATCGCCGAGCAGCAGTTGATCATGCGCACCGCCGCTTCGACGGTGGGCGCATCGAAGCGCAGTTCCGTCGGCGCCACGCGCTCGAACGTCGGCCATTGGCAGAACAGGTCGGCCAGCGCGGGCGTCTGGGTCTGAAGATCCACGCGCAGCGGCGTCGCCAGCTTCAGCGGCCGCGCGTCGGCGCTCGAGGCGATCCCGGCGGCGACACCGGCGCGAACGGCATCGCAGGCGTGCGCGGGCGACAGCGACACGCCGCTGTTCTGCCCGGTCGCACGCTTGGTCTGCACGTAGGCCGCGTGCGGGAAGAGCGCGCGGTTTTCCTCGATGAAGGCGTCGTCGCCGCTGGCCATCAGCACGGGTACGCCGTACTCGCCGGCCAGCGCGCCGTAGATGCCCGCCTCGCTCATCGGCTCGCCGTTGAACGCGACGCGCGCGAAGGCAAAGCTGTTGATGGTGTGCGCCAGGATGCCGCGGCCCTGGGCGCGCGAGTGGTAGCCGACCATGCACAGGCCGGCGACGCCCAGTTCCACGCCGGCCGCCATGCTCAGGTAGCGCGGCTTGCCCTGGATGACCTGGGCGCGAGCGTCCAGCATGTCGGGCAGCAGGTTGCGGAAGTCGCCATGCGAATCGTTGACGTAGACCTCGGCGGCCCCGGCCTCGAAGGCGCCGGCGATGGCCGCGTTGGCCTCCTCGGTCATGAGGCGGCGTGCGCGCTCGTACTCGGGGTTGCCGGAGCGCACCTGCTGCGCGTGGTAGACGCCGGCCACGCCCTCGATGTCGACGGAGATCAGGATCTTCATGGGGGACTCATGCAGAAGGTGGATGGGCCGGGGCCGAGAAGGCATCGGCCGGCCAGCCCGCGAGCAGATCGGTGAGCGCGGGCCGCACATGGCCGTCGCGTCCGACGAAGGAACGCGCATGCCACAGCGCATGCAGGATCGCCTGCTCGACGCTGTCGGCCACGGCCTGGAAGAATGAGTCGAGCCGCGCATCGTGCAGCAGCGCGACGGCCGGCATCGGAGAGTCGGGGTAGAGCGGCACGGTGTAGGCGGTGGAAAAGGCGAGCGCGATGTCGCCGCTGCCATGGCCGAACACCGAGCCGGTGCGCGCCAGGCCTGCGCCGGCACGCAGCGCGAGACGGCGCAACTGGCGCGCATCGAGCGGAGCATCGGTCGCGAGCAGCAGGATGATCGAGCCCTTCTCGGGCCCGGCGACGCCAGGCGTCAATTGCCCGGCCAGCTTCGGCCCCACCGCCTGCCCGGCGATCACCAGGTTCGCCAGCAGGCCGAAGTTGGACAACACGAGCGCGCCCACGGTGTACGGCCCGGCGCCCGGCATCTCGACGCGCCGCGAGGCCGTGCCGATGCCGCCCTTGAGCGCGAAGCTCGACATGCCGCGCCCGGCGCCCACCGAGCCCTGCGCCACCGCCTTGCCGGCGGCGGCCCAGGCGGCGAGGTAGTCGGCTTCGCCCACCGCCATGCGCTGGATGTCGTTCAGGTAGCCGTCGTTGCACTCGAAGACCAGCGGGTTCACCGTGGGCAGGCCGCGCCCGCACTCCGGATGGCTCGCGATGCACCGGCGGATCTGCGCCGCCGCGACCGCGGGCACCGAGAAGGTGTTGGTGAGCGCGATCGGCGTCTCCAGCACGCCGAGCTCCTCGACCTGCACCAGCCCCACGCTCTTGCCGAAGCCGTTGAGCACCGCAACGCCGGCCGGCACGCGCTCTGCATAGGGATCGCCCGCATGGGGGCGCACCACGGTCACGCCGGTGTGCACGTCGCCGTCGTCGAGCGTGGCATGGCCGACCGTCACCTCGGCCACGTCGGTGATGGCGTCGCGCGGCCCCGAAGGCAATGCGCCGATGCGCGGGACCGCTTGTGTCGTCATGCCTTGTCGATCTTGGGATCGAGCGCGTCGCGCAGGCCGTCGCCCAGCACGTTGAAGGCCAGCACGGTCAGGAAGATCGCGATCGCGGGGAACAGCGCGACGTGCGGCGCATTCACCATGTCGGCACGCGCCTCGTTGAGCATCGCGCCCCACTCCGGCGTCGGCGGCTGCGCGCCCATGCCCAGGAAGGAGAGGCTCGCCGCCGTGATGATCGACGTGCCCACGCGCATCGTGAAATAGACGACGATCGAGGAGACCGTGCCCGGCAGGATGTGCCGCAGCACGATGGTGCGGTCCGGGGCGCCGATGCTGCGCGTAGCCTCGATGTAGGTCAGGTTCTTCAGCACCAGCGTATTGCCGCGCACCAGGCGCGCGAAGGCCGGCACGCTGAACACCGACACCGCCACCACCACGTTGGTCATGCTGCTGCCCAGGATGGCGACCACGCCGAGCGCCAGCAGGATGCCGGGGAACGCGAACAGCACGTCGGAGATGCGCATCACGATGCGGTCCCACCAGCCGCCGTAGTAGCCGGCCAGAAGGCCCGCCGCGGTGCCGACCAACGCGCCCAGCACCACGGACAGGAAACCCGCGGCCAGCGAGATGCGCGCCCCCATGAGGATGCGGCTGAAGATGTCGCGCCCTAGCGGGTCGACGCCGAACCAGTGCTCGAGCGAGGGCCCGGCGTTGATGCGGTCGTAGTCGAAGAAGTTCTCGGCGTCGTACGGCACGATCCACGGCGCCAGCACGGCCACCAGCACCAGCAGGATGACCAGCACCAGCGCACCGAGCGCCACGTGCTGCTTGCGGAACTTGCGCCAGAACTCGCTCCACGGCGTGCGCACCGTGGCAGCGGCCGTGTCGACGGGCGCGGCGCCCGGGCCGGAATTGCCGTTGGCGGGAACAGTGCTCATGGCCGGCTCACTTGTTGAAGCGGATGGTGGGGTTGATGAAGCCGTACAGCACGTCCACCACCAGGTTGATCAGGATGAATTCCAGCGAGAACAGCAGCACCAGCGTCTGGATCACCGGGTAGTCGCGCATGGTCACCGAATCGACCAGCAGCCGGCCGACGCCGGGCCAGTTGAACACCGCCTCGACCACGATGGAGCCGCCCAGCAGAAAGCCGAACTGCAGGCCCATCATCGTGACCACCGGGATCAGCGCGTTGCGCATGCAGTGCTTGAGGATCACGCGCTTTTCCGCCACGCCCTTGGCGCGCGCGGTGCGCACGAAGTCCTCCTGGATCACCTCGACGAAGGAGGCCCGCGTGAAGCGCGCCATCACCGCGGCGACCGCCGCACCCAGCGTGAGCGAGGGCAGGATGTAGTGGCGCCAGCTGTCGGCGCCGACCGTGGGCAGCCACCCGAGGCCGACCGAGAAGATCTGCATCAGCACCATGCCGAGCGCGAAGGCCGGGAAGGAAATGCCGGAGACCGCGAGCGTCATGCCCAGCCGGTCGGGCCACCGGTTGCGGTAGACCGCCGAGACGATGCCGATGCCCATCCCGAACAGCACCGCCCAGGCCATGCTGGTGATGGTGAGCATCACGGTCGGAAAGAGCCGCTCGAGGATCTCGGCCGAGACCGGCCGGCGCGTGCGGATCGAGGTGCCGAAGTCGCCCTGCAGCATGTGGCCGAAGAAGCTCGCGAACTGCTGGTGCAGCGGGCGGTCCAGGCCCAGGTCCTTGCGCACCAGGGCCACCGTCTGCTCGTCCGCATCCTGGCCCGCGGCCAGACGCGCCGGATCGCCCGGCAGCATGTGGACGAACAGGAACACCAGCACCGCGACGATGAGCAGCGTCGGGATCAGGCCGGCGAGTCGTTTCAGGAAATAGCTGAGCATGGGAGGCTGGTGCGTGCTGCGGGGACGTGCCCTCGATCAGTCGTTGACCGCGATGGCATCCATGTTGATGTTCCCGTCCGGCATGACGTGCACACCCGACAGGCGCTTGGACGTGGCCGCGAGGTTCATCTCGGTGACCAGCGGCACGCGCGGCAGATCCTTGAAGATCTGCTCTTGCGTCTTCTTGTAGAGCGCGGCGCGTTCGCCTTCGTCGGTGGTGACCAGCGCGCGGGCGATGCTCTTGTCCACCAGCTCGTTCTTGTAGAAGGACACGTTGTTGAGCTTGGGCGCCCAGGACTCCGAGGCGAACAGCGGACGCAGCGCCCAGTCGGCCTCGCCGGTGGAGGACGACCAGCCGATGTAGTACAGGCGCACCTTGGCCGTGGCCGGATCGGGCCAGGCATCGACCCATTCGGTGCGCTGGCCGACCTCGAGCGCCTGCACCTGCAGCTTGACGCCCACTTGCGCGAGCTGCTGCTGCATGAACTGGAGCACCTTGTTGGTCGTCGTGTTGGCGTAGCCGCCCCACAGCACGGATTCGAAGCCGTTGGGATAGCCGGCCTCCTTCAGAAGTTCGCGCGCCTTCTTCGGGTCATAGGGAACGGGCGGGATCTTCTCGGCGTACTTCACACCCTGCGGCACGACGCCCTCGGCCGGCATGGCAAAGCCGCTGAAGGCCACCTTCGCCAGCGCATCCTTGTTGATGGCGTAGGCGATCGCTTCGCGCACCTTGGGGTTGTCATAGGGCTTCTGCAGCATGTTGAAGGAGAGGAAGCGGGTGATGATCGACGGCGTCACCGCGACGTTCACCTTGTCGCTCTTCTTCAGCAGCTCGACCTGCTCGTAGGGCAGCGGAAAGGCGAAATCGGCTTCGCCGGTCTGCAGCATCGCGGCGCGCGTGTTGTTCTCGAGCACGGGCTTCCAGCTCACGCTGTCGACCTTGGGGTAGCCCTTCTTCCAGTAGCCGTCGAACTTCTTGCCCTTGACGGCCTCGGTCTGCTTCCACTCGACGAATTCGAACGGGCCGGTGCCCACGGGGTGGAAGGCGATGTCCTTGTTGCCCCACTTCTTGAGCGCAGCAGGCGAGATCATCGCGGCCGAGCCGTGCGCCAGCGAGTTGATGAAGGGCGCGAAGGGCTCCTTCAGCGTGATGCGCACGGTAGAGGGATTCACCGCCTCGACCTTGGTCACGCGGTTGAACTGGTTGGCGCGCAGCAGCTTGTTCTCGGGGTTCATCACGCGCTCGAGCACGAACTTCACCGCCTCGGCATTGAAGTCGGTGCCGTCGTGGAACTTCACGCCCTGGCGCAGCTTGAGGGTGTAGACCAGGCCGTCCTTGGACAGCTCGTAGCCCTCGGCCAGCACCGGCACGACCTTGAGGTCCTTGTCGAACTGGAACAGGCCTTCGTAGAAGGACTTGGTGACCGCGGTCGTGATGGTGGTGTTGGTGTTGTAGGGGTCCAGCGTCTCGGGCTGGTAGCCGATGGCCAGCACGACGTCCTTGCTGGCCAGCGCGCTGCCGCTGGCAGCGAGTCCGGCAAGCGCGATGGCAACCGCCAGGAAGCGGGGCAGGTGGCGAGGGTTCTTCATTTGTCGGACTCCTTTGAAGTCGATTGAGTGAGTGAAAGTGAAAGAGAGCGCGGCACGAGACCTCAAGGCCTCAGAAGCCGCCGGCGATCGGGTGCCGCGCGACGAAGTGGCCCGGGCCGACCTCCGCGAGCGGCTTCGGATCGGGCTCATGGCCGACCGGAAAGATGGCGCTCGGGATCTCGCCCGAGAGCAGCGCGCGTTGCAGGTGGCGGCGCGCCGGATCGGCCACCGGCACCGCGGCCATCAGGCGCTTGGTATAGGCATGCTGGGGGTTCTCGAAGATCGCGCGGCGCGGACCGATCTCGACGATCTGCCCCAGGTACATCACCGCCACGCGGTGGCTGACCCGCTCCACCACCGCCATGTCGTGCGAGATGAAGATGAAGGCCACGCCGAGCTCTCGCTGCAGGTCGAGCATGAGGTTGACGATCTGGGCCTGGATCGATACGTCCAGCGCCGACACCGATTCGTCGGCCACCACCACCCGGGGGTTGAGCGCGAGCGCGCGGGCGATCGCGATGCGCTGGCGCTGGCCGCCTGAAAACTCGTGCGGGTAGCGCTGCGCGTAGTCGGGCGCGAGGCCCACCTTCTCGAGCAGCCAGCGCACGCGCTCGCGCGCCTTGGCACCGTCGGCCACGCCGTGCACCAGGAGCGGCTCCATGATCGAGAAGCCCACCGTCACGCGCGGGTCGAGCGAGGCGAAGGGGTCCTGGAAGATGAACTGGATGTCGCGCCGCAGGGCCTGCACCTGGCGCTCCGGCAGCGCGAGGATGTCGCGGCCGCCGAATTCGATGCTGCCGCGCTGGCTCTCGACGAGGCGCAGCAGCGAGCGCCCGGTGGTCGACTTGCCGCAGCCCGACTCGCCCACCAGCGCCAGCGTTTCCCCGGGGTAGAGGTCGAAGCTGACCTTCTCGACCGCATGCACCTCACGCGTGACGCGCCCGAAGAAGCCGCTGCGCAGCTCGAAGCGTGTCACCAGGTCCTTGACGCGCAGCACCGGCGGCTCGTCGCGGCGCACCGTGTCGTGCGGCGGCGGCGCCTCGACCGCGCTGGCGGGCGCGTCCACCTGCAGCAGCTCGAACTTGGCCGGCAGCTCGGTGCCGCGCATCGCGCCGAGCTGCGGCACGGCCGACAGCAGCGCGCGCGTGTAGGCATGCTGCGGCGCCTTGAAGATCTCCGCGGAAGGGCCGGCCTCGACCTTGTCCCCGCGGTACATCACGAGCACGCGGTCGGCCACTTCGGCAACCACGCCCATGTCGTGCGTGATGAAGACCACGCCCATGTTCATCTCGCGCTGCAGCTCGCGGATGAGCTGCAGGATCTGCGCCTGGATGGTGACGTCCAGCGCGGTGGTCGGCTCGTCGGCGATCAGCAGCGAGGGCCGGCACGACAGCGCCATCGCGATCATCACGCGCTGGCGCATGCCGCCCGAAAGCTGGTGCGGAAAGCGCTGCAGCACGCTGCGCGCCTCGGGAATGCGCACCAGCTCCAGCATCCGCAGCGCCTCGGCGCTCGCGGCCGCGCGGTCCTTGCCCTGGTGGATGGCGATGGCCTCGGCGATCTGGTCCCCGGCGGTGAACACCGGATTGAGCGAGGTCATCGGCTCCTGGAAGATCATCGCGATGTCCGCGCCGCGGATGCCGCGCATCGTGCCGTTGGAGGCGCGCGCGAGGTCCAGCACTTCGCCGCTGCGGCGGCGGAAGGCCATGCACCCGGCGAGGATGCGCCCGCCGCCCCACTCGACCAGCCGCATCAGCGACAGCGAAGTGACCGACTTGCCGGAGCCCGATTCGCCGACGATGGCCAGGGTTTCACCGCGATCGACATGGAAGGACAGGGAGCGCACCGCGTCGACCGTGCGCTCCGAGGTGGCGAAGCGCACGGTGAGATCGTCGACCGCCAGCACGCGCTGTTCGGGCAGCGCGAGCGCGGGAGATGGGGACGGGGCGCGCAGGACAGCGGACATGGTTCTTGCCTTGGTCGCGACTCAGCGGTGAATGGCGGTGAAGGGCGCCTCGGCGCCGCGGGCATGACCGCGGTACATGCCCTCGGTGTTGAAGCACAGGCTCAGGTGGCCCTCGCGGTCGACGGCGATCAGGCCGCCGCTGCCGCCCTCCCCGGCGATCGCCGGCAGGGTCTGCATGACGACCGCTTCAGAGGCCTGCGCCAGCGACTGGCCGGCATAGCGCATGCGCGCGCACACGTCGTAGGCGGCGGCGGCGCGGATGAAGATCTCGCCGCTGCCGGTGCACGAGACCGCGGCCGTGCGGTCGTCGGCGTAGGTGCCCGCGCCGATCAGCGGCGAATCGCCGATGCGGCCCACGCGCTTGTTGGTCATGCCGCCGGTGGACGTGGCCGCGGCGAGATGGCCGCGCACATCGAGCGCGACGGCGCCCACGGTGCCCATCTTGCGGTCTTCGTCGAGCGGCGCTTCGGCGGCAGCCGCTGCCAGCGCGGCGCCGTCGTGGTCGAGCGTGACGCGGCCCGCATCGCGCACGCGATGCAGCTGGGCGCGGCGCGCCTCGGTGGAGAAATACGAAGGATCGACGAGTTGGAGGCCGCGTTCGCGCGCGAAGGCTTCAGCGCCGGCACCGGCGAGCAGCACATGCGCGCCGTCCTCCATCACGGCGCGCGCGGCGCGCACTGGGCGGCGGATGCGGCTCACGCCTGCGATGGCGCCGGCGCGCAGGTCGATGCCGTCCATCACCGCGGCATCGAGTTCATGGGTCTCGTCGTGGGTGAACACCGCACCGTGGCCGGCGTTGAACAACGGGCAGTCCTCCAGCATCTCGACCGCCAGGCACACGGCATCGACGGCCGTGCCGCCGCGAAGCAGCAGCTTCTGGGTGGCCTGCACGATGGCATGCAGCGCCTCGTGGTAGCCGCGGGCGGCGTCCTGGCTGAGCGCGGCTGCACTGATGGTGCCGGCGCCCCCGTGGATGGCGATGACGGGCGAAATGGTGGTCATGAGGATCGCTTTTTCCGTTCGGAAGCTTGAGCAGGTTCGGTGCCCGCGCCGGGTGGCATCACCTGCGGCCCCGGCGCGCCATGCAGCCAGGGCGCAAGGGTTTCGACGACCCGGCCTGCAACCTGGAAGGCGCCGGGCGCACGCAGTGCCACGGCGCTGGTCAGTGCCTCGATGAGCGCGAGCGCGCCGGTTTCGCAATTCGGACGGTAGCGCGAACGGGTCTGGGCATAGAGCGCCACGTCGGCCAGCGGCGCCAGCGGCGAGCTGGGCCGGTCGGTGATGGCCAGCACCTGCGTGCCGCGCGCGCGGGCGGTCTTGGCCAATGTGACGGTATCGACGAGGTAGCGCGGAAAGGCCAGCGCGACGAGCAGGTCTTCAGGGCCGCTGCGGATCAGCGCCCGCGCGGCACTGCTGACGCCGCCCACGCCGGCGAGCGTGCGCACATCGGCGCAGTAGGAATCGAGGCCATGCGCCAGCAGGCCTGCGAGCCAGCCGCTGGCGCCGAAGCCGACGACCGACACGGTACGCGCCGCCAGGATGCGCCGCACGGCCTCTTCGCAGGCCGCGTAGTCGAGCGATTTGCGCGTCGCTTCGACGTTGTGCTGGGTTTCCTCCAGCGAAGTGGCGAAGACCTCGGCCACCGTGCTGGGCTGCGCGAGGTTGCCGCGCAGTTGCTCCACCGGCGCGACCAGCGCCTCGAAGCCGCGCACCAGTTCGGCCCGGAAGGTCGCGTAGCCGTCGAAGCCCAGGGCGCGCGCAAAGCGGTTCGCCGTGGCCACCGAGACGCCCACGGTTTCCGCGAGTTCGTCGATCGGCTGCGTGGCGACCTGCAGCGGATGGGCGAGCACGTGGTCGGCCATCTTGCGGTGCGCCCGCGTCAGGCGCGGCAGCGCCTGCGCGATGCGGCGCGCGACGGTGGTGTTGTCGCTGGCTTCGGGGAGTTCCACGAGGAAGGTCGCTTTGGAGAGCAAATGAGAATCGAATTACAAATATAACTCCGCTGTGAAAATTTTTGGTCAAATTTGAGCGAAGGAAGGCCCTTCCAGGCCTCAAAGCCGGGTTAACCCCGATCCGGGGCGCGATGCGGTGGAAGGAAAGGAGAAGTCAGTCGTCGAAATCGGCGCGCAGCACCTTGCCGATCACGGCGCTCGAAAAGCCGCGGGCCATCAGGAAGCGCGCCTGCCGCGCGCGCTCGGCCGCGTCCTGCGGCAGCGCGCCGAAGCGGCGGCGCCACACTTCGCGTGCGCGGTCCAGTTCCGTTTCCTTCAGGCTGGCGACCGCATCCGCCACGGCTTCGGGCGCGATGCCCTTGTGCAGCAGTTCCTGGCGCACCCGTGCGGCGCCGAGCCGGGCCGAGCGCTGATGCAGCACCGACTGCACCACCCTCGCCTCGCTGATGAAGTCCTTGGCCGTGAGCTCGTCGAGCGCCCGGGCCAGCGCGCCGGGCTCTTCCTCGTACTTGCGAAGCTTGCGCTCGAGTTCGGCGCGCGAGTGTTCGCGCTGGCTGAGCAGGCGCAGGGCGCGGCCCTTGAGTGACGGGCCCGCCCTTCCCTCTTCCTGTTTACTTGTCACCCTTCGCAGGCTTCTCGGACGCTGCCTCGGCCGCCGATTCGGCCAGAAGCGGGATGCCCAGCGATTCGCGCACCTTGTTCTCGATCTCGCGCGCCAGTTCGCGGTTCTCGCGCAGGAATTCGCGTGCGTTGTCGCGGCCCTGCCCGATCTTCTCGCCGTTGTAGGCATACCAGGCGCCCGACTTGTCGATCAGCTTGGCGTTCACGCCCATGTCGATGATCTCGCCCTCGCGGCTGATGCCTTCGCCGAACAGGATGTCGAACTCGGCCGTCTTGAAGGGCGGCGACACCTTGTTCTTGACCACCTTGACCTTGGTCTCGTTGCCGATCGCCTCGTCGCCCTTCTTGATGGTGCCGATGCGGCGGATGTCCAGGCGCACCGAGGCGTAGAACTTCAGCGCGTTGCCGCCGGTGGTGGTTTCGGGCGAGCCGAACATCACGCCGATCTTCATGCGGATCTGGTTGATGAAGATGACCATGCAGTTGGTCTTCTTGATCGTGGCCGTGAGCTTGCGCAGGGCCTGGCTCATCAGGCGGGCCTGCAGGCCGGGCAGCGAGTCGCCCATTTCGCCTTCGATTTCGGCCTTGGGCGTGAGCGCGGCGACCGAGTCGACCACGATCAGGTCGACCGCGCCGGAGCGCACCAGCGAATCGACGATCTCGAGCGCCTGCTCGCCGGTGTCGGGCTGGCTGATGAGCAGGTCGGGAAGTTCCACGCCGAGCTTCTGCGCGTACTGCACGTCGAGCGCGTGTTCGGCATCGACGAAGGCGCAGGTGCCGCCCTGGCGCTGCATCTCGGCGATGACCTGCAAGGTGAGCGTGGTCTTGCCCGAGGATTCCGGACCGTAGATCTCGATCACGCGGCCGCGCGGCAGGCCGCCGACGCCGAGCGCGATGTCCAGGCCCAGCGAGCCGGTGGAGACCACCTGGATGTCTTCCAGCGCCTCACCCTCGCCCAGACGCATGATCGTGCCCTTGCCGAACTGCTTTTCGATCTGGGCCAGCGCGGCCTGGAGCGCCTTGGCCTTTTCGCTGTTGGGGCCGGAGAGGTTCGAGCCCTTGACGACTGCGTCCATGTGGAAACTCCTTGAATATCAATGGGTTGTGCTGGATTCATCCCGCTGCGCTTAATCACAGGCTGGATGCTTGCACAGTAGTGTAGGGGTCAATGGATCGGCATTGGCTCATTTTTTGGTCAGTTTGATTTACTATCGATCCGCCATGGCCGATCTACCCTCTTCCATCGACCACGACGCATGGCGTCAAACCCACCTGGGCCGTCTGCTCGGCCATGCGATGCGCCGCTTCGACGAGCGCGTGCTCAGCCTGATGGCCCACGACGCGGAGGTCCCGCTGGCGCTCTCGAACCTCGCGGCGCGCGCGCAGGTCAGCGCCGCCCACATCCACATCACGCGGCACCTGTCGCGCGACGGTTCGCGCCTGACCGAACTGGCCGAGCGCGCCGGCATGACCAAGCAGGCGATGGGCACGCTGGTCGACCAGTGCGAAGCCTGGGGCCTCGTCACGCGCGAGCCCGATCCGCTCGATGCGCGCGCCCGCCGCGTGATGTTCACCGCCGACGGCCTCGCATGGCTGGAAGCCTTCCGCACCGCGGTCGCGCAGGCCGAATCCGAATTCCGCGCCAGCGTCGGCGACGAGATCGCCACCGTAGTAACGATCGGCCTGGAAGCCTACGCGGCAGCCTAGAATTTGACGCAGTCAATTCAGGAACACTCGGCGCGGCCAAGACCAGGAATCCCGCGGAACCGGCTTTGCCGGGCCGCTGGGATTGCCCCCGGAAGGGGGTGTCAGAGCCACACGAAGTGGGCGAGGCTGGGGGCGAACTCAGGATGCGAATACTCATTGCGGAAGACGATCAGGTACTGGCCGACGCCCTGCTGCGCAGCCTGCGCACCTCCGGTGCGGCGGTCGATCATGTGGCGACGGGCTCGCAGGCCGATGCGGCCCTGATGACCAACAGCGAATTCGACCTGCTGATCCTCGACCTCGGCCTGCCCAACATGCATGGCCTCGACATCCTCAAGCGGCTGCGCGCGCGCGGCTCGCAACTGCCGGTGCTCGTGCTCACCGCCGCGGACAGCGTGGAAGAACGCGTCAAGGGCCTGGACTACGGCGCCGACGACTACATGGCCAAGCCCTTCTCGCTGCAGGAACTCGAAGCGCGCGTGCGTGCCCTCACGCGGCGCGGCATGGGCGGCACGAGCAACGCCATCAAGCACGGCCCGCTGGTCTACGACCAGGCCGGCCGCGTGGCGACCATCGACGGCAAAATGATCGAACTCTCCGCGCGCGAACTCGGCCTGCTCGAAGTGCTGCTGCAGCGCGCCGGCCGCCTCGTGAGCAAGGACCAGCTCGTCGAGCGCCTGTGCGAATGGGGCGAAGAGGTCAGCCTGAACGCGATCGAGGTCTACATCCACCGCCTGCGCAAGAAGATCGAAAAAGGCCCGGTGCGCATCGCGACCGTGCGCGGCCTCGGCTACTGCCTTGAAAAGATCCCTTCCTGATCGGCCGCTCGCCGGCTCGATGACCGCCCGGTGAAACTTTTTCAGCGCGCCCAGCGCTCCCTGTTCGGCGAGATCCTCGACTGGATGCTCACGCCGCTGTTGCTGCTGGTGCCGGTGAGCATCGGCGTGACCTGGCTCGTGGCGCAGGGCATCGCCAACGCGCCTTTCGATCGCGCGCTCGAATCCAACATCCAGACCCTCGCGCGGCTGGTCGACGTGGACCATGGCCGCATCCAGTTCGCGCTGCCGCAGCCGGCGCGCGAGATCCTCGGCGGCGACGTGGCGGATCGCGTGTACTACCAGCTGCTCGACGAGCACGGCGGCCTGCTCAGCGGCGAACCGGAAGTCCCGCCGCCCAGTTCCGACGAGCCGCCCACGCCCGGCGTGGTCTACCTGCGCAACGGCCTGATCATGGGGCAGCAGGTGCGCATCGCTTCGCTGTGGATCGCCGGCGCCAACCCCGAGGCGCCGATGGCCCTGCTGCAGGTGGCCGAGACGCGCGAGAAGCAATCGGTGCTGGCGACGGAAATCATCAAGGGCGTGCTGCTGCCGCAGTTCGCCATCCTGCCGCTGGCGGTGCTCCTGATCTGGCTCGCGCTGGTGCGCGGGATCAAGCCGCTGTCGGTGGTGGAGGCGCGCATCCGCGAGCGTCGCCCCGGCGACCTGAGCCCGCTGGACGAATCCTCGGTACCGCTCGAAGTGGTGCCGCTGGTGCTCTCGGTCAACGACCTGCTGCGCAAGCTCAACGACTCGATCGGCACCCAGAAGCGCTTTCTCGCGGACGCCGCCCATCAACTGAAGACACCGCTGGCGGGCCTGCGCATGCAGGCCGACCTCGCGCAGCGCGAAGGCGCGAACGCGGAGGAGCTCAAGCAGTCCCTCAAGCAGATCGGCCGCGCCAGCGTGCGCGCGACCCACACGGTCAACCAGCTCCTGTCGCTCGCGCGCGCCGAGGGCAACGGCGCCAACATCGGGCGGCAGTCCTGCGACATCGCGCGGCTCACGATCGAGGTGGTGCGCGAAGCGGTGCCGCGTGCGATCGACAAGCGCATCGACCTCGGCTACGAAGGCGCCCAGCCCGGCGCGGCCGGCGTGGCGATCGAAGGCAATCCGACCTTGCTCAAGGAACTGGTGCGCAACCTCCTCGACAACGCGATCAACTACACGCCCTCGACCCCGGAGCGCCCCGGCGTCATCACCGCGCGCGTGCTGGCCGACCCGTTCGGCCGCATCGTGATGCTGCAGGTCGAGGACAACGGCCCCGGCATCCCCGAAGCCGAACGCGAGCTGGTGTTCGAGCCGTTCTACCGGGTGCTGGGCAACGACGCCGACGGATCGGGCCTGGGCCTGCCGATCGTGCGCGAGATCGCGCGCCAGCATTTCGCGACCGTGCGGCTGGAGGACGCCCAGCCGGGCCGGCATCCGCCGGGCACGCTGGTCAGCCTGCGCTTCGACGGCAACGAGGGAGAGCGCCGCGCCGGCGGGCCGCCCTAGACCTTGCCGGGATCGGCCTTGCGAATCTCCAGCATCTGCGGCCGCACCTGCTGCAAAAGGCGTTGCGGCTCGCGCTCGCTGAAACTCGCGGGCTGCGTGCCGAAGAGGGCGAGTGCGCCTTGCGACCACGCGTAGTAGCCGAGGTTCGCGACGACCACGAGAACGACCAGGAGCCGCAACATCATCGCGTCGAAGGGGCAGGGCGCACGCTGACTTCGGCGCTGGTGATGGTCTTCATGCCGGAGGCCGTCTGCACCAGCAGTTCGCCGCCCCAGCCCACGCCTTCGCAGCGGCCTTCGGTGCCGTCGCTGAGCTGCACCTCGCGCCCGCGCAGCGCGTCGCGTGCGGCGAAGCGCGGCGCGAAGGGAACGAAGCCGCGCTCATCGAAGAGCTGCACGTTCGCAACCAGCGGCAGCGCGATCTCGCGCAGCACCTCGGCCGGCGTCGCCTGCGGGCGCCACTGCTGCAGCCAGGCCGGCGCGGTGCTGAGCCCGGCGGCTTCGCGCGGGCCGATGTTGATGCCGATGCCGATCACCAGATAGCGCTCGGGCGCATCGGGCTGGAGCAGGGCGGTTTCGATCAGGATGCCGCCGAGCTTGCACTCGCCGAGCCAGAGGTCGTTCGGCCATTTGAGCGCGAGGCCCACGGCATTGGAAGGGTCGAGGCTTTCCGCCACGCTCACGCCGACCGCGAGCGACAGCCCCGACCAGTCGCGCGGCGCGAGCGGCAGGCCGAGCGAGAAGGTCAGCGAGGCCGGCTGCTGCGCGTCCTGCGCGCTTTGCCAGCTCCGGCCCAGGCGGCCGCGACCGGCGGTCTGCCGTTCGGCCACCAGCAGCACCGGGGCGCGGCTGCCGTCGCGCGCCCGCCGCATGAGTTCGCTGCTGGTCGAATCGATCTCGGCGACGACTTCGACGCAAAGCCCCGGCAGCTTGCGCGCCAGGGCGTTCGCGATCTCGTCCTCGAACCAGGGCGCGGCCATGCTCAACGCTTGCCGGACTTCGAGGCCTTGGCGCCCTTGGCCTTGTCTTTCTTCTTCTTCGCTTCCTTGCGAGCCTCGAGGGCGTCCTTCCTGCCCTTGCTGGCGCTCTTGGCTTCCTTCTTCTTGCCCTTGCCCTTCTTTTCGTCGGGCTTGGGCGCGAGCAAAGTACCGCGACAGTTCTTTGAGCCGCACCAGCAGGGGAACTCGGACTTGAGCTTCTTCGTATACGGCTCGTCGATGATCAGGCCGTAGTCGTAGCTGAGCTCTTCGCCGGCCGCGATGTTGCGCAGGGCCTTGATGAAGACGCGGCCGTCCTGCTCGTCGGCTTCGCAGCTCGGGTCGCAGGAATGATTGATCCAGCGCGCGGCATTGCCCTTGACGCCGCCATCGATCACACGCTCGTCATCGATGTGGAAGTAGAAGGTGTGGTTGGGCTGCGACGGATCGTGCGGATGGCGGCGCAGCGCCTCCTTCCAGCTGATCACCTCACCCTTGTATTCGATGAGCGTTTCGCCCTCCGCGATATCCTGCACGGCGAAAACGCCATTGCCGTGGACGTCGGAGCGCCGGGTCTGGATGCGGCGGCCACCAGCGGAAACGAGGGACTTGGAAGGCATCGGCGAAGTCTGATAGTTTGAATATGTACGCATGCGCGTGCGTGCGCGCACGCGAGAAGCGCCAGATTGTAAGGATGACGAGTCAATGAAGACTTTGGTGATTGCAGAGAAGCCATCGGTGGCCCAGGACATCGTCCGGGCGCTCACGCCCGTGGCAGGCAAGTTCGACAAGCACGAAGAGCATTTCGAGAACGAGAAGTACGTCGTCACGAGCGCCGTGGGCCATTTGGTCGAGATCCAGGCGCCGGAAGAATTCGACGTCAAGCGGGGCAAATGGAGCTTTGCCAACCTGCCGGTGATCCCGCCGCGCTTCGACCTGAAGCCGGTCGACAAGACCAAGACCCGCCTGGCCGCGGTGGTCAGGCAGGCCAAGCGCAAGGACGTGACCGAACTCGTGAACGCCTGCGACGCGGGCCGCGAAGGGGAATTGATCTTCAGGCTCATCGAGCAGTACGCGGGCGGCAAGTCGTCGCTGGGCAAGCCGGTGCGGCGCCTGTGGCTGCAGTCGATGACGCCGCAGGCCATTCGCGACGGCTTCGACCAGCTGCGCAGCGACCAGCAGATGAAGGGCCTGGCCGATGCGGCGCGTTCGCGCTCGGAGGCCGACTGGCTGGTCGGCATCAACGGCACGCGCGCGATGACCGCCTTCAATTCGCGCGACGGCGGCTTCTTCCTGACCACCGTCGGCCGCGTGCAGACGCCCACGCTGTCGGTGGTGGTCGAGCGCGAGGAGAAGATCCGCAAGTTCGTGAGCCGCGACTACTGGGAAGTGCACGGCACTTTCCTCGCCGAAGCCGGCGAATACCCCGGCAAGTGGTTCGACCCCGAGTGGAAGAAACCGCCGCCCGGGCCCGATGGCGCGCCCGACCCCGAGCAGCGCGCCGACCGCGTCTGGAGCGAGCGCGAAGCGCTGGCCATCGCCGAGGCGGCGCGCGGCAAGGTGGCGAGCGTCACCGAAGAGAGCAAGCCCACGACGCAGGCCTCGCCGCTGCTGTTCGACCTCACCTCGCTGCAGCGCGAGGCCAACAGCCGCTTCGGCTACAGCGCCAAGACCACGCTGGCGCTGGCGCAAAGCCTCTACGAGCGCCACAAGGCGCTGACCTATCCGCGGACCGATTCGCGCGCGCTGCCCGAGGACTACCTGCCGGTGGTCAGGCAGACGATGGGCATGCTCGCGGGCAGCGGCATGCGGCACCTCGCGCCCTTCGCGCAGCAGGCGATCGACGGCAACTACGTCAAGCCGTCCAAGCGCATCTTCGACAACGCCAAGGTCAGCGACCACTTTGCGATCATCCCGACCTTGCAGGCGCCGAGCGGGCTCTCGGAAGCCGAGCAGAGGCTCTACGACTTCGTGGTGCGGCGTTTCCTGTCGGTGTTCTTCCCGAGCGCCGAATACCAGGTGACCACGCGCATCAGCACCGTCGAGCACGCGGGCAGGAAGTACCCGTTCCGCTCCGACGGCAAGGTGCTGGTCAAGCCGGGCTGGCTGGCGATCTACGGCAAGGAAGCCCAGGACGAAGAGAAGGAAGACGACAAGGACGGCAAGCGCCTGGTGCCGGTGAAGCCGGGCGAGAAGGTCAAGGTGCAGTCCGCCGACATCAAGGGACTCAAGACCCGCCCGCCGGCGCGCTATTCCGAAGCCACGCTGCTCGGCGCGATGGAAGGCGCCGGCAAGACCATCGACGACGACGAGCTGCGCGCCGCCATGCACGAGAAGGGCCTCGGCACGCCGGCCACGCGCGCGGCCATCATCGAAGGCCTCTTGACCGAGAAGTACATCCATCGCGAGGGGCGCGAGCTGATCCCCACCGCGAAGGCCTTCCAGCTCATGACGCTGCTGCGCGGCCTCGGCGTGGAGGAACTCTCCAAGGCCGAACTCACCGGCGAGTGGGAATACAAGCTCGCGCAGATGGAGCACGGCAAGCTCAGCCGCGAAGCCTTCATGCGCGAGATCGCCGAGATGACGCAGCACATCGTCAAGAAGGCGAAGGAATACGACCGCGACACGGTCCCCGGCGACTACGTGACGCTCAAGACGCCGTGCCCGAACTGCGGCGGCGTGGTGAAGGAGAACTACCGCCGCTATTCGTGCACCGGCAAGCTTGGGCAGGAGCCCTGCGGCTTCTCGTTCGGCAAGTCGCCGGCCGGCCGCACCTTCGAGTTCGAGGAAGCCGACCAGTTGCTGCGCAACAAGCACATCGGGCCGCTGGACGGCTTCCGCTCCAAGGCGGGCTGGCCCTTCACCTCGGAGATCGTGCTGCGCTACGACGACGAGGCGAAGAACTGGAAGCTCGAATTCGATTTCGGCGACGACAAGAACGCCGAGACCGGCGAGATCGTCGACTTCACGGGCCAGGAGTCGCTCGGGCCGTGCCCGAAGTGCGGCGCACGCGTCTTCGAATACGGCAGCAACTACGTCTGCGAGAGATCCGTGCCGACGCACGAGCATCCGAAGCCGACCTGCGACTTCAAGACCGGCAAGATCATCCTGCAGCAGCCGGTGGACCGCGCGCAGGCCGAGAAGCTGCTCAGCACGGGCAAGACCGACCTGCTCGACAAATTCGTCTCCACCCGCACCCGCCGCGCCTTCAAGGCCTTCCTGACCTGGAACAAGGACGAGGGCAAGGTGACTTTCGAGTTCGAGCCCCGGACCAGCAAGTTCCCGCCGCGCAAGACCTTCGCCAAGGCCGCGCCCGCGGCAGCGAAGAAGGCGGCCCCGGCCAAGAAGGTTGCAGCGAAGAAAGCCGCAGCCCCCAAGGCGCCGCGCAAGCCCGCCGCGGGCCTGAAGCCCAGCGATGCGCTCGCCGCGGTGATCGGCACCGAGCCGGTGCCACGTACCGAGGTCATCAAGAAGCTGTGGGACTACATCAAGGCCAACGGCCTGCAGGATGCGACCAACAAGCGCGCGATCAACGCCGACGCCAAGCTGAAGCCGGTGTTCGGCAAGGACCAGGTCACGATGTTCGAGCTCGCCGGGATTGTCGGCAAGCATCTGAGCTGAACCTTCAGCGCATCAGCAGTGCCTGCCGCAGCAGGCGCGCGGCGCGGTTGCGGATGCGTCCCGGCGCGGTGCGCAGCGGCCCGTGCGCGCTGACCTTGGTGGTCGCGCAGGCCCAGAGGAAGTCCTCCAGGATGGGCGTGTCGTCGAGCGTCTCGGTGCTGCCGTACTTGTGGAACTCGGGGTGCCACTGCGTGGCCGCGATGTAGCTGCGCCCCCGGTCGGGCTTGCGCCGGATGGCTTCGGCGACGTGGTCCGGAATGCTCCAGGCGTCGACCTCGAAGCCGGGTGCGAGGTCCTTCACGCCCTGGTGGTGGATGCTGTTGACGCGCGCCGTCTCCATCCCCGGATAGAGCTTCGACAGCCGCGAGCCCGGCGTGACCCGGATGTCGTGGAAGTTCTGGTCGTACGCGACCGGGTCGCGGTGCCGCTGCGCATTGGGGTGCTGGGCCTCGATGTCCTGGTAGAGCGTGCCGCCGAAGGCCACGTTGATCAGCTGCAGGCCGCGGCAGACGCCGAAGATCGGTTTGCCGACCTGCTCGAAGGCCTCCACCAGCGCGAGGTCGTAGAGGTCGCGGATGCGGTCGCCGATCCAGGCGTCCTTGAGCGGCACCTCGCCGTAGCTGCCGGGCCAGACATCGGTGCCGCCGTGCATCACCACGCCGTCGAGCCATTCGGCGTAGTGCGACAGCCTGGTGTCGCCGCGCGCGGTCTCGCCGGTGGGGCAGGGGACCATCACCACCATCGCGCCGGCGGACATCAGCCAGTGCGCGATCGACTGCTCCACGTACTGCAGCGTCTTGTTGGTGAACAGAGAACGCGCCGGGTCCGCGTGTGAGAAACAGGCTGAGAGGCCGATCTTCAAACGGCCGGATACGGTTTGTACCATCGTATGCCGGGAAACGTGTGGCTGAGCCACGCTGTTGACTTGGCGTTCATTCTGAAACGATTCGGTCGCCGCTGCACGGCAGCGGTCACCGCGCGGCGAAGTCGGACGACGCTCGCGTCGCGGGCAATGGCATCATCGCGAGGCCACCGCAGGAGACAAACGATGAAGACCATCAAGGGGCCGGCCATCTTCCTGGCTCAGTTTGCGGGCGACGAATCGCCCTTCAACTCCCTCGACGCGATTGCCGGCTGGGCCGCGGGGCTCGGCTACAAGGGGGTGCAGATCCCGAGCTGGGACAGCCGCCTTTTCGATCTCGGGAAAGCCGCCGGGAGCAAGACCTACTGCGATGAGGTGAAGGGCACGCTGGCGCGGCACGGCCTGGAGATCACCGAGCTTTCGACGCATCTGCAAGGGCAGCTCATCGCGGTGCACCCGGCCTACGACGCGGGCTTCGACGGCTTCGCGGCGCCCGAAGTGCGGAGCGACCCGGTCAAACGGCAGCAATGGGCGGTCGAACAACTGCACCACGCCGCGCAGGCTTCGGCCAACCTGGGGCTGACTGCGCATGCGACCTTCTCGGGTGCGCTCGCCTGGCCGTACCTCTATTCATGGCCGCCGCGGCCGCCGGGCCTCATCGAGGAGGCCTTCGACGAGCTCGCGCGCCGCTGGAAGCCGATCCTCGATCGCTTCGACGAAGCCGGGGTCGACGTCTGCTACGAGATCCATCCCGGCGAGGACCTGCACGACGGCGTGACCTACGAGATGTTTCTCGAGCGCGTGAACCATCATCCGCGCGCCTGCCTGCTGTACGACCCGAGCCACTTCGTGCTGCAGCAGCTCAACTACCTCGACTACATCGACCACTACCACGAGCGCATCAAGATCTTCCACGTGAAGGACGCGGAGTTCAATCCGACCGGCAAGCAGGGCGTCTACGGCGGCTTCCAGTCGTGGCTGAACCGCGCGGGGCGCTTCCGTTCGCTCGGCGACGGCCAGGTGGACTTCGGCGCCATCTTCTCGAAGATGGCCGCCTACGACTTCCCGGGCTGGGCGGTGCTCGAATGGGAGTGCTGCCTCAAGCACCCGGAGGACGGCGCGCGCGAGGGTGCGCAGTTCATCGCGAACCACATCATCCGCGTCGCCGACCGCGCCTTCGACGACTTCGCCGGCGGCGGCATCAACACGGCGGCCAACAGGAAGATGCTCGGCATCGCCTGACCGGGGCTTCAAATGCCTTCGGGCTTGCGCAGGGTTTGCATCCGATCGATCGAGTGCACCTTGATCTTGCGCACCTCCGAGCCCTGCTGCACCGTGAGCTCGACGTCGCCTTCGGCGACCGGACGCTTCCAGAGCTGCTTGTAGAAGGCCTCGAGGGTGCTGACCTCGATGCCGTCGATCTCGAGCACCACGTCACCGGGGCGCAGGCCGGCTTCGAGCGCCGGCCCGGCGCGGTCGACGCGCACGATCTGCACATGCCCGCCGCGCTCGGACGACGAGACGCCGAGCCACGGCCGGATGCTGGCGCGCGTGCGCCCGTTGGCCTGCAGTTCCGCCAGCACCGGCCGCAGCAGATCGACCGGCACGAACATGTTGCCCGGCAGCGTGCGCTCCGGACCCGCGGCCTCCAGCACGAACAGGCTGCCGATGCCGAGCAGCTCGCCGCGGCTGTTGAAGAGCGACGCACCGCTGTGGTTGGCCACCGGCGGGCTGGTGAAGATCGCGCTTTCGATGTGGTATTCCCAGTAGCCGGAGAACGGTCGCGTCGCGATGAGGCGGGTGAAGCCGACCTCGGTGCCCCGGCTGCTGCCGGTGGCGACCAGGAGCGGCTCGCCGTCCTTCATGCTCGCGATCCCGGCCATCGGCACCGGCTCGATGCCCCGCAGCGGCACCAGCGGGCGCACGAGGCCGAAGCCGGTCGCGAGGTCGTAGGCGACCTGGCGCGCCGGGAGGACGCGATCGTCCTGGGTGATGACCTCGATGGTCTCGGCTTCGAGCAGCAGGTAGCCGATGGTGAGGATCAGCCCGTCCGGTCCGATCACCACGCCCGAGCCCGAACGCCGCTGGCCGAGGCTCTCGGCGGAGGTCGCCCCTTCGGTCGCGGTGACGTCGAGCGCGACGACCGCATCGCCGGCCCGCTTGAGCGCGCGCACCTGCGCGTTCATCGCCGCGGTCTCGGCCGGCGTCCCGGCGACTGCGGCAAGGCCGATCAACGCGGCGGCACAGGCAAGAAGGGCGCCGAGCCACCGAACGCGATGCCGGGCAAGGCTCGATGCCAGCGAAGATCGAATGCCTGATCCTTGCGTGTGCATGACCGCGCTCCCGGGAACGATGGTCCCCCATGGTGCGCCGCTGGCGCATGGCCCGCAAGCCCGCTCGCCCCGCCTGTCGAGGCTTGGGCCGGCGCGCCGAAAAGCAACAGTTGTGCCAGTCGAGTAGAATGGCGGGTTCGTTTCGATACCCGGACGAAGCATTTCGTCAGATCGCCGGCAGGGTCCAGATCCGGCTCGAAACCCGCTCACTGCCTTCGTAGCTTGCTGAAGCGAACGGCGCTCTGACCGCTTCGGTGGGGGCTTCGGTGGGCGCACGGCCCCGGCCGGGCCGCGCTTGAACCGGCCGACCGTTTTTTCTATCCAAATCACGACAACCATTCAAAGGTAATTCATGCCAAAGGAAGAACTGATCGAAATGAACGGTGCAGTCACCGAAGTGCTGCCCGATTCCCGCTACCGCGTGACCCTCGACAACGGCCATCAACTGATCGCCTACAGCGGCGGCAAGATGCGCAAGCACCACATCCGCATCCTGGCCGGCGACAAGGTCTCGCTCGAGCTCTCGCCCTACGACCTGACGAAGGGCCGCATCACGTTCCGTCACCTGGAACGCCGTGGCCCTCCGCCAGTCACGGGCGGCAACAACAACACCCGCCGCTGATCGCGCAGTGACCGGTCCGGCCGCCGATTTCGGGCAGCTCCCGCTTTCGCCGCAAACGCTGGCGAACCTGGCGCAGCTCGGCTATGCGCAGATGACGCCGATCCAGGCGGCCAGTCTGCCGGCGGCGCTGCTCGGCAAGGACCTCATCGCGCAGGCCAAGACCGGCAGCGGCAAGACGGCCGCCTTCGGGCTGGCGCTCCTGGCCAATCTCAATCCGCGCCGCTTCGCGGTGCAGGCCCTGGTGCTGTGCCCGACGCGCGAACTCGCCGACCAGGTCACGACCGAAATCCGCCGGCTTGCGCGCGCCGCGGAAAACATCAAGGTGGTCACGCTCTGCGGCGGTGTCGCGATGCGCGGGCAGCTGGCCAGCCTGGAGCACGGCGCGCACATCGTGGTCGGCACGCCGGGCCGCATCATGGACCACCTCGAGCGCGGCAGCCTCGATCTCGAAGCGCTCAACACCCTGGTGCTCGACGAAGCCGATCGCATGCTGGACATGGGCTTCTTCGACGACATCGCCAAGGTCGCGCGGCAATGCCCGGCAGAGCGCCAGACGCTGCTGTTCTCGGCCACCTACCCCGAAGGCATCGAACGGCTCGCCGCGCAGTTCATGAAGAACCCGCAGCAGATCGCGGTGCAGTCGCAGCACGCGGCCGGCAAGATCCGCCAGCGCTGGTACGAGGTGCAGGACGACCAGCGCCTGCACGCGGTGAGCCTGCTGCTGGGCCATTTCCGCCCGCTCAGCACACTGGCCTTCTGCAACACCAAGCAGCAGTGCCGCGATCTGGTGCAGGTGCTCCAGGCGCAGGGCTTCAGCGCATTGGCGCTGTTCGGCGAACTCGACCAGCGCGAGCGCGACCAGGTGCTCGTGCAGTTCGCCAACCGGAGCTGCTCGGTGCTGGTCGCCACCGACGTCGCGGCGCGGGGCCTGGACATCGCGCAGCTCGAAGCGGTGATCAACGTCGACGTCACGCCCGACCCCGAGGTCCACATCCACCGCATCGGCCGCACCGGCCGTGGCGAGGCGGAAGGGCTGGCGCTCAGCCTCGCGAGCATGGACGAGATGGGCAGCGTCGGAAAGATCGAGCAGTTGCAGGGCCGCGAATCCGAGTGGCACCCGCTGGCCGAGCTCAGCGGTGGCGCCGACGCCGCGGCGCTGCAGCCGCCGATGGCCACGCTGCAGATCGCTGGCGGGCGCAAGGAGAAGATCCGCGCCGGCGACGTGCTGGGCGCGCTCACCGGCGAGGCCGGCTTCACCCGCGAGCAGGTCGGCAAGATCAACGTCAACGATTTCTCCACCTACGTGGCGGTCGACCGGCGCATCGCGCGCGAGGCCGTGCGCAGGCTCTCCGCCGGCCGCGTCAAGGGCAAGACCGTCAAGGTGCGGCTGCTCGACGATGTGGCCTAATTACGCTTTTCGCTTTTTCACCAACCAGAGCTTTCCATGTCCAACAAAATCCGCACCGAAGCCGACCGCAAGGCGTCCCCCAAGCCCGTTCCGATGCCCGGCTACAGCCTGCCCAAGATGGGTGGCGGCCAGAAGGTGAGCCTCGAGCGCGGCACCGCGACCCGCAGCAAGAAGAACCCCGGCAAGCGCGCCAAGAAGGGCGGCTGATCGCTTCACCGGGCCCGGCGCGCGTGTGCGCCGCCGCTCGCTGAACATCGCAGAACGCGCCTTTCGGGCGCGTTTTTCATTGGAGCTCCCGCAGCACATGTCCGACGACTACCAGATCGACATCCCGCCTTCGTTCTTCGCGCTCTACACCGACCGGCGGCAGCGCCTCGCGGAACCGATCGCGCTGGTGCGCGAGCGCTACGAGGTCTGCGAGGACCTGGCGAACCATCTGGTGCAGCAGGCGCTGACGCTGCATCACGTCGAAGTCCCGTCCGAGGAAGAGATCCTCGCCAAGATCCATGCGGGCCTCGCCGCATCCGGCTCCGGCCTTTCGCCCGCCGAGGCGCAGTGGATCACGCGGCGCCTCGCCGAGCTGCTGAACTGGCGCAGCCCGCCGCTCGACTGAACGTATTGACCGGGCGCCGAAATTCACGAGATCATCCGTTTCCCGATCTCCGCCCCGGCCATCCGGTCTTCGAAGTGCGCCGCGGCGCCCGACAGGCGAAGGAGGCTGCCCCATGAGCTCGACACACGGCAGGCGCTGGCTCCGGCGCATCGGCGTCGCACTCGCCCTGCTGATCGCATTGGCAGCGGTCGCGATCTTCGCCGGCGATCAGATCGGACGCATCCGGATGCAGCGCAAGGTCGACGTGGCGGTCAAAGGCGTGCCCTTCCGCGACGACGCATCGGCCCTCGAGCGCGGACGCTACCTGTTCGCATCGCGCGGCTGCGCCGACTGCCACGGCGCCAAGGCGGGCGGCGCGACGTTCGTCGACGACGGCAAGGGCCTGCGCATCGCGGGACCGAACATCAGCCCCGGCCCGGGCAGCGTCGTCGCCGGCTTCACGCCGGCCGACTGGGAGCGCGCGATCCGCCACGGCGTCGATCCGAAGGGGCGTCCCCTGATGGTCATGCCGAGCGAGGACTACAACCGCTTGACCGACGACGACCTCGCCTCGCTCGTCGCCTACCTGCGCCACATCGAGCCGGCGTCCGGCGGCGGGCCGGTGCTCGACCTGCCGCTGCCGGTGCGGGTGCTGTACGGCTTCGGCATGATCCGCGACGCGGCCGCGAAGATCGACCACACGCGCCCGCCCCAGCAACCGGTGCCAGTTGGCGTGACCAGCACGCACGGCGCCTATGTCGCCAACATGTGCTTCGGCTGCCATGGCGCGAAGCTCAATGGCGGAAAGATCGCCGGCGGCCCGCCCGACTGGCCGCCCGCGGCGAACCTCACGCCCGCCGAAGGCTCCGCGATGACGCGCTACCCGGACGCGGATGCCCTCGCGCGCCTCTTCAAGAGCGGCAACCGGCCGGACGGCACGGCGGTGAAGGTGATGCCCTTCGGCTCGCTGCGCGAGATGAGCGACACCGACGTGCGGGCGCTGTTCCTCTACCTGAAGACCTTGCAGCCGATGCCGCACGGCTGACTCAGGGGCTCAGACGACGATCGCGTCCGTTGCCGGGCAAGTGATCATCATGAAGCAACAAAACTACGACATCGAGCAATCGGAAGGCGGCGTCCCCATCAAGATGTGGACGCGCGGCGTTCCGGTGGAACCCGCGGCCAGGCAGCAACTCGCCAACGCGGCACGCCTGCCGGTCGTGTTCAAGCACATTGCGGCGATGCCCGACGTGCACCTGGGCATCGGCGCCACCGTGGGGTCGGTGATCCCGACGCTGAAAGCCATCATCCCGGCCGCGGTGGGCGTGGACATCGGCTGCGGCATGATGGCCTGCAAGACCACGCTGCACGCGAACGATCTGCCCGACAACCTCCACCCGCTGCGCTCGGCGATCGAACGCGCGGTGCCGCACGGATCGACGCCGCCCCGCAAGGGCCGCGACCAGGGAAGCTGGGAGAACCCGCCCGGCTCCGTGGACCAGGTCTGGGCCACGCTCGCGGATGAATTCGACGCGCTGTGCGAACTTCACCCGCGTCTGAAGAACACCAACAACCGCAAGCACCTGGGCACGCTGGGCACCGGCAACCACTTCATCGAGGTCTGCCTCGACGAGGGCGGCGCCGTCTGGTTCATGCTGCACTCCGGTTCGCGTGGCGTCGGCAATGCGATCGGCACGCACTTCATCGAGCTCGCGAAGAAGGATGCCGAACGCAACCAGCGCAACCTGCCGGACCGCGACCTCGCCTACTTCGAGGAAGGCGCGCAGTACTTCGGCGACTACGTGCGCGGCGTGAGCTGGGCGCAGAAGTTCGCCGCGCGCAACCGCGAGGTGATGATGACCAATCTGATCGCGACCGTCCGCAAGGTGATCGGCAAGCCTTTCGAATCGCACGTCGAGGCGGTGAACTGCCACCACAACTATGTGCAGCGCGAGCGCCACTTCGGCGAGGACGTGTTCGTGACGCGCAAGGGCGCGGTGAGCGCCAGGCGCGGCGAACTCGGCATCATCCCCGGCAGCATGGGCGCGCACAGCTATATCGTTCGCGGACTGGGAAACCCGGAAAGCTTCGAGAGTTGCAGCCACGGCGCTGGCCGCGTGATGAGCCGGACGCAGGCAAGGAAGCGCTTCTCGGTGGCGGATCAGATCAAGGCGACCGAGGGCGTGGAGTGCCGCAAGGACGAGAACGTGATCGACGAGATTCCGATGGCCTACAAGGACATCGATGCGGTGATGGCAGCGCAGAAGGACCTCGTGGAGGTCGTTCACACGCTGAAGCAGGTGGTGTGTGTGAAGGGGTGAGGTCCAGGGACTTTCGCCACCACGATCCGAGCGGCACGTACGGGTTGGCACCGTCCCTCTTCGGCCATAGGATCAACGCCATTGCCCCACGGAGTCCCCCATGAGCAACGAACTGCGCAACAAGCTCCACGAACTGCAGCAGCTGTCGACCAACGCCGCCGATCCGCAGACCGCCGCGATCATCGAGGCGCTGCGGCTTCAGACGGCCATCCTCAATGAACGGCTGTTCCGCATCGAGCTCCAGCTCGGCGAAGTCGTCAAGCGCTGGGACGCGAGCGCCGACTCCGCCTGAGCAGGAGCGGGAGCGCCGCCGCTCAGCCTCGGTGCTCGGCGTTGCGCTTGCGCGTGGCGGCGGCCTTCTTCGCGGAGGCCGAGCGCTCGGCGGCGCTGCGCGATGCGGAGGCGGCGCCGCCCAGACGGCCGCCCTTGTGGGCCGGCGCATGGTTCTCGGCCTTGCCGCGGCCGGAGCCGCTCTTCTTGCCGCCGCCGGTTTCCGCGTTCACCGTCGCCCAGGCACGGCGCTCGGCCTCGCCCTTGGCGACGCCGCGGTGCTCGTAGCCCTTTTCGATGTGCTCGGCCTGGCGCTTCTGCTTGTCGCTGTACGAAGATTTGTCACCTCTTGGCATGGTGCGTCTCCTTCCGTGGATGAGGTGCCCCATGGTCGGCCCGGTGCGCGCGAGGTGGGTAGGAAGTTCGGGCCGGCGTACGTCAGCAAGCGCTTGCATGACCACGACAAGGCTGGCCGTTCGGCCGGTTCCTAGGTCGGCGCGATCCGGCTACCGTTACGCTTGGAGACGAAAAACAAAGGAGCGAGCGTGAAACGCGCACACATTGCCGCTTTGACAGGGTTGTCGGTGCTGGCCGGGCTGGCCGCGGGAACGGCGGGCTATGCGGCCCTCCGGCTCGCGGGCTCGGCGAAGCTGGCCGGCCGGGGCCATTCCTACGACCGACTCGCGCAGGCCGAGGGCTCGCGCCTGCTGGTGATCGGCGACAGCGCCGCCAGCGGCGCCGGGGCGAGCGATCCGGAATCGAGCCTGCCGGGCCTGCTCGCACGAGCGAATCCTTCGCTCACCGTGGTCAACCGCGCGCGGCCCGACGCGCGCTTCGGGGACTTCCTGTCGCAGCTCGATGGCGACGAGCCTTTCGACGCGGTGCTGATCCTCGGCGGCGCCAACGACGTGATCCGCATGACGGGCCTCGCCGACCTGCGCCACACCGTGGAGCGGATCGCGCAACGCGCCCGCGTGCGCGCCGGGCTGGTGGTGTTCATGCCGCCGGGCAACCTCGGCAATGCGCGGCCGTTCCTGCCGCCGTGGAACTGGTGGATCGCCTACCGCTCGCGCCGGCTGCATGCGATCGTCTCGGAAGTCGCGCAGGCCAATGGCGCACTCTGCGTCTCGCTCTACCAGGAGCGCGAGGACGACCCCTTCGCCCGCCATCCCCGCCTCATGAACGCGAAGGACGGCCTGCACCCCAGCGACGCGGGCTACGAGCTGTGGCAGCGCGAGCTCGAAACGCAGGTGCAGCTATCGGCCAAGCTGCGCAAGATCGGGCGCACCGCCGCGCGGCGTGGCGCCGATTTCTGAGGCGAACATCGGCTGCACGCGCCACCACGCCGGCAGCAGCTCGCGGATCTCCTGCCGGGCGAAGCGGTCGTCGAGCAGGTAGAGCACGCCGGCATCGGTCTCGGTGCGGATGACGCGGCCGGCCGCCTGCACCACCTTCTGCAGCCCGGGGTAGACGTAGGTGTATTCGTAGCCGTCGCCGAAGAGCAGCTCCATGCGCTCGCGCATGACCTCGTTGGGTTCGTTGTGCTGCGGCAGGCCGAGGCTGGCGACAAAAGCGCCCACCAGGCGGTCGCCCGGCAGGTCGATGCCTTCGCCGAAGGCGCCGCCGAGCACCGCGAAGCCGATGCCCTGGCCGCCCGGCACGAAGCGCGCGAGAAAGGCATCCCGGTCGGCCTCGCGCATGCCGCGCGACTGGGCCCAGGTCGGCACGTCGGGATGGCGGTCGGCGAAGGCGGCCGCTGCGTCCGCGAGGTAGTCGAAGCTGCTGAAGAAGGCGAGGTAGTTGCCCGGTCGCTGCGCGAACTGGTCCGCGATGATGTCCACCAGCGTCGAGAGCGAGCGCGGCCGGTCGCGAAAGCGCGTCGACACGTCCATGGCGACGCGCACCGTGAGCTGCTCGCTGCGAAAGGGCGAATCGACGTCGAGCGTCGCCGTGTCGTCGGGCAGGCCGAGCGTGTCGCGGTAGAACGAGAAGGGCGCGAGCGTGCCCGAGAAGCAGGTGGCCGACGCGCAGGCGCCGAAGCGGCCCGTGAGGAAGGGCGCCGGAACCAGGTTGCGGATGACGAGCAGCCGCTCGCCGTCCGCGCCGAGCGTGCATTCGAAGACCGAATGCCGCGCGAAGGAGTCGGTGAGGCGCGCGAAGCGCAGCACGTCGAAGAAGCACTGCTGGAGCGGGCCGAGCGGCTCGTCGGGATGGGCGGTGAAATGCTCGGCCATCACCGCGACCGCATCCAGCAGGGCACGTGCGAAGGGCTCGGGAATCTCGTCGCGCGCCTCGTAGGCCGCGACCTGCTCGCGCTGCAGCAGTCGCCACTCGCGGTCGAGGTTGGAGAGCGCCTTGCGGATCGGCGCCGGCGCCTTCTGCGTCACGCCATCGATCGCAGCCGAGGCGAGTTCGGCCGAATACATCCCGCGCGCACGGTCGAGCAGGTTGTGCGCCTCGTCCACGAGCAGGGCGACGCGCCAGTCTTCCTCCCTCGTCAGCGCGTAGAGGAAGGCGCTGCCGTCGAAGTAGTAGTTGTAGTCGCCGACGACCACGTCGCTCCAGCGGACCAGTTCCTGCGCCAGGTAGTAGGGGCAGACCGCGTGCTGCAGCGCGATGCGCCGCAGTTCGGCGCGGTCGAGCCAGCCGGATTGCACCGCCTCGCCGCGCGCGGCCGGCAGGCGGTCGTAGAAGCCGCGCGCCAGCGGGCAGGCTTCGCCGTTGCAGGCGCGGCCGGGATGCTCGCAGGCCTTCTCGCGGGCGGCGAGTTCGAGCACGCGCAACGGTGCACGTTCGCGGTCGAGCGTGCGCAGCGCGTCGAGCGCCACCGCACGGCCCGAGGTCTTGGCAGTGAGGAAGAAGAGCTTGTCGAGCTTCTGCGTGGGCCTGGCCTTGAGCAGTGGAAAGAGCGTCGCCACCGTCTTGCCGATGCCGGTCGGCGCCTGCGCCAGCAGGCAGCGGTCCGAGGCGGCGGCGCGGTACACCGCTTCGGCGAGGTCGCGCTGCCCGGGCCGGAATTCGCCGTGCGGGAAGGCGAGCGCCGCCAGCGCCTCGTCGATGCCCGCGCGGTGCGCTGCCTCCTGCGCGGCCCAGGCGAGGAAGCGGCCGCACAGGGCCTCGAAGTGCGCGCGCAGCTCATCGCGCGTGCAGGTCTCTTCGAGCACCGTTTCTTCCTCGGTGTCCAGATCGAGATAGACCAGCGCGACGCCCAGGCGCTGGAGGTCATCGCGTTCGCACAGCATCCAGGCGTAGGTCCTGGCCTGCGCCCAATGCAGCGCGCGGTGGTTGGACTTGATGGCGGCGAACTCGCCCCGGAAGGTCTTGATCTCCTCGACGCGCCGGCGCTGCGGGTCGTAGCCGTCGGCACGGCCGCGCACGGTCAAGCGCTCGAACTGCCCTGAAAGGATGACCTCGCTTTCATAAGCGGGACCCCGGCGGTTCTGCACCAGGCGATGCCCGCCCTGGCCTTCCTGCGCGCTCGGCACCGGCACGAAGCGCAGGTCGAGGTCGCCCGCTTTCGCGGCGAAGGCGCAGAGCGTCTTCACCGAGACGGTGAGTCCGGCAGTGGAGGGATCGGGGCAGGAGGGGAGCATCGCGCTGGATGAATATACAGCGCGAGCCCACTCCCCGTTGGCCTGCCGACCCTAGATGATCGAAGTCACCAGCAAGGCGAGCGAGGCGGCCGCCATGGCTGCGGTGGCGAGCCAGCCGAGCACCTTCCATTTGCGCGAGAGCACGATGCCGACCATCACCCTCGGGCTGGAGGCGGCGATCATCACCGCGACCATCACCGGCACCGAGATCACCGCGTTGATCACCGCCGCGCCCACGAGCGCGGCGATCGGATCGAGCCCCGAGAGGCTCCCCGCGATCCCGAGCGCCATCGCGGCCGCGAGGATGCCGTAGAAGCTGAGGCCCTGCGAGAGCGTGAGATTCAGCCCCCGGCGCACGCGGAAGTAGCTCGCGACCGCATCGGCGGCGGACCCGGCGAGCACCGGCAGCGCGAGCATGCCGGTGCCGACGACGCCCAGCGCGAAGAGCACGAAGGCTGCGTCGCCCGCGATCGGCCGCAGCGCGGCGGCGGCCTGCGCGGTGGTCTCGATCCGGGTCTGCCCGTGCGCATGCAGGGTCGCGGCGGTGGCCGTGATGATGAAGAAGGCGATGAGGTTCGAAAAACCCATCCCGGCCACGGTGTCCACGCGCAGGCGACGCAACTGCCGCCGAACCTGCTCGGGCGCGCGGCGCAGGGGCTTGTCTTCGGGAACGCGGCGGATCTCCTCCACCTCCTGCGAGGCCTGCCAGAAGAAGAGATAGGGGCTGATGGTGGTGCCGAGGACGGCGACCACGGTGGTGACGAACTCCTGGCTCCACTGGATCTGAGGCGCGTAGATGCCCCGTGCCGCGGCCGCCCAGTCGACATCGACGGCGAGCACCACGCCGACGTAGGCCAGCAGCGACAGCGTGAGCCACTTGAGAACGCGCACGTACTGGTCGTACGGCACGAACACCTGCAGCAGCAGCGAGACGACGCCGAAGCCGGCCGCATACCAGGCCGGAAGGGCCGGCAGCACCAGTGCGGCCGCATGGCCCATCGCATTGAGGTCGGCCGCGAGGTTGATGATGTTCGCGACCAGCAGCAGCACGACGAGGCCCGCGACGATCCAGTTGGGGCAGAAGCGCGTGAAGGTTTCGGTGAGGTTGCGCCCGGTGACCCGCCCGATGCGCGCGCTCGCGAGCTGGATGCCCACCATCAGCGGAAAGGTCAGCACCACGGTCCAGCCGAGCGCGTAGCCGAACTGCGCACCGGCCTGCGAGTAGGTCGCGATGCCGCTCGGATCGTCATCGGCGGCGCCGGTGATCAGCCCCGGCCCGAGCTTGGACCACCAGCGCTCGTCGTCGGCGCGGAAGTCGGCGGTCGCTGGGGTCGAGGGGGTGCTCATGGGGGCTCCGGCAATGAGGGGGGCGGATTTCACTCTGGCTTGGCGAACCCTGCGGGCGCATCGGCGCAGTCCTAGCATCCTGTGGGACTTCGTCGAGTCTGCTTGCGGCATGCGGCATTGGATGACAGGCGCGGTGCGCGCTGCCGCCTACGGTGGGGTTCATTGCGGATTACACCGCAGGAGCCGCGACATGCAGATGACCGAAGACAAGTCCCAGTCCCGGACCACGCCGGCCGCCGAGGACGTGGGTGCGCAGCACCGCAAGGTGCAGCGTGAGCAGGACGCCAAGGATCGCGCCTCGCCCTCGAAGGGCGATCCGGGCAAGCCCGTGCAGGCCGGCCACCGCCCGGAGCCCGAGAACCCGATGCCCGCGCAGCATCTCAGGAAACCCGGGATCGAGGCCGAGATGGACTTGCGGCCGCGCTTCCAGGCCTCGGGCTACGTCGGCAGCGGCAAGCTCAATGGCATGGTGGCGCTGATCACCGGCGGCGATTCGGGCATCGGCCGCGCGGTGGCGACGCTGTATGCGCGCGAAGGCGCGGACGTCGCCATCGTGTACCTGAAGGAGGAGCAGGTCGATGCCGAAGAAACCAAGCGCTGCGTCGAGGCCGAAGGGCGGCATTGCGTGCTGATTCCCGGCGACGTGCGCGACCCGGCCTTCTGCGACCGCGCGGTGAAGGAAACGATCGAGGCCTACGGCAAGTTGCACATCCTGGTGAACAACGCGGCGTTCCAGCTCCACGCGGCGTCGATCGAGGACATCACCGACGAGCGGCTCGACCTCACGCTGCGCACCAACGTGTTCGGCTACTTCCAGATGGCGCGCGCGGCGGTGCCGCATCTGCCCGAGGGCGGTTCGATCATCAACACCGGCTCCGTGACGGGGCTGGAGGGAAGCGAGGAGCTGCTCGACTACGCGATGACCAAGGGCGCGATCCACGCCTTCACGAAATCGCTGGCGAGCAACCTGCTGGGCAAGGGCATCCGCGTCAACGCGGTGGCGCCGGGACCGGTGTGGACGCCGCTGAATCCGGCCGACCGCCCGGGCCACCAGGTGAAGGACTTCGGCAGGCACACCGACATGAAAAGGCCGGCGCAGCCCGAGGAGCTGTCGCCGGCCTACGTGTTCCTCGCCGCACCCTGCTGCGCGGGCTACATCACCGGCATCGTGCTGCCGGTGACGGGAAGCGTGGGCGCGGTGTAGCAGCATCCTTTATGCTGCCTGCCGTCTACAAGCAGCAGCCATCCAAGCCCACCATGAAGATCCAGAAAGATTCCGTCGTCACCCTGCGTTACAAGGTATCCGACGCCACCACCCAGAAGCTGATCGACGAGGGCCGCAACCCCATGGTCTATCTGCATGGCGGCTACGAGAACACGTTCCCGAAGATCGAGGCGGCGCTGGACGGCCAGGAAGTCGGCTTCCAAGCCACGCTCAGCCTGCAGCCCGAAGATGCCTTCGGCGCGCGCGACGAATCACTGGTGCGCACGATCGCGAAGAGCGACTTCCCGCCCGGCGTGAAGGTCGGCGGCCAGCTCGAGGGCCGCAACGACCAGGGCGAGCCCCAGATCTTCAATGTGGTGAAGATCAAGGGCCCGCAGGTGATCCTCGACGCCAATCATCCGCTCGCCGGCAAGGCGCTCAGGTTCAGCATGACCGTGACCGGCGTGCGCACCGCGACACAAGAGGAAATCGCCCACCGCCACGTGCACGGCGAGCACGGGCACCATCACTGACCGCTCCGTTCATTGAATGGTCTCGGGCGCGGCGGAAAGCCGGTCCACCCCGATGAGTTCGGCCACAGAGCGCAGTTCCTTCTGAAGCGCTCTTTCGACCAACGCGAGCCGCGCGAAGCTCTGTACCTGCGCGTCGGAGGGGCCGGGGCCGGCGCCTTCCAGCTGCGAGCGGAAAGCCGACACGATCCGGTTCTGGGCCAGCTCGCGCGCCCGCGTCGCGGTGGTGCTGCAGGCCTCGAGCGCGGTCAGCTCTTCATCCAATGAAACGTCCATGTTCTTCCCTGGGCGGTTGTCGTTGCCTGGCGGCGATTCTGGGAAGGGACAGAAGGAGGTCTCGTAGGCCGACATCCGCGCGTCCGCGTAGGCGCGCTCCGACACGGCGTTGCGCCCGCGAGACCAGAGCGTCCCGCTGGTGGCACTTTCGCAGCGGCGCGACGCCCCCATATCCTTCGCATCGCCCCCGTCGGACCGGACGGGGCACCCCTTATCAGTCAGGAAGTCAGCGCAATGACCACCGCCAGCCCCATCGTCCAGATCAAGGCCCTCGGATTCCCGTGGGAAACGATCGACCCCTTCCTTTTCTGCGCCTATCACGACGACGCCTACCCGCGCGGCAACGCCCAGATGGGCCCGGACGCGCCGCTCGCCGGCCGCGACATCGGCCAGGACTTCAGCCGCAAGGACGGCTGGAGCATGTACCACGGCACCACCGTGCCGGGCTTTCCGGGCCATCCGCACCGGGGCTTCGAGACGGTGACGATCGTGCGCCGCGGCCTGATCGACCATTCGGACTCGCTCGGCGCCGCCGCGCGCTTCGGCGGCGGCGACGTGCAGTGGCTCACCGCCGGCAAGGGGATCGTGCATTCGGAGATGTTCCCGCTGCTCGATGCGGGGGCGCCGAACCCGCTGGAGCTGTTCCAGATCTGGCTCAACCTGCCCGCGCGCAGCAAGATGGCAAAGCCGCATTTCACGATGTTCTGGGCCGAGGACGTCCCGCGCTTCACCGCCACCGACACCGAGGGCCGCCAGACCGAGGTCGCCTGCATCGCGGGCAAGATCGGCCCCGTCGAGGGCGCACCCGGTGCCGGCGGTCCGCTCGCGCCGCCGCCGGATTCATGGGCCGCGCAGGCCGATGCCGACGTCGCGATCTGGACGCTCTGCATGGCGCCCGGCGCACGCTGGACCCTTCCCGCCGCGAGCGGCGAAGGCACGCGCCGGACGCTCTACTTCTTCAAGGGCCGGTCGGTGACCCTCGGCGGCCAGGGAGTGGACGCGCGCGCTGCGATCGAGCTCAACGCCAATGTCGCGGTCGAGCTGCAGAACGGCGACGAGGCGAGCGAATTCCTGCTTTTGCAGGGCCGCCCGATCGGCGAGCCGGTGGCGCAGTACGGCCCCTTCGTGATGAACACGCCGGCCGAGATCGCGCAGGCGATGGCCGACTACCGCCGCACCCAGTTCGGCGGCTGGCCGTGGCAGGACGAGGCGCCGGTGCACGGCCGCGACCCGGCCCGCTTCGCCAGGCATCCGGACGGCAGGCAAGAAAAGCCGCAGGACCGCGCGGCGACGACCACCGCCTGAGGCGATTCAGCGCCGCCCCGCCAGTTCGCGGATCAGCGCCCACACGCGCTGCGCGAGCGGCGAGGGCGCGCGGTTGCGGCGGTGCACCAGCATGATCGCGCGCTGGATCTTCGGCAGCAGCGGCCGCACGACCAGCGCCGGCAGGCCGCTCGGCGGCATCGCCATCGCCGGCATCACGCTGATGCCGATGCCCTGCTCGACCATCCGGAAGGCGGTGGTGGGGTGGCCGACCTGCTGGCGCACCTCGCAGCGCGCGCCATGCCTCGCCAGCGCATCGTCGATCAGCCGCCGGCTGCCCGAGGCGTGGTCGAGCAGCACCAGCGGCTCGCCGTCGAGCATCGGCCAGCGCACCGAGGCCTTTTGCGCCAGCCGGTGGCCGGGCGCCATGACCAGGCAGAAGGGGTCGCCCAGGATGGCCTCGCAATGCAGGTCGTCCGCGGCCGGCGGCTCGACCACCACGCCGAAATCGACCTCGCCGGCGCGCACGCTGTCGAGCACGTCCTGCTGGATGCGGTCGAGCAGCACCAGCTCGATCTCCGGGTCGCGCCGCGCGCACTCGGCGATGCAGCCGGGCATGAGGTTGGCCGACAAGGTCGGGCTGCTCGCGACCCGCACCTTGCCGCGCCGCGCGCCGGCCATGCCGTGCACTTCGGCCAGCGTCTGGTCGAGCTCGTCGAGCACCCGGTCCAGGCGCAGCGCGAGCGACTGGCCTGCCTCGGTCAGCACCACTTCACGCGTCGTGCGGTCGAGCAGCTTCAGGCCGAGCTGCGATTCGAGCTCGACGATCGCACGGCTGACCGCCGGCTGCGTGAGGCCGACGCGGTCACCGGCGCGGCTGAAGTTGCGCTCCTCGGCCACGGCCTGGAACACGCGAAGCTGCCGGAGCGTGACGTTCATTGGGAAACCTCCGTGCTTCGCACTGCGGTGCGAGCCCCCTTCGGAACGGCCGGGCGGGGGCTCATGCAGCCGAATCATAGATCTATCAGATAAATCCATTTCTCTTTTGAATCCGAAAAGAGTTCAATCGCGACCCATGGCCCGTTCACGCTACCTCCCGGACAACTTCACGATCGCGCTGGTGGTCGTCGTCGCGCTCGCCAGCCTCTGGCCTGCGAGCGGCGGCGCCGCGCATTTCTTCGAGCGCCTCACCACGTTCGCGATCGGCCTGCTGTTCTTCCTCCACGGCGCGAAGCTCTCGCGCGAGGCGATCCTCGGCGGCATCACGCACTGGCGGCTGCATGTGCTGGTGTTCGCGGCCACCTTCGTGATGTTCCCGCTGCTCGGGCTCGCGCTCAAGCCGGTGCTGACGCCGCTGGTCACGCCCGAGCTCTACACCGGCGTGCTCTTCCTCTGCGTGCTGCCGGCCACGGTGCAGTCGGCGATCGCCTTCACCTCGATGGCGCGCGGCAACATTCCCGCCGCGGTGTGCAGCGCTTCGGCATCGACGATGCTCGGGGTCTTCGTCACGCCCATCCTCGTGAACCTGATCGTCGTGCAGCACGGCGCCGCCGGCGCATCGCTCGACGCGGTGGGCCGCATCCTGCTGCAACTGATGGTGCCCTTCGTCGCCGGCCACCTGCTCAGGCCGTGGATCGGCGGCTGGATCAGGAAGCGCGGCTCGAGGGTCACGCTGGTCGATCGCGGCTCGATCCTGCTGGTGGTCTACACCGCCTTCAGCGCGGCGGTGATCGAGGGGCTGTGGAAGCAGGTGCCGCTGTCGGCGCTCATCGGCCTCATCGTGGTGTGCGGGGTGCTGCTCGGGCTGGCGCTGGCCATCACCGCCTGGGCCGGCCGCGCGCTCGGCTTCGACAAGGCCGACCAGATCACCATCGTCTTCTGCGGCTCGAAGAAGAGCCTCGCGAGCGGCATCCCGATGGCGAAGGTGCTGTTCGCCTCGCACGCGGTCGGCGCGATCGTGCTGCCGCTGATGCTGTTCCACCAGATGCAGCTCATGGTCTGCGCGGTGCTGGCGCAGCGCTATGCGCGCCGGCCTGCCGAGCCGGTCGAGGCGGGGCCCGCCAGGACGCCGGCCTGATCGATCAGCGGGGGGCGTCGCCCTTGCGGTATTCGGCGGTCAAGTCATCCAGCTTCTGCTTGAGCGCCGGATCGAGCTTGTAGTCGGCGGCCGCGATCGTCGCATCGAGCTGCTCCGGCCGGCTCGCGCCGAGCAGCGGCGCGCTGACGAGCGGGTTCGCCATCACCCAGGCCACCGCCAGCGTCGCGAGCGGCACGCCCGCTTCGTCCGCGAGCTGGTGCAGCTGCGCGACCGTGGCGAAGGAGCGCTCGTTCCAGTAGCGGTCCTGGTACATCGAGCCGGCAGTGCCGAGCGTGAAGCGCGTGTTGTCCTCCGGCTTCGCGCCCGCCTTGTACTTGCCCGTGAGCAGCCCGCCGGCCAGCGGGTTGTAGGGGATCACGCCCAGCCCTTCCTCGGCTGCGAGCGGCAGCAGCTCGCGCTCGATCTCGCGGAACAGCAGGCTGTAGCGCGGCTGCACCGACACCAGCCGCGTGAGCTTGTGCAGCTCGGCGCGGCCGATGGCACGCGCGAGCCGGTAGGCGAGGAAGTTCGACACGCCGATGTAGCGCGCGCGGCCCGAACGCACGATCACGTCGAGCGCCTCGAGGCTCTCGTCGAGCGGCGTCTCGCGGTCGTCGTGGTGCAGCTGGTAGAGATCGACGTGGTCCGTCTGCAGCCGCTTGAGCGACGCGTCGATCGCATCGAGCAGGTGCTTGCGCGAATTGCCCTGGTCCCAGCTGCTGGGCCCGACCTTGTTCGCGGCCTTGGTCGCGATGATGAATTCGCTGCGCCGGCTCGCGCCCTTGGCGCGCAGCCAGCGGCCGATGATCTCCTCGGTGCGGCCGGCGGTCTCCCAGGTGCCGCCGAGCGGATACACATCCGCCGTGTCGAGGAAGTTGATGCCGGCGCCGGTCGCGTGGTCGAGGATCCGGTGCGACACGGCCTCGTCGGTCTGCAGGCCGAAGGTCATGGTGCCGAGTGCAAGTCGCGACACGGTGAGGCCGGTGCGGCCGAGGCGGGTGGTGGGAATGCTCATGAAAAGAGGCTCCGTTCGCTGGGCAGACGGCGATCATAGACAGCGGCGCGTATTCGTGCCGGACACGCGCCCATCGCCCGCAGCGGGTCAGTCCGTGGCCTGCGCGGCCAGCTCGGCGAAGCGCATGGACGGCTCCGACGTCAGCGCACGCGCGACCGCCTGTGTCTCGGCAGGCGTCAGCGGCACCAGCATCTCGACGGTGCCAGCCGCGCTGGTCGCGAGCGGCACGCCATCGCGGAACACCACGCGCGAACCCGGCACGCGCGCGACCTTCGGCCCGGGCACGACGGTGCCGAGCAGGTTCGCGGGATCGGTGGCCGCGAGGCAGATCAGATGGCCGTCCATCGGCCGGCGCCGCACCTCGCGCATCAGGCCGATGGCCTCGGGCAGCGCGAACTGCTCGCCGGCCACGCCGGCGATGAAACGGCCGCCGCGGATTTCGCCGCGCGCCTCGAGGCGCCGATAGGCACGAACGAGATCGCGCCAAGGCGGAAGCCAGGTCGCCTCGCGCTCCAGCACGCGCCAGCACACGACGCCGTAGCGCCTGAGCAGGATGCGCGCGACCTGCTCGACCGCGTCGTTGCCGATGCCATCCGCCGCGGACGCCCGCTGGCGCACCAGCGACCAGCGGCCGGCGTCCTCGATGCCGAAGAGCGAAGTGCGGCGGCGTCGGCGCCCGTGCGTCGAGGCGCGCTTGGACGGCGGGATCAGCAGGGCGCGCAGGCCGGCGAAGCTGTCGCAGTGCGCGCGGCCGCGCACGACCAGTTCGCTGAGCGCATCTTCGAGCTCGGTGCCGAGCAGCCGCGTGCCGTGGAGCATCTCGTCGAAGAAGGAGGCGCCGTGCTCTTTCAGGAAGGCCGCGACGCGCTGCGCGCGCGAGCCGAGCGCCGCATCGTCCACCGGCGCGGGCGCGAGGCCGGTCCACAGCGATGCGCTGCGGCGCGGCAGCAGCAGGACCGGCGTGGAACGCAGCGACGCGCCGCCACCGCCGGGCCTGCCATCGAGCGCAGGCGGACGCAGGCGCGTCCACAGCGTGCGGCCCGCCGTGCACAGGTCGTCGAGCCAGGCCGGCGCGTAGTCCTTCACCCGTGCGGGCAGCAGCTCGGGCTCCCAGCTTGCGGCCGGGGCTTCGTAGCCTTCGAGCTGCGCCAGGATGCCGGCGAGCGCATCGGGGCCGCTGACCCGGCTCTCCGACGCGATGTGCTGCCATTCGAACAGGAAGCGCGCGAAGTCGCGCGGCTCCACGGGCTCGATCTCGCGCCGCAGGCGCTTGAGCGTGTAGCGGTGGATGCGGGCCAGCAGATGGCGCTCGCACCACTCGATCGTTTCGGCGCCGGGCGAGAAGCGGCCTTGCAGCACGTAGCCTTCGCCCTGCAGTGCCGAAAGCGCCGCATCGATGCGCGCCTGCGGAAGCTGGAGCCGCGCCGCGAGTCCGGGTGCGGTCATCGGCCCCAGGCCGGTCAGCCGCGAGCGCAGCAGTTCGCGCAGCGCATCGTCCGAGCCGCCCGCCACCTGCGCGTACTCGGCCGGCGTTTCGACAGGAGGCTGCATCGAAGCCTCGGGGTACAGCATCGCGATCTGCGCGAGGCGCTCGGCCACCACCCACAGGCCGCCGCCGGCGAGCATCGAGAGGCGCGTTGCACGCCCCGATCGCGCAAGCGCGCCGAGCCACGCCAGCCAGTCCGCATTCGCCAATGCTTCCGCGTCGGTGACGACGCCGAGCCCGTTCAGCGCCTCGTGCATCTCGTCGACGCCGCGCACCCGGGGCCATGCCTCTTCGCGCACGCTGTCGATCGCCTCCTGATCGAGGCGCCCGAGGTCGTCGGCGCTTTCCGGATCGACATAGCGGCGGCTCTGCACCGCCTGCGTGCGGCGCTCCTCGAGCGGCGCATCGTCGAGGAAGGCGTAGGGCCGCGCATTGAGCGCTTCGGCCGCGAGCGGCGAGGGCGCGGGCAGGTCACGCGCGACGATCTGTACCTCGCCCGATTCCAGGCGACGCAGCAGCCGCAACCAGCCTTCGGCATCCATCGCGTCGTAGAGGCAGTCCTGCAGCGTCTGCGCGACCAGCGGGTGGTCGGGGATCTCGCGTGCGCCGCTGAGGTTCTCCGCGCACGCCACCTGGTCGGGGAACACCGAGGCGAGCAGGTCCTCCGAGCGCATGCGCTGCAACTGCGGCGCCACCTTGCGGCCGCCGACGAAGCGCGGCAGCGCGAGCGAGGTGGTCGCGTTCCAGCGCCAGCGCACATTGAAGAGCGGCGCATCGAGCAGCGCCTGGATCAGCACGTCGAGCGCGGTGGCGGAATGCAGGTAGCGCCCGACCTCCTCGAGCGGAAAGCTGTGGCTCGTCGACAGCGAGAGCACGATCGCGTCCTCGGTCGCCGCGGCCTGCAGCTCGAAGTTGAACTTGCGGCAGAAGCGCTTGCGCAGCGCCAGCCCCCATGCACGGTTGAGCCGGCTGCCGTGGGGCGAGTGGATCACGAGCTGCATGCCGCCGGATTCGTCGAAGAAGCGCTCCATCACGATGCGCTGCTGCGTCGGCAGTGCGCCGAGCACATGCGCGGCACGCGCAAGATGGTCGGCGATCTGCCGCGCGGCGGCGGCATCCATGCCGAGCGTGCGTACCAGCCAATCGAGCGTGGCATCGATGCCCTTCGCGCGCAGCATGTCCGCCACTTCGCCGCGCAGGCGCGACACGCCGAATGACAGCTCGTCGCTGCGGCCCGGCGCCTCGCCGAGCCAGAAGGGGATGTTCGGCGGCGCCCCGAGCGCGTCCTCCACCCGCACGCGGCCGGGCTCGATGCGCAGGATGCGATAGCTCGCGTTGCCGAGCTGGAAGATGTCGCCCGCGAGGCTCTCGATCGCGAAGTCCTCGTTGATGGTGCCGATCTTCTGCGCCTGCGGCTCCAGCACCACGGTGTAGTCGCCGGTCTCGGGGATGGTGCCGCCGGAGGTCAGCGCGGTGAGGCGCGCGCCGCGGCGCTCGCGCAGGCGGTGGTGGACCGCATCGCGATGCACGTAGCTCGCGCGTTGTCCCTGCCGGGTAGTGAAGCCGTCGGCCAGCATGCGCACCACGGCCGCGTAGCGCTCGCGCGTGAGCTGCGCGTAGGGCCATGCGCGCCGCACGAGGGCGAAGAGCTCGTCCTCGTTCCATTCGCGGCCCGCGGTCTCGGCGACGATCTGCTGCGCGAGCACGTCGAGCGGCGCCGGCAGCATGTGCAGCGCATCGAGCTCGCCGCGCCGCACGCAGTCGAGCAGCGCCGCGCACTCGACCAGCTCATCGCACGACTGCGGGAAGAGCCGGGCCTTCGGCACGCCGCCGACCGCGTGGCCCGATCGTCCGGCGCGCTGCAGGAAGGTCGCGATCGAGCGCGGCGAGCCGAGCTGGCACACCAGATCGACATCGCCGATGTCCAGGCCCAGCTCCAGCGATGCGGTGGCGACCAGCACCTTGAGATCGCCGCGCTTGAGCCGCTGCTCGGCATCGAGCCGCGCCTCCTTCGCCAGGCTGCCGTGGTGCGCGGCCACCACCTCCTTGCCGAGGATCTCGCCCAGGTGCCGCGCCGCGCGCTCGGCCATGCGGCGCGTGTTGACGAAGACCAGCGTGGTGCGGTGCTCGCGCACCAGCTCGGCGACGCGCGCGTAGACCTGCTCCCACTGTTCGGTCGACATCACGGCCGCGAGCGGCGTCGGCGGCAGTTCGAGCGCCAGGTCGCGCTCCTTGGCATAGCCGATGTCGACGATCTCGCAATCGGCGACGCCGTCCTTCACCGCAGCCGCGCCGACGAGGAAGCGCGCGATCTCGTCGATCGGCTTCTGGGTGGCCGAAACGCCGATGCGCGTCAACGGCCCCGTGCAATTGGCCTGCAGGCGTTCGAGCGAGAGCGCGAGATGGCTGCCGCGCTTGCTCGCCACCACGGCGTGGATCTCGTCGACGATCACGGTGCGCACCGTCGACAGCATCTTGCGGCCCGATGCCGAGCCGAGCAGCACGTAGAGCGACTCCGGCGTGCTCACCAGGATGTGCGGCGGCTGGCGCAGGGCCTGTTGGCGCTCCTTGCTCGGCGTGTCGCCGGTGCGCACCGCGGTGCGGATCTCGACCTCGGGCAGATGCAGCTTCGCGAGTTCGCGCCGGATGCCCGCGAGCGGCGCCTTGAGGTTGAGGCCGATGTCGTTCGAGAGCGCCTTCAGCGGCGACACGTAGAGCACCGTCGTCTCGTCGGCCAGGCCCCCGGATGCAAGCCCTTGCCGCACGAGGCCATCCAGCGCGGCGAGAAACGCGGTCAGCGTCTTGCCGGAACCGGTCGGCGCGGCGACCAGCGTGTGCCGCCCGGCGGCGATCGCCGGCCAGGCGGCGGCCTGGGCCTCGGTCGGGCCCGCGAAGGTCGCGCTGAACCAGTTGGCGACGGCGGGGTGGAAGTCGTGGCGCACGAAACGATGAGATCAGGCCCGCCACCGCGATGTCAAGGCAGGGCGCGCCGCCGATACATCTCGCTACGGTTTGACGCCGGCACGCGAACGGCGTACGGTTGCCGCCCCGCCTCGCCCACGCGCGCACGGCGGCCGCGAACAGGAGACAAGAAATGACCGATCTGTCCGTGCATCCGACGCAGATCGCCAGCGCCTGGCTGGCCGATTTCAACGCCGCCCTCGAACGGCAGGACATCGACGCTGCCGTGGCGCTGTTCGATGCCGACAGCTACTGGCGCGATCTCGTCGCCTTCACCTGGAACATCCGCACGCAGGAAGGCCCGGAAGCGATACGCGCGATGCTGAACGCGCGCCTCGCCGACACGAAGCCCACCAGCTTCGCCCTCGAAGGCGAGGCGACCGAGGCCGACGGCATCGTCGATGCGTGGTTCACCTTCGAGACCGCCGTCGCGCGCGGACGCGGTCACCTGCGGCTTCGCAGCGGCAAGGCATGGACACTGCTCACCACCATGACCGAGCTGAAAGGCTTCGAGGAGTTGAAGGGCGATCGCCGCGTCAAGGGCGCGGAGCACGGCGTCAACATGCAGCGCAAGACCTGGCTCGAGAAGCGCGACGACGAGGCGAAGACGCTCGGCTTCACCGAGCAGCCCTATGTCGTGATCGTCGGCGGCGGGCAGGGCGGCATCGCGCTCGGCGCGCGGCTGCGGCGGCTCGGCGTGCCGACCATCATCGTCGAGAAGAACGCGCGGCCCGGCGACTCCTGGCGCCGGCGCTACAAGAGCCTGTGCCTGCATGACCCGGTGTGGTACGACCATCTGCCGTACCTGCCGTTCCCGGACGACTGGCCGGTGTTCTCGCCCAAGGACAAGATCGGCGACTGGCTGGAGATGTACACCAAGGTGATGGAGCTCAACTACTGGGGCTCGACCACCGCGAAGAAGGCGCGCTGGGACGAGGCGAAGAAGGAGTGGGAGCTCACGGTCGAGCAGGGCGGCAAGGAGATCGTGCTGCGGCCCAGGCAGCTCGTGTTCGCGCTCGGCGTCTCGGGCTACCCGAACGTGCCGAAGATCCCCGGCGCGGAGACCTTCGAAGGCGTACAGCACCACTCCAGCGCGCATCCGGGGCCCGAGGCCTGGCGCGGCAAGAAGTGCGTGGTGCTGGGCTCGAACAATTCGGCGTTCGACATCTGCGCGGCGCTGTGGGAGAACGGCGCGGACGTCACGATGATCCAGCGCAGCTCGACGCACATCGCGCCTTCGGATTCATTGATGGAGCTCGCGCTCGGCGGCCTCTATTCGGAAGCGGCGGTGAAGGCCGGCGTGACCACCGACAAGGCCGACCTGATCTTCGCCTCGATCCCCTACAAGATCATGGCGCCGCTGCAGGTGCCGGTGTACGAGGAGATGAAGAAGCGCGACGCCGACCTCTATTCACGGCTCGAGAAGGCCGGCTTCCTGCTGGACTTCGGCGTCGATGGCTCCGGCCTTTTCATGAAGTACCTGCGGCGTGGCTCGGGCTACTACATCGACGTCGGCGCATCGGAGCTGGTGGCCAACGGCAGCATCAAGCTCAGGAGCGGCGTGACCATCGAACGCATCAACCCGCGATCGGTCAGCCTGAGCGACGGCACCGAGCTGCCGGCGGACCTGATCGTCTACGCCACCGGCTACGGCTCGATGAACGGCTGGCTGGCGGACCTCATCTCGCCCGAAGTGGCCGACAAGGTGGGCAAGGTCTGGGGCCTGGGCTCCGACACGCCGAAGGACCCGGGTCCGTGGGAAGGCGAGCTGCGCAACATGTGGAAGCCGACGCAGGTGCCGCAACTGTGGTTCCACGGCGGCAACCTGCACCAGTCGCGGCACTACTCGCAGTTCCTGGCGCTGCAGCTCAAGGCGCGCATGGAGGGCATTCCGACGCCGGTGTACGAGCTGGCACCGAGCCACCACAAGCGATAGCGCGAAATCAGACCAACGGGCCGCGTTCGCTGATGAGTTGCATCGCCTCGTCGTCGATGCGCTCCTGCTCGAAGGCGAGGAAGCGCATCCAGTAGCCGGCGATGTCGATGTTGTCGCCGTTCACCAGAATTTGCATCTCGATACGCCTGCCGTTCACGAAGGTGCCGTTGCGGCTGCCCAGGTCGCGGATCGTGACCACCGGCCCATCGGTCGCCAACGCAGCGTGAAAGCGGCTCACGCGCTGCGAAGCGAGCACCACATGGTTGTGATCGGCGCGGCCGATGGTCATTTCCGGTTCGGTGACCGGGACCTGCGTGGTCTGGCCCTTGGGGGTCATCAGTATCAGCAATGCCATCGGGATGCGTTCCTCTTCGCTTCCCCACACTAGCGGCAGAGTCGGCGCGCAACAACGGCGCAGTGTTACAAGCCGTGCGCCTTCAGGTGACGGTTGCGGGCGCCGCCGGCCAGCGAAGCTCGTGGCCAGTGCGCGCGGTGAATCCCGCCATGTCCTCCGGCGTGTCGATGTCGACGCGATAGCGACTGTTGTCGGTGTCGAACCACCGGACGCGCTCCGGATGCGCGTCACGCCAGCGACGGCAGGCCGCGTTCGCTTCGCCGGCCAGCCATTCATCGCGCAGAGCGGCCTCGAAGATCACCGGGTTGCCGGGCTCGCCCGCGACGCGCGGCACCACCATCGAGGCGTCGCCGCGCTTCTTGAAGGCGCCGATGAGCGCAGTGATGTCGTCCGCGTTGATCATCGGCTGGTCGGCCAGCGCGACGATCACCGCATCGAGCTTGGGCGACAGCGCCTGCAGGCCGATCAGCACCGATGAAGCCTGCCCATCGTCGGGCGAGGGGTTGCGCACCAGCGTGACCGGAAAGTCGCGCACCGCGGCCTCGATCGCTTCGGCATGGTGCCCGAGCACCACCACCACCTCGTCGACGCCCGCGCCCGACAGCGCGATGAGCTGCCGCCGGATGAGCGGCACGCCGCCGAGTTCGAGCAGCGACTTCGGACGCCCGCCGAGCCGGCTGCCCGCGCCGGCCGCGAGCAGCAGCGCGCCGATCACCATGCGCGCATAGAGACCGCCGCCGCCCTTGAGGATGCAGCCCATGTCAGGCCTCCGAACACACGAAGTGATGAGCGTGGGGGCTTTTCATGCTAGTGACCGCAGCAGGATGACTTCTCGGCAGGCATCGCCGGCAGCTCGGCCGGTGCTTCGCAGCAGCTTGCGGCAGCAGGCTTCGCCTCGACGCCGTGACGGTGCGACACCACCGCCGCGAGCACCGACAGCGCGATCTCCTCGGGCGTGGTCGCGGGCATCGGGTAGCCGGCCGGCGCCACGATCGCCTGCACCGCGTCTGCGTTCTCGCCGGTAGCCACGAGCGAGGCCTTCAGCACCTGCGCCTTGCGCGCGCTCGCGACGAAGGAGACCTGCCGCGCTCCGAGGCCGAGCGCGAGGCGCAGCGCCTGCAGGTCGCGCCGCCCCTGGGTCGCGACCACCACCCAGGCACCGGGCGCGACCTGCGGCGTGACGACGGCCGGATCGTCGGTCGCGAAGACCTGCCGCGCATCCGGGTACGCGCCGGCGTCGGCGTCCTGCGCGACCAGCGTCACCGCGAAGCCCACGCGCGGCGCGAGCTGGGCGAGGCTGGCGGCAACCGGCGACGCGCCGATCACGACCAGCCGCGCCAGCGGCAGGACCGGATCGACGAACAGCTCGAGCGTGCCGCCGGAGTGGCAGGCCATGCCGAACTCGAGCACGTCGCCCAGATCCTTTTCTTCCCCTTCGGCGGTGGGCGCGATGCGGATCAGCCGCGCATGCCCGTCGGCCAGCACCTGCCGCACCGTGCGCAGCACGACCGGTTGCGCGCAGCCGCCGCCGATCCAGCCGTGGAACGCGCCGTCGGCGGTGACCACGGCCTTGTCGCCGGGATGCGCCGAGGCGGGCGCGAGCGCCTTGATCACGCTGACCAGCGCGTAGGGCGTGCCGGCCTGCTGCAGCCGGTGCGCGGCATCGAGGACGGTGTCGACGTTGCTCATTGGGTAACCTCCGCGCAGCAGCGCTGCGGTATTCGCCTCCGGAACGGCCGCGCGGCTCATGGAAGCTCCTCCTCGCGGCGGGGAATCGGTTGGATCATGTCCGGCGGCCGGTCGTTCATGTTCATCGCAGGTGGCGTGCGAGTTCGGCCAGGTCGCCCACGCTGTTCAGCCGTTCGAAGCCTTCGACGAGCTTGCCGTGCGCCCTCACCTGCGCGATCGCCTGCGAGGCGGGCGGCTGGTCCGATGGATGGAACCAGCGGATGAGCGCGCCGCGCCGGCGCACCTGCGCGAGTTCTTCGGCGAGGCGCTGCGGCTCGTCGGCATCGAAGCCGTCGGACAGCACCCAGACGCGCGCATTGCGGGTGAGCTGCGCCCGCGCGTGCCGGCGGTGAAAGTCGGCCACGCTGGTCGCGATGCGGGTGCCGCCTGCGAAGCCGGCGGTGACCGCATTGATCTTCTCCTGCACCGCGGCCGAGTCGCTGCGCAGCAAGGGCGTCACTTCGGCCAGACGGGTGTGGAAGACGAACACGCGCGCGTTCATCGCCGAGACGAAGGCGCGCGCGATGCGCAGGAAGAGCTGCGCGTGGGTCTCCATCGAGCGGCTGACGTCGACGAGGATGAAGAGCCGCGGCCATTCGCGGCGCGGCGCGCGCCACACCGGGTGCAGCGGCAGGCCGCCGGTGCGCAGGCTCGCGCGCAGGGTGCGGCGAACGTCGAGGCGGCGGCCCTGCGGGCGGGTCCGCAGGCGACGGGTGAGCCGCTTGTGCAGGCGCTGCGCGATGCGCTCCGCGAGGCGCTCCAGCTCGGTGAGGTCCTGTGGCAACCATTGCGAGAGCGAGCGGTCGTGCAGCGCGTCGACACGGCTCGCACCGCCTTGCGCGCGTTCGCGGGCTTCCTCCTGCGGCTCGGCGCCGGGCGCATGCAGGGCGCTGTCGGTGGCCGAGGGCTGCGCTGGCGGCGGACCGGCATCGAGCTGCTCGTGCAGGCTCTTCACCAGCTGCGGCAGATGGCGGCTCGGGCGCGTCGCACCGCTCATCCGGGTCTTTCCCTTCACGCGGTCGGGATGCCAGTAGGCATCGAACAGCTCCGGCCAGCGCCGCCAGTCGCGCGCGTCGTGGCAGGCGATGGAGCGCCATGCGGCATCGAGCCGCGCCGCGCGCTCGACCGGCACGCGCAGCGCAGCGGCCACCATGGCCTGCTGTTCGGCGATGCCGACCTTCAGGCCGTTGTCGCGCAGCAGGGCCGCGAAGCCGGCAATGCTGTCGAGCGGGCGCGCGAGGGTGTTCATGCGATCACGTCGGTTGCGGCGCCTTCTCGGCGACACCGACCGTGCGCCGGCCCTCGATGAGCTGCCGCACCCGCTCTTCGCCGAGCTGGAAGCGGTCCTCGCGCGTCTTGAGCAGGCAGGCCAGCGTGCGCGCGAGCGCATGCGGATCGTCGGGCAGCGCCTTGAATTCGAGGCGGTGCAGCGCGCGCACCCAGTCCAGCGTCTCGGCGATGCCGGGCATCTTTTCGAGGTCCTCGCGCCGGAGGCGCTGAACGAAGGCCACCGCCTGCTCGACCAGCGCGCTCTCGGCCTGCGGCAAGGTGGCGCGCACGATCGCGATCTCGCGCGCGAGTGTCGGGTACTCCAGGTAGTGGTAGAGGCAGCGCCGCCGCAGCGCGTCGGAGAGCTCGCGCGTGCCGTTGCTGGTCAGCACCGCCTGCGGCACGTGCTTGGCGCGCAGGGTGCCGAGCTCGGGCACGGTGATCTGGTAGTCGGCCAGCACTTCGAGCAGGAAGGCCTCGAAGGCCTCGTCGGCGCGGTCGATCTCGTCGATCAGCAGCACGCAGGGCGCATCGCTCGAAATCGCCTGCAGCAGCGGGCGTTCGAGCAGGTAGTCGCGCGCGAAGAGATCGGCTTCCTTCATGCCCTGCGGCTGGGTCTCGTGCAGGCGGATCGCGAGCAGCTGACGGCCGTAGTTCCACTCGTAGGCGGCCTGCGACAGGTCCAGCCCCTCGTGGCACTGCAGGCGCACCAGCGCGCGGCCCTGCGCGTGCGCGAGTGCAGCGGCGAGCGACGTCTTGCCGACGCCGGCATCGCCTTCGACCAGCAGCGGCCGCTGCAATTCGCCGGCCAGCCACAGCGTGGTGGCGAGCGCCTCGTCGGCGATGTAGCCGGCGCGGTGCAGCGATTCGCGCAGCTCGGCTTCGGTCATGGGATCAGCTTCGCTTGCCGATCAGCCCCGCGAACCAGCCTTTGACGAGGGCCCAGAGCATCGCGAGTGCGTTGAGTTCGCGTTGCTCGGGCGCGGCGGGAGCACCGGGCGCTGCGTCGGCACCCGCAGCCCCCGGCAGGGCCGCTGCAGCCGCGCGGAAGTTGTCGACGAACTGCGCGAGCAGCATGTCCGAGACCGGCACCAGCAGCCGGTTGCCGAACTGCGCGAACTTGCCGCTGACCGCGACCACCGCCTGCCCGGCGAGCACGGAAGTGGCGGGCGTTTCGCCGGGCTCGATGGTCGCTGCGAGTTCCATCGACGCCGACGAGCCGCTGCGGTCGGCGCCCTTGCCGAGCATGCGCAGCTTCTTCGCTGCATCGTCGAGTTCGAGCACCTGGATGTCGCCCGCGAAAGCCGCGTTCGCCGGGCCGACCTTGACCTTGACGTTGCCCTTGTAGTGCGTGTCGTCGACCTGCTCGGTGATGGCCGCGCCGGGCATGCAGCCGGCCACGGTCTTCACGTCGCGCAGCACCTGCCAGGCGCGGGCCACGTCGACGTCGAGCGGGTAGCGTTTGTCGAGCTTGACTTCCATCGTGGTCTTCTCAGAGTGCGACGCCGCTCTTCTTGAGCTGCTGCCAGACGCGGTACGACGTGTGCGGCATCACCATGTGGTTGACGCCCAGATGCGCGAAGGCATCGACCACCGCAGATGTAAAGGTCGGGATCGAGCCGACGTGCGGCGACTCCGCCACGCCCTTGGCGCCGATCGGGTGGTGCGGCGAAGGCGTCACGGTGTGGTCCGTCTCCCACTTCGGCGTTTCGACCGCGGTGGGCAGGAAGTAGTCCATCAGCGTGTTGCCGAGCAGGTTGCCTTGGGCGTCGAAAGGCATCTGCTGGCCCATCGCGACCGCGTAGCCCTCGGTGAGCCCGCCGTGGATCTGCCCTTCGATGATCATCGGGTTGATGCGCGTGCCGCAGTCGTCGAGCGCGTAGAAGCGCCGCACACGGGTCTCGCCGGTGCCGCGGTCGATGTCGACCACGCAGAGGTAGATGCCGAAGGGGAAGGTGAAGTTGGGCGGGTCGTAGTAGTGCACCGCTTCGAGCCCCGGCTCCAGCCCCGGCGGCGCCTGGTGGTAGGCGGCCCAGCAGATGTCCTTCATGGTCTTGAACTTCGCGTCGTCGCCCTTGACCTTGAAGCGGTCGATCTCCCAGTCGAGGTCGGCCTCGCCGACTTCGAGCAGGTGGGCGGCGATCTTGCGTGCCTTGGCGTGGATCTTCCGCGCCGCGAGCGCGATGGCCGCGCCGGCCACCGGCGTCGAGCGCGAGCCGTAGGTGCCGAGGCCGTAGGGCGCGGTCGAGGTGTCGCCTTCCTCGACCTGGATCACCTCGGACGGCAGGCCCAGTTCGGTCGCGATGATCTGCGCGTAGGTGGTCTGGTGGCCCTGGCCCTGCGTGATCGTGCCCATGCGCGCGATCGCGCTGCCGGTGGGATGCACGCGGATCTCGCAGCTGTCGAACATGCCGACGCCGAGGATGTCGCACATCTTGCTCGGCCCGGCGCCGACCACTTCGGTGAAGGAGACCAGGCCGATGCCCATCAGCGTCGGGCAGTTCGGGTCCGCGCGCTTGGCGGCCTGCTCGGCGCGCAGGCCCTTGTAGTCGCAGGCGTCGAGCACCTTCTGCAGCGCCGCGTGGTAGTCGCCCGAGTCGTACTCGAAGCCGAAGGGCGAGGTGTACGGGAACTGCTCCTTGCGGATGAAGTTCTTGGCGCGGATCTCGGCTTTGTCGATGCCGAGCTTCTGCGCCAGGATGTCCACCATGCGCTCGATCAGGTACACCGCCTCGGTGACGCGGAACGAGCAGCGGTAGGCCACGCCGCCCGGCGCCTTGTTGGTGTAGACGCCCTTCACGCTGCACCACGCGGCCGGGATGTCGTAGGAGCCCGAGCAGATGTGGAACATGCCCGCCGGGTACTTGGTCGGATCGGCGCAGGCATCGAAGGCGCCGTGGTCGGCGATCACGTTGACGCGCAGGCCGGTGATGCGGCCATCGCGCGTGGCGGCGAGTTCGCCGTCCATGTGGTAGTCCCGCGCGAAGGCGGTGCTGGAGATGTTCTCGATGCGGTCCTCGATCCACTTCACCGGCTTGCCGAGCACGATGCTCGCGACGATCGCGCAGACATAGCCCGGATACACGCCCACCTTGTTGCCGAAGCCGCCGCCGATGTCCGGCGAGACGATGCGGATCTTCGATTCCGGCAGGCCCGAGAGCAGCGACACCACCGTGCGCACCACGTGCGGCGCCTGCGAGGTCATGTAGGTGGTGAGCTCGCCGCGGATCGGGTCGAAGCTGGCGACGCAGCCGCAGGTTTCGAGCGGGCAGGGATGCACGCGCGGATAGAAGATGCGCTCGGCCACCGTGACCTCGGCGCCGGCGAACGCCGCGTCGGCCGCGGCCTTGTCGCCGGCCTCCCAGGTGAAGATGTGGTTGGGGTGCTCGCGCTTGCCGTGCGCGCCTTCGGTCTTGCCCGCGAGGTCCTCGCGCAGCACCGGCGCATTGGCTTCGAGCGCGGCGAAGGGGTCGATCACCACCGGAAGTTCCTCGTACTCGACTTGCACCGCCTCCACGCCGTCGGCGGCGGCGTAGCGGTCCTCGGCGATGACGACCGCGACCTCCTGCATCTGGAAGTGCACCTTCTCGTCCGCCAGCACCGCCTGCACGTCGCCGGCCAAGGTCGGCATCCAGTGCAGCTTGAGCGGCTTGAGGTCGTCGGCGGTCAGCACCGCGATCACGCCGGGCACCTTCAGCGCCTCGGTCTTGTCGATCTTCTTCACGCGCGCATGCGCGAGCGGCGAGCGCACGATGTCCATGTGCAGCATGCCGGGCAGCTTGATGTCGTCGACATAGTTGCCCTTGCCCTGGATGAAGCGGGCGTCTTCCTTGCGCAGCCGGCTGTCGCCGAGACCTTGCAGCGCGGCGCTGCGTTCGAGCAATGCGGAATCAATCGGTGCGTTCATAGGACCTCCTTGGCGCTTCGCGCCTTCCTCCCGAGGAGGAATTCGCCCTTCGGGCGGCCGTGCGGGCTCATGCCGCCACCTTTTCGGTTTGCTGCAGCTTGGCAGCTGCGTGGAGAACCGCCTTCACGATGTTCTGATAACCCGTGCAGCGACACAGGTTGCCGCTCATCCCGGCGCGGACTTCCTCCTCGCTGGGATTCGGGTTCTCCTGCAGGAAACGGTAGGCCCGCATCAGCATGCCGGGCGTGCAGAAGCCGCATTGCAGCCCATGCTGCGTGTAGAAGCCCTCCTGCACCGCATGCAGCACCGCGCCCTGGGCGAGCCCTTCGACGGTGAGCACCTCCGAGTCTTCGCACTGCACCGCGAGATGCGTGCAGCTCTTGACCGACTGCCCGTCGACATCGACGGTGCAGGCGCCGCAGTGCGAGGTCTCGCAGCCGATGTGCGCGCCGGTGAGCTGGCATTCCTCGCGCAGGAAGTGCACCAGCAGCATGCGCGGCTCGACGGCTTTCTCGATGCGCCTGCCGTTGACGCTCATGTGGACGAGTTGCTTGGCCATGGCTTGGGTCTCCGTCGTGCTCGTTGGTCCTATTGGCAGCGCGCGGCGGCCTTGGCGATCGCGCGCCGGACCATCTGGCCGGCCATCGCGATCTTGTAGTCGCGGTCCCCGCGCAGGTCCTCGACCGGATCGCAGATCGCCATCGCCTTGGCGGCGGCATCGGAGATCGAGGCGTCGCCGATCGGCTTGCCGATCAGCGCGGCTTCGGCGTCCGCGGCGCGCAGCGCCGTCGGCGCCAGGTTGGTGAGCGCGATGCGCGCATGGCTCACGTTGCCGCCGTCCATGCGCAGCACCACGGCCGCCGCCGCCGTGGCCCAGTCGCCGGTCTTGCGCTTGAGCTTCGCGTAGGCGTAGCCGGTCTTCGGCGCAAACGCGGGCACGCGGATCTCGACCAGGATCTCGTCCTCGGCCATGTCGGTCACGTAGGTGCCATGGAAGAAGCCCTCGGCCTTCACTTCGCGCCGGCCCTTGGGCCCTTCGAGCACGAAGACGGCGTCGAGCGCGATCGCGAGCGCCGGATGGTCGTTGGCCGGATCGCCATGCGCGATGTCGCCGCCGATGGTGCCGCGGTTGCGCACCTGCGGATCGGCGATCTGCGACGCCGCTTCGGGCAAGAGCGGGACCTTCTGCCGCAGCAGCGGGGAACGGATGAGCTCGTTCTCGACCGTCATGGCGCCGATCACCACCGCCGCGCCGTCCTCGCGGATGCCGCGCAGCGCATCGATGCGGTTCAGGTCGATGAGATGCGCCGGTTGCGCGAAGCGCAGCTTCATCATCGGCAGCAGACTGTGGCCGCCGGCCAGCAGCTTGGCATCGCTGCCGAGGGTGCCGAGCAGCTGGATGGCATCGCCCACCGAGCGGGGCGCGTGATAGTCGAATCCGGAGGGAATCATCGTGCCTGTCTCCTGTTGTTCTGACGCGCAGCGCGCGCCGGGCCCGGGCTCGCGGGCCGGCGGCTAACTTAGTTCCGGCGCGCGGGAGACTGCGATTGGCCGCACGAAGGTGGGCGGTGCATGCACGAAATGCGCGTCCACTGCATGAAATGCAACCGGCCGTGATGCGGCGGGGGTTCTCCCGGATCGCGCCGGATCAGCCGCGCATCGCCTCGATCTCGGTGATGCCGAGCTGGTCGAGAAGGCGCGGCACGCTGGTGCGCGCGACCGGCAGCGGCGTCGCTTCGCCGCGCAGCTTGAGGCTGACCTTGCCGTCGTCGCGCAGGATCTGCTCGGCGTGGTCGAGGTTGGCGAGGTAGCTGCGATGGATGCGCAGGAACGACGCGCCGTCGAGCCGCTCGGCCAGGTCGCTGATGTTGAGGTTGCAGAAGCTCGACCCCTGCGCCGTGCTGACCCAGGTGTAGTGGCCCTCGGCGCGTATGTAAGTCACCGCCTCGGTGTCGACCAGCACGATGCGGTTCTGTGACACGGTCGGGATCTTCTGCAGCTGGCGCTTGGCCTGCGGCTTCTGCGCCCCGGGCTCCTCGCCGGCGACGAGCTCGGTGATGTCGTAGAAGATCAGCGTGTAGCTCGCGGTGTCGCCGCGCAGGTCCGACAGCTTGGCGACCTTGATGAGCAGCACGCGCTCGGGGATGTTGATGATCATCGTCATCGGCGGCGGGTTGCTCACCGGGCACTCGGCCTGGTCGAGCAGGAACCTGACCTTCGGCTGCGAGCGCTCGGGGTGGAAGGACAGCACCACCTTCTCGAACGGCGCCTTGTCTTCCACCGGCAGCACGCGGCGTGCAAAGCTGTTCATGGCGACGACGCGCAACTCGCGGTCGAGCTGGACCACGCCGACATCCGAGCGCTCGAGCAAGTACAGGGGGCTGCGACTTTGCATGCGTGTCTCCGTGGTCCGGGCCTGGCTGGCCGGTGGTCCGATTGAAGCACTGTTGACGCAGCTTGCGCAGGGGGTGAGCCCGCAGCATGGTGGCGCGACGATGCGTTGGAGTTGCCAGTGCCCGAGCGAGGCAGCTAGAGGCCTTTTTCCACCATGTCCAGGAGCCGCTGCCCGAGCGCGTCGACCTGAGCGCGCGGCATGTCGCGCAGGGGCCCGTCGATGACGAGCATCGCCAGGCCGTGCACCGCCGACCAGGCGAGGAACTCGGCGCCGGGGCGGCGCGCGGCCGGCATGGCGCCGGCTTCGACGAGACGGTCGAGCGCGGCACCGAGGAGCTGGAAGGGGTCGAGGCCGCTGTCGCCGCTCATCGCTTTCTCGGGCTGGCCCTGGACATCCACCTGCGTCGCGAATGCCGTGCGGAAGAGGCCGGTTTCCGATTGGGCGAAACGCAGGTAGCCGGCGCCCACCGCCCGCACGGTCGCACGTGCGAATGCGGCCGGATCGCGCATCGGTTGCAGGGTGGCGAGCTCGGCCTCCATCGCGCGCGCGACGGCCGACAGCGCCGCAGCGCGCACGGCCTGGAGAAGCGCCTGGCGGCTCTCGAAATGGCGGTAGGCCGCATTGGGTACGACGCCCGCGCGGCGCGTGGCCTCGCGCAGCACGACCGCTTCAGGCCCGCCGGCGCGCGCCAGTTCGACACCCGCCGCGAGCAGCGCACGCCGGAGGTCGCCGTGGCGATAAGTGCTGCGCGCGGGCGGTGCGGAGGTTGCCGGGACGGACATGCGGTCTTTCATGTGGACAGCGTCCATTATCTTTGCTATCGTTTTGTGGACGTTGTACACAAACGCAACGGTTTCCCCAACGCCCCCTCATCCTCGAAGTCAGAGTAGGAATGTCAGTCACCCAACACCCCCTCCACAGATCCGTACGTGCGGAGCTACCGCATACGGCTCCTGCCTTGGGTCATGACGATCAGACGCTGGTTCGGGTAGGGGTGGCAGATGTTCGGGACAGGCAGCCAGCGCGCCATCAAGCGATACATGCGTCGCCAAGGCAGGTCGTGGCTCTGGCTGCGGCGGCACAGCGTGCGATGCCACAGCCCGACGACCTGATGGCGGAATGTCCTCAGCCGCGCGCCGTTGCACGGCACGCCGAAGTAGCGCGCATGCCCAGTCACCACCGCCCGCAGGTACTGGCCCTGCTCCGGGATGGGTTGGTGCATGCGCCTTCTGAGTTCGAGCTTGATCACCTGCAGCTTGGCTCGCAGGCGTTTGGCACTGGTGAGTCGCAGGACCATGAACTTGCCCTTTCGGGTCGTCCCGCAGCAATGCGTGAACCCCAGGAAGTCGAAGGTCTGCGGCTTGCCTTGTCCCTTGCGGCGTCGGTTCTCGTGGGCGAAGCGCCCGAACTCGATCAGCCGCGTCTTCTCGGGATGCAGCTTCAACCCGAACTGGCCCAGCCGCTCGGCCACCGCGCGCTGGAAGCGCTCGGCGTCATCACGGAACTGGAACCCCGCAACCCAATCGTCGGCGTAGCGCACGACGATCACGTCACCCCGGGCATGGCGCCCCCTCCACTGCTTCACCCACAGGTCCAACGCATAGTGCAGGTAGATGTTGGCCAGCAGCGGACTGATGCTCCCGCCCTGAACCGTCCCCAACTCACCTTGCGTGAGCCTGCCGTCCTCCAGCACGCCCGCGTGCAGCCATTTCTTGATCAGCCGCACCACGCGCGTGTCAGCCACGCGATGTTCGATGAACTTCACCAGCCAGTCCCTTTCGATCGTGTCGAAGAACTTGGCGATGTCCGCATCGAGTATCCAGTTCACCTTCCTTGCGCCCACACCCACCGCCACGGCATCCAGCGCGTTGTGCGCGCTGCGCCCGGGCCTGAAGCCGTAGCTGAACCCGAGGAAGTCCTGCTCGTAGATGGCGTTCAACACTTCGACCGTGGCACGCTGGACGAGCTTGTCCTCCAGCGCCGGCACGCCCAGCGGGCGCTTGCTGCCGTCGGCCTTGTCGATGTACACCCTCTTCACAGGCTGGGGCCGGTAGCCCCCTCGGGCCAGCCGCTCGGACAACTCCAGGAGATTGCCCTCCAGGTCCTGTCCGTACGTCTGCCAGGTCTGGCCGTCCACCCCGGCGGCCGCGTCGCGCTTGAGCGCGAGGTAAGCCGCCCGCAGGCGTTCGACCGCGTAGATGTGATGCAGCAGTCCCGTGAACTTCGCATCACGACGGCCCTTTGCCGTCTGTCGTATGCCATCGAGCGCGGTTCCCATGTCATAGACCCGCACCGATCTGCGGGACATGCGCGCCGCGATGGCATTTCCCTTGGCCTGCCGCCTTCCCTCCACCACCTCCGCCGCCGCAGGAGCTTCCCCCGCAGCCTTGTTCGGCAGCTTCTTCGGTACTACGCAGCAGTCCGACTTCCCGCGCCTGTGGCTCATCGTCGTACGCCCTTGGGCTTCACGATGCGCTCTGCAGCCAGCGCTTCCCAGCGCTGCGCAGAAGGACGCGGGATCTCCCGGTTCCCGAACAAAGTGCTTGCGTGCGTGCTCGGGGTCTTTGACCGCGCGGGGTCCGCCTCTGCCTCGCCAATGCGGCAGCGACGGTGTGACCTTCGGCATTCTCCTACTGCCTCGGCACCCCGGACCACCCGCAGCTGTCGCCACGGGGCATGTATTACGCGGCTCGATACCCGGCCCGCTCGTCCCCCTATCAACGCTTCGCCCACACCCTCGCGGATGTGCACGCATGACTCGGGGCCGCCGTAGCTGGCTAAGCCTTCAACGTATGAAACTTTCATTCACAACACTTTGCCGGTTTTGACCGGCGCACAGGAGATCCCATGCAAGTCCAGCCCTATCTGATGTTCGACGGCCGCTGCGAAGAGGCGCTCGAGTTCTACAAGAATGCGGTCGGCGCCCAGGTCACGGCGCTGATGCGCTTCAAGGACAGCCCGGAGCCGCCGCGGGCCGACTGCGGTCCGATCGACGCCAACAAGGTCATGCACTCGGCCTTCACGATCGGCGAATCGACGGTGATGGCGTCCGACGGAATGACCACGACCGGCAAGCCGGTGTTCCAGGGCATTTCGCTCTCGCTCATCGCCAAGGACGAGGCCGAGGCCAAGCGCCTGTTCGATGGCCTCGGCAACGGCGGCCAGGTGCAGATGCCGCTCGGCAAGACCTTCTTCTCGCCGGCCTTCGGCATGGTGGCGGACCGCTTCGGGGTGTCGTGGATGGTGGTGGTGATGCACGAAGCGGCCTGATCGTCGGGCGCCTCCGAGGCGACAGGCGCCGGCGGCGGCCTGCCCGTACATTCGGCGGTTCCATCCCCAAGAACCCAAGGAGCCACCGCCCATGATTCACGTCGTCGCCGTCATCACCGCCAAGCCTGGCCAACGCGACAAGATCCTCGAGGCCTACCGCGCCAACCGGCCGGCCGTGCTGGCCGAGGAAGGCTGCATCGAGTACACCGCCACGGTCGACGCCGCCGGCATGCCCGCCACGCGCGGCAGCTTCGGCCCCGACACCTTCGTGGTGGTCGAGAAATGGGCAACGCTCGCTGCGTTGCAGGCCCACGCCGCCGCGCCGCACATGGCCGCCTACGGCGCCAAGACCAAGGAGTGGACCGAAAGCCGAGTCATCCACGTGCTCGAACCCGTCTGATCCTCAGCCCCCAAAACAAAAAAACGCGCCCGAGGGCGCGTTTTTCTTTAGTGGCCTGGCGCGGCTTACTTCGCCATCACGCGGACCATCTCGAGGCACTTGTTCGAGTAGCCCCACTCGTTGTCGTACCAGCTGACGAGCTTGACGAAGGTGCCGTCGAGCGCAATGCCGGCTTCGGCGTCGAAGATCGAGGTGCGCGGGTCGCCACGGAAGTCGGTGGCGACCACCTTGTCCTCGGTGTAGCCCAGCACGCCCTTGAGCGCGCCTTCGCTCTGCGCCTTCATCTCGGCGCAGATTTCCTTGTAGGTCGCTGCGTTCTCGAGTTCCACCGTCAGGTCGACCACCGACACGTCGGAGGTCGGCACGCGGAAGCTCATGCCGGTGAGCTTCTTGTTGAGCTCGGGGATCACCACGCCCACGGCCTTGGCGGCACCGGTGCTCGACGGGATGATGTTCTCGAGGATGCCGCGGCCGCCGCGCCAGTCCTTGTTGCTCGGGCCGTCGACGGTCTTCTGCGTCGCGGTGGCAGCGTGCACCGTGGTCATCAGGCCCCGCTTGATGCCCCACTTGTCGTTGAGCACCTTGGCCACCGGAGCGAGGCAGTTGGTGGTGCAGCTCGCGTTGCTGATGATGGCTTCGCCGGCGTACTTCTTGTCGTTGACGCCGTAGACGAACATGGGGGTGTCATCCTTGCTGGGGGCCGACAGCAGCACCTTCTTGGCGCCGGCGTCGATGTGCTTCTGCGCGCTCTCCTTGGTGAGGAAGAGGCCGGTGGATTCGAGCACGATGTCCGCGCCGACTTCGTTCCACTTGAGTTGCGCGGGGTCGCGCTCCTGCGTCAGGCGGATCTTCTTGCCGTTGACGATCAGCGTGTTGCCCTCGACGTTGATCTCGCCCTGGAAGCGGCCGTGCACCGAGTCGTACTGGAGCATGTAGGCCAGGTATTCGGGTTCGAGCAGGTCGTTGATCGCGACGATCTCGATGTCGTTCTTGAAGTTCTGCACCGCGGCGCGAAGCACGTTGCGACCGATGCGACCGAAGCCGTTGATACCGAGTTTGATAGCCATGTCATTTGCTCCTGGATGATTGAAAACCGAAAGAGGTGGTTCGACCTTAGGCCGGCGCCGGGCCGCCAGCGCGGCGAAGTCCGCGCTTCGCGCAGACGGGCGGCCTGCTGCTGCCCCCTCGGGGGGCAGCGATACACGAAGTGAGAAGCGTGGGGGTCATCCTAGCGCTTGAGCGCCGCTTCGACCGTGGCAGCGACGTTCTCTGCCGTGAACCCGAAGTGCTTGAACAGCACGCCGGCGGGTGCCGATTCACCGTAGGTGTCGACGCCGACGACGGCGGCGACGCCGTACTTCCACCAGCCGTCCGTGGCGCCCATTTCCACGGCGATGCGGGGCAGGCCTTGCGGCAGCACGCCCTTCTTGTAGTCGACGCTCTGGCGGTCGAAGGTGGTGGTCGAAGGCATGGAGACCACGCGCACCGGGATCTTCTTGGCGGCCAGCAGCTCCTGCGCCTTGAGCGCCAGCTGCACTTCGGAGCCGGTCGCGATGATGACGGCGCGCGCCTTCTTGCCGGCGAGCGGCTCGGCCAGCACATAGGCGCCCTTGTTGATGTCGCTCAGGTCGCCCTTGGGCGAGTAAGGCAGGTTCTGGCGCGACAGCAGCAGCGCCGTCGGGCGGCTCGCGTTCTGCAGCGCGACGGCCCAGGCCACGGCGGTCTCGGCGGTGTCGGCGGGACGCCAGACATCGAGGTTCGGGATCAGGCGCAGCGACGCCGCATGCTCGATCGACTGGTGCGTGGGGCCGTCTTCGCCGAGGCCGATGGAGTCGTGCGTGAAGACGTGGATCACGCGCTGCTTCATCAGCGCCGCCATGCGGATCGCGTTGCGGCTGTAGTCGCTGAAGGTCAGGAAGGTGCCACCGTAGGGAATGAAGCCGCCGTGCAGCGCCACGCCGTTCATGATGGCAGCCATGCCGAATTCGCGCACGCCGTAGTTGATATGGCGTCCCGGCAGGCCGTCGGGGTACTGCTCGTTGCCTTCGCTGCGCACCACGGCACCGTTGTCGTCGAAGCGCAGGCTCGGTGTGCTCTTGGTGTTGGTGAGGTTCGAACCGGTCAGGTCGGCGCTGCCGCCGAGCAGTTCGGGCAATGCGGCGGTGAAGGCCTCGAGCGCAAGTTGCGATGCCTTGCGCGATGCGACCGTCTCGGCCTTGGTGTGCGCGGCGACGATCGTGTCCAGGGCGGTCTGGTGGAAGTTCTTCGGCAGCTCGCCCTTCATGCGGCGGCTGAATTCGCCCGCGAGATCGGGGAAAGCCTCTGCGTAGGCGGCGAACTTCTCGTTCCAGGCGGCTTCGGCACGGGTGCCGGCGGCCTTGGCATCCCACTCTTCGTACACGGCCGCCGGCAGTTCGAAGGGCGCGTGCGTCCACTGCAGGGCGCTGCGGGTGAGGCCGATCTCGTCGGCGCCGAGCGGTTCGCCGTGCGCCTTGGCGGTGTTGGCGCGGTTCGGGCTGCCCTTGCCGATCTGGGTCTTGCAGATGATCAGGGTGGGCTTGTCGCCGTGCTTCTTGGCCTTCTCGATGGCCTTCGCGACCTCCTTGACGTCATGGCCGTCGATCGGGCCGATCACGTGCCAGCCGTAGGCCTTGAAGCGTTCTTCGGTGTTGTCGATGAACCAGGGCTTGACCGGGCCATCGATGGAAATGCCGTTGTCGTCGTACAGCGCGATCAGCTTGCCGAGCTTCCAGGCGCCCGCGAGCGCCGCCGCTTCATGGCTGATGCCTTCCATCAGGCAGCCGTCGCCCAGGAAGGCGTAGGTGTGATGGTCGACGATGTCGTGGCCCTTGCGGTTGAACTCCGAAGCCAGCAGCTTCTCGGCGAGGGCGAAGCCGACGGCATTGGTGATGCCCTGGCCGAGCGGGCCGGTGGTGGTCTCGACGCCGGGCGTGACGCCGGTTTCGGGGTGGCCGGCGGTCTTGCTGTGGAGCTGGCGGAAGCGCTTGAGCTCGTCGACCGACAGCTCGTAGCCGCTGAGATGCAGCACCGCGTAGATGAGCATCGAGGCATGGCCGTTCGAGAGCACGAAGCGGTCGCGGTCGAACCAGCGCGGGTTGGCCGGGTTGTGCTTGAGGTGTTCGCCCCAGAGTGCGACGGCCATGTCGGCCATTCCCATGGGTGCGCCCGGATGCCCCGAGTTTGCGAGTTGTACGGCATCCATTGCCAACGCGCGGATCGCGTTGGCCATCAAGGCTTGGTTGGCCATCTGGGGGCTTTCTGGGGGGCAAGTTAGGGGGAACCCGGCATTTTAGCGGGCGAGGTTGCGGACCCTCCCGGCGGCCCGCGGATGGGCTGCTAGAGTGCCGGCCATGCATGGACTGCACCTCACCGCCGATCTCCACGATTGCCGCTGCGCCGCGCGCTGGCTGGTCGATGCGCAAGCGCTCGGCGCGGCATGCGTCGATGCGGCGGAATCGGCCGGCCTGCAGGTGGTCGGCCAGCTCTTTCATGCCTTCCCGGCCACGCCGCACGGGCCCGGCGGCGTGACCGCCACGGTGCTGCTCGCGGAATCGCACCTGTGCGTCCACACCTGGCCCGAGCAGGGCGGCGTCACGCTCGACGTCTACGTCTGCAACTTCGGCGGCGACCACTCGGCGAAGGCGAGGGCGGTGATGGCTTCGCTGGAGGCGCTCTTCATGCCGCAGCACGCGAAGCTGCATGCCTTGCAGCGCGGCGCGATCCGTGCGGAGGCCGCATGAAGGCAATGATCCTTGCGGCCGGGCGCGGCGAGCGCATGCGGCCCTTGACCGACACGACGCCCAAGCCGCTGCTCGAAGTCGCGGGCAAGCCCCTCATTCAATGGCCCATCGAGGGGCTGGCCGCGGGCGGCTTCACCGACCTGGTGGTGAACACCGCGTGGCTCGGCGAGCAGATCCCGGCGCGCTTCGGGGAACGGTTCGGCGCATCCACCATCGCCTATTCGCATGAAGGCAGGGACTTCGGCGGCGCGCTCGAAACGGCCGGCGGCATCGTGCGCGCGCTGCCGATGCTGGGCGACATCTTCTGGGTCGCCGCGGGTGACGTGTACGCGCCGGATTTCCGGTTCTCGCGCGAAGCGGTGGAGCGCTTCAGGGCGAGCTGGCGCCTCGCGCACCTGTGGCTGGTACCGAACCCGGCGCACCACCCGCAAGGCGACTTCGGCATCGCGGCCGACGGCGGCGCGCTCAGCGAGGCGCCGCAGAAGTACACCTTCTCGACGATCGCGCTGTACCGGGCCGCGCTCTTCGCGCCGCCGCTGTGCGACATCGAAGCCGGGAACCCGCAGGGGATCAAGGCGGCTTTGGCGCCGTTGCTGCGCGATGCGATGCGATCGGGCCTGGTTGGCGCGGAGCTCTACACCGGACGCTGGGCCGATGTCGGCACGCCGGAGCGGCTGGCCGAACTGAACAGATGAAAAAAACGGCCCGCGTGGCGCGGGCCGTTTTCGGTGGCAGTTGTCCGTCGCGTAGCCCGCGTCAGGGGACGTTCGATGTCGACATCTGGAACGGCTTGCCGGGCAGCGCCATCGCGCCGCCGTACTCGGCCGCGGCGCCGTTGATCGCGTTGATCGGGCAGCCGGTCGGTCCTGCGCATGCGCCGCCGTCGCTGAAGATCACCGGACCGTAGCGGTAGTTGCGCATCGCCTTGCCGGCGTAGTCGAGCGCGCTCAGCACATAGCCCTGGTTCGCGAAGTTGTCCGCGTCCTCCACGGCGATCAGGTCCTTCATCTCGCTGTGCTGGATCGTGCGAACGACGCTGCCGCTGTTGCCGTTGGAGGCGAAGCGCACCCAGTTGATCTTGTTGTCGCCGCGGGAGGCAACGATGACCTGCTGGTTGTTAGGCTCGCCGCTGAAGCCGCCCGGCTCACCCTTGGAGGTGCCGAGCGATGTCGGGTTGCGGCCGATGCCGGTCACGGTGCCCACTTCGGCGATGTTGCTCGCCGGCGGGTTGGCCACCATGCTGTAGCCGTCACCCGGCGTGAAGCCGTCGAGGCTGTAGATGTGCAGCGTGCCGTCCTGCGTCGCGACCCAGGCGCGCGGGGTGGAGCCGAAGACCGTGGTCTTCACCGCCGTCGGGCGTGCGCCCAGCGACACCGTCTTGAGCACCGTCGGCGTCTGCGAGGCCTGCACGTCGAAGGTGAACGGCCACTGGTTGGCCGACTGGCCGATGTTGGTCGTCTGGTTCACGTTCGAGCTGAAGTACATGCCGTTGAAGTAGCTGAACAGCGGCTTCAAATCGATGAACGTGGCCTTCTGCTCCGACTTGGAGATCACCACTGCCACGCCGCCCTTGGCGTAGTTGTACTGGTTGGCGCCGCCGCTCGCGAACTTCTGCCAGTTGCTCGAGAGGGGCGAGTTGGCGTAGCCGACGAACTGGCCGACGTTCGAGCCGGTCTGGTTGAGCGACTTGAACTGGTCCATGCCGGTGGTGACGGCGATCTCGGTCGGCGCCGCCATGCCCGGCAGGTCGACGTAGCCAAGGATCTTCATGAAGGCGATGTCGCCCATGTTGGCGAGGCCCGGGTAGACGCCCATCCATTCCTGCCAGTAGTTGTACCAGGCCGCGTAGCCGGTGTGCTGGGCGGAGTTGTAGGGGTCGCAGCCGTCGCACAGGCCGGCCAGCGCGATCACCGCGACCTGGCCCTTGAGCGCCTGCGTGTCCCACACCGTGACCAGCGCGAATTCGCTGTTGTTGGTCATGGCAATGGCGGTCGGCACCTTGTTGGCAGGCAATTGCACAGTGGCCTGGTTGCGGGCCGTGTTGCTGCCGACCGTCCCGATGACGCCGTTCTGGAACGCGACGAGGCCTTCCGAGCAGAAGGCCGGACGGCCGGCGCAGCGGCCGACGGCGATCGGGTCGCTGCTCACGAGGTGCTGGTCGCGATAGCCCATCACGTTGATGCTGTCGATGCCGCCGCCGGTGACGGCCGCCCGCGTCCAGTTCAGCTGAGGGAGCTGCGCGAACACGTTGTACATGTAGTTCGAGACCTGGATGTCGGACACGCCCACGCGCTGCGACGTGTCGTCCGCCACGAACGCCGCGTTGGCGAGGTTCGACGAGAACGAGCCCGCGCTCGAGCTGGGCGGCCCGCCGACCGACCACCAGAACGGGTAGTCCGGCGCCGGCGAGGTGAGCTTCGTATCGGTGCGCTTGTACAGCGCCACGCCCGCATTCGCGGTGCCGCATGCCACCGCATCGGGGCCATAGCGGTAGGCGATGCCGGCATCCTTGCTCAACTGGGCGGCCATGGCGGTGTACTGTGCCGCCACGATGTTCAGCGCGCTGTCGACGATGTCCGTGCTCTGGGATCCGCAGAAGGTCGTGGTTTGCGGTGTGCTCCCGAGGGTCGTGCCGCCGGAGGAGACGCCGCTGCTGCCGGAAGAGGAGCCGCTCTGCAACGCCGAAGCCGCCGCAGCTGCGTTGGCCGCGGCCGCTGCACTCACGGCGGAGCCACCGCCGCCACCACCACCGCCGCCGCAGCCCGCAAGCGCGATGGCGCCAAATGACAGCAAAATGGCGCTCTTATGGATAACTTTCAACAAAAAACACCTCCAAAATAACAAGTGGCCGTTTTTTACGTGGGATGAACCTCACGGGCAAACCATCTTGCAAATACTTTCTTCGTGTTTTTCGACCCCCTTGGGGAGCACTTACAAAGTTAGCGAATAGTGACGTTATGACCGCAAATCATCAAGCCCCCCGTCGTTTACATCTTTCTACTTATTTAGGCGCCGACGGCATCGCGATCATTCCGACCGCTCCCGAGCGCCAGCGCAACCGGGACAGCGACTTCCTGTACCGGCACGACAGCTACTTCTATTACCTGACCGGCTTCACCGAGCCGAACGCCTGGCTGGTGCTGACCGGCGACGGCAAGTCGACGCTGTTCTGCGCGCCGAAGGACCTGGAGCGCGAGATCTGGGACGGCTATCGGCTGGGTCCCGAGGCCGCACCGGGGGTGCTGGGGGTGGACGAGGCGTATTCGGTCGAGGAACTCGATGTGCGGCTGCCGCGGCTGCTCGAGAACAGGTCGGTGGTCTGGTATCCGTTCGCGACGCACAAGGGGCTGGAAACGCGGATCGACGGTTGGCTGTCGTCGGTGCGCGCCCGGGTGCGCTTCGGCGCGCTGTGCCCTGAAGAGCAGCGCGACCTGTGCGGTCCGCTCGACGAGATGCGCCTGGTCAAGGACGCGCACGAACAGGACACGATGCGCCGCGCCGCGCAGATCAGCGCCCGGGCACACGTCCGCGCGATGCAGCTGTCGGCACGCATGCTGCGCGAAGGCAAGGACGTGCGCGAATACCACCTCGACGCCGAGCTGCTGCACGAATTCCGGCTCGGCGGCTCGCAGTGCCCGGCCTACGGCTCGATCGTGGCGGCCGGTGCCAATGCCTGCGTGCTGCACTACCGCGCCGACGTCGCGCCGGTGCGCGACGGCGAACTGGTGCTCATCGATGCCGGCTGCGAGCTCGACGGCTACGCCAGCGACATCACCCGCACTTTTCCGGCCAACGGCAAGTTCACCGGCCCGCAGCGCGCGCTGTACGACCTCGTCCTCGCGAGCCAGGACGCCGCCGTCGCGGCAACCCGCGCCGGCCAGCGCTTCAACGACCCCCACGAAGCGACGGTCAAGGTGCTTTCGCAAGGCATGCTGGACCTGGGCCTGCTCGACGCCAACAAGGTCGGCAGCGTGGACGACGTGGTCGAGAAGCGCGCCTACTTCCCCTTCTATATGCACCGCACCGGCCACTGGCTGGGGATGGACGTCCACGACTGCGGCAGCTACGTCGAGCCGACACAGCTGGGCGAGATCAGCGAGCGCCGCGACCCGCTGTCCAACGAGATCATCAAGAACCGGCCGAGCCGCATCCTGAAGCCGGGCATGGTGCTGACGATCGAACCGGGCATCTACGTGCGGCCGGCCGAGGGCGTGCCCGAGCAGTTCCACAACATCGGCATCCGCATCGAGGACGATGCGATCGTGACCGACACCGGCTGCGAGCTGATCTCGCGCGGCGTGCCGGTCAAGGGCGACGAAATCGAAGCGTTGATGCGCGGTTGAGCGTCAAGCCGCGGCCAGGTGGCCGCGGATGAACGCCTCCTCGAAGATCGAGTAGCCCGACCAGTCGCCGTGCGCGAAGCTGAGGCGGCCGGCACGGACCCGCTCCGGGGCGCCGATCTGCCGCAGCAGCCCGGGCGCCGGAATCGCCATCGCGTGGCCGTAGCGCGTGATGTCGATGCGCGTCGCGAGCGCCGGCAGGTCGGGGTGCGGCACCGACAGCTCCGCGATCAGGTCGTCGCGCCAGCCGCTCCACGGCCGGTCGAGCAGCTGCCTGCGCCCGTCGCCGCCATCGAAGGCGCTGGGCCCGAGCGGGCGGTACCAGCTCAGCACGGTGGCGCGCGGCGTCGGATCCAGGCTCTGATGCCGCGCGTCGACATAGCCGAGCCCGCGCGTGCCGTAGAGCACGTTATCCCAACTCGGCGGCGCCCCGGGCCGGTCGGCCAGCGGCTCGCGCACGTGGATGTTGGCGACGAGCCACGGCGAATGCCGGATCAGCGACCCGGCGCGCCTCAGCACCTCGGGCGGGTTCTCGACCACGCGCGCGGCGATGAAAACCGGCAGCGCCACGATGCATCGCTCGGCCTGCCACCGGATGCCCGATCGCGCCCTGACGTCGAAGGCATCGACCTCCACGCCGCCGCGTGTTTCGGCAATGCGCGTGACCGCATGGCCGGTCTTCAGGCGCTCGCCCAGGGGATCGGCCAGCCGGCGCATGAGCCAGGCATTGCCTTCGGGCCAGGTCAGCACCGCGTCGCGTTCCGGGTTGTCGTCGCCGGGTGCGTGGAATCCGTGGCGGCTCGCGAAGTAGTGGAGCCCCGCCCAGGCCGACACATGGGTCATGCCGGCGCCGTAGTCGTCGCGGCAGCAATAGTCCAGGTACCAGCGCAGCTGCGCGTCGGTGAAGGCTTCGCGGTCGAGCCACGCCTCAAACGAGAGCGCGTCCAGCGAAAGCAGCAGCGGCGCCGTTTCGGCCCTGAGCGTTGGGATCACGAATCGCGCCTCGCGGCGCAGCGCCTCCACGCGCTGCGAGAACCGGCGGTATTGCGCGAGCGTGGCTTCGCCCACGCCCTGCAGCGGCAGCAGGCCGTCCTGCCATTCGCCGCGGAAGTAGAGGCGCTCCTGCGGGCTGTGGCAGAGGTGGCGCTCGTCGTATTCCCAGCGCCCTGCGACGCGCCGGCGAAGGCCGAATTCCTCGAGCAGGTCCTGCACCTCGCGCGCGTGATCGCCGGGCACCGGCAGGTAGTGCGCCCCGAGCGGGCAGGCGATGCCGTTCACCGCACCGCCGCGGCTGTTTCCGCCCGCGCTGTCCTCGAGTTCGAGCAGCACGAAGTCCTCGATCCCGGCGAGCCGCAAGGCACGCGCAGCGGCCAGCCCTGCGATGCCCCCGCCGGCGATCACCACCTGCGTACGGTGCAGGACATCCGGCGCGCCGCCGGCCTGCAAGCTGCCGTCACGCAGTGCATGGCCGCGTGCCACGTCGATGCCCGTGAAGCCGCCTGCGATCCCGGGCGCGGGCTTGCAGCCGGCCAGCACCGCCGCGCCCGCAGCCCCGCCCAGGAACATGCGGCGCTTCACCGCTTGCCCCACTCCTGCTCGTAGGTCGTGACCAGCACCTGGTTCGACAGCCGGTTCACCTCGGCCGGCACCCGCGACATGTCCAGCGGGAAGTCGAACAGGAGCGGCAGGCTCTCGGCCGAAAGAAAGCGCAACCCCTGCGGCAGGGCGCTGGCGCCCGGCAGGCGGTAAGGCCTGTGGCTCGCGATGATGTAGCCCCACTCGCCGAAGCTCGGCACGTGCGCGTGATAGGGCGCGACCTGCAGGCCGACCGATTCGAGGGTCTCAGCGACGGTCCAGAAGCTCTTGCGCGCGATCAGCGGCGAGGTGGTCTGGATCACCGCATAGCCGCTCGCCGAGAGCCGCTTGTCGAGCAGCGCGTAGAAGGAGCTGGTGTAGAGCTTGCCGATGGCGAAATTGGTCGGGTCCGGGAAGTCGACCACGATCACGTCGAACATGTCACCCGGCTGCTGGAGCCACTGGAACGCATCGGCGTTCACGATCCGCACCTTGGGCGACTTGAGCGAACCGCCGTTGAGCGCGGCGAGCGTCTCGTGCTCGGTGAAGAGCCGCGTCATGTTCGGGTCGAGCTCGACCAGCGTCACGCTTTCCACCGACGGGTACTTGAGGATCTCGCGCACCGCCATGCCGTCGCCGCCGCCGAGCACCGCGACCTTCTTCGGCGCGCCGTGCGCCGCCATCGCCGGATGCACCAGCGCTTCGTGATAGCGGTATTCGTCGCGCTCGGCGAACTGCAGGTTGCCGTTGAGGAACAACCGGTAGCCGGCGTTGCCGTGCGTGACCACGATGCGCTGGTAGGGCGAGGTCGCGCTGAAGACGATGCGGTCCTGGTAGAACTTGTCCTCCGCGAGCGTCGTGATGCGGTCGGCCAGGACGAATGCCGCCGCGAGCGCGAGCAGCACCAGCGCACAGGCCGTCGCATGCGCGCCGACCCGCCGCAGCTCGTGGCGGAAGAGCCAGAGCGCCCAGACCGCGACCGCCGCGTTCATGAGGCCGAACAGCAGGCCGGTGCGGATCATCCCGAGCTGCGGCACCAAGAGCAGCGGAAAGGCGATCGACACCGCGAGCGCACCGAGGTAGTCGAAGGTCAGCACCTGCGACACGAGCTCCTTGAGCGCGACATTGCGGCGCAGGATCCGCATCACCAGCGGGATTTCGAGCCCGACCAGGGCGCCGACCACCAGCACCATGCCGTAGAGCAGCAGCCGGAACGCGCCCGGCACATAGGCGTTGGCGATGAAAAGCAGCGCCGGCATTCCGCCGCCGATGAGCGCCACCAGCAACTCGATGCGCAGGAAGTGCGCCGGCAGTTGCCGATCGAAATAGCGCGAGAGCCACGAGCCCACGCCCATGGCGAAGAGATAGGTGCCGATGACGGTGCTGAACTGCAGCACCGAATCGCCGAGCAGGTACGAACTCAGCGCCGCCGCGCTGAGCTCGTAGACCAGCCCGCAGGCCGCGACCACGAACACGCTGGCGAGCAGCGCGATCGCGACGGGCTGCGGGCCGCTCGCGGCGGCCGGACGCGCAGACAAGGCCGTACCGGTCAATGGATGGCCGCAGCCACGATCACGCAGATGCCCAGGCTCATCGCCGCGACGATCACACCCAGCGCCACGTTCTGCTTCTCGACGATCTCCTGCCACAGGTCGTAGGGCGTGAGCTTGTCGATGACGAGGAAGCACAGCCAGAAGATGGCCACGCCCAAAAACGCATAGACGAGCGAGCCGAGGACGACGTCCGGCTTCAACCATTCAAATCTCATGATGAGGACCTCCGGATAAAAACATCATTTGTGGCCGCCGCCACTGGAATAGCCACCGTACGAACCGCCCGAGCTGCGCATGCCGCCGCCACCGCCGCCGGGGCCGCTGCATGTGCTCAGGATGATCAGCAGGATGACGATCACCACCACGACGAGGATGATCGTGCCGCAGCCGACGCCAGCCCCCGCACTCAGCGGCAGCGCGTCGTTGCGCTTGAACATGTCCTTGCGGCCGCCGAGCTTGAATGCGGCGGCCACCGCAGCGCTGTCGATCCTGCTGCCCGACGACCAGGTGAGCTCGTTGGCATAGCGCTCCATCGACAGCAGCGACGAGCCGCTGGCGAAGTCGCGGTTGAAGGTCTTCTGCCCACGCTGGACCTGCCAGTAGAACTCGCCGGCCACGTAGGACGTCTCGGCGTTGTAGGCGTAGAGCTGTTTGTAGACCGTGCCGAGGTAGGTGGCCTTCGATCCGTCCTTGCTCATCGTCGGCGCGCCGGTGGTCGGGCGGACCACGCTCCAGCCGTCTTCCGAGTCCACGAGGAAGCTGAAGCCGCGCTTGCGGTTGAACAGCAGGTATTCGCTCCAGCCGAAATGCTCGTCGTCGCCCGGCGCCACGCCCATGCGGTGCTGGAAGCCGACGACCTGCCAGTCGAGGCCCTGCAGCTGCCCGACCGTGCCGAGCGGGATCAGCGGCTGCACCGGTTCGTCCTGCAGCGCGTGCCGCAGCTTGCCGCCGATGCCCTGGGTCAGGTCGATGATGCTGCTGCACGAGGCGCAGGTGATACTCTTGCTGTCGGCGAGATTGACGGTGACCGTCGCGCCGCAGTTCGGGCAGTTGAAGCTGCGGCCTTTTTCCTCCTTCGCCGATTCGTCTCGCAGGCCGGTGAGCTGCAGGTCCTCGAGCTGCACCGCGCGGCCGAGCCAGGCGCTCGGCGGATCGGTGTCGTATTCCAGGCTCAGCACCTGCCCGTTTTCGCCGCGCAGCTCGACCACTGCGAAGCGGCGGCCCAGTTCGGGCAGCCGGGGCAGTTCGCCCTGGGCGGAGACCAGCGCGGCCTGCTCGTTCGACGTGACGGTGTACGGCTGGCCATGGAAGGCCATGGTCGCGCCGACGCGCAGCTCGGCGGCGGACGGCGCGGCGCGCTGCAGGTCGAAAGGCAGCGCGAAGACGAAGGCGCCGTTGTCCTCGCTCAGGACCCCGGTGCGGTCGTCGTCGAGCGCAGCGATCCATTCGGTCCAGCGTCCGCCGTCGTAGCCGTACTGCAAGCGGCCGATGAGCGTGAACGGCCGATCGTGAACGCGGCCGGCGGCAAAGAGCTGCAGCGGGCTGAAGTCGTCGAACAGCTCCGCCATCTTGCCGGTGCGCGCGAGCGTCTCGCCCTGCCGCACCACCGTGCTGCGGCAGTAGGGGCACACCGCATGCGTCGATTGCGCGGAGCGGAATTCGACCGGCGCGCCGCAGCCGGGGCAGGGCGCGCGGTAGTAGCGCTGGCTGGCGCCGTTCTCAGCCATGGCGCTCCGAAGAGGGCCAACCTGCGGGTGGGTGGTCTGGATGTCCCGCGAAAGCTGCGGGCGTCACACGAGTTTCTTCAGCAGCTCCGCCTTCTTGGCGTCGAATTCTTCCTGCGTGAGGATGCCCTTGGTCTTGAGTTCGGCGAGCTTCTCCAGCGTCGTCATGACGTCGGCCGGATTGACCACCGCGACCACCGGCTGCTGGGCGGGCGCGGCCGCGGCGGCGGCGTTCTGGCTCAGCCCCTGCGACAGGTTCTGCGCCAGCACCTGCCCCAGCGCGACGCCGGCGCCCAGGCCCATCGCATCGCCGGCGATGCCGCTGCCACCGCCGGCGCCTTCGGCGATCTTCGGGATCGCCTGCGCCGTCTGGTACTGCATGAACCTGCCCATGTCGTTGCCGACCATGCCCATGCCGATCTTCTGGTCCAGGACCTTCTGCAGATCTTCGGGCAGCGAGACGTTCTGGACCGTGATGTTCTCGAGCTTGATCCCGATCTTCGCGAACTCGGGCACCAGCTGCGCCGCCAGCGCCCGCGCGAACTCGACCTGGTTGGCGGCGAGGTCGAGGAAGGGCACGCCGCTCGACGCGATCGCGTTGCTGATGTTCTGCAGCACGAGCCCCCGAAGCTGTCCATCGAGGTCGGCCACCGAATACACGCCCCGCGTGCCCGAGATCTCGGTGTGGAACAGCTTCGGATCGCCGATGCGGAAGCTGTAGTTGCCGAAGGCGCGCACCCGCACCGCGCCGAAGTCCTTGTCGCGCACGGTGATCGGCTGCGGCGTGCCCCACTTCTGGTCGACCTGCTGGCGCGTGCTGAAGAAATAGACGTCGCTCTTGAAGGGCGACTCGAAGAGCTTGTCCCAGTTCTTGAGGTAGGTGAGGACCGGCAGGGTCTGCGTGGTGAGCTTGTAGATGCCGGGGCCGAAGACGTCGGCGACCTGGCCTTCGTTGACGAACACGGCCATCTGCGATTCGCGCACCGTGAGCGATGCGCCGTTCTGGATCTCCATGTCGGCCATCGGGAAGCGCCATGCCAGGGTGCCGTCGCCGGTCTCGGTCCACTGGATGATGTCGATGAACTGCTTCTTGATGAAATCCATCAGCGCCATGGAGCTGCTCCTACAAATGCTCGGTCGGTGATATTGCCACACCGCGGAAGCCCTGCCCGCCGTGCATTTCCGTGCTTCCCGGCGAAGCCCACGTTTCATGAGCGAAAGGAGGCGAGGTCTACAATCGGCGCCCTTTCTAGAAGCGTCACAGGAGGCACGGCCCAATGTCCGATCCGACTTCATCGATTCCCTCGCCCGAGGACAAACGTGCCGAGCTGCGTCGCGCCGCCCTCGAATACCACGAGCATCCGGTCCCGGGAAAGATCGCGATCGCCGCGACCAAGCAGATGATCAACCAGCGCGACCTCGCGCTGGCCTATTCGCCCGGCGTGGCGGCCCCCTGCGAGGAAATCGTCAAGGACCCGGTCAACGCCTTCAAGTACACCGCGCGCGGCAACCTCGTGGCGGTGATCTCCAACGGCACTGCGGTGCTGGGCCTCGGCGACATCGGCCCGCTGGCTTCCAAGCCGGTGATGGAAGGCAAGGGCGTGCTCTTCAAGAAGTTCGCCGGCGTCGATGTGTTCGACATCGAGATCGACGAGAAGGACCCGGCCAAGCTGGTCGAGGTCATCGCCGCGCTGGAGCCCACTTTCGGCGCCATCAACCTCGAGGACATCAAGGCCCCGGACTGCTTCTATGTCGAGCGCGAACTGCGCAAGCGCATGAAGATCCCGGTCTTCCACGACGACCAGCACGGCACCGCGATCACCGTCGCCGCGGCGATGCTCAACGGCCTGAAGGTCGTCGGCAAGGACATCTCGCAGGTCAAGCTCGTCACTTCCGGCGCGGGCGCCGCGGCGCTGGCCTGCCTGAACCTGCTGCTCAAGGTGGGGCTGAAGCGCGAGAACGTCTACGTGACCGACCTCGCCGGCGTGGTCTACGAAGGCCGTACCGAGCTGATGGACGACGACAAGCGCCAGTACATGCAGAAGACCGACGCGCGCACCCTGTCCGAGGTGATCGAGGGCGCGGACGTGTTCCTGGGCCTCTCGGCCGGCGGCGTGCTCAAGCCCGCGATGGTCGCGAAGATGGCGGCCAAGCCCGTGATCTTCGCGCTGGCGAATCCGAACCCCGAGATCGCGCCCGAAGACGCGCATGCGGTGCGCGACGACGTGGTCATGGCCACCGGCCGCACCGACTACCCGAACCAGGTCAACAACGTCCTGTGCTTCCCGTACATCTTCCGCGGCGCGCTCGACTGCGGCGCGACCACCATCACCGATGAGATGGAAGTGGCGGCGGTGCATGCCATCGCCGAACTCGCGCAGGCCGAGCAGAGCGAGCGCGTGGCCGCCGCGTATGCGGGCGAGAAGCTCAGCTTCGGCCCCGAATACCTGATTCCGAAGCCCTTCGATCCGCGGCTGATGATGAAGATCGCGCCCGCGGTCGCCAAGGCGGCGGCCGACAGCGGCGTGGCGCTGCGGCCGATCGCCGACCTCGACGCCTACCGCGACAAGCTGCAGACCTTCGTCTATGCCTCCGGCACCACGATGAAGCCGATCTTCGACGCCGCCAAGCGCGCGCCGAAGAAGCGGGTCGCCTTCTGCGAAGGCGAAGAAGAGCGCGTGCTGCGCGCCGCCCAGATCGTGGTCGACGAAGGCATCGCACGGCCGACGCTGATCGGCCGGCCGGCCATCATCGCGCAGCGCATCGAGAAGTTCGGCCTGCGCCTGAAGCAGGACGTGCACTACGACATCGTCAACGTCGAGTGGGACCAGCGCTACCGCGATTTCTGGCAGACCTACCACCGGATGACCGAGCGCAAGGGCACGACGGTGCAGACCGCGAAGATCGAGATGCGCCGTCGCCTGACGCTGATCGGCTCGATGCTGCTGCACAAGGGCGACGTGGACGGGATGATCTGCGGCACCTGGGGCACGACCGCGATCCATCTGCACTACATCGACCAGGTCATCGGCAAGCGTCCCGGCGGCTGCGCCAGCACGTCGCAGAACGTGCCGATCTACGCCTGCATGAACGGCCTGCTGCTGCCGAACCGGCAGCTGTTCCTGGTCGACACGCACGTCAACTACGACCCGACGCCCGAAGAACTCGCGGAGATCACGACGATGGCGGCGGAAGAGATGATGCGCTTCGGCATCAAGCCCAAGGCGGCGCTGCTGTCGCACTCGAATTTCGGCAGCAGCAACCAGCCCAGCGCGATCAAGATGCGGCAGACGCTGGAACTGCTGCGCACCCAGGCGCCGTGGCTCGAAGTGGACGGCGAAATGCACGGCGACGTTGCTTTGGACGGCAAGCAGCGCGCATCGGTCATGCCGCACAGCGCGCTGTCCGGCGACGCCAATCTGCTCGTGTTCCCGAACATCGATTCGGCCAATATTGCCTACAACCTGCTCAAGACGGCGGCCGGCGGCAACATCGCGATCGGCCCGGTCCTGCTCGGAGCGGCCAAGCCTGTGCACATTCTCACGCCGAGTGCGACTGTTCGGCGCATCGTGAACATGACGGCGCTGACCGTGGCCGACGCGAACGCCGAAAGGTAAGCGCACCTCCGCAAGCAAGCGCTGACTTCCTGACGGCCGCCAATCCCATTCGCCTGCTCAAAGATTGAGCAGGCGCTTGCTATTTGCGCGCCCCTGGTGCACACTTACGGGCTTGAATTTGAGGGTTTACCCCAATGGGTGGACCCCGATTCGGCCCTCGCTCTTTTTTCTGGTGCCCCATGGCGGTTTTCGCCTCGATTTCGTCCCCTGTGTCCAAGTTTGCGCTCACTAGCTTGCTGCTGGTGGCTCTCGCGAATGGTGTCCAGGCACGCGAATGGACCGGCACCCGTACCGGCCAGCCGGCACAGGAAACGATCGCGCTGGCCGAATTGCCGGTGCAAGGCCAGCGTACCTACGAGGCCATCTTCAGGGGTGGCCCTTTCCGCTATGAGAAGGACGGCATCGTGTTCGGCAACCGCGAACGCCTGCTGCCTCAGGAACGTCGAGGCCACTACCGAGAGTACACGGTCGAAACGCCCGGTTCGCGTGATCGTGGTGCGAAGCGGATCGTCTGCGGAGGCGAGCGCACGACACCAACGTCCTGCTGGTATACGGCGGATCACTACGCGAGCTTCAGGCGGATCGTTCCCTGAGCGATGAAATGAATTTGGAGAGGCGCAGAACTGCGTCCTGAGAAATGATGACGACAACCATGGAAAGACCAGCGGAGATGACCCAATCCCTTCGTGGCGTGCGACCCAACATCGTGCAGTCGATTCGCGCGTTTCGCGTGAGCGACCTGCAGGAGGCAGCACATGCGGCCGGTCAGCACTTTCTGTATGCCAACCTCGGCAACGCCCAGACCAAGCAGGACGTCCTGGATCTGATCGCGCAGCAATTCATGTTCCCCCAGCACTTCGGGAAGAACTTCGACGCGCTCTACGACTGCATGACGGATCCGCTGCACAAGTCGGGCCCGCAGCCGGGCTTCGTCATCGTCCTCGAACAGATTCCCGCCAACGCCAAGTTCGACAAGGAAGCGCGCGAGCAGCTTCTCGACATCTTCCGCGACGCGGCGGACTACTGGGGGGATCGGAAAATTCCTTTCCGGTGCTTCTATTCTTTTCTGTAGCCCGTTCTGCACAAACCAGCCAAGCAGAACGGGCGAACGAGGCTCAGCAAAACGGCGCCGCAGGTGCCGAGGTCGAAAAGGCGCAAGAGGCCGACCCGACGGCGGAAAAGATGCCGACGGACAAATTGGTCGACGTGTCCCCGTTGGCGCTGCGCATGAGCAGCCCCTTCAACGCCGGGTACTGGCTCGCAGCCGCCTGATTGTTGCTCGCCCCCAGGCTTGCTCACTTCGTGTAGCCGCCAACCCCCTACCGGGGGCAACACCAGCGGCCCGGCAGAGCCGGTTCCGCGGTGTTTCACCAACGAAAGCCCGTCGATGACGGGCTTTTTCACTTTCGGAGCTGCTGGGCGAGGGCGAGGTACTCGGCGACCGGGACTTCCTCCGCGCGGCGCTGGGTGTCGAAGGCGCCGGCGAAGTTCTTCTGCTCCAGCCACTTGCCGAGGCTGTGGCGCAGGAGCTTGCGGCGCTGGCTGAAGGCCACCTGCACGACTTCGCCGAGCAGATCGGCATCGACCTCTGGCGGCTCGGCGAAAGGCACCATCCGCACCACGGCGCTGTCGACGCGCGGCGGCGGATCGAAGCTCTCGGGCGGCACGAAGAGGATGTTGTCCATGGCATAGCGCCACTGCAGCATCACGCTCAGGCGGCCGTAGTCGGAGGTCGCGGGCACTGCGACCATGCGGTCGATCACTTCCTTTTGCAGCATGAAATGCTGGTCGGCGATCAGGTCCGCGAAGTCCAGCAGATGGAAAAGGATGGGCGTCGAGATGTTGTAGGGCAGATTTCCGACGACGCGAAGCCGCGTGGCGGGGCGGCGCCGCCAGCCGGGCCGCGAGCGCCGCGAAATCAACCTTCAACACGTCGGATTCCACGACGTCGAGCTGGCCATGTCTGCGCAGGCGCTCGGCCAGATCGCGGTCGAGCTCGATCACCGTCAGGCGACCCAGTCGCTCCACGAGCGGCTGCGTCAGGGCCGCGAGACCGGGGCCGATCTCGACCATCGCATCGCCGGGTTTCGGGGCGATCTCGCGCACGATCGCATCGATGATGGCCATGTCTGCCAGGAAGTGCTGGCCGAACCGCTTGCGGGGGATGTGCTGCCTCACCCCCGCGCTCCACGCGCGGAGGCCCTGAAACGGGTGGTCTTCATCCCGCGGCCATCATGACTGTGGGGGTTCGCGGTATTCCACATAGGCACGCGCACGAACCTCCTGGGCCCAGGTTTCGCTGTTCTGCTCGATCTTCTTCTCGCGCAGCACTGCGCGGGCGGCCTCGCGCTGCTCGACCTGCGTGGGCTTGGTGTCGCGCCGATCGAGCACCTGGATCAGGTGCACGCCAAAGCGCGACACCACGGGGTCGCTGATCTGGCCGGGACTGAGGCGGTTCATCGCCTCCTCGAACTCGGGCACGAACTGGCCGGGTCGCGACCACCCGAGGTCGCCGCCACTCTTGGCGCTTCCGTCCTCCGAGTTGTCGCGAGCGAGGCCCGCAAAATCAGCGACGCCGCGCTGGATGCGATCCTTGAAATCGTTCAGCTGAGCGACCGATTGGGCCGTGGTGCGCTTGGGATCGTTGCGCAACAGGATGTGGCGGACCTGCGTCTGCGTGATGACGGCATCGCCGACACCCGGCTGCGACTTGGCCAGCAGCTTCAGCACATGGAAGCCGGCGCCCGAGCGGATCGGTCCCACGATGCCGCCCACCGGCGTCGAATGTGTCGCCTCCACGAAGAGCGGGGGATAGCGTTCGGCGCTGCGCATGCCCATGGCGCCGCCGCCGGCACGGTCCGGCGCATCGGAGTTTTCCTGGACGAGCTTGCTGAAGTCTTCGCCGGCGCGGGCGCGTTGGGCGAGGCCCTGCGCGCGCTGCTGCAGCTTGGCCACATCCGCATCGCTCGCGTTCTCGGGGACGATGACCAGCAGCTGCGCGATGTTGAGGTTCGGAGCAATCGACGCATTTCCGCCGCTGCGCTGCTCGCGAATGTACTGGTCGACCTCGACGTCGCTGATCTTGACCTTGGATTCGACCTCGCTGTTGCGCAGGCGCGTGAGCGTGAGCTGATCTCGCAGCTCGCGCCGGAACTGGTCCTGCGACATGCCTTCGGCGGCGACCCGGCGCCGCAGCTCGGTCACCGTGATCTGGTTCTGCCGGGCCACGGTCTGTTCGGCCTGGTCGACCGCCAGATCGTCGATCTTGATGCCGGACTCCTTGGCGAGCTGCAGCATCGCGCGCTCGGTGATCATCCGCTCGAGCACGAGGCGCGTGACTTCGGCGCGCGGCATCCGTTCGGCTTCGGGATTCTCGCGCAGCACGCGCGCCACCCGAAGCTGGACCTCGGTGTTGGTGACCGGCTCGGAGTTGACCAGCGCCACGATGTATTCGGCCGACCGCTGCACATTGGGCGCCGGCGAGCTTGCGGCCGGCGGCGGCACGATGCGCGGGCCGGCACGCATGATGTCGGTGATGCCCAGGCCCTGCGCGCCGGCGGAGGCCGCCAGAGTCGCGAGACAGGCCAGCGTAACGATGGAGCGAATGTGTTTCATGGCGAGGCTCTATCTATCTCAGTCGTAATTGGTGTAGCGGCTCGGCGCCAGCGTCGGCTGACGCAGCGGCGTGTAGCGTTGGATGTTCTGCGTCAGAGTGCGCGCCGGATTCGTTCCCACGCTTGCGAAGCCGACGAGTTCGAGCTGGAACATGATGCGGGTGCTGGCTGTGACCTGCCCGGTGGTGATCCGTTCCACCACCACGCGGCCGATCCAGCAGCAGCCGTCGTATTCCAGGCCGAGCACGCCGTCCGTCAGCTTGCTGTCCTGCAGACTGTAATTCAGACGGCCTACAGCGTACCAGCGTCCGCCCCCTTGCCCCCGCCCGGGACCCAGATCCTTGCCGTAGTCGCCCCAGAGATCGTTGATCGGCCACTGCCAGCCGACGTCGATCGACCTGCTGCCGTCGTTGGAGGTCGACGTGGTGTCGGCCTGGTAACGGTAGGCAGCACTGATGGTGCGGTACGGGCCGGGGTTGTAGCGCGCGCTGATCGCGGTTCGGGTCGAGTCGTGCTGGTCCGGGTTGTATTGGACCGTGCCGTCCACGCTCCACTTCGGCGTCCAGTTGATCTGCGCGCCCAGCAGGATGTCGCTGAAACGATCGGTAACCGGCGTGCCATTTGGCAAGGTGACCAGTTGGTTCGCGAAGCGCAGTCGCTGCGCGATGCCGAATCGCGCCGCTTCGGCGCCGGTGTCGGGATCGATCAGGCGCGACGTGACCCCGAGGGTGAGCAGGTTGCTGTCGGAGATCCGGTCGTTGCCCGAGAAGGCGTTCTCGGTGTAGACGGTCGCGAAGCTGAAGTCGTTGGCTGCCGAATCGTAGTTCGGCAGGTCGTTCTGGTTGCGGAACGGCGTGTAGACGTAGAAGGCACGCGGCTCGAGCGTCTGGCGGAACGCGCGCCCGAAGTAGCTGGCGTCGCGCTCGAAGATCATGCCGCTGTCGAGGCTGAAGGTCGGCACCACGCGGGTGGCCGAGGTCGCGCCATTGGTGAGGAGCGGCGCGTCGAACTGGTAGGCGGTCGCGTTCAGCATCACCTTCGGGATGACGAAGGTGCCCGGCGTCAGGAAGGGGCGGCTCAGCGAGGCCAGGCCGAACACGCGCTCGCCGTCGGGCTGCACGTAGCCGGCGAGTTGCTGCTGCAGCGCTTGGCTGGGGCCGCGGAAGCGCGAGTAGTCGGTGTTGAGCGTGAAGTCGAAGCCGTTCCAGTCGTACTTGTTGTAGTCCGCGGTGATCTGCGGCAGGCGGTCGTACGGCGGCAGGATCGGCGAAGGCGCGTACTGGAGCGTCTGGTAGCTCAACGCGCGCGCCATGCCGCTCCAGTCGCCGGAGGTCCAGCGCAGGATGCCGTCGTTGGCCAGCAGCCGCTGCGTGAGCGACGGCGTGCGCGTGAAGTCGCGCCAGTAGTCGTCATCGCTCACGCGGTTGATGTTCAGCGTGCCGGTCAGTGAGTCGAGCCCCAGCGGCTTGGCATCGAAGCGCTGCTCGTGGTGCGTCCAGACGCCCCAGCGATCGCGATCGCGCAGCTTGTCGTCCGGCATGTAGTCGGCACGGATCTCGCCGCTGTACGTCGGCTCGAGGTAGCGGAACTCGGTGCCGAGGTTGATGCCGCGCTTGCTCATGAAGGTCGGATAGAGCGTTGCGTCGCGATTGGGCGCGATGTTCCAGTAGTACGGCGTCGTGACCTCGAAGCCGTTCACGCTGTCGATCCCGACGACCGGCGGCAGCAGGCCCGTCTTGCGAGCATTGCTCAGCGGGAAGCTGATCGACGGGAACGGTGGCGTGCTGACGCCCATGAAGGTGATCTGGGCGCTGGTGGCGACGCCGACGTTCTCCTCGGTATCGGTGGTGATGGTGCGGGCCCGGAGCAGCCAGGCCGGCATCCAGCCCGGATAGTCCTCCGGCCGGCAGGTGGTGTAGGTGGCCATGCGGGCCACCGACACGTTGCTGTCGATGAAGTCGATGCGCTCCGCGTCGCCATGTCCGCCGTTGGCGAGAAACTCGTAGCGCACCTTGTTGAAGAAGCCCTCGAAGGTCTCGATCTTGAGCTCGAGCTCCGGGCCTTCGTAGATGTTGCCGGCCTGGTTGACATGCACGTTGCCGGTCGCCCGGGCGCGATCCTCGGGCTGGTAGTACTCGAGGCGGTCGGCGCGGATCAGGGTGTCGCCGCGACGCAGCGTGGCATTGCCTTCCACCACCGTGCCGAGGTCGGGCTGCCCGAAGATGCGGTCCCCGTCGATGAAGCTCGGCATCCGCCCGCGCAGGTTCTCCGGAACCACCTCGGTGAGCTGGGGTGTGCGCTTGAGCACCAGCGGTGCATCCAGGTCCGCCTCCTGCGCCCACGCGCCATGCGCATGCAGCAGGGCGAGCGACAGCACGGCCAGCGGCAAAGGCGGGCGGCACCGGCGCCAGGCGGCTCGGTTCAGGTCAGGCATCGGTAGGGAAGGACAAATAGCGTCTGGAGGGGAACGCGGCGCCCCGGGGGCCGTCGGGTTGAGAGGCTCCGCGCCAGGCGGATTTGTAGAATTGATTATCCATGACAGCCTCTTCGATCCCGGCCCGCGGCGCCGCGACAGTTTCTCAATCCCCCGTGTGGACAGACGCGGCGCGGGCCCAGACTTTTCAGCGCTGGATGGAACGGATCGCGCCGCAACACCAGTTGCTTCCCGATACGGTCCGCCTTGCCTCGGCCGATGCCAGCTTCAGGCGCTACTTCCGCGTCAACACGAGCGGCGAGGCGCTGACGCGCATCGTGATGGATGCACCGCCCGCACAGGAAAACAGCGCGCCGTTCGTCCACGTCGCCGAGCTGATGGCCGGCGCCGGCGTCAAGGCCCCGCAAATCCTCGAATGGGACCGGGAAAACGGCTTCCTGCTGCTCGACGACCTGGGCTTCCAGACCATGCTCGACGTGATCGACCCGGCCGATCCCGCTGCCGCGCGTCCGCTCTACGAGCAGGCGATCGACAGCCTGATCCGCTGGCAGCTCGCTTCGAAGCCCGACGTGCTTCCCCCGTACGACAAGGCACTGCTGGAGCGCGAGCTCTCGCTGTTTCCGCAGTGGTACATCGGCCGGCACCGCGGCATCGCGGTCGAAGGCAAGCTCAAGGAGCGCCTGGACCGCACGTTCGGCCTGATCGTGGAGAACAACCTCGCGGCGCCGCAGGTCTACGTGCACCGCGATTTCATGCCACGCAACCTGATGGTCAATGACGGCGCGCCGCTCGGCGTGCTGGACTTCCAGGACGCCGTTCACGGCCCGATCACCTACGACATCGCGAGCCTGATGCGCGATGCCTTCCTGAGCTGGGAAGAGGACTTCGTGATCGACATGACCGTGCGCTACTGGCAGAAGGCCCGCAAGGCCGGGTTGCCCGTCGACGAGGACTTCGGCGCCTTCTATCGCGCGGTCGAATGGATGGGCCTGCAGCGCCACCTGAAGGTGGCCGGCATCTTCGCGCGCCTCACGCTGCGCGACGGCAAGCCGAAGTACCTGGCCGATGCGCCGCGCTTCATCAGCTACATCCGGGCCACCGCGGGCCGTTATCGCGAACTCGCGCCGCTGTTGCGCGTGATCGACGAGATCGAGGGCACGCAGCCGCAAACCGGCTTCGCCTACGGAAGGGTATGACGTTCTCCCCCAGGCTTCGCGCGCGCGCCATGGGAAGCTGACGTGGCCCGGATTCACTGCGCCGTCGCGCTGGCTTCCAACAGTTCACTCTCGCTGCCGCCCGGTGCTGCGCGCCACGTGCAGGTGCTGCGGATGCAGCCCGGCGACAGCCTGACGCTGTTCGACGGCTCCGGCGGTGAATACGCGGCGACCGTCGAGCGCATGGGCCGAAGCGACGTCGAGGTGCGCGTGGGCGAGCACAGCGCGATCGAACGCGAAGCCGCACGCGCCGTGCACCTCGCGGTCGGCATGCCGGCCAACGAGCGCATGGACTGGCTGGTCGAGAAGGCCACCGAACTCGGCGTCGCCAGCATCCAGCCGCTGATGACGGCGCATGCCGTGCTCCGGCTCTCCGGCGAGCGCGCCGACAAGAAACGCGCGCACTGGGAGGCCATCGCCATCGCGGCGTGCGAGCAGTGCGGGCGCAATCGCGTGCCGAAGATCCACCCGGTGCAGACCTTCGCGAACTGGCTCGCTGCATCGAGCGCCGATCCAGGGCGATTCGTCCTGAGTTTCGCGCAAGGATCGCGACCCCTGCGCGATGTCGCGCCGAACGAAGGCGCCGACGCATGGGTGCTGAGCGGGCCCGAAGGCGGCCTCAGCAACGCCGAGGAGTCGGATGCGATCGAGCGCGGCTTCGTGCCGGTCTCGCTCGGCCCACGTGTCCTGCGCGCCGAGACGGCGGCGCTCGCCGCGCTCGCATCGCTGTCCTGACTGTCCGCAAACGCCCCGATCCCCTTTGCTCCCATGTCATTGCGACTGTCTTCCTTCCGATTCGCGCCCGTCATGCTCGCGGCGCTTTGCGCCGCAGCCGGCGCACAGGCCCAGAGCAATGCGGTAGCCCCGACGCCTTCGCAGGTGCGCCCGGCGGTCGATCAGGCCTACACGCAGCTTCTCGCCGCACCCGCCATCAAGGACTTGCTCGACGCGCTCCAGGCCGACCATGAGCGCTCCGTCGAAGACCTGAAGATGCTCACCGAGATCGAGGCGCCGCCCTTCAAGGAGCACAAGCGCGCCGAGGCCTTTCTTGCGCGCCTGAAGGCCCTCGGCCTCGGCGACGCGAAGATCGACAGCGAAGGCAACGTGATCGGCGTTCGCAAGGGCACCGGCAACGGCCCCAGGCTGCTGATCTCGGCGCACCTCGACACGGTCTTCCCCGCCGGCACCGACGTGAAGGTCAAGGAGCGCGACGGCAGGCTCTACGCGCCCGGCATCTCCGACGACACGCGCGGGCTCTCGGTGCTCCTGTCGTGGCTCAAGGTGCTGAACGACAACAAGATCCAGACCGTGGGCGACCTGATCTTTGCCGGCAACATCGGCGAGGAAGAACTCGGCAACCTGCGCGGCATGAAGGCGATCTTCCGCGACCACCTCGACATCGACGGGATGGTCGGCCTCGAGCCCGCGCCGGACGGCAACGTGTTGGTGCTCGGCACCGCCAGCCACCGCTACGAAGTGAGCTTCAAGGGTCCGGGCGGGCATAGCTACGCGGCCTTCGGACAGGTGCCCAGCGCGATCCACGCCATGGGCCGCGCGATCGCGAAGATCGCCGACATCAAGACGCCGAGCTTTCCCAAGACGACGTTCACCGTCGGCCTCGTGAGCGGCGGCACGTCGGTCAACACGATCGCGCCGGACGCGCGCATGGCGGTGGACATCCGGTCCGACGACACGGCCGCGCTGCTCGAGACCGAGAAGAAGATCCTCGCCGCGGTCGACGAAGCGGTGGCGGAGGAGAACAGGCGCTGGAACGTCACGACCCTCGGCGCCACCAGCAAGCTGATCGGCGAGCGGCCCGGCGGCCGTACCGGATCGGACTCCGTGATCGTCGAGGCGGCCGTGCGCGCCAATTCGGCTTTCGGCCACAAGACGCTGCTGTCGGGCGCCAGCACCGACGCCAACGTGCCGATGTCGCTCGGCATTCCCGCGATCATCATCGGCAGCGGCGGCAAGACCGGCGGCTTTCACGCACTGTCCGAATGGATCGACGTGACAGAGGGCTGGAAGGGCGCGCAGAATGCCCTGGTGACCGTGCTCGGACTGGTCGGCGTACAGGGCGTCAGTGAACCGCTGCTGCCGAAGCGCCCGCCGCGTTCCAGGTAGGGCACACTCCTTCCATTTGACATCTGAATCTCTAGAGGAGCCCATCATGGGATTGCTCGACTCGGTTCTCGGACAAGTGCTCGGTGGCGCTCAGGCGCAACCACAGACAGGCGGCATCGGCAGTCTCGGCGGCCCGGGCGGGCTGAGCGATCTGGGCAACATCGCCGGCGCGCTCGGCGGCCTGCTTGCCAACAACGGCGAGCAAGGCGGACTGGGTGGGCTGGTGTCGAAGTTCGAGCAGGCGGGCATGGGCGATGTCATCGGCTCGTGGATCGGCCACGGCGAGAACGCGCCGATTTCCGGCGGGCAGCTCCACAACGTGCTCGGCGACGACGTCGTCTCCGGCATCGCGCAGAAGCTCGGCATGAACAGCGCGACCCTGCTGCCATTGCTCGCCACCTTGCTGCCGACGCTGATCGACCACCTCACGCCCAAGGGCCAGGTGCCGGCCGAAGGGTTGGGCAACCAGGACGATCTGCTCTCCTCGCTCAGCGGACTGCTGCAGAAGGGTTGACGAAGAAAGCCCCGTCATTTCGACAGGAAGATGGCGCCGCAAGGCGCCATTTTCGTGAGTCCACCACATAAGAACTTCATGAACCGCAATCTCTGGCTGCTCACCTTCTGCCAAGGCCTGTTCCTCACGAACAACGTCGCCTTCATCGCCATCAACGGCCTCGTCGGCCTGTCGCTCGCGCCGCGCGGCTGGATGGCGACGCTGCCGGTCATGGCGTATGTGGTGGGCGGCGCGCTATCGACCGGCCTTGTCGCGCGAACGCAGCGGCGCTTCGGCCGGCGACGTTCGTTCCAGATCGGGCTCGCGGTCGCGCTGGTTTCCGCGCTGCTGTGCGCACAGGCGGCGGTGTGGAAGGAGTTCTGGCTCCTGTGTCTCGCAACGGTCGTGGCCGGCTACTACAACGCGAACGCCAACCTCTACCGCTTTGCCGCGGCCGAACTCGCCGCGCCCGGCTGGCGCGAGAAGGCGGTGTCGATGGTGATGGCCGGCGGCCTGATCGGCGCGGTGATTGGCCCCAACCTCGCCTCGGTCACGCGCAACTGGTTCGAGGTGCCTTTTGCCGGTGCGTACATGGCGCTCGCCATCGTCGCCCTGGCCTCGATGGCGATGATGCAGTTCATCGACTTTCCGGCGCCGCCGGCGAAAAGCGCCACGGCCGGAGGCCGCCCGCTCGCGGAGATCGCGCGCCAGCCGGCATTCATCGTTGCCGCGGTCGCCGGCTCGCTGGGCTTCGGCGTGATGAACCTGCTGATGGCGGCCACGCCGATCGCGATGCAGGTCTGCAGCCTTCCTTTCGAGGACATCGCATTCGTTCTCGAATGGCACGTGATCGGCATGTTCGCGCCGGGCTTCTTCACGGGCCACCTGATCCGGCGCATCGGCGTGCTGCCGGTGATGGGCACCGGGCTGCTGCTCAACCTGTCATGCGTTGCGGTGGCGTTGTCCGGCGTTGAATTGCAGCAGTTCGTGATCGCGCTGTTCCTGCTCGGCATCGGATGGAATTTCCTCTTCACCGGCGCCACCACGCTTTCGCTCGCCACCTTCACGGCCGAAGAGAAGGACCGCGCACAAGGTGCGCTCAACTTCTGCATGTTCGCCACGCTCGCGCTGACCTCGTTCGCTTCCGGTGTGCTGGTCACGACGCAGGGCTGGCGTCTCTTGAATTTCGGATCGCTGGTGCCGCTGGTGCTGACCGCGATCGCGCTGCTGTGGCTTGCGCGCCGCCGCATGGTCACCGCGGCGGTCTAGGCTAGGGCAGGGCGAAGCGTTCGTCGAGCCAGCGACGAAGCCGCTCGAACACGGGATCGGCCTCGCGCTCGTTGAAGATCTCGTGGTAGTGGCCGGCGTAGCAGGTCGTGCTGACCATCGACGGCGGCGCGGCCTGCGCAAAGGCGCGGCTGCCGGCCGGGTCGACGAGACGATCGTCGCCTGCGTAGATCAGGAGCGTGGGCACCGCCCACCGCGCCGCCGCGGCCTGCACGCTGGCGCCTTCGTCGGCCAGGAATCTCGCGAGGCGCGCACCGATGCGGTCATGGCACAGGCTATCCGCGCGGTAGGCCTTCGCGACGGCCGGATCGTGCGAGAGATATTGCAGGTCGAGTCCATTGCCCACGCGCAGCGTCGGCGCGATGCGCGAGAGCGTGGCGACGAGGAATTTCTGGAATGCGCTCAAGCCCGGATCGAGCGCCGGCGACGACAGCACCAGCGCATCGACCGGGCGCACGCCGCGCGCGACGAAGCTGGCCGCCACCAGCCCGCCGAGGCTGTGCCCCAGCAGCACCAGCGGCAGCGCCGGGTGCGTCTGCCGCGTGTCGTCGATCACCAGCGCGAGATCGTCGAGGAGCCGATCCACCGTCGGCAATCCGCCGCGCGCGCCGCTGGACGCGCCGTGTCCGTAGTGATCGACAGCGCGAACCTCGAAGCCCCAGTCGTTGAGTCGATCGGCCACGTGGGCATAGCGCCCCGCATGCTCGCCGAGCCCGTGGACCACGACCACCACCGCCCTCGCGGCGCCCGACTCCACGGACCAGTCCTGCAGCGCCAGCGTCTCGCCGTCGGGCGTGCGCAGCGCGTGGCGCGCCGGCAGCGACCTCAAGCGACGACGCCGCCGGCAGCCGCCGGCAATGCGGCGATGACTTCCGCCACGGCGGCCGTCAGCTTCTTCGCGTACGGCACGTGCAGGAATTCATTGGGCCCGTGCGCATTGCTCTTCGGGCCCAGCACGCCGCAGACCATCATCTGCGCCTTCGGGAATCCGACGCTCAGCATGTTCATCAGCGGGATGGTGCCGCCCTGGCCGATGTAGCCGCAGTCGGCGCCGAAGTGCGCGCGCGATGCGGCGTTCAGCGCGCGCTCGAACCACGTCGCGGTCTCCGGCGCATTCCATCCGGTCGCGCCGCCATTGCTCTCGAACGTGACCCTGGCCTGATAGGGTGCGTTGTCTTCGAGCAGCGTCTTGAGCTGCTGCACCGCCTGGTCCGCATCGACCAGCGGGGGAAAGCGCAGCGACAGCTTGAACGCGGTGTAGGGGCGCAGCACATTGCCCGCATCCTTCAACGCCGGGAAGCCTTCCGCGCCGGTGACGGAAAGCGTCGGCTTCCAGGTGCGGTTGAGCAGCGCCTCCACCGGATCGGTGGTGGTCGGCAAGGCGAAGGCGGCCGCGCCGCCGCAGTCGTAGTGCGCCCATGGGAAGCGCTTGTAGACCTCTTCGCCGAGGATCGCGGCCGTGGCCTTGGCCTGGGCCAGGCGCTCGGCCGGGACTTCGCAATGGAAGCCTTGAGGCAGGAGACGACCGGTCTTGCTGTCTTCGAGACGGTCCAGCACCTGCCGCATGATGCGGAAGCTCGAAGGCACGAGACCGGAGGCATCGCCCGAGTGGACGCCTTCGGTCAGGATCTCGACCTTCAGCGTGCCGCTGGCCATGCCGCGCAGCGACGTGGTGAGCCAGAGCTGGTCGTAGTTGCCCGCGCCGGAATCGAGGCAGATGACGAGCGAGACATCCCCCAGCCGCGGACGCAGAGCATCCACATAGGGCAGCAGGTCGTACGAGCCGGATTCCTCGCAGGTCTCGATCAGGCCGACGATGCGCGGATGCGCGGCGCCCTGCGCCTTGAGGGCCTGGATCGCCGCCACGCTCGCATACACCGCATAGCCGTCATCGGCGCCGCCGCGGCCGTAGAGCAGGCCGTTCTCGTACTTGGGCGTCCACGGGCCGAGGTCGCTGCGCCAGCCGGTGAACTCGGGCTGCTTGTCGAGGTGGCCATACATCAGCACGGTTTCCTTCATGCCGGTGCCGGTGGCCGGCACTTCGAAGAAGAGCACCGGCGTGCGGCCTTCGAGCCGGACGATCTCGAGCTTGAGGCCCTCGATCTTCTGTGCCTCGACCCACGCAGCCGCGTTGCGCAGCACGGTCTCGAGATAGCCGTTCTGCACCCAGTCCTTGTCGAAGCCCGGCGACTTGGCCGGGATCGCGATGTAGTCGGTCAGTTGCCGGACGATGTCGTTGTCCCACTTGGACGAGACATCGGAGAGCGCACGCTCGGCGTCGAGCAGGCCGGCGGGCATTTCGCGGTGGAGAGGGGCGTTCATTGAGAGGGTACTCCGCGGGGAGGGGGTGAGAGGAACGATGTTAGTGCGTATCGGCGCCGCGCGTGCGGGTGACAACCCGCCACCGGATGCGCTAAAAGGCGGGCTTCGCCATCGCTCCAGAGGATTGCCATGCCCGCGCACACCGAGGTCCTTGCATCGCAACGCATCCGCGTCGGCGTCGGCGGCTGGACCTACGAGCCGTGGCGCGACAACTTCTACCCGGCCGGTCTTGCGCATGCGCAGGAACTCCACTACGCGAGCCGCCACCTCACCGCGATCGAAGTCAACGGCACCTACTACAGCACCTTCAAGCCGGCGAGTTTCAAGAAGTGGCATGACGAGACACCCGACGACTTCGTGTTCTCGCTCAAGGCCTCCCGCTTCTCGACCAACCGCAAGGCGCTCGCGACCGCCGGCGATTCGATCCGGCGCTTCGTCGACAGCGGCATCGGCGAACTCGGCAGCAAGCTGGGGCCGATCGTGTGGCAGTTCATGCCGACCAAGGTCTTCGATCCGGAGGACCTCGCGGGCTTTCTCGAACTGCTGCCGAAGAAGGAGGGCAGTCGCGCGCTGCGGCATGTGCTCGACGTGCGGCACGAGAGCTTTCGCAGCGCCGAGTACCTTGCGCTGGCGCGCAAATACAAGGTGGCGACGGTGTACACGGATTCGCCGAAGTTTCCGTCGATCGCGGACCCCACGGGCGACTTCGTCTATGCGCGCCTCATGAACTGCGACGCGCAGCAGGCCGCGGGCTATGCGCCGAAGGCGCTCGACGAATGGGCCGATGCGGCGAAGACCTGGGCCAAGGGCGGCATGCCTTCTTCGCTGGCCTTGGTCGGCGAAGAAGGCAGGCAGAAGAGATCGGATGCGCGCGATGTGTTCGTCTTCTTCATCAACGGCGCAAAAGAAAAGGCACCGGCAGCTGCCGGTGCCTTGATCGAGCGCTTGCGCTGAACGCGGCTCAGGCTGCGGCCTGCAGCGCGGACGTGGCGGGCTTGCTGCCCGACGTCGCGGCGCCGAAGGTGATCTCGCCGGAAAGCTGGCCGCCTTCCTCGATCACGATCTTGCCGTAGCGGATCTTGCCGGTGACCTTGCCGGTCGAATGGATCACGAGCTTCTCGCGAACCGTCAGGTTGCCGTCGAACAGGCCGCGGATCTCGGCGATGTCGATCTCGGCCGAGCCCTTGAAGGCGCCCTGCTCGGCGATCTGCATCACGCGCGAATCCATCGTTGCTTCGACGAGGCCTTCGACCACGAGCGTGTCGCAGTCCGTGATCTCGACGCCCTTGAGCTTGATGTTCGGGCCGACGGTGAGCTTGCTGCCGCCTTCCTTGGCGACGCTGGCCGCGGCGTTGGCGGCCTGGGTGGTGAGGGTCGACGGATTGACGGGCGTGCCCGAGAGATTGGTGCCGGAACCCATCAGCGGCGCGGGGCGGGACGTGAGATTGTCGGCGTCGCGATCACGCTTGCCGAAGAAGGGGGACTGTGTAGCCAATGGGGAGCTCCTCGAAAACGCCTATCCTAAGAACGCCATTACGGTTGGCGGCACTTCATTGCGCAAGAGGCGTAACCGAATAAGTCATACACGAGCCGCGAATAATCCTTTCGTGTTCGCTCGATCGCTGGTCACCCCTTCGCCCATGCAACGCGACCCTGCGTCGCATCATCCAGCCGGGCAATGAATTCATTCGCAGAGGGCTCCGGCAGCGAGAACGAGAAGCGCACCATGCTCTCGTGCCGCACATCGTCGAGCGTCGCGCCGACGGCTGCGATCTCCCTTCGCACGAGGCCCTCGAACGCATAGGGCACTGCGCAGTGCAGATGGCGCTGTCGCACCAGCGGAACCAGCAGCGCGCCGGCCAGCGCCTGCGCAACGCTGTCGGTGTAGGCGCGCACGAGGCCACCCGCGCCGAGCTTGACGCCGCCGAAGTAGCGCACCACCGTCGCCAGCACGCTTTCGAGTTCGTGATGCCGAAGCACTTCGAGCATCGGACGGCCCGCCGTGCCGCCCGGCTCGCCGTCGTCGTTCGCGGCCGACTGGCCTGCGGCCATCAGCGCCCAGCAGACGTGCGCGGCGCCGGGATGCTGGCTGCGCAAGCTCGCCACCACGGCTTGCGCGGCAGTGCGATCCGCCACCGGCTGCACGCAACCGATGAACCGGCTCTTGCGGATCAGCAGTTCGCTATGGACGGGCGCCGCCAGCGTGAATGACATGAGTCGCCCCGTGGGCCTCGCTTGCCTGCGCGCTCAGCCGCGCTCGAACTTGAACACCGCCGTGCTCGCGCGCGCGTTGGGCAGCCAGCGGACCTCGCGTCCGTTCTCGAGACCGAATGCGTCGAGCACGCGCAGCCGGTTCTTGCCCGCAAGCACTTCGAAGTCCTTGAAGGTGCCGACGCGGATGTTCGGCGTGTCGTACCACTGGTAGGGCAGCCGCTTCGTCACCGGCATGCGGCCGCGCGCGATGCTGATGCGGTTGGGCCAGTGCGCGAAGTTCGGGAAGGCCACGATGCCGATGCGGCCGACGCGCGCCGTCTCGCGCAGCATCACCTCGGCATTGCGCAGATGCTGCAGCGTGTCGATCTGCAGCACGACGTCGAACGATGCGTCGTCGAACATCGCGAGGCCTTCGTCCAGATTGAGCTGGATCACATCGACGCCGCGACGCACGCAGTGCAGCACGTTGCCGTCGGCGATCTCGACGCCGTAGCCGGTGCAGCCGCGCTCGCGCTGCAGCAGATCGAGCAGCGCACCGTCGCCGCAACCCAGATCGAGCACGCGGGAGCCTTGCGGCACGAGCCGCGCGATGAGTTGTTGTGTGCCCAGGTCGCTCATTGGATGGCCGATGCCGCGATGCGGTCGAAATAGGAGCGCACCACGCTCATGTAGCGCACGTCGTCGAGGAGGAAGGCGTCATGCCCGTGCGGGGCATCGATTTCGGCGTAGCTCACATGGCGCCGGTTGTCGAGCAGCGCTTTCACGATCTCGCGGCTGCGCCCGGGCGAGAAGCGCCAGTCGGTGGTGAAGCTCACGATCAGGAACTTGGCCATGGCCTTGGCCAATGCGGCGCGAAGATCGCCGCCATGCGCATGCGCGGGATCGAAATAGTCGAGCGCACGCGTGATGAGCAGGTAGGTGTTCGCGTCGAAGTACTCGCTGAACTTGTCGCCGTTATAGCGCAGGTAGCTCTCGATCTGGAACTCCACCTCCTGCGTCGAATAGAGGTAGTCCTGTCGGCCCGCGGCGCCTTCGACCGCGGTGCGCAATGCACGGCCGAACTTCTCGTTCATCACGTCGTCGCTCTGATAGGTGATGTGGCCGATCATCCGCGCGATGCGCAGGCCGCGTTGGGGGATCACGCTGTGCTCGTAGAAGTGGCCGCCGTGGAAGTCCGGATCGGTCACGATCGCGCGCCGCGCGACTTCGTTGAATGCGATGTTCTGCGCCGTGAGGCTCGGCGCGCTCGCGATGACCACGGCGTGACGCACGCGCTCGGGATATTGAAGCGTCCACGAGAGCGCCTGCATGCCGCCGAGGCTGCCGCCCATCACGGCCGCCAGGGTGCGGACGCGAAGCGCATCGAGCAGCCCCGCCTGCGCATTGACCCAGTCCTCCACCGTGACCACCGGGAAGTCGGCGCCGTAGGCACGCCCGGTTTCGGGATTCGTGTGCATCGGGCCGGTCGAGCCGAAGCACGAGCCCAGATTGTTGATGCCGATGACGAAGAAGCGATCGGTGTCGACCGGCTTGCCGGGCCCGATCATGTTGTCCCACCAGCCTTCGGACCTGTCCTGTCCCGCATACACGCCGGCGACGTGGTGCGACGCATTCAGCGCATGACAGACGAGCACCGCGTTGCTGCGGTCCGCATTGAGCTCGCCGTAGGTTTCATAGGCGAGCGAATAATTGGAAATCGATGCGCCGCTGCTGAGGGACAGCGGCCCGGCAAACTGCATCGATTGCGGTGTGACGACGAACGACATGAATGAAAAACCCGGCCTCGCCAAAAACGAGCCGGGTCACGGCGTCCGTCTTTAGCTGCATTTATCAAGCGCCCGCAAGCTGGAGCAAATCGGCGCGTGCGGAAGTATATGCCCTGCGCGCCGGTTGGCGGCTCGACCCCGGTCGATCAGCGCCGCAACGCGGAGCACCAGGAAGATGACGGGGCTGATGCTGTGCGCCAGCCGGATCGGCACGCGCCGCACGATGCGCTCGCCGGGCACGACAGGGCATCCTGCTGCCGGACACCCGGGCGCCGCCGGGGTCATATCCCTCAAGTTGTAGGACAAGCCTGTTGACCCGAGCCCCTTCTCGCAATGGAAGGCGGCTGCTCCCCAATGAGCGGGCGGACTCCAGCGTCTTGCAGGCCTGCGTTGTAAGTAGGCACCAACTTGTAAATTATTTATCTCGCCCGTAGTACTCGGGGCAAATTCCTAGTTGCACAACACGTATTTCCCACATAATGGGCGAGCATCCCTCCACTTTTCGGGTGGATGCAATCGGTGATCGGTCAGTTTCGCGCAACTCGTCGAGTCTTTTCGGCTGGTGGTGCTTTCGGGACTCCATCGCTTTTTCTTGTGTGTTTATTAGGAGTCCCTTGATGGGCAACAAACTGTACGTCGGTAATCTGCCTTACTCGGTACGCGACGGCGATCTCGAGCAAGCTTTCGGCCAATTCGGTGCCGTGACCAGCGCCAAAGTCATGATGGAGCGCGATACCGGTCGTTCCAAGGGCTTCGGTTTTGTCGAGATGGGTAGCGAGGCGGAAGCACAGGCGGCCATCAACGGCATGAACGGTCAGCCCCTGGGCGGCCGCAGCGTGGTGGTGAACGAGGCGCGTCCGATGGAAGCGCGTCCTCCGCGTAGCGGCGGCTACGGCGGCGGTGGTGGTGGTTACGGCGGCGGTGGCGGCGGCTACGGCGGTGGTGGTCGCAGCGGCGGCGGTGGTGGTTACGGCGGCGGCGGTGGCGGCGGCTACGGTGGTGGCGGCGGCGGTGGCGGCGGTCGCGGCGGCGACGGTGGTTTCCGCAGCCCCTACGGCGCAGGTCCTCGTGGCGGCGGCCGCGGCGGTTACGGCGGCGGCAACGGCGGCAACAGCGGCTACTGATCGCCCCACCCGTTCCGCATCGGAATCAAGAAGAAAGGCTCCCTCGGGAGCCTTTTTTCATGGCCGGCGCTCTTGACGACCCCGCCTATTCGCCGGCGCGTCGCTTGCGCCCGCGACCTTGGACGACCCGGTCGTACAGGGCATTGGGAAGCACCCGCAGCAGCTTCGCCACGGCGCCCATCTGCCACGGGATCACCCGGTAGCTCGTGCCCGCCTCGATGGCATGGAATGCCTTATCCGCGAAATCGGCCGGCTGCATCAGGAACGGCATGCCGTAGCGGTTCGCCCGCGTCAGCGGGGTATCGACGTAGCCCGGCGAAACGGTCACGACCTTGACCCCGCCGCCGCGAAGTTCCGTGCGCAGACTCTCGCAGTAAGCCACCACACCGGCCTTGCTGGCGCAATACGCACCGTGCCCGGGCAGGCCGCGGATCGCCGCGACACTGCCGATGCCCACCAGGCGACCGCTGCCGCGCGACTGCATCGCGCGAACGAAGGGATGGAAGGTCGCGGCAACGCCGACGTTGTTGATGGCCAGGAGGCGTGCGAACACCTCGAGGTCGCTGCGCTCGGCGGTGTCGATCCCGACGCTGATGCCGGCGTTGGCGATCACCACGTCGGGCACGCCTTGCCGCTCCAGGCACGCGGTGCCGGCCGCGACGATGCTGTCGATCTGCGCCACGTCGGCGCCGTAGATCCCGCAGCGCGAGGCATCGATCTTCTTCTGCGCGGCCCAGGCTTCGATTTCCGCCGTGCGCCGCGCCACGAGCGCCAGGTCGTAGCCCGCCTCGTAGAAGCGCGCGGCCAATGCCTGCCCGATGCCGCTGGAGGCGCCGGTGATGAATGCGAGACGCTTCATGTCGACGTCAGCGTTTGCCGGCCGGCGGAACCTGCGCCGGGATCAGAAGCCCGCGCACGCGGCCCTGCAGATTGGCGATGCCGGTCGCGTTGTCGTAGTCCATCGAGTCCGAGGTGAACTTGTCGGTGCCGCGCGTCAGCTCGACAGGCTTGTTGGATTTCACACGTTCCGTATCGGTGAAGACGTGCAGGAATTCGCCGCGAAACTCCAGGCGCGGGATGACGCTCCCGTTGGGGCCGACGGCAGCATCGCGCGTCACGACCGCGTTGCCGAACAACTGGATCTCGGTGCCGTCGCCGTTCGAGAGGCCGCGCTTGGCCGAGCCGTGCAGGACCAGCCCTTCATCCGAGATGGAGCGGAAGCGCACCTCGTCGACCTCCAGCGTGTCGCTGTCCGGGTAGTGCCGGCCCTCCTTGCCGAACAATTCGCTGCGCAGTTCGCCGCTCGGCAGGAAGCTCTTCACCACGAAGCCGCGCATGAAGAAGTCCGGCTCGTGGACCGGCGCCTCCTTCGGGGCCGGCTCCAGCAGCTTGGGCGCATTGCGGACCAGCCAGTAGGTGCCCAGCGCGAGCGTCGCAGTCAGGATCAGGGGCAGGTAGATCGTGACGCGATCGAATCCGTCACGCAGCAGGCTCCAGGCCGACTTCATTCGGGCCGGCCTCGCGCGGCATCCAGGAATCGGCGGTAGTGCCCGCCCGCGGTCAAGAGCAGATCACAGAACTCGCGCGCCGCGCCTTCGCCGCCGCGCGCGCTCGTCACATGGTGGGCGATGGCACGGACTTCGGCGTGCGCGTTCGCGGGCGCCGCGGCGAAAGCGACGCGCGTGAGCACGGGCAGGTCGGGCCAGTCGTCGCCGATCGCGGCCGCCTGCTTCCAGTCCAGGCCGAACGATGCCAGCATGGCCTCGGCGGCGGGCAGCTTGTCTTCGGTGCCGTAACGCACATGCTCGATGCCGAGCGCCTCGAGCCGCACCCGCAGCGGCTTCGAGTCGCGGCCGGTGATCACCGCCGGCTTGATGCCGGCCGCGCGCAGCAGCTTGAGGCCGTAGCCGTCGAGGATGCTGAAGCGCTTGAGCGTCTCGCCGTGCTCGCTGAAATACACGCCGCCGTCGGTCAGCACGCCGTCGACGTCGAAGAACACGACGCGAACGTCCTGCGCGGCGAGCAGGGTCTCCGCCTTGAATTCGACCGGCATCAGATGACTTTCGCGCGCATCAGGTCGTTGATGCTGAGCACGCCGATGAGCACCCCGGATGCATCCACGACGAGCACGCTGGTGATGCGGTGCTGCTCCATCAGTTCGGCCGCTTCGGCGGCCAGCGCCTCGGCGCGCAAGGTGCGCGGCCCGACATGCATGACGTCACGCGCCGTCAGCGCGCGCAGGTCCGCGCCGGTCTCGACCTGCCGGCGCAGGTCGCCGTCGGTGAAGATGCCGATCGCGCGGCCGTCCGGGTCGACGACCGCCGTCGCACCGAGCCCCTTGGCGCTCATCTCGCGCATCAGGTCGGTGAAGCCGGCCTCCGGCGCGACGCGCGGCACGTCGTCGCCGGAGCGCATGACGTCGCTCACGTGGGTGAGCAGCTTGCGGCCCAGCGCGCCGCCGGGATGCGAGCGGGCGAAATCCTCGGTGCCGAACCCGCGCGCATCGAGCAAGGCGACCGCCAAGGCATCGCCCAGTGCCATTTGCGCGGTGGTGCTGGCGGTCGGCGCGAGATTGAGCGGGCAGGCCTCCTTTTCGACACCGCTGTCCAGAACGATGTCGGCGTGGCGCGCGAGCGTGGAATCGACACGGCCGGTGATGGCGATCAGCGGCACGCCCTGGCGTTTGACGACGGGCAGGATGACGGTGAGTTCCTCGACCTCGCCGCTGTTGGAAATGGCGAGCACGAGGTCGACGGCCTTGATCATCCCGAGGTCGCCGTGGCTGGCTTCCGCCGGATGCACGAACATCGCCGGCGTGCCGGTCGAGGCGAGGGTGGCCGCGATCTTGCGACCCACGTGGCCGCTCTTGCCCATGCCCATGACGACGACGCGTCCGCGCACGTCCAGGATCTTGCGCACGGCATCGACGAAGCTCGGTCCGACGCGGTCCTTCAGGCCGAGCACGGCCGCTGCTTCGATGTCGAAGGTGGTGCGCGCGCGCGCAAGCATGGCTTCGGGTGCGGCCGTGGGGGGCAGATCGGGGCGAGAGCTCATCGCGGAATTTTATCGGGCAGGGCAAGAGCGGCAGAAATAAGGGGAACAGGGTGAAACGGCGGGCGCGGGAAGCGGGCCACATTCAGTAGCATCGGCTCATGACCTCGTTCGACCTCACGCTGATGTACCTGCTTGCGGCGGTGATCGGCGTGGTCGCCTGCCGGTCCCTCAAGCTGCCGCCGATGCTGGGCTATCTGGCGGCCGGCGTGCTGATCGGGCCGCACGCCTTCGCGCTGGCGCAGAACTCCGAAGGCATCCAGCACCTGGGCGAGTTCGGCGTGGTCTTCCTGATGTTCGTGATCGGCCTCGAATTCAGCCTGCCCAAGCTGCGGGCGATGCGCAAGCACGTGTTCGGCCTCGGCTTGCTGCAGGTCGTGCTGACGGTCGCGATCGCTACCGCCGGCGCGCTGCTGGTGTCTTCCGTGCTGCCCGCCGCCCGGCAGTTGAACTGGCAGACAGCACTGGTGCTGTCCGGCGCGCTCGCGATGAGCAGCACCGCGATCGTCGTGAAGCTGATGGCCGAGCGCCTCGAGCTCGACAGCGAGCACGGCAAGCGCGTCGTGGGGGTGCTGCTGTTCCAGGATCTCGCGGTGGTGCCGCTGCTGGTGATCATCCCGGCCCTGGGCGCGCCGCCCGAAGCGCTTCTGAAGGCGCTCGCGCTCGCCGTCGTCAAGGCGGGCTTTCTGATCGCCGTGCTGCTCTACGGCGGCCCGCGCATCATGCGCTGGTGGCTGACGCTCGTCGCGCGGCGGCGCAGCGACGAGCTGTTCATGCTCAACCTGCTCCTGGTGACCCTGGGCCTGGCCTGGCTGACGGAACTGGCCGGCCTGAGCCTCGCGCTCGGCGCCTTCGTCGCCGGCATGCTGGTGTCCGAGACCGAGTTCAAGCACCAGGTGGAAACGGACATCCGCCCGTTCCACGACGTGCTGCTGGGGCTGTTCTTCATCACGATCGGCATGTCGCTCGACTGGCACGTCGTCGTGCAGCACTGGGCGCTGGTGCTGGTGCTGCTGGTGCTGCCGCTGGCGTTCAAGCTGACCCTCGTCACCGCGCTGGCACGCCTCCTGGGCGCGACGGCAGGTGTGTCGCTGCGCACCGGGCTGTACCTCGCGCAGGCCGGTGAATTCGGCTTCGTGCTGCTCACACTGGCACAGGGAAAGAGCCTCTTGCCCGAATGGCTGGTGAACCCGGTGCTCGCGTCGATGGTGCTGTCGATGCTGTCGACGCCGTTCATCATCATGTACAGCAATCGCATCGTCCGCAGGCTGGTGGCGAGCGACTGGCTGCAGCAGTCGCTGCAGATGACCACGATCGCCCGCAAGACGATCAACACCGCCCAGCACGTGATCATCTGCGGCTACGGGCGCTGCGGGCAGAACCTGGCGCGCGTCCTGGAGCGCGAGGGGATCCCGTACCTGGCGCTCGATCTCGATCCCGATCGCGTCCGGCAGGCCGCTGCCGCCGGCGATTCGGTCGTCTTCGGCGACGCGTCGCGGCTGCAGGCGCTGATGGCCGCGGGCCTGGCGCGGGCGAGCGCCCTGGTCGTCACCTACCACGACGTGGCGGGCGCGCTGAAGGTGCTCGCGAATGCACGCGCGCATGCGCCGCAGGTGCCGGTGATCGTCCGGACCCAGGACGACCGCGATCTCGAAAAGCTGCAGACGGCAGGCGCCACCGAAGTGGTGCCGGAAGCGATCGAAGGCTCGCTCATGCTCGCGAGCCACGCGCTGGCGCTGGTCGGCGTGCCGATGCGGCGCGTGATCCGTGTGGTGCAGGACCAGCGCGACGCGCGCTACAACCTGCTTCGCGGCTACTTCCACGGCGCCGACGACGACAACGCCGACGAACTGGATCACGAGCGGCTCAACACCTTCACGCTCTCGGCCGGCGCCCGCGCGATCGGCCAGCCGCTGGCGCGACTGGCGCTCGAAGCCCTGGGTGTGCGCGTCGCCAGCCTGCGCCGCCGCGACGGCAAGACCGCCGACGCGACGGACGACGCGGTGCTCGCGGACGGCGACACGCTGGTGCTGTCCGGCAAGCCCGGCGCGCTGGCCATGGCCATCGACAAGCTGCAGAAGGGTTGATGCCGTCCCGGTTCGACGCGCGGCGCGCTGCGCATGTCGAACCGGCATGCGGAACTCAGGTCACGGCCACCCGCTTGGGCTTGTTGACCATCCGCTTGGCGATGACGGCGCCCAGGCTCATCGTCAGTTCCAGCGCCAGCGAGGGTTGCCGGTTGGACATCTCGCTAAAGCGCAGCGCGGTCAGGCGCCAGACGCGGGCCGCGCCGGTCGCGACCACGTTGGCCGAGCGCGGCAGCCGCGAGAAGAACGCCCCTTCGCCCACCACGGAACCCGGGTTGAGGATAGCGAGTCGCATCTGGCCCTTGTCGCCGATCACGTGGACGCTGAGCGCGCCGCTCTCGATGAAGAAGAGGGTGCGGTCATGGGCGCCCTGGTCGATCAGGACGTGGCCGGCGGCAAGGTCGAAAGGCTGCAGGTAGCTGCCGAGCGTCTCCCACTGTTGCGCGTTGAACGCGGGCGCGAAGGCGTCGTAGCTGGTGTTCTGGGCGACGGCCCGGCATAAATCCTGAATGCTGGAAGACATCGTGATAAGGCCCTGCTGGTCGAGCGCAGTATCCGCGAAAGCGGGAATGTAAGGTGACAAATGTCACAAAGATTCACACTCTCGGTTACTTCCCGATGCAAAAACGGGAAAAGATCACGCCGAGCAGGTCGTCTGCACCAAATTCGCCCGTGATTTCGTTCAGGGCGTTCTGCGCCAGCCGCAACTCTTCCGCCAGCAGGTCCAGCGACTGTGCACGCGCCGCCAGATGCAGGGCGGCGATGTCGATGTGCTGCTCGACACGCTTGAGGGCCTGGACGTGGCGCGCCCGCGCCAGATAGACACCCTCGGGCACTGCCTGCCATCCCGCCACCTCGAGCAAACGGGTGCGCAGCGCCTCGATGCCGAACCCGGTCTTCGCCGAGAGGCTCACGCCGGTCGCAGCGGCCGCGGAGGGCACGGCGTCCTGCTTGCTCCAGACGTCGATCACCGGCACGCCGACGGGCAGACGATCCGCCAGGTCGCTCGCGATCTCTGCGTCGGCCCTCGCATACTCGGGCAACGCGGTCCGTGTCAGGTCGTGGAGGAAAAGCACCGCGTCGGCGCCCTCGATCTGGCCCCAGGCGCGTGCGATGCCGATCTGCTCGACCTCGTCGATGCTCTTGCGCAGCCCGGCCGTATCGACCACGTGCAGCGGCACGCCGTGGATCTGGATGGTTTCCGAAACCACGTCGCGCGTGGTCCCGGGCACCGAACTCACGATCGCCAGTTCAGCGCCCGCCAGCGCGTTGAGCAAGGAACTCTTGCCGGCGTTGGGCTGGCCGGCGATCACCACCCGGATCCCTTCGCGCAGCAACGCGCCCTGGCGGGCGCGGCTTTGCACGACGGCCAGTTGCGACTTCAGCGATGCGAGCTGGCCGATGGCATCGGCCTCCTGGAGAAAGTCGATTTCCTCGTCGGGAAAGTCGAGCGTGGCCTCGACCAGCATCCGCAAGCGGATCAGCGCGTCGAGCAGTTCGTGGATTTCTTGCGAGAACGCGCCGGAAAGCGACCGGCCGGCGCTGCGCGCGGCGGCTTCCGTGCTGGCGTCGATCAGGTCGGCGATCGCCTCCGCCTGGGCGAGGTCGATCTTGCCGTTCAGGAAGGCGCGCTGGCTGAACTCGCCGGGCTCGGCCACCCGCAAGCCGGGGAGGCGCGCCCGGCCGCTGGCGACATCGAACTCGGCCGCCGCTTCGAGGCAGCGCGCCAGCAGCAGTTGCAGCACCACCGGGCCACCGTGCGCCTGCAGCTCGAGCACGTCCTCGCCGGTGAACGAATGGGGCGCGGGAAAGTGGATCGCCAGCCCGTGATCGATTGGCAGGCCCTGCGCGTCGCGGAAGGGCAGGTAGGTCGCCTCGCGCGCCTTCAATGGCCGCCCGCAAAGGGCCGTGATGAGCGGCGCCATCCGCGCGCCGGAAATCCGCAGGATACCGACCGCGCCACGGCCCGGGGCGGTGGCGATGGCAACGATCGGATCGGCGGTGCGCGCAAGCATGTCGGTGATTCTTCCAGCAAGTCCAGCAAGAAGGGCCGCTTGCGCGGCCCTTTTTCCGGACGGAGTGCGGCTGCGGCTACTTCGACGGCTTGTTGCCGAGCACGCCGAGGCGCTTGTTGATGAACCACTGCTGCGCGATCGACAGCACGTTGTTCGTGATCCAGTACAGCACCAGGCCGGCCGGGAAGAAGATGAACATCACGCTGAACGCCAGCGGCATGATCCACATCAGCTTGGCCTGCATCGGGTCCGGCGGCGTCGGATTGAGCCAGGTCTGGAACAGCGAGGTCGCGGTCATCACCGCCGGCAGGATGAACCACGGGTCCGGCGCGGAGAGATCCCTGATCCACAGGATCCACGGCGCATGGCGCATTTCGACCGACGACAGCAGCACCCAGTACAGGGCGATGAACACCGGGATCTGGATCAGGATCGGGAAGCAGCCGCCCATCGGGTTGACCTTTTCCTCGCGGTAGATGCGCATCATCTCCTGCTGCATCTCCTGCGGCTTGTCCTTCAGCCGCTCGCGCATTTCCATGATCCGCGGGTTGATGGCCTTCATCTTGGCCATGCTGCCGTAGGCCTTCGCGTTGAGCCAGAAGAACGCGGCCTTCAGCAGAAACACCAGCGCGACGATCGACCAGCCCCAGTTGCCGAGGATGCCGTACAGCTGGTTGAGCAGCCAGTAGAGCGGCTTGGAGATGATCGCGAAGATCCCGTAGTCCTTGACCAGTTCGAGGCCCGGGGCGAGCGCTTCGAGCTTCTTTTCTTCCTCGGGACCGGCGAACAGGTTGGATTCGATCAACTGGGTCGCGCCCGGCGCGAGCTTGGGCACGTCGAGCACCATCGCGACCGAGAACAGGTTGTTGCCCAGATCCGCGACGCGGAACTCGCGCTTGAGCGCGTCGCTGCCCGGCACGTTGAGCAGCCAGGCCGAGACGAAGTAGTGCTGCACCATCGCGACCCATCCGTTGGTGGCGGGCGCGGGGAGCTCGACCTTGTTCTTGGTGATGTCCGTGAAGTTGATCTTCTGGAACTTCTTCTGCTCCGTGAAGATGGCCGGACCGGTGAAGGTGTTGGTGCCGAACATCGTGCTCGACGCGACCGTGCCGTGGCGAACGAACTGCAGGTAGAGCTGCGCGTCGACCGGCTGGTTGCTCACGTTGACGATCTCGTGCTTGACGTGGATCGAATAGTCGCCGCGCTGGAACACGTAGGTCTTGACGTACTTCAGGCCGCCGACGGGCTGGGATTCGAACGCGACTTCGAGCGTCTTCTGGCCTTCAGCGAGCTCGCGCGCGCCGCTGCGCGGCGTCATCAGCGTCAGGTGGTTGGGGAAGCGCTCGCCGGTCTGCACCTGGTTGAGCAGGCCCGTCTGTGCGACGTAGCGCGTGGCGGGCGAACCGTTCTCCATGAGCGTGACCGGGTGCGATTCGTTCTCGGCGACCGGCATGCCCACGAGGCGGCGGAACCATTCCACCAGGCCGTGGTTGTTCGTCTGGTCGACGAAGTTGAGCAGCTGCAGCTCGGAAAGCGTGCCGCCTTCGCCGTCGATGGTGGCCTTGAAGACGTCCGTCGTCACCGTGACGCGCTCGCCGATGGCGGGCGCGGCGCCTTGCTGCGGCAGCGAAGCGGTCGCCGCGGGAGCGCTCGCGGCCGGCACCCCGCTGGACGGCGCGGCCGGCGTGGCAGGCGTGTTGGCGCGATCGGTCGCCGCGGTCTTGGCCGAAGGAAGGAAGGTCGGCCGGTGACCGTTGTAGACCTGCCATTGGTCCCACAGCAGCACCAGCGAGAAGCCAAAGATCACCCACAGAATGGTGCGGCGGATATCGTTCATGAAGAAGACTTCTTGTCGTCGGAAGTAAGGAAGGCGAACAGCCCCGGTCGCGATGCGGGGCGCTGTGCCTTGGGGGGAACCGGATCGTGGCCGCCCTGGCACCAGGGTTGGCAACGGCAGATCCGGCGCAGTGTGAGGTAGCTGCCGACCAGCGCGCCGTGCTGCTCGAGCGCGCCGATGGCGTAGACGGAACAGGTCGGCTCGAAACGGCAAGCCTGGCCGAGCCAGGGGCTCAGCAGCAGGCGGTAGGCCTTCACGAGGCCGATGAGGAGGCGCCGCATCATGCGCGCGCCGCAGCGGCCCGCTCCAGCAGCAGCTGGAGTTCGGCCCGTACCGCGGCCTTGAGCTTGTCGGAGACCGCGCTCACGAATTGCTTGCGATCGAAGCCGGCGCGCAGGCGCACCACGTGCGCCGCATGCGCGAGCGAGGCTTCGGACGCGGCGGTCACGTTGTAGATCTGGCGTTTGATCGCATTGCGGGTGACCGCGCGGCGTGCCCAGCGCTTGGGCACCATGGCGCCCACCCAGACGTCCTGCGCCCCGAAAAGCGAGGCCGCGCCGGACGGAGCGTCAAGCGGGCAGCGGTGCAGTGCAAAGTGGGCAGTGCGCGCCACGGTGGCACCTGCGAGTACGGCCTGGAATTGCGCGCGGGTCTTGAGCCGCTGCATGGTAGCGAACCGCGGGGCGCCGTCGGTTCGTACGGGCGCGGGCGGTACGACTGGCAACGGCGCCGGGGCGGTGCCGTTAGACGGAGAGGCGCTTGCGGCCCTTGGCGCGGCGCGCGTTGATGACGGCGCGACCACCGCGGGTCTTCATGCGGACCAGAAAACCGTGGGTACGGGCGCGGCGGGTCTTGGATGCTTGATAAGTGCGTTTCATGATGATTTTCCTGGTGTGACCGGGGGATCCTTTC